>JBGVEW010000093.1:0-35483 GCA_045120465.1 Eubacteriales bacterium
ATTTGAACCCCCCTACCGGCTGCCGATCTCGCGCTCGAGCTTGGTGTGGCACGACTGGCACAGCGCCATAAAATTTTCAAAGCTGTGCTTGCCGCCCCATTTTACCGGAACGATGTGATGCACTTCCTCGGCAGGCGTCAGCAGTCCGCGCTTTAAGCACGCCTCGCACAGTGGGTGTTGTTGTATGTACAAATTGCGAAGTTTTTTATAGCGTCCGTCATACTTTTTGACGACCTCGGGGTCGCGCTTGTATCGGTTATATTGTCGCTGCTGCTGCAAGCGCTCTTGCTCTGCCTGCGCCGCGTGATCTTCGCAATAGATCCCGTCCGTCAGCTTAGGGCACCCGGGAGCCGCGCACGGTCGCTTTGCTTTTCTCGGCATGTTTTACCTCATAAACAACAAACAGCTGACACCACCCAATGTCAGCTGCTTGTTGTATCATAAAAGGAGATTTCTACTATGCACTCTCTTGTTATCTGATTATCACAGTTTAATCATAACATATAAATCGACTGACATTCAATGACATTTACTGACATGTTTACTAAATCATATCAAATTTTTTGCGAAATTCGCTGAGCGCGTTGCCGTGAATGCGGTATAATTGACGCTCGGAAATGTGCAGCCGCTCCGAAATCCTGCACCACTCCAGATTGTTGATATAATAATCCGTCAAAACACCGACATAGATCGGCTTGGACAGCTGATTGATTTTTTGGTGAATCTCCTTTTTCAAACTGATAGCCTGCGCGATTTCCTGCCGGATTTCCGCCTGAAAATCGACAATCACGTCCACCAGCTTCATCGGGTCATGACTCGCGCTTGACTTGACGCGCACCTCCTGCATCGCGGCTCCGTGCAGCGTCTTTTCAAGTTCTGTCAATTCCGCTTCTTTGGCGGCAATCTCGCAGGAAATGCGGCGGATTTGGTTTAGATATTCTTTGGCGTTTATGGTGGGTCACCTCACTAAATTGTGGTTACTATTCTCTCAATAGCTATATTTACAAGTTCGTTTACTGAAACACCTGTCATTTTTGCTTTTTCTTTGAGCATATAAAAAAGGCTTGGTGTTAAAATAACTTGTAATCTTTTGCTTTTGGTTTCAAAACATTTTGGATTTGGTTTGTATCCTTCTGGAATTTGTTCGTTACCCATGAATAATCTTTTTTCATTTTTCCATTTCACCTCCTCGCCCTCGCCGCACCGAGGGCGATTATTTTTTGAATTTTAAGAAATTAATGTGTATATGAGTTTTTTTAAACAGCCGTGCGGTGCTGTTGTGGGCTATTTGTCGCCGTCCCTGACAGCCTTACCGTGATAGGTATAATCACGCTCAAAGTCATCGATGCCGAGGTAGTCAATGCAGATCCGGTCGCGCTGCTCCCAAAAGATGGGGTTATCATCCGTCTCGCTGAGCATTTTGCCACAGCGGTCGTAGAACTCCCGACCGCGCTTTTTACCGAATCCATATTGCTCTACCAAAACGCAAAGGAAAATTTTCAAAACTCTTTCTGCCATTTCGCGCTTTTTTCGGGCTTCCAGCTTCTTCCATTCCAGCTCTATCTCGTCATGGATTGCTTTCTTTGTTTTCGCCGAAATATATCCGGGAACTCTTGCTTTCACTTTCTTCACCTCTGTTTTTGCCTTATTTGGCTTGTGCCGCGTTTTTTGTGTTAATAATATAATTTCATTGATTTGCTTTAAACGTCGCTCCAATCCAGCGCCTGACCGCACCGATCACAATATTTCTGGTAGCAATCATCGATATAAATGTCACCGATTTGACCTAAAATATTTTCGCACTGTGGGCACCTGATAAAATCCATGTCGTCGGTTCCGTCGCGTATTACCTTTCTCTGTATCTGCTTTTCCAACGCTTCGCAAGCCTTATCAAGCGCTTTCCCAAAATCAGATTCATGATTGTCAAAACCGCCTTGATATCGTCCGTTCACCATTTTGGTGGTTTTGGGGAAGTTGTTTTCAATGATGTCTATAGCTTTACGGTAATTCATTCTTTCACCTCCCAATCGAGCGCTTGACCGCATGTCGGGCAGTATTGGTCGCTGATTTCAAAAACCCTGCTGTCACACCTTGGGCAAAACGGGTTATAACCATTCTCACCGCTTTGATTGTCGTAATACTGAGTTTTTGGTGCTTGCTTAATCCGAAACCGCGCCGCGTCTTTCAGCGTGTCAATCGCCGCTGTCAGCCGTTCGCGGTCAATGTCCATGCTCTCTGTCGTTTTCAGGCGGTTCAGCTCGATAATGGCGGCTTCGAGGGTTAGTTCAGTGGGCATTTTCTCCACGCTCCTTTAATGTCTGCCTTGTGTTCCACCTATCATAAAGGTTTTCCACTTGTTTTTCATAATCTTTTGAGTAAGGACTTATCGACTCTCTAATACACGCGCCACAGCCAAAAATATCTTTACATCTTATTTCGTGGGGTAGAGTTGTATCATTGCTTATGTGGTGCCCTACATAATGCTCAGCATTTCCGCCACAAAACGGGCAAGGTTTTAATTTTTCAGCCATTGATTTCACATGCTCCTGTTCCCATCCTAATAACATTCGAGAACCACTTAACATCCTCAGGGTTGCCGAAGAACTCATTTCTCATAAAAACAACCCTATTAGTTTCGTGAAAATACAACCTGCTTTTTTTGATATCTTCTATTGTGTGGCTGCACATAAACTGTTTGCAAATTTGAGGTCTTACGCGGTAAATAAGACACTTTTTGTTCACTTCGTCACGAAAAGGGCAAGTCATATCCGCACCAACCATATAATTGTGGCGCTGTTCTTTGATTTTGTGCTTTTTGATGTAGTTTTTTATAATTTTGATTTCCCCAGCGGAGAGTGGCAGTGTATTGCTGCAACACTCTCCGCAATTTGAGCATTTGCCTTCGATTGTATAATTCGTCACGTTTAAATACATTAGTTATTCTCACACTCCTTTAGCGCCTGCTCGGCGACTATTCTTCTCTTCAAATCGCCTAACCAGCCGCATAGACGCATATGTTCGGCTTTGCACTCCGCACAAACGGTTTCATCGGTACTTGTAGCAATTTGATAACAGTGGTCTATAGCTTCATCAATGGTAGTTACTGTGTCATAATCGCCGACGTCAGGCAGCTCCACGAATCGGAGCGGTCTTTGAAAGAATCACAAACGCAACTATCTCCGCTTAATCCTTCTCCGTGCGTTTCATATAGGTTTTTACAAGATTCAAAATGAATACAATCCTTGCAAGTCATCACTCGCTCACCTCCGCTTTCATAAATGCGAGCCAATGTGTTTTGTTACCTCGCTTTATCATACGATTACCAAATAAAGGCTTTTGCGAGAATAGCGGAAGAATTTCAGATAGCGGAAATTGTATCTCGCTCCATTTAAAAATCAAAACTCCGTTTGGGCGCAACACACGCATACACTCATTAAACCCAGATGTCAGCATTGCACGCCAATCACCTTTTAATTTTCCGTATTTCATGGCCATAATGCTTGTGTCTCCCGCCCACTGTAAATGCGGAGGGTCAAACACGGCCAGATAGAACGAATTATCATCAAAAGGCAAATTTGTGAAATCACAAACTGTGTCCGGGCTAACCTCAATAAAACGGTGTGGGTAGTATTCCGTCAGCGGTACTATGCGATTGTCGCAAAACTCCACGTCTGCGTTATCCTTATCAAACCAGAACATTTTACTACCACAACAAACATCAATAATTCGTTTACTCATTGACACCCTCCGCTTCTACGACAGTTGGGGCTTGGCTTATTTCTGCCTTGACAATTGATTTTTGCCATTCAATCAGCCCTGAACCATTAATATAATCCGCATCAATCAGCCTGCCGTGCGGCGTGGGGATTTCGACAAGGGGACAACGATATAATCGCCTTTCAGTACAATCCTCAACCGTGTCATTGGAAAAAATACATTCTTCATCAAGTCCTCTGGCGGTAAAGTGCAAATCACACTCCATACAATTTTTTGGCATTTCCATGCCCTTAATCATCACGCTCATTCCTCGCTCACCTCCAACTCCTCAACCGGCGCCATCGTGCGTCTGAGTATGATCTCACCGTCGCCTTTGCTCTCCAGTACGGCGATGGTTTGGTTCTCTGAATCTACCATAAACCGCTTGATTTCCCATGTCCTGCCGTGATATTTCACCGAGCAACCGACTGTCAGCAGCTTGGTCGGCTCTCTGTGCGGCGGCTCTTCTCTGTGATCGGCGCCGGCTTTAAACAGTGTCGCTGTCACAAAACCGATCGCGCCGGCGGCTGCTATGCAGCCGATAAAAATCAAAATCATGTGTGTTCCTCCTCAATTTCTTTTAAGTCAGCGATGATGAGCGAGCTGCGCGCCTTGGCGTCCTGCAATTCGCCCTGGTAATAAAAACCGCCGTTTCTGACGCGCATAATGCAGGCGGTCAGCTTGTAGGGCTTGCCGCGCCAGCGCACCTGTTTGCCAAGGTTATACTTTACGCGTGCGGTCGTCATGCTGCGGCAGCTCCTCGATGTAAATATAGAGTCCCGGCAAATCCGCCCAAAACTTTTCGCACAGTTCCGAGCAGACAAGCGCGTCGTCCTTCCAATAGTGCAGCGACGTCATCACGTCCTTTAGGAGCTTTTGCAGGTTGTCGGTGTCGGGCTTGGAGGTGCGCCATTCGCCGTTTTGGTGGCTGCCCTTTGGAAACAGCCACTTTGTCACAAGCCTGACCGCCGAGGTGTAGGGCGTCGCCGGTGCGTGCCCCGACAGATGCGCCGTCAGCTTTTGCCGCGCGTTCTTCAGCTCGGGTCCCTCGTAGAAGTGCAACCTGCCGTTGACGGCGGTGATTTTCTTTTCCTGATGGGTCACGGTTGGCGGCACCATTGAAATAAAAAATTCTGTTGTCATGTTTCCGCGCCTCCTCGCGCGTCATTATTGTAAATATAATTTTTGTGTCCGTCCCTCGGGACACAAAATTATAAATTTATAATATATACATTTTTGTTACTCTATCATTTTCGATAAATTATTCGATTTTGTGACTGTAACACCAAAACCGAATAATATCGACTTTGTTACTTTGAACAGTAACAAAAACAATTCGAGAATGTGATTGCAACAAAAAAACGTGTTATTCGATTTTGTTACTCTGTTTTTCGGCTAACAAAACCGCCCTCAATCACAAAACCGCCATGCTCTTTGATGTATCTGCGCACCGTCATTTCTGCCTTTCCGCTATATTCGGCGAGGTCAGAAACAGTCACATTTCCGTCAACATTGCAAGCATTGAATATCTCTTCAATGCTTTCCTTGCGTTCCTCCTTCTTCTCCTCCTTCGATTTCTTCTTGCCGAAATTTTGAGAATAAGGAGAGTTTTTGGAGTTGCGCACGCCGTCAAAGGCGCAGTCGCCGAGCATGCCGTCTGTGTCGGGCGTATGTATCGGGTAGGTGTACCAGAGGTTGATCGGCTCCATCGCCGGGAACTCGCGCAGCGTGCCCTCTATGTGCCACGCACGGCGGCGTCTGACGGCTTTTTTGACTTCGTCAACATCTTTCATCATCAGCTTGAAGGATTGCTCTGTAAGCGTTTTTCGGGCGATCTCGACCATGCTCTGTGCGGAACACAAATCGTCCTGCGAGCACACATCCTCGATCGGGTGAAACCGCCGGATCCATCGCTCGGCGATCCGGCAGATCTCGCGGTTTTCCTGCTGAATGTACAGGCTTTCCGTGACCTCCAGCTCGGTGAAGTCAAGCAGCGCGTCGGGGTCGCGTGCAAACACGCCGGAGCCCGACGCCCTGTCCATGCTGCGCTTGCCGCCCTGTATGCCCTTGGAATGATGGTGACAGTAGATGACCGCGCAGCCCAGCTCTGTGCACACCTTGTCAAACTGGTTGCAAAAGCGCGCCATCTGTTCGGCGCTGTTTTCGTCGCCGGTGAGCACCTTGTAGATCGGGTCGATGATGACGGCGATAAAGCCCTTTTTGGCGGCACGGCGTATCAGCATGGGCGCGAGCTTGTCCATCGGGACAGACAGACCGCGCAGGTTCCAAATATCAATGTTTTGGATATGGTCGTGCGGCACGCCGAGCGCCTTGTAGACGTCAACAAAGCGGCGAAAGCAGCTCGCCTTGTCCAGTTCGAGGTTGACATACATCACCTTGCCTTGCGCACAGCCGAAGCCCAGCCACGGCACCCCCTCAGCGATGGAAACGGCAAGCTCGATCAGCGCAAAGGATTTGCCTGCCTTGGGAGGACCCGCGAGCAGCATTTTGTGTCCCTGACGGAGCACGCCGTCGATCAGAGGCGGCGCAAGCGGCGGCGGATCGTCAAAATAATCGGCGAGGTTTTCAAAGTCCGGCAAATCGTCGTGCAGGCTCTCCATGCCGTCAACCCATTCGTCCCAGCTTTTTTTGCCGAGGTGCGTGTCGATGATATACTGTTTTTTGTCGCCGCGCGTCACGCCCGGCAAGCGGCTCAGGCGTGACGGATTGCGGTTTTGCCGGTCGATTTCAAGACCGTTTTTGCGGCATATATTGTACAGATAATCCACGCGGCGGCGGTATTCCTCATAGCTGTCCGCGTCGATTTTGACAATGGCGTGGACGGACTTGCCGCCGCTGTACACCAGCACGGCGACGGGCAGCTCCAGCTCGCGGATCAGCGCGTTTTGCTGTTCGAGCGGCAGGGTGTCGGACTCGACAAGCGCATAGCGAAAGGCGGTGACGTTCTCGTTTTTTACACCCTTGCCGTCGAGCGGATTGAAGCGGATCCATGCGCCCGCCTCGGGGTTGCAGTCGCCGAACACCGCGCCGACGTCGCCGCCGCAGGTCTTTAGCTTGTCGAGCAGTTCTTTTGCCGTGCGGTCGCAGCAGCCCTTTGTCGGGCAGTGCCTGACCTTGCCGTCCTCGTTCTTTTTCCATGTATCGGTGACATAGCCGACATAATCGTCCGGCTCGAACAGGGTTTCAAGATAGGTCGTGATCTCGCGCACAGGATCCCATGTGTCCGGCTCGCGCAGCGGTTCGCCTTCGCCGCTTGCCATCTGTTCGATCTCAAAGTTGATCTCATCATCCCAGCCGAGGGCGCGCGACTCATGCACCGGCAAACCGCGCTCCTTTGCCATCTGCACCAACGTGCCGCCTGTGACGGGCGTTTGGGCGCCGGTAAAGGTCTCCCATTTGCGTTCGCATTCCCCCGAATGATAGCGGCGGTCGGCGCGGCTCCAGTCGTCCCAGACCGCGCAGCCAAAGCCCTCCGCCTTGAGCGCCATGCCGACGTTGACCCACTCGGTATAGGTCAGCTCCGACGGCGGAATATAACTCAGTATTCTTTGTATATCGTTCACGCGCTCGCTCCTTCATGGTAGGTGTTGGGGTCGATGCTGTAGGGCACGCGCCAGCCGTTGGCGGCGATGCGGTCGATCAGGCTTTTGGCGTCGGAAAACTGCCATGTTCCCACGTGGCGGAAGCCCTTGCTCTCCAAAAAGCGGATCTGCTTGGGCGTTGTCAGTCCTGCCGCACGGCGCTTGCCCAGCCGGTCAAGCAGCAGCTTTGCCTTGCCTGCGTTCTCGATTTGGTCGGGAAAAATGCCGAGCTTTTCGAGCGCTTTCAGCTGTGCCTCGGTCGGCGGCGACATCTCCCAGCCAAAGGACGGGACATAGCTCGTCAGATCCTCCGCCTGTATCGACATTTCAAATTGCAGCGGGTCAACCAGACGGCGCTTGCGTGTGCGCATTTCGGCGAGCGCTTCGGCAAGCGCTTCCTCGCGCTGTGCCACCACATCGCTCTCCGCCTGTTCGGCGGCTTCTTCAATATCGACGGCACAGCCTGCCTGTTCGGCGAGTTTTTCGGTCATTTTTTCGGCGACCTCTGTGCTCTCGCAAATCAGGTGCGCCGGACGGCAAAGCTCATGGCGCTCGGTGTGCCAAAGAAAATCGAGCAGCAACAGCTCCGTTTTTCCCTTGCTCAGCCGGGTGCCGCGTCCCACCATCTGGCAGTATAAGCCGCGCACCTTGGTCGGACGGAGCACGATCACGCAGTCCACCGACGGACAGTCCCAGCCCTCGGTGAGCAGCATGGAGTTACACAGGACGTTCGTTTTGCCGCTCTCAAAGTCGGCGAGCACTTCGGCGCGGTCGCTGCTGTTGCCGTTGACCTCGGCAGCCCGAAAACCGCGCGCGTTGAGAATGGAGCAGAACTTTTGCGAGGTGCTGACCAGCGGCAAAAACACCACGGTTTTGCGACCGGTGCAGTAGCGCTGCATTTCATCGGCGATTTGATAGAGATAGGGCTCCAACGCGCTGCCGACGTCGCTCGCCTTAAAGTCGCCTGCCTGCGTCGCCACACCGGACAGGTCGAGCCTGAGCGGGATCGTGACCGCCTTGATCGGGCAAAGATAGCCCTCTTTTATCGCCTGCGGCATGGTGTATTCGTAGGCAAGACTGTCAAACACCTGCCCGAGATTCTTCATGTCGCCGCGGTCGGGCGTCGCGGTGACGCCGAGCACCCGAGCGGCGCTGAAATGATTGAGGATCTTTTGATAGCTCTCGCTGAGCGCGTGGTGAGCTTCGTCGATGATGATGGTATCAAAATAACCGGCGTCAAACTGCGCCAGCCGCTTGTCGCGCATCAGAGACTGCACCGAGCCGACGACGATCCGGTACCACTGTCCGAGGCAGGAACTCTCTGCCTTTTCGACGGCGCAAACAAGACCGGTCGTTTTGAGGATCTTGTCCGCTGCCTGTTCGAGCAGCTCGCCGCGGTGCGCGAGGATGAGCACTCTGCCGCCCATCCGCACGCAGTCCTCCGACACCTTGGCGAATACGATCGTTTTTCCGCAGCCGGTAGGCAGGACGAGGAGCGTCTTGCTGTTTCCGGCTCGCCACTCCTCAAAGATCCTGTCCTTTGCCTGCTGCTGATAAGGGCGCAGCTCCATCAGAAGCTGCCCCGTTTCCAACCGCTCGCGGCAGGTGCGGACGGCTGCTGATAGCTCGGCTGCTGATAGCTCGGCTGCTGATAGGCAGGTGCGGACGGCTGCTGATACGCTGTCTGCGCGGCAGGCTGCACCACCTGCACAAATTCGTCGTATGCATAAAACCTTATGATTTCGTTGGATGTGCCCTCGCCGCCGTCCCTGCGTTTGAAGGTGCGGACGCCGACGTGACAGTTGCCGGTTTTTCCCGTTGCCGCTGTCCAGTTCATACGCAGCGGCTCGCCGTGCTTTTTCAAGCCGATAGACAAAAAGAACTGCGACAGCTTCCATTCCAGCGAGGAATGCAGCACCAGATTTTCAACGATCTCCTTATCATATTCCGCGCCGTGTACGTTCAGCGTGACCTTTGCCATGTTGCAGGGCGGCAGCTTTCCGCCGCCGCTCGAACGCGCGCGCTCTATCTTGGCGACCGTGAACGAATAGTCACCCTCGGGCAACGGTTCAAAGCTCCCTGTTTCGTCTGTTATTTCATCATCCCAGTTTAATTCTCTTTCAAAATCTGCCATTTTAATCTCCTTCCATTGTGAATGGTAAATCGTTGTTATTCAAAATCATGTTATAAACCTGTTCCCATGCGCCCACCAGAACGCCGCTCACAAAGTCCGGCGGATAAGCGGAGATGGGTGTATCAAACGGAAAATAGCCGCGCTGGCTGACAGCAAGGCGAATATCCTCCTCCGTGACGCTGTTCTGCTGCATGAGCTGCGCAAGCTCGGTCGGGATCCCCGGCGCAGGCTGCTGTCTGACCTCGGGTTGCGGTGTGTCCGTCAGCCGTTCTATCTCGGCAGACACGGGCTGTGGAGCTGTTTGTGCGACCGGCTGTGTGACCGGCTGCGCGGCGAAAATGTGCGCGATTGCGCCGTAATCAAAGGGCAGCATGTCCGCCAGATCGTGGCGGTTCTTTGCGTCCCAACAGGGGTGATGGGTCGTGTACATCACGCGCTCGCCTCCCTGTGCCTTGAACTTTTTGCCCTTGTCGTCCGCCGCCACGGCGACGGTCTTGTAGTTGGCAAACAGGAGCAAGTCCGCCCATTCCTTGACCAGCGGAGAGATGAGCGAGCCGGTCTTTTTGCCGAGCTTCAGCTCCCAGCGGTCATATTCGCCGAACTCGTCGGGCTGCGTGAACTTGCGCAGCTGCGCGTGTGCGGTCAGCACGACGTTGACGCCGGCGTCCACAACCGCTTCCAGACTGCCGAGCAGGCGGTTGAACTCCTCCATTTCGTAGACATAGCCGTTGCCGTAGCCGAAGTCCTCAATGCCGCGCTTGTTATGCGTGGCGCAGATGTCCTCTACGCAGAGCTTTTCTGCCCAGTCGATGGTGTCGATCACCAGCGTGCGGCAAACGGAAGGATGCTGACGGATGTACGCGATCTGATTGCGGAGCATCGTCCAGGACAAGGGCTTGTCCATTCGCGCCACATCCATATTTTTGGTGCTGCCCTCGGTGTCGATGAACAGCGGCTCGGGAAAGCGTGCCGCAAAGGTGCTCTTGCCGATCCCCTCGGGTCCGTAAATGACGACCTTTTGTGCCGAAGCGATTTTTCCTCTTGTAATATTCATTAAAATGTACCTGCCTTCCATGTTGTGCCGACACAGCCGTTCTCGATGATAATGCTGCATTCGCCGCCGGTAGAGACGCGCGTTGCGATCGCCTGCAAGCCCTCTTGTTCGAGCCAAGCGCCGAATTCGCGCAGGGTTGCGGCGTCCATCTGCTCAAGCTTGTCGAGCAGGACAAAGCCGCACTGCGGATTAAGCTGACGGATGATCGCCGTCGCCACGCGGAGCTGCTCAGAGCCGCTCATGCTGTCCCATTTGTAGCCTTTGTAGGTCAGTTCCCTGTTTTCGACCGACAGCCCCTCCAGGGGAAGCGCGGCGTTGTTGAGCAAATCGTATTTTTCGGCGCGTGCCGCTTCGATTTCACGCGAAAGCGCGTTGTACTGCTCGGCAAACAGCTCGGCGTCGGTCTGCGCCTTGTCCTTGTCAAGATTGGCGCGCACACGGCGGTTGATCTCTTCAATATCGGCAATGCTGCGCTCCAGCTCTGCGGTGCTCTCGTCGTGAAGCTCCGCCACGGTTTTGCGTGCGGTTTCAAGCTGTGCCAGCACGCCCGTCAGCTCCGCACTGAGCCGTGTGATCTCCGTCTGCAAGGCGTTGGCGCGTTCCTCTATTTTGTCCTTTTGCTCGCGCAGACGGCGGTTCTCGCCGTTTTTGGCAAGTATTTCCTGCTGCTTTTTGATCAATTCCGAAGCAGACACCAGCTCCGCAGGCGCGTCGGGATAATCGGGCAGCTCCTTGGCGAACTGACTCTTTTGGTCGCGGATCCTGCCGATGGCGAGCCGCTCGTTGTAGAGCCGCGCCTCTTTGTCCTCCAGCGCATAGAGCTTGTCGCCCACGCCGATGACGCGCAGCAGGGTGTCGGCTTTTTCTTTGTTGTTCGCGTTCATAAAGCGCGGCAAATCCAGCGCAAACTGGCTGATAAAGCTGTTGAGCAGCGTCTGACCGCGCTTTTTGCCTGACGGGTCAATAACATTTAAGTCGCTGTTTTTTCCCTTGCGCTCCACCACAATGCCGTTGTTGAGCCGGACGGTGAGGTGCGGCGGCACCATAGAGCCCTCCCGCTTTGGCGCCGACGGTGCGAACCGGTCGCCGCCCAGCGCCCACGCGATAGAATCGAGCACCGAGGTTTTTCCCTGTCCGTTGTTGCCGCCGATGATCGTCAATCCGTTCTCGCTCGGCGCAAGCTGCACCGCCTTGACGCGCTTGACGTTCTCGACCTCTAAGGACGTTATTTTGACTGACATTTTTATTGCCTCCTTCTTGACTCAGCCGAAAAAATCGGCTATACTTTAGTTAATCTTATTTCCTTTCTCCGCTGCCGGAAACTTGCCGCACTCTACGCACAGTCCGGCGGCTTTGAGGTGTTGGTATCGCGTTTTTTATCCACGGCTGTCACCCCACACGATCACCTTGTCGTCCGGCTTGACGTGCAGCCGGTGCATCTCCTCGGCGGTCAGCGGCGGCTCCTCGCCGTGGTAGGTGTACTGCATATAGATCGTGGCGCTCTCGATCACTCGACTGCATGCTCTGCCCAAGCGCCGCAGAAAACGGCGCAGCTTGTAGCCGAAGGTCGGCTTTTTCTCGCCGTGCCGGATTGCGCGGTGCGCTGCCGGTGCGTCGTCCTGCCAGAGATACTGCTCGCCGGTCTTGGAGTTAAAATAGTAGCCGTTTTCCCGATAGACTTTTGATTTGCTCATGGTTACCTCCTACTTGCACAACTCGTGTGCAATCATTACTTTCGGCACGCCGCCGCCGCTCGCCTTATAAAACGGCTTCCAGCGCCGTTTTGCGGTTGACTGACTGTACCCGAAAAGAATACTTATATCTTTGTAGTTCAGCGTTTCGCGTCCCGGAAATGCCGCGTCGAGCCGGTCGAGCTGCTCTCTGAACCCCTCTTTTTCTCTTGCCATTGTTCTGCATCCTACTCAAAGCTTACCTCGTCGCCGATCTTGATGGAGTCGTAGCGTTCCTTGCCGACCTCGTAGCTCGCCGTGTCCCACTCGCCCTTGTCGTTTTCGCGGCGGATGTAGATCATGTATTTCGGCGGCTCGTAGCGGAATTTTAAGACGGGCACACTGCGGTATTGACCGTCGTCATAAACGCGCTCATAGGTCGTGTAGGACTCCGAATGCGCCGGAATATAGTATTTGTCGTAGACCTCGCCGCTCTTGATTTGGTGGCAGGCGACCATGGTCGCCGCCAGCGCCATCGCCAAGAGAAAAGTAATTACTTTTTTCATTACTTCGCCCCCCTGACCGTGCCCTTGTAGGAGGTGGCGATCACCTGCCAGATTTCGACGCGGACGTAAGCGTCGCCGGAACTTATGCAGCTCTTGCGGATTCTCTCTGCGGCTTCCCGTGCCTGCTCGCAAGTGCCGCGAAAATAGAGCTCGTTCTTGTGATTCCTGCCGCGCCGACGCGACAGGATCGTCAAAATGTATTGCTTGTCCATTGGGTTTCACCTCCTAAACTGTTGCTCCTGAGCCTCCAAGCAGCTTAATATCTTCTGGGTTAAGCATTAACTGTTCATACGGCTTCGGTTCCACAAGGCTCCGGGGAACCGGAACACCGTAGGTGTCACACGTCAGCTTGCTCATAACCGCAACCTCCATAGGCGAGCACCCCTTATCTTTCATAATAGCTCTTTGCACCCTGAGATAGTTGGCAACGCCGTTCAGATATTTGATACCGTCGGGAGCAGGCAAGGTGTAAATGCCTTCCTTTACGCGGAAATAGGTTTCTTCCAGATTCTCAAACTGCTCCCATGCCTTGTCGGTGTCAAGAATTTTGCAGTGATGATTTGCGCCGCGTTCTGTCCAGAGATAGAGTGTGTTCGCTATACTTCCCACAGCGTAACTATCAGTTACGTTGCGCTTAAACTCTTTGAGTTCTTCACCGGTAAGATGAAAGTAATGTTTTCCTTCCTCAAACCTGTTCTTGTTGCGCTTGAAATTGTTGCGAAGATTAGCAGTGTCGATTCCATACGCTTCCGCGAGCATGGCGGTGGTAATTACCTTTTGACCTTTGTATTCAATAGCTTTCATGTCGTTTTCCCTTTCAATGTATTATTTGCCCGCTTTCATAGGGTTTCGCGTCCTTCCAAGAAGGTAGTCAACTGAACAGTCAAATAAATCTGCCATCTTGATTAGAACAGATGTCGGAATATTGCCACTTGTAAGCCAGCAATAATAAGACCGACGTTCTTTGTATCCGAGACGTTTTATAAGTTCTTCTTGTGAAAAACCATTTCGTGCTCTTTCCGCTTCAATATTCGGGTACTTATATACTTCCAATTTCTCACCTCCTTTTGTGTACACGTTTCGCGTGTACAAATAAATTATAAACGCAATATGTGTATAACCTTCTTTTTAAAAAGATTATACACACAATGAGTAAATGTGTCAATCGAAAATCCACAAATTGTATAAATGCACAAAACAAGCGTATGCAATTTGTATATGTTTTTAAAGTTTTTATGTTGACATATATATTATGTTGAAATTAAAAGAACTTAGAACAGAAACCGGATTAAGCATGCGTCAAATTGCCATAAAACTTGGAATACCATATACAACTTACATCTCATATGAAAAATGTGACCGCGAACCGAATTCTGAAATGCTAATCAAGCTTGCAGACTTTTTCGGATGTTCTATTGATTATTTAATAGGTCGTAGCGATGTCCGCGTTGACGATAGCGTGTTAGATAGAGTATTAACACTTGATTCTGATTTGTTAGAGCAAACCGGAAACATTTATGAAGCTCAAAAGCTTCATAAAAAACGAGATTCTACACTATCAATTGAAGAATTATTCGCAGAAACTGTCAATCGAAATGAGATAGAACATATAGTAAAATACCGCACCCTTGACAGGTACGGTAAAAAAGCAGTTGATGATTTACTTGAAAATGAATATAAGCGCTGCACCGAGGTCAGTGACGAACCAAAGGTAATCACTTTACCAATGGCTGAACTTAAAGCCTCAGCCGGTACCGGTCAGTGGCTCGGTGACGATGAATATACTACATGGGTCGATGTGCTCGATACACCTGAAGCCAGACGCGCAAATGTTGTAATAGAGGTATCGGGTGACAGTATGCTCCCACAATATCACGACGGCGACAAGGTGCTCGTCAAGCTCCAGCCGACAGTTGAGCAAAACGAAATCGGTATATTTATTGTGGACAACTGCGGATATATCAAAAAGTTAGGTATAAATGAATTAATTTCGGTTAACGAAGAATACGACAATATTTCACTCAGTAAATACAACGACGTGATTTGTGTCGGAAAGGTTTTAGGAATTGCAAAAATTGTTTAGCCACAAATGAAAAAATACATCACGTGAAGAACCAAAATAAAGACTCTAAAACAGGAGGTGCCATTTATGGGCATATTAAAAAAGCGCAACACCATCAAGCTTCCTGACGGAAAATTGAAAGAAGTCATTAACAAATGTAAACGATATGGATTAGATACATTTGTCATGTTCACCTCAAATAGCTGCGATTACTGTTCGTCTTATTCTCTTTTGTCCGACGGGAAAAGACGTATTTATTCAATCAGCGGCAAGGACAAGCGATATACGCCAATGACTTCAATTCCGTTGGATTTAGCTGTCAGTAAATGCCCCAAGTGTGATAAATTTTTATCCTATGGAATTTATGATAAAAAAGTTAATAGTTTTTGATTAAACAAAAAAACGCCCTACCCTGCGCCAACAGGATAGAGCGGACAGCGAGAAAATATAATACAGAGTGAACCATACTATACTATCTCCCCAGACAAGAGTTATTATAGCATGGTTTGCTCGCGTTTGTCAAGAAAGGAGCAAACCATGAAATGTAAAAAATGCAGAAAAACAATCCCCGACGGCTCAAAGTTTTGCAACCACTGCGGCGCGCCGATCGGTGCCAAGAAAAAGCTCTATCGCCGACCGGACGGATTGTATGAGAAAATTATGATGATCGACGGCAAGCGCGTTGCCTTCCGTGCCCAAAAGGAAGCGGACGTTTACAAAAAAATCCGCGAATATGAAAACAATCGCGCCATGAAAGAAAAACACGGCGAACTGTTTTCCGCTGTTGCGGATATGTGGCACAGCGAACACTGGGAAACACTCTCCCCTACCACACAAAAAGGCTACCAGTGTGCGTTTAAAGAATTGAAGGAGTATTTTGCAAAAGACTACATCAAGCAGATCACGCACAAGGATATTAACCAATATCTGAAACAGCTGCCAAAAAGCTATGCCCGAAAAACCTGCGCTACACGCTTGGATATTTTAAATATGATATTCAAATTTGCTATCGTTGAGGATCTGTGCGAATCAAATCCCTGCGAATATGTTACCGTCCCCAAAGGGCACGGCTCGAAGAAACGTCGTGCGCCGACAGACAAGGAGATTTCCGTTATCAAAAAATCGTTTGGAATCCTCTACAAAGGCTGGGACATTGGTTTTCTCGCGGTGTTTATCCTCTACACAGGCTGCCGCAAAGGGGAAGCTCTTGCCCTACAATTCCGCGATGTCAACCGAAAGGAAAAACGCATTAAGATAAACAAATCTGTTTATTATGAGCATAATGAAGGAAAAATCAAAGAACCGAAAACAGAAGCCGGAAAGCGTGAGATCATCATTCCGGATGCGCTGATGGCGTTGCTTCCGAACGGCAAACCAAACGATTATATTTTCAGTCCCACGCCGTCAACACCTGTTCGCGATCATTTTTTTCGAAAAGCATGGGAGCTGTGGCAGTCGGTCACAGGGCTTGACTTGACGGCGCATCAGCTCCGTCACGGCTATGCAACGATTTTGCTTGAGGCGGATATCGCCGCAAAGGATGCGCAGGTATTGCTCGGTCACGCCGACATCAGCACAACGCTTAACATCTATACCGACATTAATGATAACCGCAAACGAAAAACGCAGATAAAACTGAACGAATATTTGCAGTGAAATAACACATTTCACACTAAAATACACAGTGATAGCCATTTGTTAAGTAAATAAGCCAAATAATTAGAGTTCGAATCCCACCGTCTCCGCCAAAGCCGTACTTTTGAGTACGGCTTTATTTTTTTGGCTTAAACGCTGAAAAATGGCTTAAAATCTATATAAATAGCATTTTACTAACGTTTTGCGGCTGGTTCAAACAGTGTCAATTAAAATCAAATAAAATCAACAAATCTACACAGAATCTACACAGTTAAAAAATAAAAATTTTTTAAAAAAATTTCAAAAAAACTCTTGACAATACTACTCAAAAGTAGTATAATATAATCAAGATAAGGAAAGGGGATCACAAAAATGATGGCAGAAACATATAACAACAAATACATGACAATTATCAACAACCTTACAGCTTTAACCGGAAGTGAAAAACAGATTGCATGGGCTACCGATATCAGAGCGCACTTCGTTTTTGAAACCATCGAAGCAATTGAGGAAAGATGCGGTTTGACCGAACTCACGTTTGATCACAAATTAAATGATGCACGCAAAAGAGTTGATACTGTACTGAACGAAAACGCGATCAATACAATAATCGACCTTTACAACCGCACACAGGATTCAAAATTCTGGATCGACAACAGAGATACAATGTTTTTCCAAATTGGAAGCAAATTATTAGCAATATAACAAGTTGTGAATCTTTTCAACCGTCTCAACAACAAAGCATATTAATTAAAGGGAGGAATAAAACATGACCAAAAATGAAATTTTAGCGTTTGCACAGCAAGCCGGCGAAGAATTAATAAAAACGATGGAAGCGGAATACAGCGATAAAGTGGATTATATAGATCTGTTTCTATCCAGGCAAGGCGAATACAACGAAAGACTTGCCGCAATATTAAATTCTAAAGGTATTGAAACAAAAATTCAATCCGGATTTGTTTATATTATTTTTGGAAACGAACAAATCGCAGTTGGTTAATTATTTTGGAGGGGTGATTATATGTCATTGATTCCACTAAAACAATGGGCTGAGCGCGTCGGTATCAATCCGGCGTCAGCCCGTCAAAAGGCAGGGCGCGGCAAGCTTCCGGCGGTCAAGGTCGGTCGTGATTGGCTGATTGAGGAAGGCACACCCAACACAGACGGTCGCATAAAATCCGGCAAATACAAAGATTGGAGGAATAAAAATGATTAGAAAAATAACTGTAAACGCAGAATTGTCCAGATCTGCAAATTCAAACGCAAAAGAAGAAACTTTAATTCCCGAAAATGGAACCATATATTGTGGAAAAGTTTATACATTTGTCAACGCAGCGACATATGCCGAAGCAATTGAAATAGCAAAAATCAAATTTGAAGCACATTTTAGAAATACTGGCTATATATTAGGTTGTTATGGTGCATTAAACTATTGCGAAGAAGACGAAGAAAGGAAAGATTATCAAACTTTTATTCCGTGATTCACATAAAAAACCGCCCCTCCGATGGTTGACCGGAGGGGCTTATTGTTTTTTTCGAGATGTTTCCGGCAAGTTAGCCGAACAACGCCGCAAACGTCGCCTTGCCTGCCACGCCGTCAACCGTCAGACCGGCGCGATATTGAAACTCACGCACCGCCGCCTCGGTGCCTGCGCCGAAAAAGCCGGTAAAGCCGCCGGGATTAAAGCCGTTGCAGATCAGCAGTCCCTGCAAAACGCGCGTGATGTTGCCTTGCCTGCCGGCGCCAACATTAAACACCGCCGCCTTGGTACACGGTCCGAATATCCCGTCCACGACAAGACCGGCGTCACACTGCCGGTTTAACTCCGTTTGGAGAGCACACACCAGCGCCGCCTTGGTGAGCCTGCCGTAGATACCATCAACCGTCAGACCGGCGTTATAGTTATCATTGAGCCACGTCTGCACGGTTGCCACCGTCGGCGCGTCCGGAGGAAGCGCGGGCGCGTCTGAATCCGGCTCGGGTTCGGGTTCGGGCGTTGGTTCCGGCTCCGGCTTGGGTTCGGGTTCCGGCTCGCCGCTGTCCTTGTTCCAGCCGTTATAGCCGCCGCTTTTGATGATGGTCGGATAGTCCTTGTAGCAAAAATCCTTGTCGATCTTGCCGACGCCGGGGATAAAGTTTTCCTCAAGCTCGTTCGTTTCGCCGCCATATTGCCACATGCTCAGGTTGTCGCCCGTGTAGCCGCACTTGCTCGCCCAGTGTGCAAACCACATGTCGACGCCTGTGTATATGTCACGGTCAATATAGTTTTCGGTTTCTTCAAATCCTGTATAGATCATCGGATAGTAGCCCGCGCGTTTAAGCCCGTCAAGTAAATACCGAGCGTTTCGGCTGACGTTTTCGCGGTTCCAGCCGCCGCGCTTTTTCTTGTAGTCGTCTGCGTCCTCCACGTCAAGCGCAATCGGATATGTCGGACGCAAGCCCTCGAGCCGTGAAAGGATTTTTTGCAGCTCCTGCTCGTCCTCGGCGGCGCTGAGCGAATAGGTATAGTAGTAGGCGCCCCACGGCATGCCTGCTGCCTCCGCCTTGCGCACATTTTCGTGGAACCTGTCGCCCATGCCGATCATCACGAACTGCACGCCGTAGGCTTTGAGAATATCGAAATCCACGTCACCGTTATGTACGCAGATGTCCACACCTTTAGCCTTAATCAGACTCATGTTCACACCCCCTCTTGGAGCACAGGAATACCATATTGAGATGCCGCTAACTGTTCGATTCTACAGCCACGGTATTCCTCCCACCCTTTCACAAAAAATGCAACATCGGCAGTAGAGAGTAATTCCAACGACTTTCCAAGGAACCACAAAGGTTTTGCATCGTGGGGCGCATTTTCAAAAAAGCTGTCTATCACCTCAATTTCTTCGCCAACTAACTCTTGTGCAATTTTGACGGCTTTCTCGCGTTCCTGTTTGATTTGCTCATTAGTTTTGTCGCGCATGGGCTGACTGATAAATAATTTTTTCATAGTTTACTCCCCCGAATCCTTATCTTGATAATGCCTGCCGCCCTGTTCCTCAACCTTGCCTTTAAGCGTCTTGATCATGCCCACCAGAAACCCCGGCAGCGGCACGCCCATTTCGCCGAGATTTTCCAAAATCGAGATCAGCTCGTTGATAATCAGCCAGACGGTGATGATCATGCCAAAACAATAATTGATTTGCAAGCTGATGCCGATGGAAACCAGCGCCGACAAAATCAGATAATCGACCACCATGCCGACCGCGACCAGCGCCAGATAGCAGACTTTTTTGACAATACCGATCACGCCGACGCGGCTGTTGAGTTTGCCGGTCGCGGATGCGCCTGCCAAGCCGGTGATCCAGTCGATCAGCATAACCGCGACCAGCACCACAAGCGGCACTGCCAAAACGTTAAAATATGCCGCCAAAGCGCCCACCGCTCCGGCAAATAGAATTTGTACAAAATCTTTCATTCAACTTCGCTCCAATCGCCGGGCACCAGTCCGGGCTTATAGATGTTTACGTCTTTGTTTGAGATCCAGTGTTTGCCCTCGTCGGAGACTTTAGCGCCCTTGTTATAGGCGTCGTGCGCACCGGTGGGCTGCCTCCACTGCGGATACTCCTCCAGACTGATTTTGACAAACAGCGCCGGGACCTTGTCCGGCGTCCAGTCGCCTTGCGTTGTGTGCGGCTGGATGCAGCGGTAAAGATCATCACCAAAACGATAGATTTTGTCTTTTTCGGCGGCAATCCCCGAGCGCCACGGCTCAAACGCCGCCTTGTTGTCAAGCAGCGTTTCGTCCGTTTGGTTCTTGGCAAAAATGTCAATCGCATTGCGGATTTCTTCGGCTTCTTTCATGTATGGATTATTCATCAGCGGCGCTCCTTCCTGTCAGATAGTCGTAGGCATCGGATTTCAGTTTTGTCACCTCGTCAATCGGTGTGGGTTCGCTCTCTGCCGGAATATCCGTTTCGGTGTAGGTGTATGGTGCCCCCTCAACGTCAATCGCTTCGTCGTATTCGATACCGGTCTGATCTTGACGGATTTTGAATTGCGGTTTATCCCAAAATTCATTACCGTCTTTATCTGTGCACTTTATGTTCGGTACTGCAAATCTGAATAGATTAACTCCGTCCAAACGTGTCACGTAATACGCGCCTGTTACTTTATCGCCTTTTGCCATTTATATCACCTCTATATCTGCAACACAATACCAGTCTGTATAGGTATCAACTGCGTTTGTTGGTTCTGAGTTTCCGTCTGTTAGATTTATCCACACATAGAATTTATTATTATGTTTACACACATCGCCAACGGTATATTGATTTGAACTTGAATAATTTGGAGCATCCTGATAACCTCTAATTTGAGAAGAATAGTAGCTCCAATTTGTTGCAATTTGATAATTTGATTTCAAACTATCTGGAACATAAACAAAACCAGTTCCGGATGAAATACCAGAACTATTAAAAATATTTGAATTTCCTAACTGTTGAATCTGGTCATTCTTTTTTATTATAAATGTTTTTAAACTACTGCACCCAATAAACGAAGAACCGCCCAAATTATTAATTGCATTTACAATAACCAGAAGCAAATTTACGCAGTTCTGCGCATAATAATTGCCAAAGCCCATCTGGGGTTTGTCAACACTATTCGGAAACAATAAATACTTTAATTTTTGGCAATTATAAAACACGTATGAGTTTCCATTTGGGTACAGAGAACCGTAAAAATTTGCAGAATTTAGTATAACCCTTTCCAGTGCTTGATTGTTACCACAACTAAACGAATCAATCTCATTTATTTTATCAGAAATAATTTCAGTTGCAGTTTTGTTCATTACCGCCACCAACATAGCATATTCATCTTTTTCAGGTACACCAACCGTCACAACATCATATCCGTCAGCATTATCGCTGCTTGCATTATAAACGCCGTTTTCGGTTATTGTTTTTGGAATTAGCGTTCCACCACCAGTAGGGATATTTGCAATCCTTGTCGGCATTTCATCAACCGTCATTTGACCGCCGTTATCTTTTGCTTGAATCGCAACGGCGATATTTTGCAGCTTTGTATCATCAATCACTCGAATTGCCATAAAGCACCCCCTGTGTCGTCGGCAGTTCTTGCAATACAATGTCCGCAATGTCTGTCTTGTCCTGCTCGGTCAAAACATAATCGTTGCCGGTGTCGCCTTTATCTCCCTTGTCACCTTTTGCACCCGTCGCGCCTACGACATGCCCTGCATTGACCTCCAGCGTATGGATTGTCGGGTGGACGCTGCTTGTGGGCTTTTGCTGAATGGATATAATTAGATCGCCGTTTTCATCGACAGCCGCATTCGTGACGCTGGAACCGTCTTTAACGTAGAAATTGTGCGCTCCGTTATTATCAGTGACCGTCACAAGAGTTTGTGCGTCCAAGTTGGTAGTTGATACAGTGGGCGAATAGCCGTCTGCTCCGATAACGCTTTCTCCCGTGGTGGTGAAGAGCGGATCACCATTTTCGTCGAAAAATGTAATAGTGCCGTTTTGATTGACGACGCCCGACGCGATCTTCGATCCGATTTCTTCCCACGCGCTCCACTCTCCGGCAGGCTGCCACTGTGCTTCTGCCTGCCGTGTACGCCACATCACACGACCATCACGGCAAAAAGCATATTGTGTAATATCAGTAGTTATATTCCTTGCCAACACATATGCAGCCTGATTGTTAATCTGCGTTGAATACAGTACGCCGTCCTCTATGCAGTTATCAATTGCCGCGATTTTCCATCCTGCAACTCCAAGCACGTCAGACGTTTTGTCGCCGCTAAGCGTCACGCCGTTGATTTGCGGCTTGTCCTCCAAATTGTTGTAGCTGCCGAGCCTATCAAGTGCTTCCGTGGCGTCCTCCAGCGCGTCGGCGGCGTCTTTGAGCAGGTCGGGGATTGTGCCCTCACTCTCGGGCGTGACTTCGGCGTTATCGAGGATGGAGCCGGTGACGGACACCCACAACGGGAATTGCAGCGTCAGCTCGTCCGTGTCACGTGTGATATTGACCTCGATTTTGACGACGCCCTGCAACGTCTTGACAACGGCGTTGTCAAACGGGATCAGAATGTTGCCGTTGTCGTTGACAGTGCACGGCACGGTATCGCTGAGCAGATAGTCTTTATCTCTGTGCAAAACCATTCGCGCAATGACGGTCGCGCCGCCCATGTAGACAAAGCGGTCGTTCTGCTTGACGGCAACCTCCAGCACTTCACTGTACTTGTCGTCAACGTGTGATATCGCGATCAGCTTTGACGGGCTGGTGCGTGCGTCAAGGTTAAATTCGTAGTAAATTGGTTGTTTCAGCATTTTTTCACCTGACCTTTGCTATTAAATCAGATACTTTCAAAATTTCGTTGCCGAGCGTGATGGACGTCCACCGTTCGGCGAGGCTGTCATAGCTTGTTTTGGTTATTCGCGCTTCAACGATTCGACCACTTTTCAGCTCGACGTCTACCGTGTCACCTAATCCGACGGCGCTCATTTCGTCCAAAATCGGGCGATAATTGACGGTCAAATTCGGGCTTTCGGCTGTCTGCACGGCGTTTCCGGCGCCGTTGGCAAAAGCTCTGGCGCGGTTGTGCAAAGAAACTCTATAATCCATTATCTGGTCGCGGCTGATCTCTGTATTGTCAAATGTGTTGGTCGCGTCATACATGTAGATTTTGTATAGCGTTTGACCGCTGCCGATTCTTTCCGGATTAGAACAGAGCACCGTGTCTACACTGTTTCCGCCGGGCGTGCTGACCTTAAAATTACCATATGCGACGACGTGCGAATAGACATTATCGGCGGTCAGTGTCAACTTGGGGTCGGTAATGTTCCGGTTCCACCGCAGTACATAGTTTTTCTTGGAGCCGAGCCGCTGCAAAAATGACACATCAAAATTGTCATAATAAAACTCACCGCCAAAAACGGTCGCCATTTCCTTGAAAAAATCGCCGAGGGTTCCGGCACGGCTCCAGCCGGTCTGCATAGCCGCTGTTGCCGTTATAGCGGACGAAAAACTAAAAAAGTTATCACCGTACAAAAGCGGCTCGATTACGTTCCAATGCCCCTGCGGCGTTGTGACGTTCGTTGTCGGCGTGAAAACGTCGAGGATCATGTTGTTATAGGCGCAGTGCTTGATGTGCCTGCCCTTGACCGTCACGGTGTTGTTTTCCTCAAAATAATTATAAATTTCAAAGAATTGCGGCGGGTCAAAGGGGTTAGGCTTCACAAGCAAAAAGCGCTGATTCCGGATCTCGCCGAGCAGCTCGTCGGTGATCAAAAAAGCCGCCGACAGATCATAATTGTTGTTGATTTGACTTGTCACCACACAGCTTTTGCATTTGGTCAGCCGTCCGAGATACTGCAAGCGGTTGGGAGACGGTATCGGGTGCGTCGATTCGTAGAGCAACGGGAGCATTATAACCGCCTCCAATTTGGTATGATCTTTAGGCTAAAGCTGCCAGTCGTTAAACTGCCATTCAAATTAAATTTAATCACGTTATCGCCCGGTTGCAGATCCGGCAGTAAAACAGCGCTCAAATAATGCTTTTGTCCTGCCGCCTCAAAATAAAATTGCCGCCTGACATTATCAAAACAATAGATTGTGTCCCGCGGATAATCACTATCAGACAGCAGCGCCGAGCCGGTCTGACCGTTTACCGTGACGTTTACCGTGTCGCCGCTCGGGCGTGCCGAAATGAATTGATAGATCGGCTCCGCGTCGTATGACTCCGGATTGTGCAGCACATTGTCGGCGTTTCCGTTGAGATATTCAACCGGCGTCAAGCCACTGTTGCTATACCAAAACGGCACGCGCGAAAATTTCAGCGTCGCCGTTAGGAGCGTGCGCAACTCGCGCTTTACCTCGTCAAAATTCGTCAGCCGCGCCTTGGTAAAATAGCCGTCGTTCCACGAGTCTGTATAGGTATAATACGCGCCCTGCAACGGCGCCAGCCAGTCAATAACGGCTCGGGCAATATCATTTGCCGTCATAGCGGTTTTGTACGTTATAAAGGCGATTTTGACCGTAAAAGGCACATTGTTATAGCTTTGGTTGTCAATCACCTCGTCGCCGCTCTGACCGTAGATTTTGACCTGCTCCACGTCGCGGCTTGCCACCGTGTGAAACGGCGCCTCGGTGATCCTGCCGCCGAGAGAACGCAAAGAAACGCCGTTAAATGTAAAATCATGCATACACATTCTCCCTCTGCATGGTCTGCTGCGCGATGATTTCGGAGAGGTTCGTCGCCAGCGCGTTCAAATCGGTATCATTGTCCATGTGGTCAACGTTGATGTTGATCGTAAAAGATTGATTGTAGGCGTTGGAGGTGCCTCCGCCGAACGCCGCGCCGCGATAACCGCCTGCCGCGCCAACGGTGTACTGCACATCCGCGTCAAAATCGGTCGGAATGGCGTTTTCCATGTCCTTGGCAACGGTTTTCATTTCGCGGTCAAAGCCGTCGCCAATGCCCAGCGCCAAGTTTTTGCCGATCTCATCGCGGAATAAGGTGGACGGCGAGTGAATGCCAAAAAAGCCTTTGATTTTGTCCACGATTCCATCGAAAAAACCGGTGATTTTCTCCCACAGCCAGCCGCCTGCTTTGCTGATGCCTTCCCATAACCCTTCAATCAGTTTTTTGCCAACCCTGCCAATAGCGCTGATTAAGTGCATGAAAATCTCGGGCAATTTTTCGATCAGCTTAAAAACGAGCTTGACCGCGCCTTTGACAAGCTCGATCACGGTCTCGGGGTCTGTCAAAAAGTCAATGATAGCCTCTATCAGATCCGGAAGCGCGTCGATCAGTGACGGAATAGCGTTCAAAATTCCGTCCGTAATAGACAGCAAAATGCGGTTGCCTGATGCAATCAGCTCTTTCCAGTCGATTGTTTTGATCAGATTTATGATCGCTTTTGCCAGATTGTCAACGATAGTTGGCAGATTGTCGGCGATCATAGCGGCGATTTTTTCAACCGCGCCAAGGAATTGCTCCAAAAGCTTGCCCAAATCAATATTTCCGATAAAAGTAATTAATTTGTTCAAAAGTTCGGGAATTTTTTCGCAAAAACTGTCGAGCAATTTCCCAGCGACCTTCATCAGCGAATCGAGTAGCGTCGGTAAACCGTCCGTTAACAGTGCATCATGCAGTGAAAACAGCGCGTCGAACAGCACCGGCAGGATTTCGGGCAGGGATTCGCTGATGGACGTGACGATTTCTGTAATAAGATTAATTGCAGTGTCTAAAAAAGTCGGTAAGAGTTCTTTTGCCGCATCTAAAATTGCAGAAACAGCTTCGGGCAATGCGGCGGCGATATTTTTTAGTACAGGCTGAATATTTTTGACGACAGCTTGAAACGCTACAACAATATCGCCGGTCAATTTTTTAATATCTGCATTTTTATCTCCAAGCCCTGTTACAAAATTTTCAAATGCTGATTTTGTCATATCAATGGAGCCGGAAATAGTGCCCATTGCTTCTTTTGACGTTGTTCCTGCAATGCCCATTTGTTCTTGCATTGTGTGAATTGCGATAACGATATTATCAAACGCCAAGCTGTTTTCGTCTACCGAATCATTTACCGCCGCAGCGTCTTTTATGAGCCGCTGCATTTCTTCCTTTGTGCCGCCATAACCTAATTTGAGATTGTCAAGCATGGTATAGTTTTGTTTTGCAAAACCCTGATAGGCGTTTTGTATGGAAGCAATATCTGTTCCCATTTTATTGGCGTTGTCAGCCATATCAACAACAGCTTGATCAGCTAACTCAGCGGCTTTTTCCATATTTGCCGCCGATTTTTCGCTCTTTGAATTTGCTTCATCTGCCTGCTTGAGCTGTGCTGCATTATGCTTTTTCATTTCATCAAGCTTAACTTGATTGCTGCGCTTTAACATGGTCAGCTCTTGATCGCGTTGCTCTATCAAAACATTGACATTTTCGTCTTTGTTTTTCTTGGCAAGTGCAATACGCGCGTCCCAGTTCTTTTTTACTTCTTTATACCCATCTTCTAATGAAAATTTGGTTTCTTGAAGCTGTGCGTCAAGGCTTGATTTCAATGCTTCAAGGTCTTGCTGCTCGCCGCGCCCCAGCGACTGAATCAGTGAAGCAGAAAAACCTGTCACGGTTTCCATGTATTCATTCGCTGACATACCTGCCGTCTTAAATGCGTCACGTGCATTGTCAACAACTTTTTTCTGCGCGCTCTCTAACTGTTCAAACTCTTTTTTTGCGTCCTGCGTGCTCTTGCCTACCGATTTCGCGTATTCCTCCAAGCTTTGACCGCCTGCACCGAACAACGTCTCAACGCCGCCGTATAACTGCTCAAAATCAGCATAGGCTGTCACAACTTCCTTGCCAATTTTGACTGCAGCCGCTGCTGCTGCTGCAGTGACCGCCGCCATGGTTCCAGCAATCCCTTTTAAAGCGCTTCCTAAACCGCTAAAGCGTCCCTCAGAACGCTCCGCAGCTTTGCCACTGTCCTCAATTTCTTTCCCCATGTCGTCCGCAGCTTCGGCGGCTTCATCCATGGATTTTCCCGCTTCCTCAATCGCGTCATTGTTTTTCTTTAGATCGCGCTCCATGCTGTTCAGCGCGGCTTGAGCTTTGTTCAAGTCAATTTGCCACTTCTGGGTGCGCGAATCGTTCTCGCCGAAGGACGCGGCGGCATTGTCAAGCGCCGCTTTCAGTGTGGCTATCTTGTCTTTTTGCGCGTCGATTTGCTTGTTGAGCGTCTCATTCCGCGCGGTCAGTGCTTCAACGGAATTGTCGTTTTTGTCGAACTGCGACTGCACCAGCTTCATTTCGGAGCCCAGCACCTTATACGCTTGGTTGATTTCGTCCAGCGCTTTTTTGAATTCGCGTTCGCCCTCGGCTCCAAATTTTATATATGCTCCCGACATCGGCTCACCTCCTACAGTCCCGGCGGAATAATGTCGTCAATCGTTTTTTCTTTGTACGGCTTAGCGATGCCGTAATACTGCTTGTGACACTCGATCAGATCGAGCAGCTCACCGAACGGCATGAGCCACACCTCCTCCTGCGAGAGGTGGAGGTGTGCAAGCCCAAAATATAACAGTCGGGTAAACAGCTCATCGCCGCTTACCCGACTGTCACGTTTTTTGGGTTTTCCTCGCTCTTGATGTGGCGTTCGGTGCCCTTTTTCAGCACTTCGAAAATCGCGTCTTTGTAGTCGGCAAAATCGGCGGGAGAGGTCAAAATTTCAATTTCTTCGGGCTTAAAAATCGGGATGTATTCTTTGCCGCGCGTTCTACGCTTGAAATTTTCCACCGCGATTCCCTGATTGATAAGCAGGGTCAAAAGCCACACAAGCTCATCTATGACCTCTTCGAAGTTCTCAGACTGTGAAAGCCGGTCGCCGAGCTTGCCCAAGCCGCCGTATCTGCTGTTGATGTCCTTCGTTGCTTTTGTGGTTAAAATCATTTCATATTCTTCACCACAAAGAGTAATCATTGCGCCGCGCTCGCTCATCAGCCGTTACCTCCCTACACCGCGTATGACGGCTCATAAACAGCACTGAACCAGCCGCTGATTGTCGCCGCCGCCACGCCGGTGTCGCCCTCGGTGACCTCTGTTTTCCACGGGTGCTTGCCCTGCGTGTCGGGTTTGTTCCGGCGCATGATGGTACCCTCAATGGTCGGCGTCTGGAAGGTGATGGACTCGCCCTTGGTCGCCAGATTGGTGGAAGGTACGCCGAATTTGACGCGGTAAAGCCAGAAATAACGGTATTTGCCGTTTGGTTTTTTCGCACGGAATCCCACCGCCACATAGGGCGCAATGTCGTCTGTGCTGTTGACCAGCGCGCCGTTTTGGTCTACTCTTGCGCCGAGTATTTTCGCCGCAACCGCGCTCAAAAGGTCGTTGAGACCCATAGAAAGTGTGCCGTTCACAAATTCGTTAACGGTTTCGTCTGCGCCGTCATCGGCGTAAAGCGTGGCGGTCGAGGTGTTCACGGTCAAATCTACCTGAATGGCTTTTGCCATGACCTCCGGCTCGCCGTATGTCTCTTGACCGTTGGCGTCCTCGGTGATGATTGAGAAATAGGGCTTGTCCAGTCCGATTGTTGCCATAATTTATTCCTCCGTTTCCAAATCGTAATAATGGGCTACGTCCACGTTATAGTGGTAGTAGCCCGTGTCGGTTTCGTATTCGATGAATTGCCGCTGTGTGACGGTCATTCCTTCCGCCAGCACAGCGCGGACAATTCTGTTTTTTAATGTGATGTAATTATTTTTTGAAAAAATCGAGATCCGCGCCTCCTGCGTTTCCGCAAGCGGCATGTCGTCGGCGTCCATCTCAAAGGTTTCAATCAGCGGCACGATCACGACGTACTGCGGCGGCGCCGGATTGGTGAAAATACCAGTTTCGACAGGGACGTCGAGTGGCTCAATGATCGCCTGCAACTGTTCTAAAATGTTCACAGCTTTTCGACCTCCTCGTCAATCACTTCCTGCATCTTGGCGCGGAACACCTTTGTCGCCTGCGTCTTGGCACGCTTGAGCCATGGGCGCGGCGGCTGTCCGTGCTTACCGTATTCCAGCACATTCGCGATCATGGCGTTGGTGATGGTATAATAACTTCGTTTCCTTTTGGCTGGATATTGGTGTCTGCGTGGCTCATAAAAGCCTATTTTTACGTTGGTTATGCCGTTGCGGTCAACCATGACCGGCGAAACGCCGAGAGTTTCAAGCAGCTCCCCGGTCGAACGGTCGGGTGATTGGTTCCCACGCCCGATTGCACTTTTTAAATTGTCACGCACAACGGGAAGCGCCGCCTTCGCTCCGGCGTCCATAGCTTTTTCCAAAATCTCATCCGAATGCTTGCCGAGTGCTATCAATTTCGCTTCAAACTCTTCGTCAAAGGTGATCTTAACGGACCGCTTGATTTTAGCCAAGACTGCCCACCGCCCTTTGTGCGTAGATTTCCAGATACATGTTGCGCTCGCCTACGTTTTCGGCGGACAAAATCTTGTATCTCGTGCCGTGACAGTCAAGAAAATACCCCGTCTCAACCGTTATGCCCGGCACCCACCGCAAAACAAAGCGGTCGGTTGCCTCACTAAACGCCGCTAAATTCGTCCACCGCAGGGAACTGTGGCGCTGTTCATGATAACAGCGCGTTTCCAGTACGGTGGATTCTTTTTCGGTTTTGAAGCCCTCGCTGTCCGTTGAAATTGTGCGTTTGACAATGGAGATCAAACAATTCATGCGTCCCAAGCTCATGGCTACACCTGCCAATCCCGTCCGAGACGCAGCAGCGCGTTGACGCTCTCATACACCTTGTCGGCGGCTTGCGTGCTATTCGCCCAAAAGCCTCCGGTTGAGCCGTCGCGTGATTCATAAAAATGAGACGCAAGCATAACGACCGCCTGCTCCGTGGCGGCAGGCATTGCATTTTCGCTGTAATATCCTGCCGCCACATGCTGGTAGTCCTCGGCATAATTCACGGCAGCGCTGATTTTTTGCTTGATGAAATCGTCATCGTCACAAAAATCAATATTTAAATTCTTTTTGACTGCTTCGAGCATGTCCACTGCCGTTCACCTCCTGCGTTAGGCTGCCGCCGTCGTGAGCTTTTTGATCGCGTCAGACGCCAGGACGCCTCTGCCGTCCATACGAGAAGTGCCACGGAAGCCGATCGCGCCGTTTGCGGCGTAAAGCTGGTCGAGAATCTTAAACTCAAAGCCGCGTCTGTCCGCGATTTTATAACCTGCCTTGATATCGCCGAACACCATGACGTCCTTGCTTGCCGCAAGAGTCGGAATGTTCTCGGAAGTGCGCAGGGGTTTGCCGAGAATCGTGTCGGGAGCAACGCCAAAGCCGGGAGTCCAGAGATATTCGCCGGTACCGGTGAGCTTCAACTTGCGGATCGCCTTCACCGTCGCGTCGTTCATGACCCACACGGCATTCCTGCGGTACGGTTCTTTAAGGGAATAATACAGGTCGATGATCTCGTCAGCGGTAACGGCAGCGGCGGCAGCGGCGGTAACGCCTGCTCCTGCGGCGGTCAACACGCCCTGCGGCTGATTTGTGCCGGTGCCCGTCCACAGGTAGGGAGCCTGACCCTCGCCGTTCGCTCTGCCCAGGCTTTCCGCGCAGTAGGTGTACATGTCAAAGGCAGAGTCGGCAATCAGCTCGTCGGTTGCCTGGATGATTCTGCCGAACTTGTACGCGTGGAAAACGACAATGTTAAACTGGTCGCTGTTGACGGGATAGGCGCCGCCCTCGGCAATCAGCGCTGCCGCGCCGCGAGACGCCACATAGGGGACATTCTTTTCGAGGGAGCCGAGCGTGATCCTGCCTGCAAGCTCAAAGATGGGGTCGATCTGATCACGCGCCTCATAAAGCACGCGCTCAAACTCAGTCGGCACCAGATAGCCGCCGTCTGCCGAAACGCTCTCCTGCAAGATGTTGCTTGCACGCTTGGTCTTGATGTAGTTGTTGAACGCGGCGTTGTATTCGTCCGACGCTCTTCCGGTCTTGCCGCTCTTGTTGCTGCCGCCTACACCGCCGGTGAGGGGCTTGTTGGCAAACTGACCCATCTGCTGTTCGCGCTGCTCGCGGTTCTGCGCACGCTCAACAGCCTTGTCAAAGTCGTCCATAACCTTTTCATAGTTGGCATAGGTCGCCGCGTCGTCCGCGTTCAGATTGCCGTTTTTGTCCTCGTGAGAATCGAGGAAGTTTTTCATCATTTCCCAGTGCTCCGCACGCTTCTGACGGATTTCGTTCAGTGTCATTTTGATTCCTCCTAAAATTTCAAAAGTCTTTCATACAAGGCGGCTTTGCGGTTGCTGACCGTTATGCCGTCGGGTTTCTTCGCTTTTTCTGCGATCTTATTTGTAAAATTTCGCGCGACGGACAAAGCAGAGAACGCATACGCCTGCGCGCCGTCTGCGCCGGTTTCTTCATCGGCAAAGCCCAGCTCGACCGCCTTTTTGGCGTTCATCCATGTTTCTTCCTCCATCATGTTGGAGAGCTTTTTCCGGGTGATGCCGGTCTTGAGCTCATACGCGTTGATAATGCTTTCTTTGACCTCATCCAGCATGGAAACGGCACGCTCCAAATCGACGTGATCGCCCCATGCAACGGTGGACGGGTTGTGGATCATCATCAAAGCAGTGGGAACCATCTGCACCGTATCGCCTGCCATCGCCACAACGGACGCCGCCGACGCCGCCAAGCCGTCAATCTTGACCGTGACCTTGCCGGGATAGTCGCGCAGCATAGCATAGATGCGGCTCGCCGCCACACAGTCGCCGCCGGGTGAGTTGATCAGCACGGTAATATCGCCGCTGCTTTCCATCAAATCAGCCTTGAACTCCTCCGGCGTGATGTCGTCGTTGTACCAGCCTTCCTCGGCAATGGTGCCGTTCAGCTCCAAAACGCGGACTTCGGGATCCTCCGCGCTGTTCCTGAATTTCCAGAAATGTTTCATTGTGCTTCACCTCCGTTGTTATAAAAATTGCCTGCCTGCCCAAGCGGCAGCATGTTGCCGTTGACCAAATACAGGTCGCCGCCCTCGGCTGCCGGAATTTCGTCCATGTTTTCAAGCTCGCGGATGTCGTTCGCGTTGAGCCAGCCATTTTGTCTGCCGACGGCGTAGCCCTGCATGCGGCTCTGGTAGTCGCCGCGAAGGAGACCGTCAACGTTAAATTTCCAGAAATAACGCTGCTTGTCCTCACGACTTAGCAGACAACGCTGCATGGATTGCTCCCAGCGGCAAAGCCACGGGTCGAGCGTGTATTTGACAAATTCCAGCGACTGCTGCTCAATGTTGGAAAAGCTTGATTTCTCCAAATCGCCGACCATGTGCGGCGGTATGCGGTACATTCGGCAAATCTCATTGATTTGGAATTTTCGGGACTCCAAAAATTGAGCTTGGTCGGGCGGAATGGAAATGGGGTGATATTTCAGCCCCTCCTCAAGTACGGCAGTCTTGTTAGAGTTTCCGCTGCCGCCGAATTGCGCTTGCCACATCGTTCTCAGTTTTTCGGGGTCTTTGATGGTGCCCGGGTGCTCCAGCACGCCGGACGGCTGCGCGCCGTTGGCGAAGAACTTTGAGCCGTATTCTTCGGTAGCCATTGCCAAGCCGAGCGCATTTCGCGCCATTTCAATCGGTGAAAATCCGATCAAACCATTAAAGCCAAGCCCGGGAATGTTCCAAACTTCTTCTTGTTTCAGCGGCACAACCGTTGTGTCGTTCGGCTTTGAATCGTCGGGCATGTAGGTGTAGAGATAGACCAGCCGCCCCGATGGGTCACGCAACACCTGCATTTGTGCCGAAATCAGCGGATAGATCGCAACGATCTCACCGCGATTATTAAAGATTTTTTGAGCGTAGGCATTGCCGGTGGTCAACAGCTGCGCCATCATCGTTTCACGAAAAGTGAAGGACGTCATTTCGGGATTTGGTTCGTCGTGCAGCAGATAATACAGCCGATTGTCCACTGCCTTTTCCTTGCCGTTTTCTGTATAGCGGTACATGTGCAGCGGCAAGCCTGCCACCGCCTCAGCGAGAATGCGGACACACGCGCACACAACTGTCAACTGCATGGCGGTCTGTGTCGTGACCGTCTTTCCGGCGGACGAATTTCGCAGCATGAACGGCACGCCGCTGCCGATATCCTGTGTCTGCATTCTCTTTTGATCGCGCACCTGCTGCAATGCGGCTTCCAGTTGCCGCGTATCAACTAAGGGCTTGTCCCTCGAACGTGTGTTGATCGTCATTTTCTCCTCCTACAAAAACAAAAGCCCCCGACTGTCGTAGACAGAAGCTCCTGAGTTATTACCGTTTAAAATTGCCCTTGACAGCGCCATGACCATAGCGACCGCGCCGTCGATCTTTTCTGTAGATTTTTCTTTATCCATTTTGATGTTTCCGGCAGGGTCTTTTCGAACAACAACGTTGTCCATCATCCACCAAAGGACGGGATGACCGCCGTGTGCTATGCGCTGCTCCAAAACAAGCTTATACAACTCTTTTGTCGGCGGCGACATATCCTTGAAGCCCTGACCAAAACGCGCCACAGTGAAGCCCATACCCTCTAAAATCTGCACGGTTTCTGTCGCGCCCCAGCGGTCAAACGCTATTTCGCGGATGTTGTAGACCTTGCCCAGCTCTTCAATAAACTGCTCAATATAGCCGTAGTGGATCACGTTGCCTTCGGTCGTTTCCAGATAGCCCTGCCGGTGCCATAGATCATACGGCACATGATCGCGCTTGACGCGGAGGGTCATGTTTTCCTCGGGTATCCAGAAAAACGGCAGCACGATATAAGGGTCGGTCTCCTCCAGCGGTGGGAACACCAGAACAAACGCCGTTATGTCGCCGGTGGATGACAAGTCCAAACCGCCGTAACAGACGCGCCCCTTGAGCACTTCGGGGTCGACCTCTCCGGCGCAGGCGTCCCATTTTTCCATAGGCATCCAGCGCACTGTCTGCTTAACCCATTGATTTAGTCGTAATTGCCGAAAAGCGTTTTCCTCTGCCGGGTTTTGCCTTGCTGAATTGCAAGCCGCCTCGACCTTGCTGATGTCAACGGTGATCCCGAGCGACGGGTTGGCTTTATACCAGACTTTTGGGTCTGTCCAGTCGTCAGTTGTTTCTGCACCGTAAATCACCGGATAAAATGTCGGGTCAATTTTTTTGCCGGTCAAAATGTCCTGCGCCTTTTGGTGCACCTCGTAACAGATTGAATGGATATTGTCTCCGGCAGTCGTGATAAAGAAAAACAGCGGCTGCTCTCGTGCATCGCCGCTGCCCTTGGTCATAACGTCATATAGCTTGCGGTCGGGCTGCGTGTGCAGCTCGTCGAACACAACCGCCGAGACGTTAAAACCGTGTTTTGTTTTTGAATCCGCCGACAACACTTGATAGCGTGAATTAGTCGGCGTGTATGTCATCATCTTTTTGGAAATATTGAACTTGATCCGCTTTTTGAGCGCAGGGCAAAGGTTTACCATATCCTTTGCCACGTCAAAGACAATGCTTGCTTGATTAGTGTCGGCAGCGCAACCGTAAACCTCGGCGCGCTGTTCGCCGTCGGCTGCTAACTGCTTTAGCGCAACCGCCGCCGCAAGCTCTGACTTGCCCTGCTTTTTGGGGATCTCGATGTAAGCGGTCGTAAATTGCCGCTTTCCGTTGGGCTTTACAATGCCGTAGATGTCGCGGATGATCTGTTCTTGCCAAGGCAAAAGGGTAAACGGCTTTTTAAACCATTTGCCTTTTGTGTGACAAAGCTTTTGCATGAAATTGACGGCTTTGTCGGCTTTCTCTTTGTCATAGTGAGAGTCCGCCGCCATGAACCGTGTCGGTTTATAATCAAACATGCGACCGCCGCCTAATCAAGCATGGCGTCCATATCGTCATGATCAGTGTCAGGCTCTGCGTCCTTGATCGCTGACCAAATCGAATACCAGTAGTTGTGCGCCTGCTTGGAATAGGTATTTGACACATCGACCAGCGGCGACTTGCACGGTGCGCCGGTCGTCGGGTGTTCAGCTGTAAAACCGTCTTTGCTGATGTCTTTTTCAACCTGCACCCACCGGCTATAGGTCACGGCGAACAGCTCGACGAGCTCTTTTGGGACGCGCCCCTCGGCGCCGTTGTCTCGGGCAAATTTGAAAACGCTGTAATAAACGTCCTCGGCGGCTGCCAGAGAATACGCGCCTTTGGCATCACACAAATCACGGTTAAACGTCGGGAAGCTGCTCCGCTCCGCATCCGTCACCGTCACGATCTGCAAAACCGTTTCGGGATTTTCGGGCTTTTGCTTGCGCGGTCGTCCTGCGCCAACGCGTGCGCCGCCGCGTCTGGTTCCGTCCTTTGCCATGCTGTTCACCTCCGTTTGATTTTGTTTGAATTAATTGATATATTTGAATTGTTTGATCATAATATAGCTTATGAGATTCGCCTTCAGCAGGCATTAGAAGAAAATTTGTTATGTCCATTTCACTACTTTGGAATTACAGATCTGGAAATTGG
>JBGVEW010000094.1:0-1838 GCA_045120465.1 Eubacteriales bacterium
CACGCAGGCGGTGTTTAAGGAAAAGAGCGCGGGCGAGGCGGCGATCTACTACCAAACGGGGCATTACAATACGGTGGAAAGCGACGCGGTGGACGATTTCGGGCAAACCGTTTACAAGTACGTTCCCGTGTTTTCGATGCAGGCGGGGAGTGCGGCGGAGTGCTCGGTCAATCCGTGGTGCTGTGCCAATCTGGACGGTGACAGCGTCTTTCTTTCCTCTCGCGGGGTGTATGCCGTGGAGCTTGCAGAAAACCTTGCTACCAACGTTCGTACCGTCAGGGAACGTGCACGAACCGTTGAAAGGCATATGCGGGAGCGTAATTTGCGCGACGCCGTTGGGATTGTATTTGATGGAAAGTACTACCTTGCGGCAGACGGCTTTTGCTACGTTGCGGACGCGCGATACCGCTATACGGGCGGCGACAGCCCGTTTTATCAATACGAGTGGCAGATCTGGGACAATATCCCCGCGCGCACCTTTGCCGAGATCGACGGCTCTCTTTGGTTTGGAACGTCGGACGGTCGACTTTGCCGATTTGGAAAGGGGTATGCCGACCGCACGTTTATGATCCCGCGTGCGGGGGAGCTCAGCGTTGATTATACGTTTCATTGCATGATCTACTCCAAGGATTGGAATATTTCGGAAAACGATCGGATTGAGCTTGTTAACCCCACCGGTTCAAAGCCGTATTATGCCGTTTACGCCAAGAATTTGACGCGGTGCGAGGATCATCTGTATTTTGAGCTGTCAAATCCCGACGCGATCAACACCGTATTCGAGGGGGATACGGTGACGGTGGTGGATCAAGGAGAGAATGCAACGGGGGTCACGGAGTGCGTCATCGGCGAGGTAGACCGAATGAAGGGACGGTTTTCCTTGTGCGACGCGGACGGGGAGAGATACGAATTGCTCTATCCTGCCGAATTTCCCATGACCGACGCGGGGCGGGTCTTGATGCTGAGCGGCGGCACCGTCACGATTTTAAAAAAGCTGGAAGGCACCTACTATGCGGCAAACGTGGGCGGTGTCACGGCGGAGTATGTGGAATATGCGACCAATCAGACCTTTGGATTGCGCGAGACGAGCGACCCCGACAGTCCGATTCTGGAGTTGAGCGACCTGATCATGGGAGAAAACGTATCGATCCGTATTACTCACGAAAGTCCCGTGCGGAGCGTATGGCAGACACCGACGTTTGATATGGGAGATCATTCCGCGTCCAAGATGCTGCTCTCCATGACGCTCTCCGAGGATGCAACTGCACGCGGCCCGATGACATTCGGTTATGAAACGCGAAGCGACCTATGCGAGCGGGAGATGCGCGGTGTCGAGGCGTTCTCCTTTGAGGATCTTGATTTCAGGGCGTTTACCTTTGAAACGGGATTTCAAAACAGCTACACGGTGGCATCACGCACACCGTTCAACTATATTCGATTTTGCTTTGTCTCGGATAAAGCGAAGCCGTGCAGCCTCTCCTGCTTTACGGCAACCTATAAAATCAACAAGAGAAAGAAAGGGGTGACGTGATGAAGATCACGGAGATCCAAAAGATTGAGGATGACGTGCGTCAAAGGCTTTTGCGCGCGTCCGCCCACGCGCTTCCCAATAACCCGAGCGAGCGGGGAATGAAAGCGGACGATATTCGTAAGCATTTTTACCAAAGCATTTTGAACGCTTCGGATTCACTGTTGTCGGAGCAGAACCGCATGGCGGACGAGACCAATCAAAATCTTCTCCTGATTGCCAAGCTCCTCACCGCGCTCGAAGCCCTCTGCGGCATCACCGAGAATGAAAACGGAGAACCCGTTTCCGACGCGCTCCTGACCGAGGCGAAGAC
>JBGVEW010000095.1:0-71241 GCA_045120465.1 Eubacteriales bacterium
CAAATTGAGTTCTATACAACTGAATAATAATATTTCGCGTGAATACTTGCGGTGGAGAACGAACCTCGTGCCGCTTGGAAAACAAGACAGAACGCGCGGCATCATTAGCCGCTGATCAGTAATCTATTTCACAAGAAATCCGTCGCCATCAGCCACTAAACCGGCATTGAATGCGCTTGCATTCTCTTATCGAAACGAGCTTATAGACTCGTACTTATACATAGGCGCGGGACATTTTTTAGCGAACGTGCGCCGTTCGCTTTTTGGTGTTTCCCGTGATCCGTGTGTGTAAGTACGGGTCTTTTTTGTTTTGTCAAAGCCACTTTGAGTGCTTTCTCGGAAGGTAGAAACGGCGAGTCGGATGCGAGGGTTTACCTCTATTTTAATACGGACTTGCAGTCCGTCGATGTTCTTGACAAGCACTGCATTTGTGGACACAAAATGCGAAAGGTGGGGAGAACCCCAGACCCCCGTACTTAGAAATCCGCAACAAAATTTTGAAAAATTAAGGAGGACAATTCAAATGGAAGAAAAGCAAGTTAAAGTAACCGGCGGGCGCAAGCGCAAGAACCTCGTCAAGTTTTATTTGAATGATGAGGAATACAAGAAGCTTTGCGAAAATGCGGAGACCTTCGGGCGTGACAAGAGTAAGTATCTCCGACTCGTCATTCAATGGATCGCTCCCATTGAACCGCCCTCGGTGGAGGTGAAAGAATTTACTCGTGAGCTAAGACGTTTGGGTGTAAGTATGAATCAGATCGCGGCGAAGGCGCACTCGCTTGGATTTGTGGATGAGCTTGAATACAAACGCACCGCCGACGAGGTAATGAAGGTGCTTGGAGCAATCCAACAAGAGTATGCAAAGAAAGGAGTGAAGGTATTTGGCAACAACTAAAATTTGGGACGTAAGCGCACACGTAAGTAAGCTGCTCGCTTACGTCGCGAATAAGAACAAAACTGTAATGAAAATTGAGAACAAAAATTTTGATGAGTCTGAAAGACTTGCCGCTGAAATTCTCGGTCTGCCCTATGACCATTTCACAACGGAGGAAAAGAAATTTGTCACGGGAATCAACTGCACGCCCGAAAACGCGAACGAGGTGATGCTTACTATCTTGGAGGACACGGATATTTCAGACATTCAAGCCTATCACGGCTACCAATCCTTCAAGCCCGGCGAGGTTACTCCCGACATTGCTCACGCTATCGGAGTTCAGCTTGCCAACGAGCTATGGGGCGAGGACTTTCCTGTTGTGGTCGCCACCCATATAGATCGCGGGCACGTACACAATCACTTTTGTCTATCGGCAACGGGCTTCTCGGGCAAACGCTATCACGATTGCAAGGCAAGTTATAAACTGATGCGCGACACCTCGGACAGACTTTGCAGGGAGTACGGATTGTCGGTCATCGAGAAGCCGAAGCAGCAAGGAGCAAAGCATATTGCGGAGGTTCACGCCGAGAAGAAAGGTATTCCAACCATACGCGATCAGATTCGCGCGGACATTGATGCGGTAGCAAATTTTGAATATCTCGTTCAGTATTTCTATAATCGTATGCGTTCACTCGGATATACCTTTGAGCGTCGAGGTCAATATCTCCGCATCAAGCCGTATGGTTCTAATAAATTCTTTCGCTTGGACAAGCTCGGCGCGGGATATACCGAGGCTGACATTGAAGCAAGGATAAAGCGCAATGCGCGCGAAAGAAGTTGGATACCGATGCATTATTACAAGCCTACCTTACCCGAGAAACCGAAAGGTCTTTACGCGCTCTACCTCCACTACTGCTATCTGCTCGGTGCGATACCGAAGGTCATTCCCAAGAACCCCGAAGCCTATGCCGCCATCAAAGACGACGTTCGCCGCGCCCGTATGTATTCCGAACAAGCTAAGTTCCTCGGCAAGTACGGACTTGATACGAAGGACGACCTCATTCAACACGCGCTGAAGGTTGATCGGCAAATCAAAGCCTTGTGTAAGGAACGGCGAGCGCTTTGGAACAAGATCCGTTGGATGAAAGATCCCGAGCAGGTGCAACCAATACGCGATGAGATTTTTGCTATCTCTGAAAAGTTAAAAACGCTTCGCAAGGAGTTCGCTATGTGCAAGGACGTATATGACCGAAGCACATCGGTTGAGCGAACCGTAATGCTGACCGATTTTCCGCAGCTCTTGGAACAAGAAAAGCAAAAATCCGTCCCCAAAAAGGATGGACGCGAGGGTAGATAAAAATCAAGTTATCAAATTGCTAACTTGATTTTAGAAGTAATGTGGGCTGGGTCGCAGAGACCCACCCCAAAACCAATGGGTCAAAATGACCCATTGGTTTTCCTAACGATCATCGGGTGAAAACAGCCCGATGAAATCAAGTGCTCAAAGCGAGCACTTGATCACAAAAGAGCAAAGGGTCATTTTGACACTTTGAAGGTAGCGCTCCAAGTGGTCATTTTGACCACTTGAAAATGAGAGATCAAAGGATCATTTTGAATCTTTGATTTTAAGATGGACACCGCGTGTCCACCATGCTCGGATAATTTAAGCATACGGTCTTGACCGTAGAAAATTGCTACCGCCCGCGAAAGCAGTTTTACGGTCTTGAGCGAGAAAAAACGGCATTTTTCCGTTTTTAGCACCTCAAAACGTATCCCACACCACAAAGGCGTTTTCTATTGGAAAATCTGCAAAATTCCACGCTCTTGACCGAGCCTTTTTGAGCAAAAAACGCCTTACTTCAAATACAAAGCCAATTTAAGAGGACTTTATGATTACAAACAAGAAAAAGAATGAAAAAACCACAGAAATCTATTTTGACGAAACACCTGCGCCCGTAATCATACGGACGCACAACACCGCGTTGAAGAAGCGGCTACTTGCCTTTGCCGAGAAGTTCCCGACACTTTGCAGGCTGACCGACGATGACGAGCTTGGATGTCTTTCATTTGAAATTGACAAGAAAAGGTTCGCTTACCGCATCACCGATCCCTACACCGAGGAACGCAGAGCTTTGGCAAGAGCCAAGATGAACGAGATCAACAACAAGGAGGACATTGGATGACAGAAACCAAGAGCAAAGAAAAAATTACAGTAACCAACCTTCCCGTTACCTCGCTCCGAGCCTTTGAGGAACATCCTTACAAGGTCATTGACAATGAGGAAATGGAGCAGCTTGTACGAAGCATAAACAACAACGGCGTTCTTACACCCATTATCGTGCGCCCGTTAGTGAATGGCGAATATGAAATCGTATCGGGACACCGCCGCTTGTTCGCGTGTCAGAAGCTCGGTATGAAAGCAATCCCAGCTATCGTCAAGGAGCTTAGCCGTGAGGACGCCATTCTTGAAATGGTGGACTCCAACCTTTACCGAGAGCATATCCTACCGAGTGAGAAAGCCAAGGCGTACAAGATGAAGATGGACGCGATGAAAAGACAAGGAGAACGTACCGACCTTACTTTGTCGCCAATGGCAACAAAGTCGGCAATCGACAGCGCGGCAGAGATCGGAAGTGCTGCGGGAGAGAGCCGCGACCAAGTGTTCCGTTATATCCGTCTGAATCTGCTTATCCCCGAACTGCTCGATATGGTGGACGAGGGGCGCATCGCGTTCCGCCCCGCCGTAGAGCTTTCGCATTTGCAGGAACAAGAGCAATACGACCTGCTTACAACCATTGAGAGCGAGGATGCCACGCCATCCCTCAGCCAAGCCATTCGTATGAAGCGGCTTAGCCAAGAAGGAAAGCTCGATATGGATACCATCTTCGATATTATGACCGAGGAAAAGCCGAACCAAAAAGAAACGGTTAAGATACAGCGGGAAAAGCTCGATAAATATTTCGGGCGCGGTGTTCCCGTATCCAAAATCGAAGCGACAATTTTGAATTTATTGGAACAAGAGCGTATTCGCCAACTCAAAAAACGAAGCGAACACGAGAGCAGATGAAAGGAGAGTGCCTATGATAAAGAAAATAGAAATGCCCGATATGCGCGCCGTTATTATACGCGAGCCTATCAACATCGACGAGCCGATTATTTTGGACGACCACATTCCGCATTCAAGACCTTATACAAACGATAGGCGTGATTTGCGTGTGGTCGCTTATCCTACGGCACTCAATTTCACAAAGCGCATCGGAACTGTGGATTACGTGGTCAACACTCACTTTGCCGAGGATGGCAACGCCACTCTGCTTTCGCAGTTTCGGGATCTGATACTATCCCAAAAGCTGACCGATGATTTGATGTGACAGAATTGCAAGGATACGCCGGGCATTGTATAATAGGGCTACCTTACAGCAATGCTCGGCTTACAGAAAGGAAAAGGTGATTATATGACAAAACAAGCCGAGAATAAAATAACCGCCCTCTACTGCCGACTGTCACAAGACGACGGGAGAGATGGCGATAGTAACTCAATCGTGAATCAAAGGGAGATTTTATCCCAATATGCTCGTTCCAATGGTTTTCACAATACGCAGTTTTTCGTGGATGACGGAGTTTCGGGTACGACCTTCGACCGCCCCGATTTTCAACGTATGCAGAGGATGATTGAAAACGGCGAGATAGACACGGTTATCGTCAAAGACCTCAGCCGCTTCGGGCGTAACTATCTTGACGTTGGCAAATACGTGGAGATCAAATATCCCTCGCTCGGCGTTCGCTTCATCGCAATCCAAGAGAACGTGGATACGATGAAAAACATCGGTACGGAAATGATGCCGTTCAATAACATCTTTAATGAATGGTATGCGGCGCAGACAAGTAAAAAGATACGCGCCGTTTGGAAAGCGAAAGCCGAAAAGGGTGAGCGCATCGGATTTATAGCTCCGTATGGATACAAAAAATCCGAAGAAGATCCAAAGCAATGGTTGGTGGACGAGCCTGCGGCAAAAGTGGTACGGTATATTTTCCAATTATGTATCGAAGGACTCGGTCCCACGCAGATTGCTCATCGTTTGGAGGATGAAAAGGTCATTTGCCCCACGGCATATTATTTGTCAATTGGACAAAAAACCTCAAATTCTATGCCGAAACGAGGTGAATATGCTTGGGAAACCTCTACCATTAAACACATTTTGGCAAACCGACAATACACGGGATGTACGGTTAATTTCAAAACCACTCTCGTCAGCTACAAGGTACACAAAACGGTTCATAACCCTGAGGAAGAATGGCAGATTATCCCGAACACCCAAGAAGCTATTATAGACGAGGATACCTTCAATCGTGTGCAAGAGTTACGCGATGGTCGCAGACGAAACACCGCCACGGGCAGAGAAAGTCTGTTTTCGGGATTGCTGTATTGTGCCGATTGTAAATCCAAGCTCTATTTCTGCGCTGCAAAAAGCGTTAATGAAAACCAAGAGTTTCACAGATGTTCCGCTTACAAGGAAAAGCGCGGCACTTGCTCTATTCACTATATCCGCGAGGTCGTTTTAAGAGAAACGATGCTTGAACTCGTACGGCGCGTGGCTCTGTTCATTCAACAGTACGAAGCGGTGTTCCTTTATATGTACGCGAAGAAGCATAATATCACAAAGGAAATGAACGTGCGAAATATGAAGGCTACCATTGAAAAGGACAAGCGTAGAATTGCCGAGATCGACACAATGATTGAACGCCTATATGAAGATAACGTGCTCGGTAAAATACCCGATGAGCGTTTCTCCAAGATGATGGGTAAATATGAGGCTGAACAAAAAGCGCTTATAGAAGCGGTTGCGCAAGCAGAACACTCCTTAAAGGTGTTCGAGCAGGACAAGGTGGATCTCCGTATCTTTCTTGAAACAATCCGTAAGTGTACCGAGATTGAGGAGCTTACTCCCGAAATCGTCAACAGACTCATAAGACGGATTGAGGTTCACAACAGCGAAAAGATCGACGGAAGAAAGCAAGTAAAGCTTGATGTTTATTTTACCGCTGTTGGTCTGATGGATATTCCCAACGAGAATGAAATCCGTGAAATGATAGAAGAAATCCAAAAATCAGCATAAGGACAAAAAACAAGAATACGGTATATCTCTTGCAAAATATACCGTATTCTTGCAAAACTGTCCTTTAGGGTACGACCCTAATGAGACAGCCCCTTTTTTTGTTGATAACCCGTAGCAGAATCAGAACTGAAGCGTGCGCAAATGCGGTGCGTTTCCATAGCTATTTTGGCACACGCTATGGCAAATTGCCGCAAGCGTCAATTTGCACAGTCCGATTCGTCAAAGGAAAACAAAAAAACTCGAACACCTCAAAGGTGTTCGAGTTTTTTGGGTGAGCCAATGCCAAGCTAAATCGAACTCTATCGATTGATTGCTATTTGAGAAAGGTATGCAATGACTTATATTTTTTTATTCATCGGACTCTTCGAATTCGTAATCTTCGAATTCGTATATTTGTTTCTGTATTTTTCTATTTCACTCGTAGGAATTACATCCAATGTTCTGAATATGCATGAAATATCATCATACTCAAAATTTTCGTATTGATTTTCTATCAAATCTTCCACTACGATTGAAGTTCCATCATTTAAAGTACAATCACAAGGCGTAATGTTTCCTGTTGCAGACATTATGATTAGTCTATCAAGAATTCTATCATAGTCTTCACCATATAACGATGAAATATCAACAATAAATTCAGTGAGAGAAATTGACTTTTCTCCGAAAATTGCCCTCAGTAGTCGTGCTTCTGCTGTTTGAGGTTCGCGAGAATTTTGGTATGTTTGATACCCACTTCCGAGTGAAACAAAACAATATTCATTCTCACTATTCATCTTTTTTACTACCAGCACAAGGTAAGGGATTTTTCTAGTCCACCGTGTGCCTTCTCTTATACATGGGCTCATATTTCCATACTCCACATCGACAATTGAGCCTATTTTGTTTTCTATATGTTCTAGAAATTTCAATACTGTTTCGTAATTGCCGTAATCATACCCTCCACAAAGAACATTTACTATGTAATATATAGGGTACAACCAAGATTTTTTGGACACTACTGCAGGAAGGAACTCTTTTTCTTCCTGTAAAGCTTCTTTGATTGACCAAAGTGGTGCATCAACAACATCCGGGCAACACATTATAATTTTTACCGCATCTTCTCTGGATATGGAAAAGCAACACATAAAATGTTGTATCAAATCTTTTAATTGATAATTTTTTCCATAAGAGAGATAACATGGATGTTTTTCTAACGCTTGCCCTAATTGTTTGTTAGTCACATTTAAGATTGAAGACCATTGATTGATAATCTCTTTTGTCGCCTGCGCAGAATTGTAAAGGTATCTAAAATTTGAAACAAAGATTTTAGCAGCAACATTTTTTGGTAATGACAATGTGTCCGCAAGAGAATTCAGCTTATCTTTAAAGAGATGTATTCTTTTATAATGCATAATACCCAAAAAAACTTTGCCGGGCAAATCGCCGAATTCATCTACTCTCACATTAGGCGTTCCGATGCGCATTGCAGAGAAAAAGTTTTCCTTTGACCCCAATAATTCTAAAAAAAAATGTCACTCTATCAGAAATCTCATTCCAAGGTAAAACAAATAAAGTATCGTAAAAACCAATATTTTCCTCGATATCTTTGAGAGAAAAATCAAATGTTTCTGCTAAATTTTGAATAATATTTGCAATTTTATGCTCATTTTCTAATATATAAATTATTTCTTTAATTTCTGCGTTTTTCTTGGCAATTTCACGGTTTCTTTCCCTTGTTGCCTTGATTTCGTCCATTTCGGAGTGAAAGGGAATACTTTCGTATTCAAATAATGACGGTAGAGGTTTCCCACGATATAAAGAACATATTTCGTGATATTTTTCCCACATTTTTAAAATTTCTTTTTTTGTCAACGAAATCTACCTCCACAATAATAAGTAACCAGTATAATCATATAGTTGATCAGTTTGAGACCTTGAAAATTTGTGCTTCTTCACTCCAAGGATTAAGATGAAAGCCTTGAGGAAGCTTAATAAGATATCTGTTTTCTCGTGTAAAATAGCCATTAAAATATAGCCTAAGCCTTTTTATCTTAAATTGGCGAGTAACCAGTAAAACGTCATAAATGTCAATACAATTACGGAATTTATGACTATTAGTAGAGCCGCGGCGTTTTAGATTTCCATAAATTTGATTTCCCCTAAAAGCCAATATCTGCTCTCCGTCATCGCCTTCAAGTGCAGGTATGATAATCTCCGCCATATTTGCGAGCAAGGTTCCGCCATTTAACTCTACTCCGCCCATTGGCTCGTCCACAGAAAAACCGCATCCAAAATATTCGGTGGGTTCTGATGGCATATCAGACACTTTGGCAAGTATGTATTTTATGAAATCACAGTAAGGCAGAAACAGATTTACGGCTCGACTTTTTAAGCCATTCATCAAGAGATATGCCGCCATAGGATAGTTGTGAAGATAGGCAAAGACAGTTCCAAGCAAAATGTTGTACTGTGCATACAAGCATAACCATCGCACATATTTGGGATGGTCGATTGATTTATCCTTTGGACACTGTTTTTCTACTTGACCAAACTTTATGGTTGCAAGCAACTTTGTATTTTCTAAATCAACCGAATAGCCGAATCCACCAAATATCATAGCAAAAATATGCCGTTGAACATAAGTGTCATTTTTCCAAATAGGATCGTTTAGCACATCTTTGCTAGGATCCACTTCCGGTAATTGTTCAAAAATCGGCAGAGTAAACCAGCAACAATCTTTTTGAATGTCCGCGAAAATCTTTTCGTCCATTTGAAACATATAGGTTATCTCCTGTATTGTTTAGTAAGAATATCCACAACCTTTCGTGCGAGTTCGTCCTTTTCTTCTGTACTTTTATCCTCTGCAGAGATAATTGCCGCTTTCACAAATTCAATATCCGCAATAGAAATTTCTCTATCAAAATAAAATCCTTTCTGGGATTTTTTTATTGGATAGCCCATATCTTTTAGAAATTTTATGTTTCGACATACCGTTTTTCTGTCGCAAGTGAATTGTTCACCAGAAAGATTTTGAGCGATTTGTGTTTGTGTTAAAGGATTATCTTTATCACTGTTTGCATTAAGCTCATTTAATACCAACAGTATTAACTGCTTTTTAGGTTGCATCTTATCCTCCTATAACTATTATAGCATGCGCGTTGTACCAAAAAGCGCCCAACTACATTATATCACAAAAATATTTTTTAAGCAAGCCTTTTAATGAACAAAAATACAAAATGGCACCATAGCGTGTGCTTGTCTTGATACAAGTCGGCGTCGCTTTGCACAAAAAAGAAAAGCAGGACGTTATTTGTCCTGCTTTGATGTATTTATAGAAGAAATAAGCATTACACGAATGCTTGTGCAAGCATTATTTAATGATTTATATGTATTCTCGTCAATATAATTCGTTTTGAATAGTAATTCAAGCCAATATCCCGTTTCATTTGCTTCTTTAAGAGCAATTTGAAGCTTTGCTATAAAATCAGCTTTTCCGTGAGCATAGTGAGCCTCGCGAATATTTGCACCGATACTTGTTCCGCTTCTACCGATTTGATTGGAAATGATGGACTCTCGCTTTTCTTTTAAGGATTTTACAAGTTCAATTATTGAAACAGCAAAATCCATAGATTGTATTGACAATTTATCTTCTTTCATAATTTACCTCTTTAAATGAAGTAATCACTTCGTGATTATGAAGTAGTTGCTTCGCAACAATGAAGTACTCACTACGTTCGTATGAAGCGAAGCACACAAAAAAATAGCGAAGCGACTTCATTAGGCGAAGCCATCTTCATTAGCGAAGCGTCTTAATACACCGAAAGGTGTGCTTCATTCAAAAAACAAAAATCGAACACCGAAGTGTTCGATTTAGTTTTTTGTTGGTGACCCGTAGCAGAATTAGAACTGAAGCGTGCGCAAATGCGGTGCGTTTTCACAGCTATTTTGGCGCACGCTATGGCAAATTGCCGCAAGCGTCAATTTGCACAGTCCGATTCGTCAAAGGAAAACAAAAAACTCGAACACCTTAAAGGTGTTCGAGTTTTTTGGTGACCCGTAGCAGAATCGAACTGCTGTTACCGCCGTGAAAGGGCGGTGTCTTAGCCTCTTGACCAACGGGCCAATGGTAGCGGGAATTGGACTTGAACCCATGACCTACCGGGTATGAACCGGTTGCTCTAGCCAACTGAGCTATCCCGCCAACGCTTGAATATTATATCACAAACAAAAAGCTTTGTCAATACCTTTTTTGAAAAAATATCAAAAAACTTTTTTCTTTTTCATTTCTCTATCCAATCCACTTTTTTGCCATTTTTGTCTCCTGTTCGTCCGCCTTTTTGATTGTTGCTTTTGTACAAACAAAAGATTGTTAAAAAAATATTTTACTGCACATTTTCCATAAACCGATTGACTTTTGACAGGGAATATATTATAATATAACTTGGTATAAAATCATTCTATTCGGCAAAGAGCCCTCTTTTTGCTGAAAAAACGTTAAGAAAGGGAAATTATGTTCGGAAAAAAGAAATATACCTTTCGAGGTGGAACACATATCGAAGAACACAAGGACACGGCAGGTCTTGCTACCGTTCGTTTGCCTGAACCCGCAACCGTTTCGATCCCGTTGTCTCAGCACATCGGTGCGCACGCCAAGCCTGTGGTGCAAAAAGGAGATGCGGTAACGATTGGTCAGGTCATCGGTGTTGTAGAGGGAGGGCTTGGCTGTCCCGTTCATGCCAGCGTTTCGGGCACGGTCAAGGAGATCGTAACTCGCTATAACGCGCAGGCGATGCCGATTCAAAATATTGTGATCGAAAACGATGGACTTCGCACCATGTCCCCCGATATCAAGCCGTGGGATAAGCCTCTGGCGGAAACCACCACCGAGGAGATCGTTGCAATCGTTCGCAACGCGGGTATCAGCGGTTTGGGCGGTGCAACTTTCCCGACCTATGCAAAAATCCAGAGCGCTGTAGGCAAAGTAAAAACGGTCATCATCAACTGCGCGGAGTGCGAGCCTTACATCACGGCAAACCATCGGTTGCTCTTGGAACGTTCGCACGCGGTGATCCAAGGTCTTGAAATTTTGATGCACGCACTGAACGTTGAGGAAGGTGTTTTGGCGGTGGAGGACAACAAGCTCGATGCGATTGAGCTTTTGGAAAAGGCAACTGCCGAAAAGCCTACGATTCGCGTTTGTACCATGAAGACCAAATATCCGCAGGGCGACGAGCGTCAGCTCATCTACGCGCTTTATAAAAAGGAAGTTCCCGCAGGCAAGCTGCCCGCAGACGTGGGATGCATGATCGTCAATGCGGAAACGAGCGCGGCAATCTCCCGCGCCTTCCATCGAGGAATCCCGTTGGTCAGCCGTATCGTTACGGTAACGGGTGACTGTATCAAAGAACCGAAAAACGTTCGTTCTCCTTTGGGAGCATCCTACAGCGAACTGATCGATTTTTGCGGAGGTACCGTAAAGCCGATCAAAAAGCTGGTCAGCGGCGGCCCTATGATGGGGCAGGCACAATGGGACTTGGATGCGCCCGTTACCAAGGGAACGTCGGCACTTCTGGCGTTTTCCGAGGAGTATGACCGCATCAACACCGAGCACAGCGCGTGCATCCATTGCGGTTGTTGCGTGCAGCATTGCCCGATGCACCTGATGCCCAACTACCTGGCACAGTATGCACAGGCAAGAGACTATGATGCGGCTGCAAAAATGGACGTGATGAGCTGTGTGGAATGCGGTACTTGCTCCTACAACTGTCCCGCAGGTGTGCAGATCGTTCAGCACATTCGTGTTGCCAAGGGGGCTTTGCGCTCCAAAATGGCAAAAAAATAAGATCCGTTAGAAGGATTGAAATCGGTCGAAAGGATTACTTATGGATTTGAAAGAACAAACCAAAGAGAGCGCACCTGCGCTCCTGACAGTTTCGCCCTCTCCCCACGCGCGGCGCAGAATGAGCACCGCAACGGTGATGCTGGACGTGTTGATCGCGCTTTTGCCGGCAACCGTATGGGGCATTTACGTGTTTGGCCTGCGTGCGGCGCTTGTCGTTTTTCTCTCGGTAGCGAGTGCCGTTTTGTTTGAGGCATTGACGCAATTGATTTTACATCGAACCGTAACGATTGCGGATTGCTCGGCGGCGGTAACGGGACTGTTGCTCGGTCTCAACCTCTCGCCCAACGTTCCGCTTTACGTCCCCGTTGTCGGAGCGGCGTTTGCCATTATCGTGGTCAAGCAGCTCTTTGGCGGGATCGGTAAGAACGTTATGAACCCCGCGCTGGCGGCACGCGTCTTTTTGATGCTGGCTTGGGCGGGAAGTATGTCGAATTATTCCGCCGCTTACGATCGTTCGTTCGACGCGGTAGCAAGTGCAACGCCTCTGCTTTCTCTCAAGAGCGGTGTGATGCCCGAGGGGATCGATCTCTTCGATCTGTTCTTTGGCAGACACGGCGGATGCATCGGTGAGGTTTCCGCGCTGATGCTTCTCATCGGAGGTGGCTATCTGCTTTGCCGCAGAGTCATCCGTTGGCATATTCCCGTGGCAATGATCGGCACGGTGGCGTTGTTGACCTTCGTATTTCCGCTTCCTTTGGCGGACGTATGGCAGGCAACACTCGCAGAACGTCTGACTTTTATGACCGCTTCTCTTTGCAGCGGCGGATTGATGATCGGCGCGATCTTTATGGCAACCGATTACGTGACCTCGCCCGTAACGAGCCTTGGTAGAATCATTTACGGCATCGGATGCGGACTTCTGGTTGTATTCATCCGTTATTTCGGTGGATACAACGAGGGCGTTTCCTTTGCGATTCTGATCATGAACGTACTGGTATGGTATCTGGATATGGCAACCAAGCCGCGCGTATATGGAAAAGCGCGTAAGGCTCCCAAAAAAGCGTGAGAGGCGGTGCGATGATGGAAAATACCAAAAATAAAAGCGTATGGAACACCGTTGCCGTAGGACTCAAGCTGCTTTTGATCTGCGCGATCATCGCAGGCATCGTTTCCTTCGTTTATGCTCTGACGCACGACACGTACCTGAAAAATCAGGAAGAGCAGAAGGCAAAGGCAATCGGTAAAATCTTCTCCATGGAATCCCCCGTAACCGATCCGCTGTCGGACAACGTCTATGCGGTTTACACGACCGATGGCAAGACCCTTTTGGGGTATTGCGTTGAGGTGGTGGAATCCTCCGGCTACAACGGGGATATCACCATGATGGTAGGCTTTGACGCGGAGCGTAAGGTCAGCGGAGTGGAGATCGTCAGCCATAGCGAGACCCCCGGACTTGGTTCGAAGGTTGAGGGCGAGGATTACCGCAAGCAGTTTATCGGTGTCGATAAAGAATTGACGTATGAAGAGATTGACGGCATTTCGGGAGCGACCTTCAGCTCCAAGGCGGTTTTGGCAGGAGTCAACAAGGCAACGGCCGCTCTTGCCGAAGCACTGAAGACGAACGGAGGTGCAAACTGATATGAAAGGCTTTTTGAAGCAACTTAAAGAGGGAATTTTGGATAACAATCCCGTATTGGTGCAGCTGCTCGGTATGTGTCCGACCTTGGCAACCACGACGGAGTTGAAAAATGCGATCGGTATGGGACTTGCGGCAACCGCGGTTCTCATTTGTTCCAATCTGTTCATTTCGCTCTTACGCAAGTTCATTCCTCAGCAGGTGCGCATTGCCGCATACATCGTTATCATTTCGGGCTTCGTTACCGCGGTTGAACTGTTGATGCAGGCATATTTCTTCTCACTGTATCAGGCACTGGGACTCTTTATTCCCCTGATCGTTGTAAACTGTATTATTCTGGCGCGCGCCGAGGCGTTCGCTTCCAAAAACAAGCCGTTGCCCAGCATCGTGGACGGTGTGGCAATGGGACTTGGCTTTACCTTTGCGCTTTGCGTGCTCGCATTTGTGCGTGAGCTGTTGGGCGCGGGTAAGATCCTCGGTATGCCCGTTCCCGGGTATTCCGAAAATCCGATGGTCATCTTTATTCTCCCCGCAGGCGCGTTTATGACGCTCGGCTTTATCATCGCGGTGGTGCAAAAGATCCGCAATCACGTTGCCGATAAGGCGCGCCTTGCCGAGATCGAAGCACTTCGCCGCGGTCAAAACGATGCTGTGGCGATGGAAACCAAAACGGAAGAGGAGGTTGGAGTATGAGTAGCTTTGGAGCAATCCTCTCGTTAATGTTTACGGCACTCTTGGTAGAAAACTTCATTTTCTCCAAGTTTTACGGTTGTTGCCCCTTCCTCGGTGTATCCGAAAAGCCCTCAACGGCACTCGGCATGGGTATGGCGGTCACCTTCGTCATCACGGTATCCAGCGCGGTTACGTGGGCGGTCTATCATTTCCTGCTGGCACCCTTCGGGTTGGATTACCTCAAGACCATTGCGTTTATTCTCGTAATTGCGGCACTGGTGCAGTTTATCGAGATGTTTTTGCGCAAGTTTATTCCCGCGCTTTATACGGCACTGGGAATCTATCTGCCCCTGATTACCACCAACTGTGCGGTTCTCAGCTCCGCACTCCTCATCGTTCAGGAGAATTACAGCCTTTTGGAAGCGGTTTGCTTTGGGCTTGCGGCATCCCTTGGATTTACGCTTGCCATCGTGGTATTTGCGGGTGTGCGTGTGCGCATGGAGAATGCGGATCCACCCCGTGCGTTTAAGGGATTTCCTTTGACGCTGATTACAGCGGGACTGATCGCAATGGTATTCTCTTGCTTTTCGGGCATCAAGTTCTAACGGTGTCAAACATTTTACAGAGAGGTCAACGTACATATGCAAATTGAAATTTCTGACGTATTGATCCCCGTGGCGATTTTTGCGGGACTCGGTATCTTGTTCGGTATCGTTCTTGCAATCGCATCGCGGGTGTTCGCTGTTAAGGTTGACGAGCGCGTCACGCAGATTTTAGAGGTTCTTCCGGGAGCAAACTGCGGCGGATGCGGATATTCCGGCTGTGCCGCTCTGGCGGAAGCAATCGTCAAAGGGGAAGCCAAGCCCAACGCTTGCAACGTGTGTTCTGCCGAAGGAACACGTCGCATCGGTGAGATCATGGGCATGGAGGTCGATGCATCCGTGCCGCTTCACGCGCACGTCATGTGCTCGGGTAACTGTCATACAGCGGTGTATAAATACCGCTACGAGGGTGCTCAGGATTGTATCGCGGCAGAAAAGCTGGGTGGCGGTGACAAGGCGTGTCCCAACGGATGTATCGGACTTGGCACTTGCGTGGCTGCATGTAAATATGATGCGATCCACGTTGTGGATGGGCTGGCAGTTGTGGATGATGCAAAGTGCATCGGATGCGGTGCCTGCTCGGTAATCTGTCCCAAGCATATCATTCAGCTCATTCCCGTGTCGAGCAAATATTGCGTAGAGTGTAAATCGGTTGAGACCGGTGCCGTTACGCGTAAGCAGTGTGCTGTGGGATGTATTTCCTGCAAGATCTGCGAAAAGAATTGCCCCGCGGGAGCGATTACGGTCAACGACTTTGTTGCGTCGATCGATCAATCCAAATGCACGGGTTGCGGCATTTGTGCCGAAAAGTGCCCGCGTAAGATCATCAAAAAAGCGGACTAAAAAACGAAGAAAAGAGGGGGGAGAAGCGAAAAGCTTCTCCCCCCTGAAATGTTTTTTAAAAATCAACCGAAGATCATCGAAAATTCCACGCTCTTCTCGTGACCGGGCAAAAGGCGGAACATATCGGATTTGGTTTCGAGATTCTCAAATTCACCGTCGGTACCGGGAAGGCCGCACCAAGGCTCTACGCAAACGAAGGGTGCCTCGGTGTGGGGCTTGTGCCATACGCCAAGGTAGGGCATATCGGCATATTCCAGCGTTACAAAGCGGTCGGTCTTGTCGGATTTGAGCGTTACGCTGTTTGCAACGCGGCTCATAAAGATCGCGTCGTGGTCAAACAGGTCGTGGCGCAGACGCAGGATGCGGGAATCCTCCAGCAATCTCGCTTCTCTCTTGCCCGAAAGCAGAAAACGCTCGGAAAGAAGGAACTGATCGGGGTAGCAATCCTCGTGGAATTCAAGGTAATAGTCTTCAAAGCTACCCTTGCCGTCCAGAGGAACGTTGAAACCGGGGTGACCGCCCATGGTGATAGGGAGCAGATCTTTTCCCGTATTTTCCATATCAAAGCGGCAGGTCAGGCGATTGCCTTCGAGGATGTACCAAACCTTGAGCGAAAAATCGAAAGGATAAACCTTGCGAGTCTCCTCGTTTTGAGAGAGAGAGAGACAGATCTCGGTATCGGTATGCGTATCAACCGTAAAGACCGAAGGACGGATAAAGCCGTGGACGTTAATGTCGTAGGTCTTACCGCGGTAGGAGTAGTGACCGTCCTGGAATCTTCCGCAAACGGGGAATACCAAGGGCGCTTTAAAGCCCCAGATATCGGGATTTCCAATCCAGATATATTCGCAACCGTTGCCCTTGACCGAATGAAGCTCCGCGCCGACGTCGGAGACCGTAACGGTCAGGTTTTGATTTTTGAGTGTGTAAAGCATTGTTCGTTTCCTCCGTTGAAAATAGATTTATAAAGTAATATTGACAGACGTTTGCAATGAGGGAGTTTGCAGATCCTTCAGCGCAGAGCGATACGCATGGCGGAAATACCAAATTTCGGCAACTCCCGTGATGAGCCAGGAAAAGGGGTAGAGCAGGTAGATCGACTCAATGGTGCGGAAGGTCAAAAAGACCGTTGCAAGCCATAGCAGGCGAAAAATGACCGATCCCATGATGACGATAAAGGTGGGAATTGCGGTTTTTCCGATGCCGCGCGCGGCGGCGAGCGTATTATCCATCAGGGCAGAAATCGGATAGCACAAGCCCATAATAATCAAACGCGCCATTCCTTTTTCGATCACAGTGGGGTCGGACGTAAAGATCGACAAAAACGCACCGCCAAAGCCGACGAGAAAGGCAGAGAGAATTGCGGCAATCCCAAAGGAATAAGCCAGACAGATAAAGTAGGTTTTTAAGATCCGATCGCGTTTTCCCGCACCGAAATTTTGACCGATAAAGCTGGCACAAGCGGTGTAGAACGCGGTCATTACGTCAAATACCAGCGCGTCGGAGTTTTGGGCGGCGGAATTGCCGGCGATCAGGAGTGGGTCTCCCAAGCTGTTGACGCAGGCTTGCACAAACAGATTGGCAACGTAAAACAAGGCGTTCTGAAGTCCCGACGGGAGTCCTAAACCAAGCGCACGGCGCACGATGCTCCGATCGATGCGCAGGAGCTTTGGTGAGAGTGCGTGCGCGCCTTTTGCGCGAAAGAGTGCCCACAGCACCAGCACGGCGGAAACGTATTGAGAAATGACGCTTGCCAGCGCGACCCCCTCCACCGAGGTGCGGCATACGATTACAAAGAACAGATTGAGCAGGACGTTGAGAATGCCCGCCGTCAGCATAAAATACAAGGGGCGTTTGGTGTCTCCGGCTGCGCTCAGTACCGCGTTTCCGTAATTGTAGATGGCAAGCGCGGGCATACCGAGCGCGTACAGTCGGAAATAAAGAACCGCACCGTCGATCAACTCGTCATGCGTGCCGAGCAGCTGTAAGATCGGAGTTGCAAGCGATACGCTCGCAACGAGCAGTAGCACACCGATCCCTGCGGAAAGCAAGAGCGTCGTATGTACGGTCTTTTCGAGACGCTCGGTGTTGCGCGCACCGTAATATTGAGCAACCAGTACGTTGATACCGCCCCCAATACCGATGAGAAAACCTGTGAGCAGAGTAATCAGCAGTGCGGTGGAGCCAATTTCGCCCAACGCCATCGCACCTCGTTCGGAAAACTGTCCGACCACTGCCAAATCCGACATATGGAAGAAGACCTGTAAAAGGTTGGATGCGATGAGCGGGAAACTAAATCGCAGGATCTGCCTTGGGAGTGATCCTTGCGTAAATTGGATCGCTTGCTTCAAGGAAGAAGAACCTCCTTTGTTTCAAGCTCCGCCTCGGTATATACCCGAATTCCGTTTTGCAAAAGAAGGGCGGCGCAAACGCCGTTACCCTCGGTCAAAACACCTTGAAAGCTTCCGTCATAGACCAAGCCCTTTCCGCAGGAAGGGCTTTTGGCTTTCAGGATGGCGATCTCACATTGGTTTTCACGCGCTTTGGAAAGAGATTGTTCCGCTCCCATGCGATAGTTTTGCGTCACGTCCGTTCCGTTTTTCATCATGACGCGATCTCCTTGGATCTCGCTTGGTACGCGAGGCGTTGGAAGTCCGCCCATGACCTCGGGGCAGATGGGGACGAGGCGGTAGCGATCCTTTAACGCGAGCACCGCGGGGCAGGGCTTGCTTTGACCGTCATAGCGGCAGGGCGTGCCCAAAAGACAGGCACTGACCAAAAGGGATTTCAAAAGACGCAACCTCCTTTTCAATTCCGTCAGCCCTCTCCCTTGATCTTTTTCCAGTATTCGGCTGCGGCTTGCTCGGTTTTATTGGGGCCGGGCTGATAGAAGCGAGTGCCGAGAAGATCGTCCGGGAGATATTGCTGGCGAACGTAGTGGTTTTCGTAATCGTGCGGATATTTGTATCCTTTAAAGAGGGGACTTTGCAGATGAAGGGGCACGTTGATGCCTTTTCCTGCTTCCACGGCGGCCCTTGCAGCGAGTGCCGCAGTTTCTGCCGAGTTGGATTTGGGGGCGGTTGCAAGCAAGAGCGCGGCATGGGTCAAGGGAATTTGCGCCTCCGGCATTCCCAACTCCTTTGCCGACTCACAGCACGCGCGCGTGACGGATGCCGCCAAGGGGTAGGCAAGACCAACGTCCTCGGATGCGATGACCTGCAAGCGTCGGCAGGCCGACAGCAATTCTCCCGACAAAAGCAATTTGGAGAGATAAAAGACTGCCGCATCGGGGTCGGAGCCTCGAATGGATTTTTGCAGGCAGGAGAGCAGATCGTAGTGCGTGTCATCGTTAAAGTTGCCAACGGAGGTGTCAAAGCTGTCCACGTGCTCCTTTAAGAGTTCGGTGTCCGCGGTGTGGTAAGCGTTTTCAAAGAGAACGATCGCGTGGCGAACGTCGCCTCGTGCCGCGTGTCCAATATATTTGCAGATCTCATCAGATGCCGTCTTTTGGAGCGCGTTTTCCTCGTTGAGATAGTCGAGCGCGCGGTGTAGCACGGGCAAAAGAGCCTCCTCCTTTACGGGCTTGAACTCAAAGAGCGAGGAGCGGGAAAGGATGGCGTTGTAGATAAAAAAGTGTGGGTTTTCGGTGGTGGAGGCGATGAGCGTGATGCGCCCGTCCTCCATATATTCCAGCAGGGATTGCTGTTGCTTGCGATTGAAATACTGAATCTCGTCCAGATACAGTAAAATTCCGCCCGCACCGAAGATGTTACCCGTTTCTCTGATGACGTCCTTGACGTCGGAAAGGGAAGCGGACGTTGCGTTGAGCTTGCGAAAGGTCATGCCCGACATCTTGGCGATAATGGATGCCGCTGTGGTTTTTCCGGTGCCGGGAGGACCGTAAAAGATCATATTGGTGATTCTGCCGCCCGCAAGCATACGGCGCACGACGCCGCGCTCTCCAAAGAGGTGCTCTTGTCCGACGATGCCGTCAAAATCCTCGGGGCGTAAAAGGTCTGCCAGTTGTGCGTTTTTCATGGCGCCTCCTTGCTGTTTCGTGGATACTTTACTTACTATTATAAATCATCGTAACGATATTTTCAAGGTCTTTTTTCGCTTTTTTTCGCAAGTCCTGCAAAGCATCCGCTAAAAGAGGAATCAGGGTGTGCCGATTTTGAAGGGTGTATTCGGCGCGCTCCACCAAATGTGCCACAGAAAGCTCATCCGGACGAATGGTCTCTTGTGCCGAAAGGCGTGCAAAGGAAACTGTTTTTTCGTCTTTTGGGTCGGGGGAGAGAGCAATGGCGGGGGTGAGAGCAACCGTGGCAAGCACCAGGGCGTGCAGGCGCATCGTCAGCGTCAGGCGAGCGGCGGAGAGGATCGCAATAGCGTCTCCAACTTCACCGAGTTCTATGATCCGCCATCCTGTTTTGCGGGAGGCGATTTGCGTTTGCGCGAGATCTTTTTTGCGGTCAAAGACCAAAAAGATCGGCAACAATCCATGCCGCGCGGCAAGCATACGCGCGCTTCCTTCCATGATGCGACGAATATCCGCGCAAGCATCTCCGCCTTTGAGAACAATGCAAAGGTAGCTCCCATCCGCGGGTAATCGGTTTTGGGAAAGGAGCATCGTTTTGCGCGAGGCGGGTGGGGGAGCGAGGAGAAGCGCGGGATCGGCTCCAAGGTGCAACAAAGGGCGGGAAACACCGAGTGCTTCCAACAGACGGAGGGAGTCGGGGTCGCGGAGACTGATATAAGAGCAGGAGTTGAGTATGCGCGTCAAAACCTTCTTGGGGCGTGCTCCGAAGAGTGGACCGATGCCCGCAGAATACAGGACCGTGCGCGCTCCAAAGAAACGGAACAGACGAAGCCAACAGAGATAGAAGGAAAGCGAGCGGTTACTGGTTGCGTTTTGCAGGAGTGAGCCTCCGCCTAACAGAAAGGCGGAGGAGTGCGTTGTACTGCGGAGAAAGGAGACGGGATGCTTTCGGCTTTGACAACGCACGCCAAATCGCCGTCGATCAAAACGCGGGTTTCCCGTCAAAGCGGACACTCTTATCTGCGGTGCGGTGTCGTGCAGCCCTTGCAAAAAGCCTTGCAAGATCGCGTCGTCTCCAAGATTTCCGCACCCAAAGTATCCGCCAACGGTGATTTCATGCTCGTAGGGCGGATGCGATGCGCGATGATAGAGTGCAAGCGTTTTTTTTGCCATTCGGTCGGCACTCCATTCTTCTCTTGCAAGAGAGGATAGCTCCCTTTTGCAATGCTCTGTCAGCTCCGGATTTTCAAGGAGTACCAAAAGGTCTTTTTTCAGAGTTTGGGCACTTGGAAGCGGCATTCCTCTGCCGCAAAAATTGCTCAGTTGCGCTTCGGGAGCGTTCACCTTGGTAAGGATGCCGAAATATCCTTCGTTGCCGCACAGGACTACCGCACACCCACTCACAGCCGCTTCCATGGCAACGCGGGAGACCCCGATGACGATATCGCTTTTTTGCAACTCCGATGCCATGTCGCCAATCTCTCCCAAAAGGGTGACGACGGGCGTACCTGCGCGACGGTTGGCTTCGGCGGCTTGCCGCTTGATTTCTTCATATGCGTTGCCGCCCCCCGCGATTGCAATCGTCAGATTTGGGAAACGCGAGACCAGAGTCGGAGCGATTGAGCAAAGCAGGGAAGCCCCAAGGGAGCAATCGTGGTCCAAACGGCTGGCAAACAGGATACGGATCGTTTGCGATGGTGTTGAGCGTTCTTTTGAACAAAAACGCGCGCAATCGATTCCGTTTGGAATGACGCGCACCTGTTCAAAGGGGATTCCGTATTCTCGATGCACGTATTGGCGAAGGTCCTCGCTTACGGCAATCGTTGCGTCTCCCCAATGGCAGATGCGACGCAGGAGAGGGGAGAGCGAAAAGCGTGCGTGAACGCTGACCACCTCGGCAGAGCCGTATTTTTTGAGTCCGCGGATCAAAAACGCCGGAATTCGAGCGTGCGCGTGGAGCACGTCATAGCGCTCACGCTTTAAAAGTCTTATCAGAGCGCGGCGTAAAGCAAACAGGCGAAAGGGATTGTGCGTGCAAAAGGGCAGGCGGATCTGCGGGATCCCTTCGCACTCCAATTCGTCGGCAAGAGAGCCGCCCAAAGAGGCGACCGCGACCTCAACGTGCATTTTCTGTAAGGCGCGGGCAAGAGATGCGACGTGCGTTTCCGCACCGCCTCTCCCCATCCGATCGGTCAATAGCAATACCTTCATAAAACACCTCCCGTTTTTTGGGAGTATCGCTCGGAAATCAACAAAATATGCAGGGGGAATCAAATGCGGCGTTGCATTCGATTTCCCCTGCAAAAAATCATTTCGTATCTTCCACGTATTCACTTGGTGGAACGCCCGTTGCTTTTTTAAAAATACGCGAAAAGTAGCTCACGTCCTGAAAGCCGACCATCGTGCAGATCTCTCCTACCGAATAATTGGAAATTTTGCGTGAGGAGAGCAGCTTTTTGGCACTCTTGATGCGCAGATAGGCGAGATATTCGTGTGGGGTTTTGCCGATCTGCTCACGAAAGAGTCGGCGCATATGGTCGGAGCAGTATCCGTTGCGCGAAAGGCAATCGTCAAGAGAAAAGGACGGATCGTGAAAATGATGAATGATGGTATGTATGATCTCTTCGATCCGCGGGTCGATCTGTTTCCGCTCCAGGCGTGAGAGAATGAGCTGTTGGATGGAGTCGAACAGCGATTCGGCAATCACTTTGTAATTGGGAACCTTTTCCTGACGAACGGAATAGAGGATATTCATCAATGCCGTGATATTGTGCTCGCTGTCGTCGGTCAGAACGATCGGTTCCAAGGAATCGAGAATGGAAAAATCCGAGGACCAAAGCCAGATATCGCGGTACCCCTCCTTGGAGTATTTGGCGTGTTCCACGCCGGGTGGGATACAGACCACGGTACGGCTGTCAAAGGGGATCGCTTCTCCCGCGATCTCCAAAACGCCCTCTCCCTCCACGTTGGCAATGATCTCCCACGTTTGATGGTGGTGCGTGACGTGACTGTGGGACAGTGCGGATTTTCCGGAGATTAAAATGCTCAAATTCTTCCCCCCTTTCTCGGTGTAGCTACAGTATAGCACGCTCGTTTCCGAAATACAAGCCCATTCCTACAAAAAAAACAAAAAATGAATACGAAAATGTCGGAAAAGTACAACAAAAAATCGGTAAAGTTTATTGCTTTTACGCGTCGGTTGGTTTATACTGTAAGCACTAAAGCCGACTTAAGCTCACGGAGGTGAGGGTATGGTAAAGGATCTGACACGCGGAAGCCCCACAAGATTGATCGTCTCCTTTGCAATGACGATCCTTTTGGGCAGTATGATGAGTTATATCTATAATCTGACCGACAGTCTTATGCTCGGTCATTTCGTCAATGCCGATGCGTTTGGCGCTGTCAACGCGGCGTCTCCGTTTATCATGCTGATCAATACGCTTTCCTTTTCTACGCTGTCGGGCGCGTCGATCGTTGCAGGTCAGATGTTTGGAGCGCGCGACGAAAAGGGCTTGCGCCGGCTGATGGCAAATTCGATCTATCTGACGGTGGCGGTCATCGGATTGGCAACCGTTGCGTCTTTGTTGCTCTGCCGTCCCGTTTTGGTTGCGATGAATACGCCGGATGAGCTTTTGGATATGTCCTTGACCTATACGCTCATCATTCTTTTAGCAAAGCCCGTGTCAGCGCCTTCGTGGCTCCTGTCCGGTATGTTTCGCGCGTTGGGAGACGCAAAAACGCCCGTGTACGTTGCAATGGTAAACGGATTTGGAAACGTTGTGTTCAACTTCATTTTCCTCGTCGTATTCCCGATGGGGATCGCCGGCGCGGCACTCGGAACCTTGTGCTCTGCTTTGACGGGCTCAATCATTTACATCATCGTCTTCAGACGCAAAATGACGATGCTTCATTTCGGCAGGGAGGACGCGGCTCTCTCGATGCCTATGATCAAGCGTCTTTTGGGGCTTGGCGTGCCGCTTGGTATGGAGCAATCCATTACGACGATGGGATCGGTCATTCTTCAGGTCGCCATCAATGGTCACGGTGCCGCGGCAGTTACGGGTGTTGCAATGTCGGGAAAGGTAATGAGTCTGTTTTGGCTGTTGTTTGGTGCGTTTGAGAGTGCCCAGCTTGCCTTTTGTGCCCAAAACATCGGAGCCGGTGTATTCGGACGCGTCAAACGGGGTATCCGTAATACCTTACTGATCCTGCTTGGTATCGGAGCGGTCTTTTTCCTGATCACGTCCACGGGGCTGGACCGTTACGTGTACATGGCGTTTATCGATTACGACGACGCGATCTTCTCATACGCGCACAGCTATCTGTTTACGCAGATCGCTTTCTTCCCGTGTATCGCCGTATTGTTTTCGTGGCGTGCGGGGCTTAAGAGCTTCGGCTCTACCGTGCCCACCGTTATCTGCGGCGTTATTGAGCTGATCGCGCGTATCAGCGTATCAATCTTTTTCTACGACAATCTGCAATTGCTGTTCTTTGCGGGACCTATGGCGTGGGTTGGAACGGCGATCTTTTTGGGGATTTTGTATCCCATCGTTTCCAAGCGAATGGAGAGGCGATTCTCCGTTCCCAAGGAAGAGGAGGCGCAGCCTTTCGCGCAGGCAAGCGCGTAACGCATTTTATGACCGCCCAATCCTGTATGTAAGCCACGGAGGTATGCAGTATGGTAAAGGATTTAACACGGGGAAAACCCACAAGATTGATCGTCATGTTTGCACTCTCCATGTTGGCGTCCAGTATGATGAGCTACGTTTACAGCACCACCGACAGTATGATGGTAAGCTGGTACGTTGATAAGCATGCGCTGGGAGCGATCAGCGCAATCTCGCCCATGATGGGCTTGATCGACGGCTTTGCATCCGCGACCATCGGAGGCTTTGCAATTTTTGCAGGGCGCGTATTCGGTTCGGGCGACTACGCGCATCTGCGCAAGCTGATGGCAAACGCCAGTATGCTTGCGGCGGTCTTCGTCATTCCCATGACACTGATTTCTTGCGGCGGAGCGAGTATCATCGTTAGCCTGATGCAAACGCCCGAAAGCTTTCACGACAACGCCACGGTATATTTTCTGATCGTAATGGCGGCAATGCCTATCAGTGCGGTTTCGTGGGTGTGCGCGAGTATGTTCCGCGCGTTGGGAGACAATAAAACGCCGTTGATCATTTCGGGTATCTGCGGTGCGCTTAACGTGGTGTTCAACTTTTTCTTCTTGGTCGTTCTCAACGTTGGTATCGCGGGAGCGGCACTGGGAACGGTATGCGCAACGACTGTAGGCTCGGTGATGTACATCCTCTTTTTGAAAAAACGAATGCCGCTTTTGCAATTTGGATTTGAGGACCTGCACGTTTCCAAGCCGATCGTCAAGATTCTTTTGGCAAACGGTGTGCCGATGGGCTTGCTCTCCTCTGTGATCACGATCGGTGCTTTGATCTTACAGATCGCAATCAACGGGCACAGCGAAAACGTGATTACGGGTATTGCCACGGGCGGCAGACTTTTAAACATTATTTGGATCTTTATTCAGGTGTTTGAGTCGGCGTTGGTCTATTTCTGTGCGCAAAATCTCGGGGCGGGCGAGTACGGGAGAATTCGTCAGGGCTATCGGAGTACGGCGGTCATCATGCTGATCATGGGAGCGATCGCGGCGTTCTTTTCCATCTTTTTCGGAGAATACGTACACCGTTTGTACGTTGGATGGGGAAATGAGCCCGATACGCTGGAGATCATCAAATACGCCAACGAGTACATTTTTACACAGGTGATCTTTTTCCCGTTTATGGTTGGTCTGTGCGCCCCCAGAGGTGCGCTTAAGGGCATTGGAAATACCGTGCCCGCCGTTTTGTGCGGCGTCATTGAATTGATCGCGCGGATCGCGGTTTCCCTCGTATCGGTATTCGCACCGATTTCGATGGAGATCAAGCTTTGGATCCTCTATTTCGCAGGTCCTGCCGCATGGGTGGGCGCAACCGTCTTTTTGCTGATCCTTTTGCCTCGTGCATTTCGCAAAATGGAGCTTCACCACACTCCAAAGGAGACGTCGGGAGCACGGCCGGAAGTGGCAGATGCCGAGCGGGAGACCGTGGCTGAAAAAGGGTAAATACGAAAGGGGTCGGAACCGAATCATCCGATCCCTTTTTGATTGGAAAGTTTATGGATTTTTCAAAAAAATTTATGGATTTTTCATGGAAAAAGCATATGGAATCTGTTATAATGAACTCGTCAGATTATGAAAGGAGGATATGTGAGTGGAGCATATCTGGAGTTATTTTATTCAGCTCGGTCACAATATGTGGCGTGAGCCCTGCTCGTACGTAGAGCACCGCGGACCTTTCTTTACTCAGGCAACGGGGCGGTATTTTCCAACGATGCACACCGATCGAACCGTTTGGCGTGACGTGGTGGATTTTTTGCCATCCTGCGGCTTTAACGCACTGATCATTGACGTGGGGGAGGGCGTGCAGTACGAATCCCACCCCGAACTTTCGGTTCCGGGGGCGTGGACGAAGGACGAGCTTCGCCGTGAGGTCGAGCGTCTCCGCGCGATGGGGCTCGAACCGGTTCCCAAACTCAATTTTTCTTCCTATCACGACGCATGGCTCGGAGACTATTCCCGCATGAAGGGAACGGCAAAATATTACGAGGTCGTAAAAGAAGTGATCGACGAAGTGTGCGAGATCTTCGCCCCCGTCAAATATTTCCACGTCGGAATGGATGAGGAGGACGTTCCCAATCACAAAAAGGCGATGACTATCATCCGCTCCAACGATTTGTGGTATCACGATCTGTATTACTATATGCAGTGCCTCGAAAAACACGGTGCACGCGCTTGGGTCTGGGGCGATTATTATCGCGCACACAAAGATACCTTCCTGCAAAAAATGCCCAAGGAGTGCATTTTGTCGGAGGCGTGCTACGAGCGGCTTCCCAAGCGTGCGGCAAACGGAAAATTCCCCTATCCGGGATTTCAATCTATCGTGGAGCTGGCGCAAATGGGCTACGACCAGATCCCATGTGCCAGTACGTGGGCGTGCCATCAGAACATGGCGCAAACCGTTCTGCACTGTTATCAAGAGGGCGTTATCAACGAGCATCTGTTGGGCTTCTTGGCAGTTCCGTGGCAGGGAACGGACGAGGTCAGCCGATATCTGCTTTTGGATGATGCATACCGTACCAAATATGCAAAAGAATTGTTTGAGAGCTGCTTGTGAGAAGGTGACGCAGATGGACTACGTTTGGAGCTATTTTATCCAGCTTGGGAACAACATGTGGCGAGACCGGTACTCACGTACCGAGCATCGCGGTCCCGATTTTTGTCAAGCAACGGGGCGCTACTGCCCCGAAATGGACACCGACCGAACGGTCTGGCGCGACGTCGTTGATTTTCTGCCCTCCTGCGGCTTTAACGCCGTTGTGATCGATGTGGGCGAGGGAATGAAGTACGACAGCCACCCCGAGCTGTCGGTATCCGATGCGTGGACAAAGGAAGAATTACGAGCCGAGGTCGCGCGGATGCGCACGATGGGACTTGAGCCCGTACCGAAGCTGAACTTTTCTTCCTGTCATGACACGTGGCTGCGCGAATACGCGTGGATGAAGGGAACCGCCAAGTATTACGAGGTGGTCAAGGATCTGATCGACGAGGTCTGCGAGGTGTTTGATCATCCAAAGTTCTTTCATCTTGGAATGGACGAGGAGGATCTGCCCACACATAATAAGGGCATAACGATCATCCGTTGCGACGATTTGTGGTGTCACGATCTCTATTTTTACATGGACTGTGTCGAGAAAAACGGTGCACGACCGTGGATCTGGGGCGATTTTTATTGGGCACATGCCGAGACTTTCAAAAAGAAGATTCCGCGCGAATGCCTGATCTCCAACTGGGGATACGTGCGTATGCAGAATCCGCCAAGCCCCCTGTCACGTATCGGCGTGCAAACGGATACCTATGTGGCATTGCACGAATTGGGCTATGATCAAGTTCCGTGCGGCAGTACGTGGTGTTGCCATCAGAATATTGCGCAAACGGTGCTCTTTTGCAAGGAAAAGGGGTTGATCGATGAGCATCTGCTCGGCTTTATGGTGGCTCCTTGGACGAGAACGAATGAGGCAAACCGCTATTGGCTTTTGGATGAAGCACACCGCACAAAGTATGCGCGGGAGCTGTTTGAGAGCTATCTGTAAGGAGGCGGCGCTTATGGATTACATCTGGGGGTATTTTATACATTTGGGGAACAACATGTGGCGCGACACGTGGTCGAACGTTGAGCATCGCGGTCCGCACATTTGTCAGGCAACGGCGCGATGGCAGACGAAAGTCATCACCGACCGTGCAGTATGGCGCGACGTGGTGGATTATCTGCCGTCCTGCGGAGTCAACATGCTGGTGATCGACGTGGGGGAGGGCGTGCAGTATGACAGTCACCCCGAGATTGCCACTCCGGGCGCGTGGAGCAAGGAAGAGCTTCGTGCAGAGGTCAAGCGAATCCGCACGATGGGAATGGAACCCGTGCCAAAGCTGAATTTTTCCTCTTATCACGACGCGTGGCTGCGTGAATATGCGTGGATGAAGGGGACTGCCAAATATTACGAGGTGGTAAAGGAGCTGATCGACGAGGTCTGTGAGGTCTTCGCTCCTGTCAAGTATTTCCACCTTGGCATGGATGAGGAGAGCGTCCCGAACCATCGCAAGGGAATGACCATCATCCGTTGCGACGACTTGTGGTATCACGACTTGTACTATTACATCGACTGCATAGAAAAGCACGGCGCGCGACCGCTTCTTTGGGGAAGCTACTATCGCTTCAACAAGGACACCTTCGCGCAAAAGATGCCGAAGGACTGTATTTTGGTCGATAACTCCTTTGAAAGAGTGGTCAAGGGCCCGACGGGCAGATACGTAAACGAGGGCTTTAACGCTGTGATAGAACGCTCGCGTCTTGGCTACGATCAGCTGCTGGACTGTAGCGTGTGGTGCTGTAAGCAAAACGTCGCACAAGCCGTGCTTCTGGCACGCGACGAAGGGCTGTTTGACGAGCACATGCTGGGGCTTCTTGCCTCTCCGTGGGCAAAAACGACCGAGGACAACCACTATGCGCTCCTTGATATGGCGCATAGAATGAAATACGCAAAACCGTTATATGAAGAATTTTTTTTGAAAGGATTGGAGAAAAGAAAATGAACAGAATTTGGAGCTTTACGATTCAATTGGGCTTTAACATGTGGAGAGATGCAGGCTCGACTCCCGAGAACGACGGACCCTTCCAGTGCCAATCTACGGGACATTACCAGAACAAGATGCTGACCGAGCGCGACACCTGGCGCCGCGTGGTGGATCAGTTGCCTTCGTTCGGCATCAATGCACTTGTGATTGACCTTGGTGAGGGTGTGTCTTACGAGAGCCATCCCGAGCTTGGTATCGAGGGGGCTTGGACAGTAGCGGAATTGAAGGAAGAGCTTGCTCGCGTGCGTGCATTGGGCCTTGAACCGATTCCAAAGCTCAATTTTTCCTCCTACCATGACGCGTGGCTGACCCCGTATTGTGCGCAAAAGGGAACCGATGCCTACCGCAAGGTTGTGGCGGATCTGATCGAGGAGGTATGCGATATTTTTGATGCGCCCCGCTTCTTCCACCTCGGTATGGACGAGGAGGAGTTCCCGAACAGCCCGCGCCGCACCAACTGGTGGCACAACGACTACGAGCGCACCAACACCGTACCGCGCGACGAGGACGCGTTCTTCGCAGATCTTGCTTTCATGGCAGATTGCGTGACTGCAAACGGTGCGCGCCCCTGGATCGCGGGTGACTATTACTGCACGCACCCCGAGGCATTTATGGAGAAGTGCCCCAAATCCTGCGTGCTGTCCATGTCCTTCCTCGACCGTATCATACTCAAGCCCGATGGCTCGTATCCCGACCGTCCCATCTACGATGAGATCCGTGCCTTGGCAGCGGCGGGCTTTGACCAGATCCCCATGGCGAGCGACTGGACCTGCCATCAGAACATTCCGCAGTTCGTGTACTTCTACATGGAGGCGGGACTGGTTGACGAGCATCTGCTCGGCTTTGATGCGTGCCCCATGCAGGCAACGGTCGATCTCAACTACTATACGCTGCTGAACAATGCCAACCGTATGAAGTTCTCCAGAGAAATGTTTGAGGATGATTCCATTCAAGCGTCTGCGGTTACGGGCGGTCTCGCGTTTTTTGGCAACACCAAGGGCGGAGCCGTGGTGGAAGAAGAAATCGGTTAACCATGAGAAAAGGATATTTTATTTCGCTCGGCGGCAACGGCGGACGTGATAAATGGTCACATTTGGAGCAGCGCGGTCCTGCCATATGCCAAGGCACGGACCGTTATAAGGAAACGCCCCTTGTCGATCGCGTCTTGCTTTATGAGCTCATTGACGAGATCTCCAAAATGGGCATCGACCTCGTGGTTTTGGACGTTTTGGATGCCATGCAATACGAGTCGCACCCCGAGCTCTCATTGAAAAACGCCTTTACGCACGAGGAGATGCGCAAGCTTCTGTCCTATATGCGTGAGCGCGGCATCGAGCCGATTCCCAAGTTGAATTTTGCAGCCTGCCACGATTCCTGGCTCAAGGAATATTCCTGGATGAAGGGCACGGCGAGATACTACGAGGTGGTCAAGGATCTGATCGACGAGGTCTGCCTTGTGTTCGACTGTCCGAGTCTGTTTCACTTCGGTATGGACGAGGAGGATCTGCCCACACACAAAAAGGGTATGACCATTATCCGTTGCACCGATCTGTGGTTCCACGATCTGTATTTCTACATGGAATGCGCGGAAAAGAACGGCGCGCGCCCGTGGATCTGGGGTGATTATTATTGGGGACACCCCGACGAGTTTATCAAAAAAATGCCCAAGGAATGTCTGCTTTCGAATTGGGGATACATGCGCTACGACGAGGGACATCCTCGCGTGAAGATGCAGTACGATACGTATATTGCCTTAGCAAAGCACGGGTACGATCAAATGCCTTGCTCCAGCACGTGGTGCTGTCACCAGAACGTGGCACAGGAGGCGCAGTTCCTCTTGAAGCACGGCTTGATCGACGAGCACTTTATGGGCATTATCGCAACCCCGTGGACGTACGTTCAGGAGGTCAACCGCTATTGGCTGCTTGATGATGCGCATCGCTTGATGTATGCCTGTCAGATATTGCAACAGGGAATAACGGAGGCATAAAATGAGTTTGCGGAAAGCATATTTTATCTCTCTCGGCGGCAACGGGGGGCGTGATAAGTGGTCCTTTACCGAGCATCGCGGTCCAATGCTTTGCCAATGTACGGGACGTTATAAGGAAACACCGGGGATCGATCGCAAGGTGCTCTACGAGGTGATCGACGAGATCTCCAAAATGGGGATCAACATGGTGGTTTTGGACGTATTGGATGCGATGCGGTACGATTCTCACCCGGAAATTTCGCAGGCAGGTGCGTTTACCCATGAGGAAATGCGCGCGCTCCTCTCCTATATGCGCGAGCGCGGTATTGAGCCGATCCCCAAGCTGAATTTTTCCGCCTGCCACGATACGTGGCTCAAGGAATACTCTTGGATGAAGGGGACTGCCAAATATTACGAGGTGGTCAAGGATCTGATCAACGAGGTGTGTGAGGTGTTCGACCGTCCGCGCCTGTTCCACCTTGGCATGGACGAGGAGGATCTGCCCACGCACCGAAAGGGCATGACCATCATCCGTTGTAATGATTTATGGTGTCACGATCTGTATTTTTACATGGATTGCGTCGAAAAAAACGGTGCGCGTCCGTGGATCTGGGGTGACTTTTACTGGGGGCACGCAAATATTTTTGGTGAGAAGATCCCGCGTGAGTGTCTGATCTCCAACTGGTGGTACGAGCGTTTGCAGACCCGACCCGACGGAAGCTTTCTTCCCAAAACCGAAATGGACGCATACGTTGCTTTGGCAGAATTGGGATATGATCAGATCCCTTGTGCCAGCACGTGGTGTTGCCATCAAAATATTGCGCAAACGGTGCTGTTTTTCAAGGAAAAGAATCTGATCAACGAGCATCTGCTGGGATTTATGGTGGCATCATGGGCGGGGATGGTTGAGTCTGCACGCTACACGCAGTTGGATGATGCGTACCGTCTCTCCGCTGCGATGCGGCTTTTGGAGACCCAATAACGGAAAGGATATGAAGAATCATGATAGTCGGTTATTTTCTATCGCTCGGCGGAAACGGATCGCGCGATAAGTGGTCCGCGCGTGAGCATCGCGGCCCCGGCGTTTGTCAAACAACGGGGCGCTATAAGGATGTCACGGTGATCGATCGCAGTTTGCTCTACGAGATCATCGATGAGGTCTCAAAAATGGGCATCAACATGGTGGTTTTGGACGTGCTGGATGCGATGCAGTACAAGTCCCATCCCGAAATTTCACTTGTGGATGCGTTTACCCATGAGGAGATGCGCGCGTTGCTGGCGTATATGCGTGAGCGTGGGATCGATCCCGTTCCCAAACTCAATTTTTCCGCCTGCCATGACGTTTGGCTCAAGGAATATTCCTGGATGAAGGGAACTGCCAAATACTACGAGGTCGTCAAGGATTTGATCGACGAGGTTTGCGAGGTGTTTGACCGCCCCACGCTCTTCCACCTCGGTATGGACGAGGAGGATCTGGCAACGCACAAAAAGGGCATGACCATCATCCGTTGCAATGCGCTTTGGTTCCACGATCTCAATTTTTATATGGATTGCGTGCAAAAAAACGGTGTGCGCCCGTGGATCTGGGGGGATTTTTACTGGAAGCATCCCGAGGATTTTGCCAAAAACGTTTCCAAGGAGTGCCTGATCTCCAACTGGGGATATATGCGCTATGCGGAGGGGCACGATCGCGTTAAAATGCAGTACGATTCCTATATTGCGCTTGATCGGCTCGGTTACGATCAGCTCCCTTGCGGAAGCGGATGGTGCTGTCATCAGAACGTTGCACAGATCGTTCACTTTTTCAAAAAGCACGGTCTTGTCAACGATCGCCTGAAGGGCTTTATGGTTGCGCCGTGGACGGGAGTGTCGGAGTGCAACAAATACGATCTGTTGGATAATGCTTATCGCATTTCCAAGGCAATGGAGATGCTGAAAACCGAATAAACGAATTCCCGCCGCACGACGTGAATACCGTGCGGCGGGATTTTTTTATTTAGACGCGTCCGCCAGCTTGCGAACGGGGGAGAATCCCATTTGCTTGCGATAGGCTCGGTAAAAGGTGGAGTAATCTCTGAATCCGAGCTTGAGTGCCACCGCAGTCGCGTTTTCGCCATTTGCGATCAATTCCTCTGCCAGCACCATGCGCTTGGTATTGAGGTAGGTAAAGATCGAAGCACCCGTTTGCTGGCGGAACATGCGCGAGAGGTGGTATTTGCTGACGAAAAATTCCTTGGAGATTTCCTCAAGCGATAGGTTTTCGCATAGATGCGCGTTGAGATATTCGATGACCCGAAGCACCGTGTCGGATTCTTCCGAAATTGTTTTTTCGGGAGTCTCCCGCGTCAGGAGCAAAAGGATCTGCACCACGGTTGCACGCGCAAACGCTTCGGCTTCATGGTTGTGATCAAATCCGCCGTTTGTCAGCGAAACGAGTGAATCGAGAAGCTCGCACGCCCCCCGCAAAGGGTTGGTGATGCTTTTGAGCGGAAAATAATTGCCGTACCGCTCGCAAAGCATGGGATGCTCTTGCAAAAACGAGGGGAGGATATCTGTGTCAAAGTGGATGACCACGCGGTCGTAGGTTTCATCCTCTTTCGGGCAAACGTAATGGTATTCGTAAGGATGCATCAGGAGCAGAGTGTGTGGGTGCAACGGGTATTCCACTCCTTCAACCACGTATTTTCCTTCTCCTTGAAGAATGTAGATCAGTTCGTGATTGCTATGGCAATGAAGCTCGAACTTTTGCTTTTTCGAGCTGTCAAAGCAGCATCTTGATACGCAGAGACCGGGATATTCTTGCAAATAAAAGTAGGACACGTGGCGCCACCTCGCTTTCGATTCCTATTATACACTAAAAAAGCAATATTTGCAATGTTTTTCGCAAAAAAAACGATAGACAATTCAAAATAAAATTGATATAATAAAGGTTAAGTAGGGAAGTGTTGAAAAAAACGGATCGGAATGCGATTTTTTTTAGTGATTTCGCATACGGTGATCCTTGCGATTTTATCCTGCACACGCTTTTTCCTACAAAACGGCGGCGAGCCGAAACCGGAAAGGATTTTTTAATTATGAAACTTGGAGCACAGCTATATTCTCTGCGTACCTTTACGCAGACTCCCGAGGAGTTAAAGGAGACGATTTTGAAGTGCAAGGCAATGGGATATCAGAACGTACAGTTCTCCGCCGTTGCACAAATGGGTGCCGAGGTATGGGCACAGATCTCCAAAGAAACCGATATGGAGATTGTTTGCACGCACTGCTCGTTCGACCGTATCGTAAACGATACCGACGCGCTCATTGCGGAGCACAAGATCTTCGGTTGTCCCGTGATCGGATTGGGCTCGATGCCCGGCGAGTTCCGCGGCTCCCGCAAGGAGCTGGATCGCTTCTTCGCAGTGCTGGAGGAGCCGATCAAAAAGATCGAGGCGGCGGGCCTGCATTTTGCATACCATAACCACGATTTTGAATTCAATCCCTTCCCGGATGATTCCAAGTGCATGATGGATATTATCATTGACGAAAAGCCCAACTGGTTCCTGCTTCTTGATACGGGCTGGGTACAGTTTGCGGGAAAGAACGCGGCTGAGTACATTGAGCGTATCGGCGGCAAGAGATTGCAGTGCATCCACTTCAAGGAATTTAAGAAGGCTGACAGAGAGACCATTTGTCCTTGCGGCGAGGGATTCTCCAATTTCCCCGAGATCATCGCGGCTTGCAAAAAGGTCGGTGTTCAAAATGCTTTGGTCGAGCAGGACAACGCCCCCACGAAGGATGATCCCTTTGGCGAGATGGAGAGAAGCGCAAAGTTCCTTCTCCCGCTCATTTAAGCGTAATCAATTTTTGTAAAAATAAACAGAAACGAGGAAACTACAATGGCAAAGTTTTTGATCTCCGCTTTTGCGGACGAAGCAAGTGAAAGTCTGGAGGGTCAGATCGCGGCACTCAAGCGCAACGGTCTTACCTGTATCGAGCCCCGTAACATGAACGGTGGTCCCGTGCTCAGAAAGACCGATGAGGAATTGGCGGAGATCCGCCGCCGTCTGGATGAGGAGGGCATCAGCGTTCCTTCCTTCGGTTCTCCCATCGGTAAGTATCAGATTGCGGACGAGTTTGAGCCTCACCTCAACGACTTCCGCCGCGCGCTGGAGGTTTGTAAGGCTCTCGGCACCACGCGTATGCGTATGTTCAGCTTCTTTGTTCCTCAGGACAAGCTCGCAGAAAACCGCGAGGAGGTTATGAGACGTCTGCGCATCATGCTGGACGAGGCAAAGGAAGCGGGTATTACGCTCTGCCACGAGAACGAGGGCAAGATCTACGGGGAGTGCCCCGAGGGCGTTGAGGATCTTCTCAAGACCCTGCCCGATCTCAAGGGAATCTTCGATCCCGCAAACTTCGTTCACAGCCAGCACGATGCTGTTAAGGGACTTGAGGTTACTCTTCCCAATTTCGAGTACATGCACGTTAAGGATTGCCTGTACGAAGGCAGCGTGATCGTTCCCGCAGGGGCAGGAGAGGGTCACGTGAAGGAAGCACTGGAGAAGATCGATAAGATGTTCGACGGCGAGGTCGTTCTCACGGTTGAGCCTCACCTCTTTTTCTCCGATTCCTACAAGAAGTTTGACGGTAAGGAACTCAAGCACAAGTTCGTATTCGAGAGCTCGAATGAGGCGTTCGACTATGCGGTCAACGCACTCAAGGGCATCCTCGCTGAGATCGGTCATCCCATTGTCAACGGCAGGGGCTGATCCACAACTTTTACATTTTACGAAAGAGAGATACAATCATCATGGAAAAAGTAAGATTTGGTATTATCGGTGTTGGTAATATGGGTTCCGGCCACTCCAAAAACCTCTTGGCAGGTAAGGTTACAAACGGCGTATTGGCTGCTGTTTGCGATCTGAAGCAGAGCAAGCTGGACGCGATCAAGGCACTTGAGGGCGCAGAAAACGTTGCAACCTTTACCGATTATAAGGAAATGCTCGCGAGCGGACTGATCGACGTTGTCATCGTTGCGGTTCCTCACTACTATCATCCCCCCATCGTAATCGACGCGCTCAACGCAGGCATCAACGCGATCAGCGAAAAGCCCGCAGGCGTTTACACCAAGCAGGTCAAGGAAATGAACGCGGTTGCGGAAAAATCCGATAAGATGTTTGGTATGATGTTCAACCAGAGAACCAACTGCGTTTATCGCAAGATGCGCGAGATGGTTCAAAACGGTGAGTTGGGTGAGATCAAGAGAGTCAACTGGGTCATCACCGACTGGTACCGTACACAGGACTACTACGATTCCGGTGACTGGCGTGCAACCTGGAAGGGCGAAGGCGGCGGCGTTCTGTTCAATCAGTGTCCCCACCAGATCGACCTGCTCCAGTGGATCGTTGGTATGCTCCCCGAAAAGATCCATTCCTTCTGCCACTTCGGCAAATGGCACGACATCGAGGTTGAGGACGACGTAACCGCATACATGGAGTTCCCCAATGGGGCGACCGGTGTGTTCGTAACCACCACCGCGGATGCTCCCGGAACCAACCGTTTTGAGATCACCGGTACCAAGGGTCGCCTCGTTTGCGAAAAGAACAAGCTGGTCTTTGATAAGCTTGTGATCGACGAGCGTGAGCACTGCATGACCGCAAAGGGCTTTGCGGCTCCCAAGTACGAGACCATCGAGGTAGAGACCGACGGCAAGAACGATCAGCACGTTGGCATTATGAACAACTTTGCAAACGCAGTTCTCGGCATCGAGCCCCTGTTTGTCAGAGGTGTTGAGGGTATCAACGGCGTACAGATGATGGACGCAATGATGCTTTCCACTTGGTTGGGCAAGGCAGTTACCCTTCCGATCGACGACGAGCTTTATCTTGAGGAGCTGAATAAGAGAATTGCAACCGGCCGTACCAAGGACGAGGTCGCTGACGTCGTACTGGATACCGAGGGTACTTACGGTTCCAAGTAAGCGAGACAAAAGGGAAACCGAGAAAAGAAAGGTTTTAATTGCATGAGAACTTTTCGAGTTGCAGTGATCGGTTGCGGAGCGATCTCCGGCAACCACATCAACGGCATCCTTTCCGCCGGACAGTCGATATGCGCGCTTTGCGATATCGATCCTGCGGCGGCAAAGCAAAAGGCTGAACAGTACGGTCTTAAAGACGTAAAGATCTACACCGATTACGTTGAGATGCTGGATCGGGAAGCCCCCGATTCCGTTCATATCTGCACACCGCATTATCTCCACGCACCCATGTGCGTGGAGGTGCTCGGACGCAATATCAACGTCCTGTGCGAAAAGCCTCTGTCGATCAATATGGATCAGCTCCATGCGGTCCTGGAGGCAGAAAAGAAGAGCACGGCACAGCTTGGCGTTTGCCAGCAGAACCGTTTTGAACCCAACATGATCTGGCTGATGGACTTTATCAAGGAACACGGTGTAAAGTCCGGCTTTGGTCTTGTCAGCTGGGAGCGTAACGAAAAGTATTATCGCTCCGGAGCATGGCGCGGCACCATTCTGGAGGAGGGCGGCGGTGTCATGATCAATCAGGCACTCCACACGCTGGATCTGCTTCAGCACGTGTGCGGTATGCCGACACACGTGACCGCGCACGTCGATAACGATTTCCACAAGGACTACACCGAGGTAGAGGACACCGCAACGGCACATTTTGAAACCGAGGACGGCGCGCGCTACGCGTTCTTCGGAACCACTGCCGCAACGGGGGATCTTCCCGTGCAGCTTCAATTCGTGACCAAGGATCACAAAAAGGTGATTGCGAGTAACGATTTCGTCGTTGTGGACGGAAAGCAGGTTGAAATTGAGGATCACCGTGAGGCGATCCACATGGTCGGAAAAGCGGTTTGGGGAACCGGACACGCGGTGCTGATCAAGGATTTTTACACCTGCGTGGCAGAAAACAAGCCCTTCCGCATTCCCGGAACCGAGGGCGCAAAGGTTGTTCAGCTGATCCTCTCCATGTACCACTCTCACGGAAACCGCATCAAAACGATGCAATGATCCTTATCAAACGAAAGGGAACGATTTATGAAAGATTTTTTCGGGGATAAGCTCCTTTTGAACACGCCCGCGGCAGAGGTGCTGTACGGTGAGGTCAAGGACCTTCCCATTGTCGATTATCACTGCCACCTTAACGAGCACGAGCTCCGCAACAACCATCGATTTGCAAATCTGGGCGAGCTTTGGCTGGCGGCAGACCACTACAAGTGGAGAGCAATGCGTCTTTGCGGCGTGGATGAAAAATACGTCACGGGTGATGCAAGCTTTTATGAAAAATTTCTCAAATACGCAGAGATCTTTCCGCTTCTTTGCGGCGGTCCTCTGTACTATTGGACGCAGCTTGAATTAAAGCTTTTGTTCGGTATCACCGATCCTCTTTGCGCAGAAAACGCGGAAAAGATCTGGAATATTGCCAACGAGGCACTCAAGACGCTGGACGCGGCTGCGATCCTGAAAAAATTCAAGGTTGAGTACGTTGCTACCACCGACGATCCCGCATCCCCCTTGGATGCACACGGTATGTGCGGCGAGACCAACGTTCGCCCCACCTTCCGCCCCGACTTCGTTCTGAATATGGACGAGGCTGCGATTGCAAGATTGGAGGGGGCAGTGGGATATTCTCTCAACACCCTGTGCGACGTCAAGAAGGCTCTTGAGGAAAGACTGAACTACTTTATTTCCAAGGGCTGCTGCATTGCCGACCACGGTATGGACTTTTTGCCGATGGCAGATTGCTCCGAGGAGAGAGCGGCGAAACTTTACGCACGCCGCACCGAGCTGAGCTTTGAAGAAAAGCAGGAGCTGTTCTCGCACCTGCTGTACTTTACGGCGGCTCTGTACGCAAAGAACGGCATGGTCATGCAGATGCACTTTGCAACCTTCCGTAACGTCAACGGTGCAATGTTTGAGCGTTGCGGACGTGACGCAGGCTTTGACATTATGCGCGGTCAGGTCGATACCGACCGCCTCATTCCGTTCTTCGATACCCTTGCCAAGAGACAGTCTCTTCCCAAAACGGTACTGTATTCGCTCAATCCCGCGTGCGTTCCGTCGCTCGCAACGCTTTCCGGTGCGTTCCCGAACGTTCGTATCGGTGCCGCATGGTGGTTCAGCGATACCGTAGAGGGCATCCGCCGTCAGCTTGAGACCGTTGCGGAGTACGCAGTACTCGGCACCAACCTCGGCATGCTGACCGATAGCCGCTCCTTGGCAAGCTACGTTCGTTTCGATTTCTTCCGTCGCATCCTTGCCGATTTCGTTGGCGGATACGTAGAAAGAGGAGAGTACGATCTTGCTTCCGCGAAGAAGCTGATGTACGCTGTTTGCTACGGCAACGTCAAGGCGTTTTTGAACCTGTAAATCTATTTTAAATTATATAAGAAAGGGTCTATCATTATGAAAATGACATTTCGCTGGTACGGAGAAAAGGATAGCATTCCGCTTTCCTACATCCGTCAGATTCCGGGCATGAGCGGCGTAGTAACCGCCGTTTACGACGTTCCGGTAGGCGAGGTCTGGGAGCTGGACAAGATCATGCGCCTCAAGTCTCTTTGCGATGAAAAGGGACTGGAGATGGAAGTGATCGAGAGTGTGCCCGTGCATGAGGATATCAAGCTGGGACTTCCTACCCGTGATCGCTACATTGCCAATTACGCAACCACCATTCGCAATTTGGGCAAGGCAGGCGTTAAGTGCATCTGCTACAACTTTATGCCCGTGTTCGACTGGCTCCGCACCAATCTGCACACCGAGGCAGAGGATGGCTCCAACTCGCTCTCCTACAACCATGAGGAGCTGATGAGTCTCGATCCTCACAACCTGCATCTTCCCGGTTGGGATGAGAGCTACACCTCCGAGGAGCTCAACTCTCTTCTGGATGCATACAGCGGCATGAGCCACGAAAAGCTGTTTGAAAATCTGGTTTACTTCCTCAACGGCATTATGCCTGCGTGCGACGAGACCGGTATCAATATGGCGATCCACCCGGATGATCCGCCATGGGATATGTTCGGACTTCCCAGAATCATTACGGGTATGGATAGCTACAAGAAGCTGTTCTCTGCAGTTCCCAATCCTCACAACGGTATCACGCTTTGCACCGGTTCTCTCGGTGCGGGACGTGAGAACAACCTCGTTGAGATGGCAAATCTGCTCGCACCCCGTTCCTACTTTGTCCACCTGCGTCAGATCACCTTCTCGGGTGAGCTTGACTTCTGCGAGAGCGGACACCTGACCTGCAACGGTAGCCTTGATATGTACGGCATCGTAAAGGCACTGGTTGAGGCGGGCTTTGACGGTTACGTACGTCCTGACCACGGACGCAACATCTGGGGCGAAGACGGCAAGCCCGGTTACGGTCTGTACGACCGCGCACTCGGCGCTTGCTACCTCTACGGTCTCTTTGAGGCAGTAGAGAAGGGCTTGAAGAAATAATCAAACAAAAGGAGATTTCAACATGAAATTACCGTATCAAATTGATCTGTCCGACAAGGTTGTCGTTGTAACCGGTGCGGGCGGTGTATTGATGAGTGAGTTTGCACGTGCGCTGGCTGCTTGCGGTGCCAAGGTTGCGCTCCTCGATATCAACGAAAAGGCTGCGCAGGAGATCGCTGCTTCCATCGGTGAAAACGCGATCGCCATCGGCACCAACTGCCTCGAAAAGGAAAGCATCCTCAAGGCGCGTGACATCGTTCACGAAAAGTTTGGTAAGGTCAACTTCTTAATCAACGGTGCGGGCGGAAACAATCCTCGCGCAACCACCGATAACGAGTACATGACCCCCGATCTGGAGGGGGCTAAGACCTTCTTCGACCTGGAGGAGAGCGGATTGAAGTTCGTGTTCGACCTCAACATCACCTCTGCGTTCCTCGTCACGCAGGCGTTTGCGGCTGACATGGTAAAGACGGGCGGTAACATCATCAACATTTCGTCGATGAATGCGTTTACGCCTTTGACCAAGATCCCCGCATACAGTGCGGCAAAGGCGGGTATTTCCAACTTTACGCAGTGGTTGGCAGTTCACTTTGCACCCTGCAATATCCGCGTTAACGCAATTGCACCCGGATTTTTTGCAACCAATCAAAACCGTGCGCTCCTCTTTAACGAGGACGGAACGCCCACGGCACGTACCGGCAAGATCCTTGCAGGCACGCCCCAAAAGCGTTTTGGTGAGGTGGGCGAGCTGATCGGCACGCTCCTGTGGCTTGCAAGTGACGAAGCAAGCGGCTTTGTCACCGGTGTTGTCGTTCCCGTTGACGGCGGCTTTAATGCATATAGCGGAGTTTGATTTTTGAAGAGAATAGAACTTGCGGGGAGAGGGGGACTTTTGCAAAAGACCCCCTCTCCCTTCAAAAGCTTTGCAATAAGGGCACGCCCCGAGAAAAGACGTTGTTGAGTCGTCTTTTCTCGGGGCGTGTGTGCGTTTTCAAAGCGCATGGGAAAGGATAGGGGAAAGGGATGGGAGAAGGTTGGTTTTTTTAAGAAAAATCGGTTGCAGGGTAGACAAAAAGGCGTAAAGGTGATATAATGATAATGAAATGATGCAAAGGAGGCAGGGAATGGAGCTGTTGATCGTTTCGGATTCACACGGAAGGTGTGACCGCGTGGCTTGCGCGTGGGAAAGGCAGATCAAACGCCCGGATGCCGTCTGCTTTCTTGGTGACGGTTTGCGAGATGCCGAATATTTTGAAGGATGGGGAGTTCCCGTTTACACGGTTCGCGGAAATTGCGATTGGAGCAGTCATTGGCAGGACGAAGCCGGCGAGCGCTTTCTCTTTTTGGAGGGGCATAAGCTGCTTTTGACCCACGGGCATTTGCACGACGTAAAAAGCGGACTCGGAAGGATCACTTCTTATGCGATCGCAAACGACGTGGATATCGTTTTATATGGGCATACGCACGTGGCACAGGAATACCGTATTCCCGCAGGGGAGCAGATCGGAGACGTTGTTCTGTCGCGTCCTTTTTATCTGTTTAACCCCGGGAGCATCGGGAGCGACGGCTCGTTCGGAACGCTGACCCTGTCGGAAAAGAGCGTACTGTTCTCACACGGAACGGTATAAAAAAAGACCGCCGTAGCGGTCTTTTGAGGGGGTTATACCGTTTGAGAGATCTCCTCGGTATGTTCGACCCCTTCGGTCTCTGCTTGCAACAGAGCGGCTTCGTATGCCTCGATCACCGATCTTTCCAGCATCCCACGGAACTGTGCGTTGATGGGATGTACGATGTCGCGGTAGGTTTCGTCGGGGTTCTTTCGGCTGGGCATCACGATGAAATACTTGTCTCGTGCATGGATCACTTTGATGTCATGAACGGCGAGCTGTCCGTCAAAGGTAACGGATACGATGGCTTTCATCGGTCCCTCGTCAAAAAGCTTTCTGACTTTAATATCGGTAATTTGCATGGTGTAATCCTCCGTTCACTGCTGTGTTTTACTGATGTTTTTATTATACAATTCTTTTGTGACCGTTATTCAAACGTAGCGGTATATTTTTGTGAAATTCCAAAAACAAAAATCAAGATTTTTTGTTTTTTTTACACATTTCGTTAAAAAACGTCATAATCTGTTATAAGCGATGAGGCGCGTGCGGAAAGGAGCGACTATGGCACTGGAAAACACCCATTATGGATTTGTGCGGATCGGTGAGATGCTGCAAAATTGTAAAAGCATCTTTTTTATCGGTATTGGCGGTATCAGTATGTCCGCGCTGGCGCAAATCTCCCACGCATCCGGCTTTGCGGTAGGTGGTTCGGATCGCAGTGAAAACGCACAGACGCGCGCACTCAAGCGTCAGGGGATTCCCGTTTTTTCGGGGCATGACGCAAAAAACATCGAGGGCTACGATGCGGTGATCTATACCGTTGCCATCGGTGCAGACAATCCCGAATTTATGGCGGCAAAGGTAGCGGGGATTCCGGTCCTTTCGCGTGCGGATTATCTTGGATACCTGATGGTTGGGTATCGTACTCGCATTGGGGTATCGGGAATGCACGGAAAAAGCACCTGCACGGCAATGTGTGCGCAGATTCTTTTGGAGGCGACCGATCCTACCGTGCTCTGCGGAGCGGAATTGCAGGCGTTGCAAAATTCCACCTGTCGGATCGGAAAAAGCCGAGAGCATTTTTTGTTCGAGGCGTGTGAGTATATGGACTCCTTCCTCGATTTCAACCCTACGCTTGCCATCATTCTCAACGTCGGTTTGGATCACGTGGATTATTTCCACGATATCGAGCAGATCCGCTCCTCATTTTTAAAGTTTGCCGAACGAACGGGCAAGGACGGAACGGTGCTTTACAATGCGGATGACGCGGAGAGTGTGCGGACGCTTGCGGAATATGAAGGGAAAAAGATCGGCTTTGCGATCGACGGAGAGGCGGATTTTTGTGCGAAGAATCCTGCGTATCGCGGCGGCATGACCGAATTTGATTTTTGCCGTGACGGTACGGTGCTTTGCCGCATACGGCTCCGTACTTTTGGAAAGCATAACCTCTACAATGCCTTGGCGGCGGCAAGCGCGGCAATTTTATGCGGTGTCAATCCGTCGCAGATCGTGTCGGCACTTTCTCACTTCGAGGGGGCGAGACGTCGCATGGAGCGCAAGGGCACTTTGAACGGCGCGGCGATCTACGAGGACTACGCGCATCATCCGGATGAGATTCGTGCCACCCTTTCGGGGGCGCAGGATATGGGATACTCCCGCGTGCTGTGTGCGTATCAACCGCATACCTACAGCCGCACGGCAGGTCTGTTTGAGGATTTTATCAAAGCCTTTGATTTTGCCGACCACGTGTATGTTGCGGATATTTATGCCGCACGCGAGCAAAACGTTTACGGCGTCAGCTCCGAGCAATTGGCAAGCAAGATAGGGGAAAAAGCCGAATATTGCGGCAGCTTTGCGTCGGTTGCCAATGCCATCCGCCGTGATGCCGTTCCGGGGGATCTCGTGATTGTGATGGGAGCAGGGGATATCTATAAGGTTTTTGATCTCCTTGGATTTGTTGAGTAATCGCAAGGATGCAATAATATCCGAATATTGTGCATTTATGCAAAAAAAACTTGACAACCGACTTTTTTTGTGATAAAATACAAATGTAATTTAATTTACATAAGGAGGATATACAATGGATTTCGTAAAAACTCTTTGGCCCACTCCTTTTAAGGTAAAGGAAAAGGATATCGGTTCTCTGGTCATTCAGCTTATCATCTTTTTGGTGGTTTGTGCAGTTGTCGGCGTATTGCTCGGCGTACTTTCCGGTATCGCAATTATCGGTCCCGTTTTTTGGATTGTCGGTAGCTTGATGGAGGTTTACAGCATCGTTGGTATCGTGCTGTGTGTCCTCAAGTTCCTGGGCGCAGTAAAATAATTGTGATAAAAGAGGTGTCCCAAATGCGATTGCGTTTGATGGGCGCCTCTTTTTATCAAAAAAATCAAAAAAATTAAAAAAATATTGAAAAAAATCAAAAAAAGACTTGCAATTTGGAAAAAGATGTGATACAATATGATGGTATATGGATGAAGCAGTGCGCACCCTCTCAGGCGCTCGCTTTGAAATATCAGTTCTCAGTGTTTCAAATTCAAAGGGAGGTGAATGAAAATGCCGAATATCAAGTCCGCAAAGAAGAGAGTTAAGGTTATTCAGACCAAGACCCTGCAAAACAAGATGTACCGCAGCGCGCTCAAGACCGAAATGAAGAAGTATGACGCAGCTCTGGCTTCCGGTGATATGGCAGCCGCACAGGCAGCTTACAAAGTAGCTGTTAAAAAGGTTGACCAGGCAGCCGCTTACGGAATCATCCATAAGAATGCAGCAGCTCACAAGAAGAGCCAGTTCACAAAGAAGCTCAACGCTCTGAACAAGTAATCAAAGGAACTAACCCGTCCCGAGATTCTGCTCAGAAAAGAATCAAACAGCATGAAGCCGATTGGTTTTATGCTGTTTTTTCTTTTTTATCATAAATACAGTCATATGAGTATAAACTTTATGAATGAGGTGTGAGGATTACGTATTTCTTTTTCGATGCGCATTGACATCGATTTTGTTTTGTGTTACAATAAGGATAGCTTGAAAATGACGAGGTGATAATATGTTATACGATAACGTAGCGGAATTGATCGGTCATACACCGCTTTTTCTGCCCAAAAATTATAGCCGCCAATTTTGTAACGGTGCAGAGATCTTGTGTAAATTAGAGTGCTTTAATCCCGCGGGGAGCGTCAAGGATCGCGTTGCGCGCTTTATGCTGGACGATGCGGAGGAAAAGGGATTGATCCGTAAGGGTTCGACCGTGATCGAGCCTACCAGCGGAAACACGGGAATCGGTTTGGCGGCGCTGGCGGCGGCAAGAGGCTACCGCATGATTTTGACCATGCCCGACACCATGAGCGTGGAGCGTCAAAAGCTGCTTGCGGCATACGGGGCGGAGATTGTTCTGACTCCGGGCAAGGACGGTATGCAGGGATCGGTTGCAAGAGCGGAGGAATTGGCACGCGAGATTCCCGATAGCTTTATTCCGTCGCAGTTTGATAATCCTGCCAACCCAAAGGCGCACTTTATGACCACAGGTCCCGAAATCTGGGAGGATGCCGAAGGGCTGGTTGATTTCTTTGTTGCGGGGGTAGGAACCGGGGGTACGCTGTCCGGAACGGGCGCGTTTCTCAAATCTCAAAATCCGAATTGCCGAGTCGTTGCGGTAGAGCCGTCGGCATCTCCGCTTTTGTCGGGCGGAAAGGCAGGGGCGCATGGCTTGCAGGGAATCGGTGCAAACTTTATTCCCGCCAATATGAATACCGCGTTGCCGGATGAAATTATAACGGTTAGCGAAGAGGAAGCGTACGAGGCGGCACGCCGTTTGGTGGCAACCGAGGGGATTTTGGTTGGTATTTCATCCGGGGCTGCACTTCACGCGGCGACTCTGCTTGCCTGCCGTGAGGAAAATGCGGGAAAGCGGATCGTCGTTCTGCTGCCCGATACGGGAGAGCGCTATCTCTCCACACCTCTTTTTTCAAAGGAGTGATCAAGTTTTATGAAGGATAAGCCTATTGGACGTCACGGGCGTATGCGTAAATTTTTTCATGCCTTCAAAACAAAGGTGCACGCCAACAAAATCTCCTTTACGATTTACGTCATCATGGGTTTCTTTACTTCGGGAATGTTGGTTTATACCCTTTTTACAGGGCAGTTCGAAAGCGCATTCACCGCGTTCTTGTCTTTAATACTTTTTCTGCTTCCTACCTTTGTGGAGGAAAGCTTTCGTATCAAGCTCCCCATGGCACTGGAGATCATTGCCATCTTCTTTGTATTCTGTGCCAACATTTTAGGGGAGATCGCGGCATTCTATACGCTGTTTCCGTTTTGGGATGATATGCTTCATTATACCAGCGGATTCATCTTTGCGGCGTTCGGCTTTGCTCTGGTGGATATTCTGAACCGCAACCGAAACGTCGATTTCCATCTCTCGCCAATCTTTCTTTCCTTGGTCGCGCTCTGTTTTTCGGTGACCGTTGGGGTTTTATGGGAGTTTTTTGAGTTTGCGGCGGATACGGTTTTGCGCACCGATATGCAAAAGGATTATCTCGTTACGCATATCTATAGCGCGGAGCTCAATACCATCGGTCAGGATCCCGTGCGTATTCGTGACGTTGTTCAAACGGTGATAACGACGGCAAACGGGGAGATTTATACTGTGGACGGGTATCTGGATATCGGGCTTTTGGATACGATGAAGGATCTGTTCGTTGACTTTGCAGGGGCGTTTCTGTTTGCGATTATCGGATATTTTTACAGCAGCAGCGGAAGCACCAAGGGGAAAATTGCCAAGCAATTCGTTCCGCGTGTAACGGGCGACGGCTCGGCAGAGGTTTTACACGAGCATTCCGATTAAGAGCAGATAGTACAGAATTTGTCGCATGCCGGCGGAGGGGACGAAGAGTGATCAAAACTCCTCGTCCTCTTTTCTGCTCGACGCTTTTGCGTACCGTTGTCATTCGCCGCGATGAGTTTTTTGAAAAAAAGAGAAGTTTTTTTCAAAAAAACTATTGACAAATCAAAAAAATGAGCGTATAATCTGTAACAACAAATTCACAAAGGAGGAGTCGCCATGTTTGCAAATGCGTTTTATCATTTTTGTTTCTTTAACATGGGCTGCCCGTCTTTTGTGAGATCCGAGGAGTAAATTTTTTTCGGAAACAACAATACGGACAGTCCGCATCTGCTATGCCAAAGAGCATCAGGGGCGGATTTTTTTATTTTCTTTCCAAAAACAAAGGAGAACGGTCATGACGAAATACAATGATTTCTATTATTTTTACTTTTTTAAAAAGGGCTGCCCGCGGTAGAATCAGGAATATAAAGAGGATCTTTATATTTCGTAATTTACCATACGGACAGTCCGCATTCGCCGTGCTTTTGGCACATCGAAATGCGGACTTTTTATTTTTTAAAATCAAAACGATAATGAATTGGAAACGAGGTACAAAGCAATGCAAATGCATTTTCACAGAAAGCTCCCCATCCCACAAGAGGTTAAGGCGGAATACCCCCTTACCGCACGCATGGAAGAAGTAAAGGCAGAGCGAGACGAAGAGATCCGTTCGGTATTTGACGGAAGAAGCGACAAGTTCCTTTTGGTGATCGGTCCTTGCTCCGCAGATCATCGGGAGCCTGTGCTCGAATACGTTTCAAGATTGCGCAGAGTGCAGGAGCAGGTGCGCATTGCCAAGGATATCGTTCACAGCCGCAATCAAAACGGGGATATCAAGCGGCTCGTAAAGGGATTGATGATTGAGAGCTATCTTGAGGACGGTTCTTGTAAAGCAGAGGAGCATATTTTCGGAAAGTCGATTACCGACCCATGCCTTGGTTGGAAAAAGACCGAACGGCTGATTTTGGATATTGCGGATAAAGTTTGATAAGGAAGAATGAAAATGGCTGATCAACTCAAAAAAGCAAGAAGGATCATCAACGAGGTGGATGCGCAAATGGCGGAGCTGTTTGTTCGACGCATGAGAGCCGTGGAAGAGGTGTGCGCGTACAAGGTGGAACGAGGGCTGCCGATCCTCGATTCTGTGCGCGAGAATGAGGTCGTTGAACGCAATGCGGCTCTTGTGGAGGATGAAGTCCTCAAAGGCTATTATATCGATTATCTCAATCATTTGATGGCGGTATCCCGTACCTATCAAAGCCGTATGCAAAGCGGCATCAGAGTGGCATATAGCGGCGTGGAAGGCGCGTTTGCCCACGTGGCGGCAGGCAGGATCTTTCCAACGGGGAATCGGATGCCGTACGGTGATTTTAAAGCTGCATATGATGCCGTTGTCAACGGGGAGAGCGACGTAGCGGTGCTTCCGATCGAAAACAGCTATGCGGGAGAGGTGGGGCAGACCGTTGATCTGCTCTTTTCGGGGAGCTTGTTTGTCAATGGGATCTATGAATTGGAGATCCGTCAAAATCTCCTCGGCGTGCCCGGAGCAACGGTTGAGGATATCAAACGGGTAACGAGTCATCCGCAAGCACTCGGTCAATGTCACGAGTATATTGAAATGCGCGGCTTTGAAGTACAGGAGGCAACCAATACCGCAATTGCCGCCAAAGCGGTAGCGGAGGCAAAGGATCAATCGGTCGGTGCGATTGCAAGCCTTGAAACCGCTGAACTGTACGGACTCAAGGTGCTGGAAGCCAACGTCAACAAGAGCGGAGAAAACACCACGCGCTTTGCGGTGCTTTCCAAGGTGAAAGCCGAATCGCCTGCGCTGACGAGCACGATTTTGATGTTCGGTGTACGGCACGAGGCAGGCTCACTTGCAAATGCCATCGGTATTATCGGAAAGTATGGATACAATATGACGGCACTCCGCTCAAGACCTATGAAAAAGCACTCCTGGGAGTATTACTTTTACGTGGAGATCGACGGTAAGACCGATACCGAAAACGGGAAAGCGATGCTTGCGGAACTGAATCGGATGTGCGATCGACTCAAGGTTGCGGGAACGTTTGCGCCGCACGTTGAGATCTGACGCGCGGATGTAAAAACGGAGGGGTGCCTCAATTGCAAAACGCATTTGAGACACCCCAAACGTATGTGTGATTACAAAGTCGAATACAGCCGATACAATTCGGAATAGATACCGCCCTTTTGGATCAACTCCTCGTGTGAGCCGGATTCCTCAATGCCGTTTTCGGTCAGCACCAGAATGCGGTCGGCGTTTCGTACCGTGGTCAAACGGTGCGCAATGGTAAAGGTCGTGCGTCCGCGTGCCAGCTTTTCCAAGGATTCCTGTACCAAACGCTCGCTTTCGTTGTCAAGTGCGCTGGTCGCTTCGTCCAGAATGAGGATTGGCGGATTTTTGAGGAACAGGCGCGCGATGGAGATGCGTTGCTTTTGTCCGCCCGAAAGCTTGACCCCTCGTTCTCCCACGTAGGTATCGTACCCGTTGGGGAGAGAGACGATGAACTCGTGCGCACCCGCCATGCGCGCCGCGGATTCGATCTCCTCGTCGGTAGCGTCGGTTTTTCCGTAGGCGATGTTTTCACGAACGCTGCCGGAAAAGAGGTACACGTCCTGCTGGACGACACCGATGTGGTCACGCAGAGAGTGAAGCGTAACCGATTGAATGTCGGTTCCGTCGATGCGGATCGTTCCGGAGGATGCCTCGTAAAAGCGTGGAATGAGCGAGCAAAGCGTTGTTTTTCCGCCCCCCGATGGGCCTACCAGAGCAATGTTTTCACCGGGCTCGACCAAAAGATCCAGGTGCGTCAGTACGTTGCGCGTTTCGGTTTCATAACGGAAGGACACGTCGCAAAATTCCACCTTTCCGCGCACGTCGGTCAATTCCATCGCGCCCGGAGCATCCTTGATCTCAGGCTCGGTCTCCATGATCTCGTTAAAGCGTTCGATGCCCGAAATGCCTTGCTGGAACTGCTCGGAAAACTCTACGATGCGTCGGATCGAGGTCAAAAGTGTGGAAACGAACATCAAATACGCCACGTAGTCGGCGGGGGTAATGGTGGGGAGTCCGCCAATGCCCATCATAAAGATCGCACCCGCGATGACAACCAGAATATACATGATGCCGTCAAACAATCGGGTCGAGGAGTGAAACGCGCCCATAATGCGGTATCGTTCGGTTTTCAGCCGCAGATATTCGCAGTTTCCGCGCGCGAATTTTTCCTTTTCGACTTCCTCTTTGGCAAAGGACTTGGTTACGCGGATGCCGAGGAGACTGTCCTCAATTTGCGAGTTGAGCTCTCCGATCTGCCGACGGGAGTCGCGGAAATTGTTCCGCATTTTACGGCGGAAGAACATAGATGCCAAGAGAATGAAGGGAATGACCGAAAAGATGATGAGCGTCAGATAGGGGTTGATGGTGCAAAGAAGGATAAACGCGCCGATAATCTTGACGCCCGCGATAAAGAACTCCTCGGGGCAATGGTGCGCAAATTCGGTCACGTCAAAGAGGTCGTTGGTAATGCGCGACATCAAAGTTCCCACCTTGGTGTTGTCAAAATAGGAGAAGGAAAGCTTTTGCAGATGTGAGAACAGATCGCGCCGCATATCGGTTTCGATCTTCGTACCCATAATATGACCGATCGAGGTCATATAGTAGTTGGCGGCAGTGTCGATGATGCGGAGCAGGATATAACCGATGCCCACCGTGAGGATCAACTGCCAGGTCAGAGCCCCCGTGTCTCCCGATGAAGCGGCATCCGTGATTTCACGCACGATCATGGGAAGGATCAGCTCGCAAACCGTGGTCAGCGCGGCGCACAGCATATCAAACGCCATAATGCCTTTGTATTTTTGATAGTAGGGGAGGAACTTGCGAATGGTTCCTTTCTTTTTTTGCTTTTCTTGTTTCATGTTGCGTTATTCCTCCGATGCAAGGTTTTCAAGGGACTCGTAAATTTCCATCAGGCGCTCTTCTACGACGTTTTTGCGTGCATCCAGCTCGGCGGCACGAACGTAATCCGCGGCGGCGGAGCCAAAGAGCTCCTCTTCAAGTGCCTGAAGCTCTGCTTCCAAGCTCTCACATTCCTTTTTGAGCTTTTCGATCTGTGCCTTTTTCTTGCGCGCGTCCGCGGCTGCCTGCTTAGATCTGAGATATTGCTCTTTGCCGCTTTTGGGAGCTTGTGAAAGTGCTTCGGATGCGTCGGGGGAGGTGTTGCGTTCGGCAATGCGGCGTTCCTTATAGGCGCGAAACTCGGTGTAGGAATTTTCCGTACCGCTGACCGTATAGTCCAACAGGTCTCCCGAAAACGCCTTGCCGGGATGCAATTCCAGAATACGCGTTGCCAGCTTGTCGATCAGATATCGGTCGTGCGAGACCGTGACGATCGTGCCGTCAAACTGCTCCAAGGCATTCTCCAAGGCTTCGCGCGAGTCGATGTCGAGGTGGTTGGTAGGCTCGTCCAGTACCAAGAGATTCATTTTGGAAAGCATTAACTTGGAGAGTGTCAAGCGTGCCCGCTCGCCTCCGCTGAGTACCCGCACTTCCTTAAATACGTCCTCACCGACAAAGCGAAAGAGCCCCAAGGTGTTGCGGATCTCGGTTTCGGTGCGAGTGGGGTAGGCATTCCAAAGCTCGTCCAAAACGGTATTGGAGGGGTCAAGGTTTTGATTTTCCTGATCGTAATAGCCGATCTCTACGTTGTGTCCGTGTTCAATCATGCCCGAGCGTGGCGGAATCTGCCCGAGAATCAGCTTGATGAGTGTGGATTTTCCGCATCCGTTGGGCCCGATGATCATCACCCGTTCCTGCCGTTTGATCAAAAAAGAGAGATTTTCAAACAGCGTGCGCTCGCCAAAGCCCATCGAAAGGGAGCGTGCTTCCAAAACGTCGTTGCCGGATGCCAGGGCTTCTCCGAATTTCATACGAATGGCGCGGGGCGCGTTTTGCGGACGCTCTAATTTTTCCATTTTGTCCAGAAGCTTTTGTCTGCTTTCTGCGGCGATGATGTTACGCTCGCGGTTCCACGCACGTTGCTGGGCGATATACGCCTCCTGCCGCGCGATCTCCTTTTGCTGGTTTTTCCAATGGCGCTCCGCGATTTCTCGGTCGATGCGGCGTTGCTCCATGCTTTTGGTGTAGCCGCCCGAATAGAGCTTTGCGCGGTGATGCTCAATGGCAAGCGTTTTATTGGTGACCTTATCGAGAAAATAACGGTCGTGCGAGACGATCATCACGCATTTGGAATAGGAGGAGAGAAAGCTCTCCAGCCACGCCAACGTGTCGATGTCAAGGTGGTTGGTAGGCTCGTCCAAGAGGAGAATGTCGGGTTCTCTGGAAAGCTCCACCGCAAGAGCCAGACGCGTGCGCTGACCTCCGCTGAGGGTGGAGACGGGCTGAGAGATCGCAAGTGCATCAAATCCGAGCTTTTGCAGGATCGATGCGCATCTGCCGCGAAATTCCATTCCACCGTCGCGCACGAATTTTTCGTGTAGCTCGGTGTATTCGTGAATGGTTTTTTCGTCGCCTTTTTGAAGCTGACGTTCCAGCTCGCTCAGTCTTTCCTCTGCGCGCAAGAGATGCGGAAATGCTCCGTACATGCGTTCCAAAACCGTTTGAGAGGGATCGTCCGCCTCAAATGCTCCGTCCTGTGTCAGAATTCCGATCGTTTTTCCTTTTGATAAATAGACCTCGCCCTCGCTTGGCTCGGTTTCTCCCGTAATCAGGCGTAGGAGCGTGGACTTTCCGCATCCGTTGACGCCGATGATGCCGAGCTTGTCGTTTTCCTCCAGGGCAAAGGAGATCTTTTCCAGAATGGGGGTCGTTCCAATGCTGAGGGAGAGATCGTTTACACTGATTGCAATCATATGATAAACCTTTCTGCGGGATCAAAACTTGGTTTTTGCTTCAATGGCAACGCCGAGAATACGCGCGCGTCCGATCTCAAAATCCTCGGGGGAGAGGAGGATCGGTGCGTAATCATCGTTTTCGGGAGTGAGAACGATGCGGTGATTTTGCTTGTGGAAGCGTTTGACCGTTGCGCTGTCACCATCTACCAGGCAAGCAACGATATCTCCGTTTTGGGCATACTGTTGCTTGTGAAAGAGGACGTAGGTTCCGTCCACGATGCCGCAATTCTTCATGCTGTCACCGCAGACCTCCAAATAAAAATATTCCTCAATGTCATCTACGTCCGCAAATTCGCGCCCCAACAGGGTCTCGTCGGTCACGATGGGGGAGCCTGCGCGGATCACGCCGATGACGGGAACCATTTTTTGCGCCTTCATATTGCGATAGCTTGCCTCTCCTTGACGTTTGCCGCACTCGGTTCCCATCAGTTCGTCAAGGCTGACCGAAAAATAATCTGCGATCCGCGCCAGCTTATCGGCCTTCGGTGTCGATCTGCCGTTTTTCCAATCGGTAAAGGTCGAGGCAGCGATGTGCGTTGCCTTGGATACCTGATACACGGTGGTGCCGCGCGATTCCAAGAGCTGTTCAAAAACGGAATATTCCATAAAGTATCCTCCATCAATTTGCCAAGATTGCACAAGTTGATTTTTTTCATTTTGTGAAAAAGTAACGAATATTTAGAAAAACCGAAATATTACTTGACAATAGTTCGGAAATTCGTTATAATAGCGGTGTCCGATAATAGTATAACGGATTTCCGAACGAATGTCAAGTGGAAAAGGCTATATTTTTTGAAAAAACCTTGAAATGCAGAAAAAACAGTACGGATATGCGAAAAAGAAAGGGGATAAAATGGAAGAAAAAGTCAAGCGAGAACAAGAAATGATTGCGTCGGCAAAGGGCTTTTTGTGCAGTTATCAATTTTGCTTGGATATGTTGGATTTGCGAAAATTCGAGCGCAAGCGATTGGGAACAGACGTGGAAAACGGGACGTGTGAGGAACTTTTGGAGGCGAGTGAGGTCGATCTGCGCGCGCGGATGTATGAGGTCACGGCGTTTTTAAACCGTATGCGCGACGGCAGGGAAAAACTGATCCTTTATTATCGTTATGTAAAAGGGATGAGCGTTGAGCGTGCCTCGGCACTCTTGGGAATTTCCAGGAGAACGGGATACCGCTTACACCAAAAAGGGCTTTTGACGGTTGCGAGAATGCTTGAAAAAGCTTGAAAAAAGGACGTGTTTTGCACGAATTGTTGACAAACCGCGATTTTTGTGATACAATAATGATGTATATCCCTTTATTGGGGAGAATATAGTATGATAAGTGTGATAAATCCGAGAAAAGGAGAGCCGATACGGATCGAACGATGAAAATTTTAATTTTATCCTTTAAGGCCGGCGAAGGGCATAATTCTGCCGCAAAAGCGATCTTGGAGCGTGTACAGCACGAGGGACACGAGGGAGAGATCGTCGATTTTTTGGGACTGTTCAGCGATAAGATCAGCAATATGGTCAACGTATCCTACGTTGGCATGGTTCGCCACGTGCCGTTTTTGTTTGGTGCGTGCTATAAGTTCTCCTATGGAACCAGCAACCTCTTTTCCAAGATCCATTCGCCCCTGTATCTGGCGTCGGATATCATTTCCAAGCGTCTGACCGAGTATCTGGAAAAGAACGGCCCGTATGATGGAATCGTGGCAACGCATCTGATGCCCGCACAGGCATTGGCGCACCTCAAAAAGCACCATTATCCCTTGCCCACAACCGTTGCGGTGGCAACCGACTATACGTGGTATCCCTTCTGGCAAGAGGTTATGGCGTGCGACTATTACGTGATTCCCAACGAGGCACTTACCGATCGATACGTCAAGCACGGAATGCCTAAGGAAAAGATCTGCCCGTTTGGAATTCCGATCGGGATGCGCTTTTTAAATCTTCCCACGCGGGAGGAGGCGCGCGCGGATCTCGGCTTTGACGCTGATACCAAGCTCTATCTGATGATGGGCGGCAGTATGGGAGCGGGAAGCATGCGCAAGTTTGCCAAGGAGTTTTACGAGCATCTGGGAGACGCGCATATGGTCATCGTTTGCGGAAAGAACGATGCCTTGCGCACGTCCTTGGAAAAGCATTTTGAGGGCAAGAGCAACGTGCATATCATCGGTTTTACCACCGAGATCCCCAAGTATATGGTCGCGTGTGACGTGCTGTACACCAAGCCGGGCGGACTTTCGTCAAGCGAGGCACTGGTCTGCCGCATTCCCACGGTGCACACAGCACCCATTCCGGGATGCGAGAGCGACAATTTCCGCTTCTTTACAAAGAAGGGGTGCTCGCTGGGGGCAAAGAATATCAAAAAGCAGATCGTGTGCGGTGTCAGACTCATGGAGTCGCCCGAGTTGCGTAAGCAGATGAAGGTAGAGCAGGCAAAGTGTGCAAAGCCCAATTCGTCGCTTGATATTTTCAAATTGATCGAAAAGAATGCCCAAAAATCAAGCACGGAAAAAGACGCGTGCAAGCCAACCAAATAAACAAACACCCGCCCGTGCAATTTGCACGGGCGGGTTGCTGTTGTAAAAGCATTTTCTTTTCACTACAACTTGAAGGGATCCTCAATCGCGTTTTGCGGTTGAGGATCCCTAAAAAATGATTATTGAACCGGTTTTACAAAGCTTGCGGAGTTGATGACGGGAACGTTGTGGGGCTTATCATTGTAATTGGTCGAAAGTGCCGCGATGCCATCTACGCTCTCCATGCCGAACACGACCGATCCGAACGCGGCGTACTGTCCGTCAAGGCTGTAGGTGTTGTTGGGTGAGGTCTCATGCACGATAAAGAACTGCGAGGACGCGGAGTCCATGCTGTAACTGCCGCGCGCCATGGAGATGGTACCGCGTACGTGCTTGATGTTGTTTTCGATGCCGTTTGCGGAAAACTCTCCTACGATCTGCTCATCCGAGCCTCCCATTCCGGTGCCCTCGGGGTCACCGCCTTGAATCATAAAGGAGGGGATAACACGGTGGAAGGTGAGTCCGTCATAGAATTTTTCTCCCACGAGCTTTTGGAAGTTTGCGACCGTGATGGGAACTTCGTCGGGGTTGAGCTCGACGATGATGTCCCCGTTGTAGCGTTGACCGTCGTTGGCGGTGTAGCTGACGTTGAGGCGGACAAAGTTGGTAGCCTCGGTAGAAGCGATATAGTCCTTGTCGGAGATGAGATGGTAAAGAATGGGCTTGTCGGAGTTATCTACGGGCGGTTCTTCTTCACCTTGTCCGAGGGTGGGGAGATACGCGACACAAAAGATGATAACTGCCGCGACAAGAACGACTGCAGCAAGTCCTCCCATCATCAACCACATAAAGCGGTTTTCGCGCTTTTTCTTTTCGGCTTCCATTGCCGCCAAGCGCATCTTATGCTCTTTGCTTTGACTTGAATTTTTTGCCATGTTCCAAACTCCTTTTTCGAAAATCAAACTATATAGGATTGTATCAAAAAAATGTGAATTTGTCAAGCCCTTTGCACATTTTGAGAAATAATTTACGCTTGATTCGGATATGATAATAAAGATGATGGGCAAAGGAGAAAGAGGATGCGGGGATTTACGTGGGAGCGAGTGGCGGCAATGTTGATTTGTATTGTCCTCGGTGGTGCCTTGTCCGGTTTGGCGTTGCGCTATGCCATTCCCATTCTCTTGCCGTTCTTGTTGGCGTGGTTGATCTCCCTTCCGCTCTCTCCGCTTGCGAGAACGCTTTCCGTGCGCTTGCATCTTTCCAAAAAGCTATGCGCCGCCGTTTTACTGACCGCCTTTGTAGGGTTTGGCTCGTGGGGCTTGGTTGCGCTGTTGTGGAGATTGATCCTTGAGGCGGGGCATTTGCTGGAAAAACTGTTGTCGGGGGGCGGTCTGCTCGATTCCATTGAGGGAGTGATCCTTTGGATAGAGAGCGTTTGGGCAAAGTTCCCCTTTTTACACCGAGGCAACGGGGGCTTGCGCGAGGGGATTTACGGGATGCTGCGCGAGCTTTTGTCCGGGGTTTTGACATCGGTCAGCGCGGCGATTCCCACGTGGGCGGCGGGGCTGTTTTCGGCAATCCCAACGGTCTTTTTCGTATCGATCATCAGCATTTTGGCGGGCTATTATTTTTGCGTGGACGGAGAGCGTATCAAGCGCGCCGTAATCGGCTGTTTGCCAAGCGGAATCCGTTCGCGCCTTTCGGCATGGAAAAAGGGCGGAGTGGGGATGTTCCGCGCATACCTCAAGGCATATTTGCTTTTGTTGCTCCTGACCTTTTCGCTCCTCTTTTTCGGGTTTTGTATTCTCGGTGTGTCACCTGCTTTTCTGATCGCGCTTCTGGTCGCGGTTCTGGATCTGTTACCCGTGATTGGGGTGGGAACGGTGATGATCCCTTGGAGCCTGATCCTGTTGATCCAAAAGGATTATTTTATGGGGGTCGGGTTGTTGATTTTGTATTTGATCGTGGAGCTCGTCAGACAAGTGGCGGAACCGAAGCTGTTGGGGCATACGTTGGGATTGCATCCCGTGTCCACCTTATTTGCAACCTACGCAGGCTTTTATTGTTTTGGATTTTTGGGAATGCTCCTTGCTCCCATTGCGGCACTGCTTTTGAAAAGCGTGGTTGGGAGCGTGAAGCATCAGAGAGAGGGAGACAAATAAGCCCCTGCCCGCACGGATTGCGTACGGGCAGGGGCTTTGCATTTATTTCTTTCGTTTACCACTGTTTTTTGCTGGGCGAGCCGACGGTTTTTGCGTGCGCGTTGGTTTTTCGGATTTTTTGTTACGCGCGGAATTCGGAGCCGTTTTTGTTGCTTTTGGACGCACCGTGCGGTCCTTTGCATAGTGCGCGGATGCGTGTCCGCTCTTTTGCGGAGGGGTATTGCCTTTCCGCACGGGCGCACTTCCCAGAGGGCGCACCAAACACTCGGCGGTGTAGCCTATGAGGTCGGTTCTGCCCTCACGCGTCAGCGCTTCGCGCACAAGGTCCGCGTTTTGCGGACGATTATACTGTAATAACGCGCGCTGGAGTTGCTTTTCGTGATAATCGGTGGCAACGTAAACGGGTTTCATATTCAGAGGATTGATCCCCGTGTAGTACATGACCGTGGAAGCCGTTCCCGGGGTGGGATAGTAATCCTGCACCTGTTCGGGCGCATAGCCGTTCTTTTTGAGGCAGAGTGCAAGCTCGATGGCATCCTTTACCGTTGATCCGGGGTGACTGGACATCAGATAGGGAACGAGGTATTGCTCTTTCCCGATGCGGTGCGTAATGTCAAAGAATTTTTTGCGGAAGCCCTCGTAAACCTCAAAATTGGGCTTTCCCATACAGGAAAGCACCGCCGAGGAGCAATGCTCGGGAGCTACCTTGAGCTGACCGCTGACGTTATCGCGTACCAGCTTTTCAAAAAAGTTGTCGTTCTGATCTGCCATGAGATAATCAAAGCGGATGCCGCTTCGGATAAAGACCTTTTTGATGCGCGGCAGGGCTTCGATCTCCTCGATCAGCGTTTGGTATTCGGTGTGGCTGACCTTGAGATTGGGGCAGGGCTTGGGGGCGAGGCACTTGCGGTTGGCGCAAACACCGTCTTTAAGTTGTTTGTCGCAAGCGGGATAACGGAAATTCGCGGTCGGACCGCCCACGTCATGGATGTATCCCTTAAAATCCGGGAGCTGCGTGATCTTTTTTGCTTCCTCCACCACGCTACCAATACTGCGGGAGCGTACCGTTCGCCCTTGATGGAAGGCGAGCGCGCAGAAGTTGCATCCGCCAAAGCATCCGCGGTTGTGGGTGAGGGAGAATTTGACCTCCTCGATGCCGGGAACACCACCCACCGCCTTGTAAGACGGGTGATAGTCGCGCATATAGGGAAGCGCGTAAACGCGGTCCAGTTCCTCGCGCTCCAAGGGGGGCATCGGGGGATTTTGCACCAGCATTTTTCCGTCGTAAAGCTCGCAAATGGCACGACCGTTGATCGCATCCTGATTTTTATATTGGATTCCAAACGCCTCTGCGTAGATGCGTTTGTCGGTTTTCAATTCGTTATAATCAAAGGTTGCCGCTACCTCGTAATGGATGGGATCCTCGGGCTTGCACAGGTAAGCGCAACCCCTGACGTCGCGGATCTTTTTGATGGGAACGCCTCGGTTCAATAGCTCTGCCAGACGCAAGAGGATCTTTTCTCCCATACCGTAGGTCAGGATGTCCGCCATGCTGTCCACGAGAATCGAGCGGCGCACCTTGTTGTCCCAATAGTCGTAATGGGCAAAGCGGCGCAACGAAGCTTCCAAGCCGCCAATGATGATGGGAACGTCACCGTATGCCTCACGGATGCGGTTGCAGTAAACGATCAGGGCGCGGTCGGGGCGCTTTCCCATCTCTCCTCCGGGGGAATAGTAGTCAAAGCTTCTGCGCTTTTTTGCAGCGGTATAATGCGCCACCATACTGTCGATATTGCCCGACGTGACCAAAAACCCCAAGCGGGGCTTGCCGTATTCACGAAAGGCATCACAGCTTTTGTAATCGGGTTGGGAAAGGATCGCCACGCGGTATCCCGCATTTTCCAATACGCGTGAGATGATGGCAACACCAAAGGACGGGTGATCGACGTAAGCGTCGCCCGTTACGTATATAAAGTCGGGACGGTCCCATCCGCGCGCTTCCATGTCCGCGCGAGAAAGCGGTAAAAAGTCCATTGTTGCGTTCCTTTCGTTTTTTTGTTTTTTTGTCAGACCTTTTTGAAAAAAGGTCCGACACCCCAAAAACTTTTACAGCATAAAAGCAGATTGCCCTCGTTTGACAGAAGGACAAATCGATTCCTCTGAATGTTTGCAAAGGAAAGGGGGACGTGCGGTACAGATTTTATGTTATAGGGAAAGCTTGTACGCTGTTTCATAGCAGCTCCCGATAGCGTTTTGGTACCGCTACCCAAAACGCTCCACCAAAGTTGTGAAAGAAGGGGATTTTTTATCAGACCTTTTTCTAAAAAGATCCTTCTCAAAGTCCATATTTCTCCAAATTACTCTTCAGCGGAATCATCCTCGTATGCCTTGATCCCTTGCATACCGGAGGCGACCTTAAATCCGTCGATCTCACCGCGCTGCATCGCACCGAAAATACGGTAACGAAGCCCGTTGTGCTCGCGGTCGAGGCGTGCGAGGAGCTGCTTCATTTCCTCGCGCTGGGTGTTTCCATCCGCAGGGCAGGGGGATTTGATGATGGGGAGATTGGCTTTGGATGCGAAATAGCGCACGTCCTTTTCGGGGAGATAAATCATCGGTCGGATCATGCGAAGCTCCATGCGAGAGAGATAGGAGACGGGCGAAAAGCAACCCAAGCGTCCCTCAAAAAAGAGGTTGAGCATAAAGGTTTCGATGGCATCGTCAAAGTGATGCCCAAGCGCTACGACGTTGCATCCCAAATCCTTTGCGGCACGGTGAAGCGCACCTCTGCGCATTTTGGCACAGAGAGAGCAGGGGGATTTTTCCTTTCGGACGTCAAAAATGATCTTGGCGATTTCGGTGTGCGTGATGTGATAGGGGACGTTCAATTCGCGGCAAAGCTCCTCGATGGGCGCAAAATCCATGCCCCCCTCAAAGCCCATATCCACCGTTACCGCGTGCAATTCAAAGGGGACGGGATAAAAGCGGCGCAATTCCGCCATGGCGCAAAGCAGGGTCAAGGAATCCTTCCCCGCGGATACTCCCACCGCAATGCGGTCACCCGGCTGTATCATGCCGTAATCGTCAAGCGCGCGGCGCGTATAGCTTAAAATTCGTTTGATATGTTCCATAATTGACGGTAAGAAGAGAACTCCCGTGGGAGTTCTCTTCTCGCTTTCTGTTTGATTTAGCCTTCGATCAGATCTTCAACGGTCAGAGCCTCTGCCTGAGGTTCCTCTGCGTTGTCGATGTCAAGCGTCAGTTTTTTGATGGAGCGGAGCTCGTAGATAACGCCTGCGGTGAAAGCGGTTACTGCGGTGAATGCGAGGGATGCTACAACCCATTTTGCAATCGTGGTTTTTTTCATGATCAAGTCTCCTTTTGTTATATTATTTGTATTTTTCAAAATTATTGTTTGCGCGAAAGTGGGGATTTACTCCTCAAAGGAGCAGGTATCGTAGATTCTGAGTGCCTCTGGCGTCAGAGTTCTTGTTTTTTGCGCGGGATCGTGATCGGTATAAAGGATGAGCGGTGGCGTTAATTTTAAGGAAGGGGACGCGCCCTTTTGCGCATCGACCAAAACCGCGCACGCTTCGCTCTGTCGGTCGGCGTGCACAAAGGTCATGCGTTTAGGTTCAAGTCCGAACTCCCTCATTCCGTTCAAAAGTGCCGTTAATCGGTCGGGACGCCATACGCAAACGTAACGTCCTCCGTATTTAAGAAGCTTTGAGGCGGTAGCGCAAAAATCGGAAATGCCGCCGTGCACCTCGTGCCGCGCAATATATTTTTCATCGTGAAGGTTTCGCTTTCCCGAATCGACGGTCATATACGGAGGATTGGAAAAGACCAACGGCACCTCGCCACCAAAGTCACAGGCGCGTAGGTCGCGCAAATCACGGCAAAGAGGCGTCAGGCGTTCTCCCAAACCGTTGATTGCGGCATTTCTTCCGATCAGATTTGCAAACGGCTCCTGAATTTCTACCGCAGTGATGCTTTTGACCTTGTTTTTTGCCAAAAGCAGGAGGGAAATGATTCCCGTACCGCCGCCAAGCTCTACGGCGTGCGCCGACTTTTGCGGACGGATATACGCTGCGAGCAGATAGGCATCCGTTCCAAAGGTAAGTCCGTTTTCCTTGCGGATCAAGCGCAGATCCTCGTTGACCGTGTCGATCCGTTCATCGGGAAGGAGGAGGGGAGCGTAGCGTTCTTCAGGTTTAGAATGTTCGTTCATTGCTTTCTCCTTCACGCTTGGGTTTGTCAAGGGTCAAAATGGCAAAAGCGAAGCAAGTCGGAAAGAAACCGGCCGCTTCGCTCTTGGATTGCAAAGATGTATTATGCTTCCTGGGGAGCGCCAACCGGGCAAGCCTCAGCACAAGCACCGCAAGATACGCACTTATCTGCGTCGATATCGTACTTGCCGTCACCCTCTGCAATTGCATCCATGGGGCAAGCCTCTACGCAAGCGCCGCATGCTACGCAATCATCACTAATCTTGAATGCCATGATTCGTACCTCCTGATAAATTTATAGGACACCTATATTGTAACATATTTTTTTTGTTTTGCAACTGTTTTTTGAGAATTTTTCGAATTTTTTTTCGATCTTTTTACAAAAGCAGAGATGCTTTTTGTAAGAACTGGAAAAAGATGGAATCTTACTCGCTTTTTTCCTCGGATTTGCTGTCGGTATTTTCGTTTGCGGGGGCTTTACGCTCGCGCGAGAGAACGGTTACCTGATCGCGGTGGTATTGCTTGGGGGGATCGTCGGGCGTGTCCTTGAGAGAAACGCGAACGGTTCCTGCCAAGGGATTGGTGGAAATGACCGTTCCGATTCCGTCCTCGGTTTTCACGGTGGAGTGGATAGCGGGGGTCAGGCGGTTTTCCATCGCATAGACCTCGGTTTCAAAGCGCAGGCAGCACATGAGTCTGCCGCACATTCCGGAGATTTTTGCGGAATTGAGGGAAAGTCCCTGTTCCTTTGCCATCTTGATAGAGACCTGCGCGAAATCGGGCAGGAAGGTGGAGCAGCAAAGGGGTCTGCCGCAAGCACCGAAGCCACCGAGCATTTTTGCCTCGTCGCGGATGCCGATCTGGCGCAATTCGATGCGAGTGCGGAATACCGATGCCAGATCCTTGACCAACTCACGGAAATCCACGCGTCCCTCGGAGGAGAAATAAAAGAGGAGCTTGGAGTTGTCGAATGCGTACTGCGCCTCGATCAGCTTCATATCCAGCTTATGCTCCGCAATCTTCTTTTGACAAATGCCAAAGGCTTCCTTTTCTTTTTCGCGGTTTTGCTGATTGTGTTCTGCGTCCTCTGCGGTTGCCACGCGCAAAATCGGGCGCAGGGGAGTGACGGTTTTGCTGACGGGCACTTGGCTGTTGCCAAGACAAACGTCGCCGAATTCGGGACCTCTCGCGGTTTCCACAATGGCGCTGTCCCCAATCTTCAGGGTCAGCTTTCCGGGGGCGAAATAGTAGGTTTTGCCCGCCGCGCGGAAGCGAATGCCCACCACCTCGATGGTTTCTTCCTCGCTTTGCGCGGGGACGGAGATATCCGAGCCGAGCAGATCGATCCCTTCGGGAATAGCGACCTCTTCGGTCTCCGTCACTGCGGGAGTTGGGGTTGGAGCGGACGCCTTTTCGGAAGCGGCGTTGAGAACGATCTTCGCTCTCCATTCTGCTAACTCACGATCCTCCTTGGGGTCACCGTAGATATCATCCTTTTGTGAGAGGTGGTCGGGTCGATGCTTTTGTACGTGACGGTCGTTGGGCTTTTTGCCTTTGTTGTCCTTTCCGTCGCGCTTTTCATTCTTTTTGTTGTTGTGATTGTTGTTGCCGTTTCCCTGATTGTGATCACGGTTCTTTCGGTCATTTTTCTTGCCCTCACGATGCGCGTCCTCGGAGAGAGTGCGGTTCTGCTTTTCGGCGGAATCGGCAGAGGCGGCAACGGTGTTCTCTGCGTTTTCCGCAGGATTTGCGGGGCGATCCTTGGCGTGATGATGCCGTTTTCCTCCGCGGTGACCGCGGCGACGCGCGCGCCCCTCTTTTCCGTTTTCGGGATGGTTTGCCGTATCCCCGGAGGCAGGGGCGGGACGGTTATTTTCTTCCATAGTGTTCTGTTTCCTTTCTTTCCCGTGACAGTAACGGGAATCCGATCGCAATGCCTTTACAGCCAGCCGCAATGACTTGCCATGGTGATCAAAGCAAGACGCACGTTGGCGTTGAGGCGTAGTTTTTCAATGGTGCTTTGAACGCTCTCGCAAAGAGAGAGCAGTGTGGGTGTGGTAAAGGAGTATGCCAGAGTGCACGCTTCCTCTCGGCTTGCAAAAAAGCAGAGCGGTGCGTTTTCGCTTTGCTTGCAAAGAAGAAGATCACGAAGGCAAAGCAGGATCTCGTTGAACTGTGCGGTCAATTCGTCTCTTTTGGTTCCCATCGCGTTCAAAAAGCGGATTGCTTGCGCGCTGACGCGCTTTTGCATGCAGAGCGAGATAAATTCCCGTGCAGTGCGACGGCGCTCGGTGATGGGCTTGTAGAGCTTGGGATCCAAGAGGGCAATCGCGCGGCCGATGCTTCCGTCTGCTACGGTAACGATCTCGGCAAGCTCCTCCTCGGGCATCCGTGCTGCCTCGGGGATCGTTTCCTTCAGACGTCGTGCGATGAGCGGGGGATCGATCGGCTCGAGCCTGCGTGTCGGTGCGCGGCTTCGAATGGTTTCAAGAAGGGTTGCCGTGCTCTCGCAGAGCAGTAAAAACAATACGTACGAGGGCGGCTCTTCCAAAGTCAAAAGCAAAGCGTTTTGCGCCTGATGCGTTAAGAGATGTGCTTCCTCGATGATATAGATCTTGGTGCTGATGTCGTTTGGCGCGATATAGACGTCGCTTTTGAGACTGCGAACAGCCTCGACGCCAAGCGTAGCCTTGTCCTCCTTGTTGACGTAGATCACGTCGGGAGAATTTCCGCCGAGGACCTTTTTACAGGCGGCACATTTCATGCAGGGAATCGGAAAATCGGAGTCCTTTCGATGCTCGCAAGCCAGAGCTGCGGCAATTCGCAGGGCAAGCATATGCTTGCCGCTACCCGCGGCACCCTCGAGAATATAGGCGTGAGATAAATGCTCCTCGGCAATGTCTGCCGCAAAGGCGCGACGCAAATCGTCGTTGCCGATCATATCGCAAAAAGCCTGTCTCATTCCCGACTCCTTTCCGTCGCGGACGTCCGTTTTCATACCCTTGCCACGACATCTTACTCCATGATAAGTATAACAGTTTTTTTTCGGATTGTCAAGACGTCGGCATTTGCATTTATATTTTTTTAAAGGAAATTTTTGAAAAATAGGTGCGTACCGATTGACAGCGGAAAGAAAATAGGGTATAATGGAGTAGGATACCGAGAGATCGGTTGTTTCCAAATTCAAAAAAGGAGATCAAAAGCATGGTAGTAACGAAAAAATCCATCATTGGCGATATTCTGGATTATGATCCTGAAACCGCTCAATTCTTTTTCGCCATCGGTATGCATTGCTTGGGATGCCCTGCTTCCAGAGGAGAATCCGTAGAGGATGCTTGCTCCGTACATGGCACCGACGCAGACGCATTGATTGAGCAGATCAACCGTTTCTTGGCGGCGAAAAAATAATAAACGCGAGGATGCGTTGGGGGATGCTCACATGTTGACCGACCCCCGACGCATTTTCGTCATTAAAAAACGTACGGCGTCAGGAGACGCTTTTTTATAAAAACACAAAAAAGGAGTAGAGGATGCAAACTGTCATTTCCCCGGGCGGACGGCTGCACAGTGCCGTTTCGTATATCTCCCGCGGCGCGCACGTTGCCGATATCGGAACCGATCACGCCTATCTTCCCATCTATCTGGTCAAGGAGGGGATCGCGCAAAAGGCGCTTGCCGCCGACATCAATCAAGGTCCCATTGACAGTGCGCGCGCCAATATCGCGGCACACGGGCTTTCCGATCGGATCGAAACGCTGAAAACCGACGGTTTACACGGGGTCGAATCCTTTGCTCCCGATCATATTCTGATCTTTGGAATGGGAGGGGAATTGATCGTAAAGATCCTCTCCGAAGCACCTTGGATCAAAAAAAGGGGAATCACGCTGATCTTGCAACCCATGTCACGCGCACAGATTTTGCGCGCGTATCTTTTGGAGAGCGGATTTTCCATTGTAGGAGAGACCTTGACCTTTGAGGATCGCTACTATCAAACGATCGTTGCGCGATACGAGGGGGATACGGTTCACAACGATTACAGCACCGAGGAGTTGTTGTTGGGGCGCATCAATATGCAAAGCACACCGCCTCTCTTTAAAGGCTTTTTAAAGCACGAGATCGGTGTTTTGCAAACGGTATTAAAGGGGAAATCAAAATCGGTCAGCGCGGATGCTTCCGCCGAGACCGAGCTGCTACGTATTTTATTGGAAAGATTGGAGAAACTATCATGACGGTACGCGAGCTGTATGCTTTTTTTGAAGAAAGAATTCCACGCGAGCTTTCCTGCGATTGGGACAACGACGGATTGATGTGCTGTGCGGACAGCGAGCGAGAGGTCAGGCGCGTTTTGATCGCGTTGGATATCACAGCCGCAGTCGTTGAGCGTGCGGTAAAGGAGGGATACGATCTTGTTCTCTCCCACCATCCGCTCATTTTTCGTCCGTTAAAGGCACTGACACGCAAGGATACGGTGGCAAATAAGGTGATCACGCTGCTTCTGAGCGGTATTTCCGCCATGAGCTTCCATACCCGATTGGACGCGGTTACAGGCGGCGTCAATGACGTTTTAGCAAGTCGTTTGGGGCTTTTGAACGTCGAACCGTTTGGAGACAACGGGGAGACCATCGGACGTATCGGCACGTTGTCGGAACCGATGACCGCGGAGGCGTTTGCAAAGCTTGTCAAGTCGGTTACGGGCGCGGAATACGTGCTTTTGAGTGATGCGGGGCTTCCCGTGTATCGCGTAGCACTCCTTGGTGGCGGAGGAGCGGGAGATCTGCCCGCGGCACGCGCGGCAGGCGCGGATACCTATCTGACGGGAGAGCTGAAGCACGATCAATTGACCGATGCTCCCGAAAGAGGAATGAATCTGATCATGGGCGGGCATTTTTACACCGAAAATCCGGTTTGCGAGCATCTTGCCGAGCTGCTCCGAGAGGCAGATCCCACGCTTGAGATCACGGTGATGAACAGCAATCCGGCACGCTTTATCTGAACACAAGAAAGGAATTCTATCATGACTTACGTAATATCCGATATTCACGGTAACTATCAAAAATTCCGCGCGCTTCTCTCCGAGATCTCTTTTAAAGAGGATGACGTGCTTTACGTTTTGGGAGATCTCGTTGATTACGGTGAGGAGTCGATGGAGCTGATCGAGGATCTGAGCGTCCGCCTCAACGTATATCCCGTGGCAGGCGAGCATGATTTTTTAGCCGCGAGAATGCTTCACGGCTTTGATAAAATGCTCAAGAGCGGTGCTTCTCCCGATGCGGACTATATTTCGGAAATGACCGCATGGGTGAAGGATGGCGGACAGCCGACCTTGGAAGGCTTTCGCGCGTTGGACGAGGAAGGACGCGAGGGCGTTCTCGACTATTTGAGCGAGATGGCATTGTTTGAGGAGGTCGAAGCGGGCGGCAAGGAGTATTTGCTCGTGCACGCGGGGATCGCAGACTACGATCCCGATTCGGATTTGGAGGATTATCTTCCCGAGGACTTTTTCTCCGAGCCTCTTGACGCCTCCTACGCTTTGGTCGAGGGAAAGACCGTGATCGTAGGTCACGTTCCCACGGGTAGCGGTAAGATCGAGCGCGGCGTAGGCAGTATTTTTATGGATTGCGGTGTCTGCGAGGGCGGCAAGCTTGCTTGCCTTTGCCTGGAGACCGGTGAGGAGTTTTACGCCTGATGCAAAAGAATGAGATTGTAAGGCTTTGCATCGAGGAGATCAACAATCTCGGCTACGGTGTCGGGCATTTGCCCGATAGCCGCGGTCGGGGTCAGGTGGTTTTCGTGCAGGGCGCGGTTACGGGAGACGAGCTTGACGCGCGGATCATCAAGGTGACCAAGAGCTATCTGGTCGCTCGGATTGAAAAATTACATACCCCGTCCCCGTGGCGCACAAACGAAAGCGTTTGCCCTGCGGCGGGCTGCGGCGGTTGTGTTTACCGCCACGTTACGTACGAGCATGAGCTTGCCCTGAAGCGCGATTACGTGCAAAACGCATTTCGCAAGGCAGGGCTTTTTGACGTTGTTGTAGAGGACGTACAAAGCACCCAAAAATTGACGGGATACCGCAACAAGGCGCAGTACCCCGTGGCAAACGGCAAAAACGGAATGCAGGCAGGCTTTTTTGCAACGGGGACGCATCGTTTGGTTCCTGCCTTCGATTGCAGATTGCAGCCGCCCGTTTTTGGAGAGATCCTGCGAGAGATCTGCGCGTTCTGCGACCAAAACGGCATCAGAGCATACGAAGAAGAAACGAGAAAAGGACTTTTGCGTCATATTTATCTGCGTCACGGTGAGGGAACGGGGGAGATCATGGTCTGCCTTGTCATCAATGGAACGAGTATCCCGCAGGAGCAGATTTTTGCCAAAAGACTGTGCGAAAAATTCCCGCATATCAAGAGCGTCATGCTCAATACCAACACCGCCAATACGAACGTGGTGCTGGGGGACTCCTATCGCCTTTTGTACGGCAGAGAGTGGATTGAGGATATTTTATGCGATGTTTCCTTCCGTCTTTCCGCAGGGGCGTTCTATCAGGTCAATCACGACGCGTGCGAGCTGTTGTATGGCATTGCCAAGGAGAAGGCCGAGCTGACGGGTGGAGAGACGGTTTTGGATCTTTATTGCGGAATCGGATCGATTGGACTTTCGATGGCAAAGGATGCGGGGAAGATCATCGGCATTGAGATCGTTGAGGAAGCCGTTGCGCGAGCAAAGGAAAATGCGGAGCGGAACGGTGTAGAGAACGCGTATTTTTACTGCGGTGATGCTTCGGATGCGGAAAAGCTGTTGGAATCTGCCGAGGCGGCACACGGTGACGTGTCGGGGGCGACGGTCATTATGGATCCGCCGCGAAAGGGATCGACACCCGAATTGATCGAATACCTCGCGCGTCGCGGATTTGAGCGCATCGTCTACGTTTCCTGCGGCCCCGATACACTGGCGCGCGATTGTGCGCTGTTTGCCAAGCTGGGATATGCGATCGGCACGGTAACGCCTGTGGATTTGTTCCCGAGGACAGGGCACGTCGAGTCCGTCGTGTGTCTCACACGACGACTCGACAACTAAGTTCGCCTGCGGCGAGTGAAGTTGCCTTCGGCAGTGAAGTTCACTGCGTGAGTGAAGTTTCGCCTGACGGCGAAGTGGGGCGAACTTAACTTCACTTTGCGAGCATAGCGAGCAAAACTTCACTGTGAACGAAGTGAACAACTTCACTTTTGCGAAGCAAAAACTTCACCAATTCTGGCTTCACTACGAGCGAGAGCGAGCAACTTCACCAATGAACCAAAAGGAGAAAACCTATGAAGGATTCCGAATTGCGTACAAGAGCAAAAGCTCTTGCTCTACATATAATCGCCGTCTGTGACGAGGTAGATACACGCAAAGGCAGAGGTGTACTTGTCAACCAAATTGTCAGAAGTGCTACTTCCATCGGTGCAAATATCCACGAAGCAAATTATGCCGCAAGCAAAGCGGACTTTATAAACAAATTTCATATTGCTCTCAAAGAATGTGGCGAGACGGAATATTGGATTGAAATGCTTGTCGGTTCAAATGCAATTAGTGAGCAAATAGCCAAAGAACTTTTGCAAGAATGTGGTGTTATTCGTCGTATGCTTGTGAAATCCATCACCACCGCAAAAGAAAACCGACAAGAACAACTGTGACTTTTGAGCAAAACTCGAAACTCTCATTTACAGCTGTTTAATCACGGACGGATATATCAAATACAAATCTACGTGTATTGAGGAATTGTATAATAAAAGCAAGAAGGATGGTGATTGTTGTGACTAATCAAGAAAAGGGATTGGAGTTTGAAAAGCGGTGCTTTTCAAAGCTAGTGGATCTAAATTTCACGGACTTATCCTTGACTTCAAATACCGATAATGGTGCAGATATTATTGGAACATTAAATGGAACCAGGTATGTTTTCCAATGCAAAAACCATAAAAAGCCTCAGGGAAATAGATGTGTTCAAGAGGTGATTGCTGCGCAAAAGTTATATAAGGGTAATAGGTGTGTTGTTATTTCACATAGTTCGTTTACTTCTGCGGCAATTGCTTTGGCTAAAGCTAATAACTGTATTCTTATTAAGGCAAATGAATTTTTTGAGTTGTCAGATTTTCCTCCCAAAGATTATTCTGCGCTATTTGATCAAAACACTCCAGTTTATGATTTTGAATATCAACCAATTGAAAAATATGAAGAAATAAAGAAGGGGTTAGGAAGAACTCCTAAGTGGGAGGAGCTTGATGCACATACCCGTTATATAATAACGAAGAAGTACAAAAATTACGGTATATTTTTGTCTTCAATAGGCGACAAAAAATGTACAGCTAAGCATTCAGATGATGAACTTAAAAAAGAATATCTACGTATAAGAGAACTTTTAGGCAGAGTTCCTACAGGTGCCGACATCCGTGCTTACAGTTCATTTCCATATAACCAATTTCACGAGTATCCGTTAACTAAACTGCAAAAAGAATGTGGAGATCGACCTAATATAGAACGCGGGGTATCGAAGGAAGCATTAATACATTCATATTTTGAATTGGAGAGAAAACTAGGCCATCCTCCCGCTGTTAAAGAAATTGATCAATTTGGAACATATAGGTCGTCATATTATGTTCGCAGGTGGGGAAGTATAGACAACTTTTTGTTGGAGATCGGTAGAACGCGGACTTCAGCGGGATTGCCGAGACGTTATACTAATGATGAGGTGGTTGCAATATATTCGCTTATAAAAGTATTACTATCTTTAGTCAAAGAGAATGACAATTATGAAATCAATCAAACCATTCTAGAACAACTTCAGTTTAATAGTGGAACGCTCATTTCGCCGACTACCTTTTCAAACAAATTCGGTGATTGGAAGGCTTTTTGTACATATGTAGAAGAAAACAATATTAACACTGAATTAGTAAAAATTGTGAAGCGAATTCGTCGCGAAGGAATACAAGTTCTATTTTCAAATATAGTACCGTTATGAGATTTTGAATGATAAAAACGAGACTATAAATTGTATTGAAAATTTTATGTCGGAATAGATAAACTAGGGTTACATTTGAAAAAGTTGGACAAAATTGCGTTTTAATTGAGGATCATAATGATTGAAACTATTCATGATATGTTTCCAAGCACAAATTAAAAATTAGGGACAAATGATGATTTCCACCTATGATTTTGAGACTTTTTGGAGTTTCCACCCCCATTTTTGCCCGATTTTTATACCTTTTGTCGTCTTGACCCATGTTGAAAGTGTTGTTTGTCTTACAAAAAAGGATTTTCAATAAAAAATCCGCCCGTTTCGGGGCGGATTTTCATTTTTTGAATTGATAGAACTTATCGGATCGCTCTGCCGCAGTTGGGGCAATTCTCGACCTCGGAGGTCAGCTTGAAGCCGCAGCCGGAGCAGAAGCCAACAGCCTCACTGGTGATCTCAACATAGAAGGCAGCCTGAACCAGACCCACAAACAGAGGAGCCAGGGCGCAAACAGCAATGTACAGCACGATCATAGCCAGGGCAAACAGAATACCCAGCACAGGAATGAGGGCCAGCAGAGACAGAACCAGAACCGCGGCGCCAAAGACCAGACCCCACACGAAGTCGGCCAGCCACATCTGCAGCTTATAGCCCTTGGTCTTCTGTGCAGAGATCT
>JBGVEW010000096.1:0-7696 GCA_045120465.1 Eubacteriales bacterium
GCAGAACCGCATGGCGGACGAGACCAATCAAAATCTTCTCCTGATTGCCAAGCTCCTCACCGCGCTCGAAGCCCTCTGCGGCATCACCGAGAATGAAAACGGAGAACCCGTTTCCGACGCGCTCCTGACCGAGGCGAAGACGATTGTTGAAGCCATTAACGAGATTGAGCGTATTTTGCGGCGAGATGAAAACGGCGATAAGGAAGTTATGAGCGGTGCGACCTCTGTGTTCGGGTATCTGCAATTTCTTGAAGAGGGGTTTAATAGTCATAAAAATTTATTGGCACATGATTCAACCCCGAGTAAAGATCTAAATGATCCTCACGAAATGAGATGGGCAATTAGTATAGCGAAAAACGAACTGATGAAAAAATATATCCTTCCGAATTTACAAAATATTCAATCGATCAAGGCTACAGATGTAGAACGTGATCAAAGAATCCAAGAAAACGCGGCAAACATAGAAAAAAGCAAAGAAAGCATTAAGAATGCAGAAAGTAAAATTGCTAACCTCGAATCAAAAAACATTGGTTTTAGTAGAAGATTTGTCTTGGAAAATTTTTCGCAGTTCATTTTGTTTATACGCGGAGAGTATGTCATCGAAACTGCAAATGGAAGAGTGCACTGTGAGGATTTGATCACAGGTGATGATGTTTTTTTAATTGAGCATCATGCAGCCGACTTTTGGTATCAGCAGACGTCGGATGCTGATATGGCGGAAACATATGTCTATGACGGAATTGAGTACGAATTGATTGTAAGAGATAGTATTGGAGAGATAAAAGGGCTCTTTCACGCTAATGAAACCGATTACAATATTATTGAGGATCAGGTGACTTCCGCACGTTTTCATGCAATTTCAGCAAAAGAAGCAAATGAAGCTGCATCAAAAGATCGAGCGGCTGTGGAAAGTCTTGTCAACAGTATTTTTTACATTCAAAAAGCACCGAAGCTGGAACATATTGACAATGCCTTGATGTTGCCGACACCGACGCTTGCGATGCTTCCGGACGGAATGATTTAAGGAGGAAAATAAAATGAGTACAGAAAATGCTGCGGCGGTGGTACGCCGTCAAGAACTGACTTGCACCGAGGATGAGCTTTTGTTGTATCCCAATAAGGTTCTTGCTGAGAACGAAGTTCTCTACGTTCGTATGAACGACGGAACGATCCGCATGAAGATGGGGGATGGAAGTACCGGCGTTGCGGAGTTGGAATTTTCAAAAGTAATTGATCCTGAAATTGTACAGGCTATTGGCGATAGCGAGACCGCTGTCATGAGCCAAAAGGCGGTGACTGATCTTACAGATGGAATAAAAGAAACATTAAGTCGAGAAATTCAAGCCAGAGAAAATTCCATTGCAGTAACAGATCGTGAAGTGAGAAAAGCAATCACCGCTGAAATGTTACGTGCTAAAAGAGTGGAAAGAGAACTTGAACAGGCGTTTACTGCTCCCACGAAGGAAGCGGTCAATCAGTGGCTTGAAGATCATCCGGAAGTAACAGCTACAGTAGCGGATGCGTCTCTTACCGAAGAAAAGTTAGCGCCGAGATTGAAGCAACAAGCAATCAAGGATTACGTTACACCGCAGATGTACGGTGCCGTGGGTGATGGTGTGACGGATGATACCGATGCTTTGCAAGATGCCATTGATTCGGGAATCGCCGTAAGAATCCCCAAGGGCGAATATTTGGTCACGAGAAAGATCTTCACCCAACCCAATACCGATATTCGCGGTTTTGGAAACACAAGCGTCATCAAGTGCGAGAGCGAAATGGACTTGTTCATGGTGGCATACGCAACCAAAATTTCCAATTTGAAAATCGTACTCGATGATCCCGACGTGGTGATGGACGGCGCGATTTTCAAAATGAACGAGGAAAGCCTTGCAACGTCAGAGCCTGTTCATGCCGCAAATGTACGATCCTTTATCAGTAATATCTTGATTGAGATTAACGGTGCGGTTGTCACGAGCGGTCATTTGGCGTGCTTTGAAACCTCGTTGAAATCCAATTGGGGCTTGAGCGGTACTCGAAAAGGATTCTACGGCTTTAACGTCAATAACGTTACCGCCATGTGCATAACAACCGCAAAAGTCGGATATTTTTACCGTTCCTATGCCGCAAAGGATAATTGGATCACATCCGTTCAGTTTTCCAACTGCGGAATGATCGGACAAAGATGGTGCTTCTTTATGGGGTACACGGACGATGAATTATTCAACGAAACCTACAGAGGGGATTGTTGCTTGACGGCTTACAACGTGTTCCATCAAAAGACCGACACAAACTGCGAGGGCTTTTTGTTCCAAAGAGCAGGAACGAGGGTCAGCCTTTACGGTTGTGAGCCGTGGGACTGGAATGTACGAGGCCCGGAGAGTACGAGATATCCGTATGTGATTGATAAGGCACTGGTTACCGCAACCGCATCATACTGGTTGGATAATCCGAGCGGTATGATTAAGCAATACAAACTTGTGGAAAAGGTTAATAATGAATATGTATATACTCCGCTTACGGAATCGGATTATACGACATACTATGCCTTTTTGAAAGTGCCGTTTTCTGCAAAGTTTTTCAGACGCGCACAATGTCTTTCCGATGGAAACAGCAAGATTGCGCTGATTGCATCCGTAAAGATGCCGACCGTTCCGTTCCGAACCATCACTTTTGAGTATCACTATAAAACCTATCGAATCCATTGTTGCGTTATGTTGATGCAAGATGGCTCGGTCACTCTCAATATTGATAACGAATTGAACAATAAATCCTCGTTCTATTACACCATCGTTGATGGGGTATTCAATCTCTACCATGTTTCTACCACCGTCTTTGATGCGAAGGTGGCAGTAGTCAAAACGGATAGTGTCACAAACTCCATCGAGCATTTCAGTGGTAAGGGCGCACCTTATTCAGACTATTGTTTTACCGTAAATGCACTTGACATTACAGATGACGTGTATTTGGATGAATTGCCGGAAGGCGCAATTCTTCTAACACCTGTTATTCCAAGCAAACCGCACATTATTACAAGCCCGAACGGATCAAGATTTGAGGTTACGGTATCCGATGACGGAACTCTTTCGGCAAAGCCTTGCTGAAAACAGATGTAATATGACTCCCCTTGTGAATAACCGTACAAGGGGAGAGAAAGGAAAAAACATGAAAAAATTTCTATTTATTTTCTCCCTCGCCCTTGTTCTGCTGCTTGGCGGTGCTGCCGTATGGCTTTGCTTTCTTGCCGATGCGGCGGCGCGCGAGGCGGTGGCGGTCTCTATCACGGGCGCGTGGGCTTGGTTTGAGGCAAAGGTTTTGCCCGAGGTGCTTTCCTCGGGTGCGATTATCGGTGTGGCATCGGTGGAGCTGATCCCCGTGATCCGCAATTTTCTTAAATCCAAGGCTGCATTTTCCGACGTGGCGCGCCAAGTGGAGGACTACACCGCTGCACGCATGGAGTACGATCTGCGTGCCGAGGAACGAGAAAAGGCGTTTTATGCAAAAATGGCGGAGATCGCACTTGCGTGTGACGCGCGCATGGAAGAACGTGACCGGGAGCTTTTGGAGCGGGAGGCGGCACTGGAGAGATCCTTGGAGAGCTTTTCCGAGATCGCCCGTAGCTTTGAGGAAAGGCTCACGGCAAGCGAGGAACGCTTGAACCGTAAGCTGGTACATATCGACCGCAACGCGGACAAGACCGAGCGCATGGTTGGTCTTGCGTTTACCAATTCGGGCGAGCTTGTCAGCAAGGGCGTTGCCCGTCAGATCGCGGAGGTGGAGCATGAAGATCGGGAATAAAAACCGCCTTTTTTGGCTGGAGTTTTTCGGCTTTTGTGCGTCGGTTCTGCCGTTGTTGACCGTTCTTGCCCTCAATTGGGATCGATACGTCAAAAACGACGCCGCAGGGGTTAAGCTCGCGGCAGGGGGCGTGATCGTGGGGATCTTGTTACTGTTCAAGACGCTTGGAAAGCTCAAGCTCCCCGGTTCGGTCACAGTGGTAACGGCTGTGATGCTCCTATCCTATCTCCTACAACCCGTTTTATCCGATCTCACACGGCTCTCGGGGGCGTACTTGCTGGGTGAGGTGACCGATCTGACCTTTTTTCGCCGCCGCGCACGTGTTCTGCGCGAGAAAATTGCGGCAGACCGTGCCGCCGATGCGACCGCTACGCGTATGGAAGAATTGCTCAAAACCTACGTTGAAAACGGGAGGATGTGAGAATGAACGAAAAATGGAAGGATCTTCTCCGCAACTACGTGGGCTACGTTGCCGTGTTTTTGATTTCCGCCTTTTACGTTTGCATGTCCTTTGTGGAGATCACCGAAACGCACAAGAGCGTCGCGCGGATTTTGGCGGACGGCGTGGTGGCATTTATGGTGGGCGTGATGATCAACCGCGTTTTTGAAACGCAGGGGATCCTCAACGGAGAGCGTGACGGACGTGTAATGAGTGCGTCGCGCTTGCACAATGAGATCGTGGATCGCGTCATCCCGCAGTTTGACCGCTTGGAAGCATGGTGCGAGCAGAAAAACCGCGAAACGCAGGTGCGTGTGCGGCGGCAGTATCTCTCCCTTTGCGGTGAGAGATACGAGGATTATTTTGACGAGGACGGGTTACCAAAGTCCTTTTCTTCGCGTCCGTCGCGCACGTTGCGAGGAAAGGCTGCGGAATGGAAGCGGCGTTTCCGATACAACCGCGCAGTCACCCTGCCTCTGACACAGCTTTGTGCCGCCCTTCTCATCAGCGATGCGGGAGACGCGCGCGATCCCTATTACATGGGGCGCAGTAAGCGGGAGTACGTGCGGCAAAGCTCCAAGGCAGACGTTGTGACCAAGCTCTTAACCGCCTTTTTGTTCGGGTATTACGGAGTGACCTTGATTCATGAGTTCAGTGCAGCGGCATTGATCTGGACGCTGTTTCAGGTAGGGGTATTTCTTGCGATGGGCGTGTTGCGGATGCAAAGCTCGCAGATCTACGTCACCGACGAATATCGCGGCCGCATCAACAAAAAGATTGACGTATTACAGCAGTTTGAAACGGATTTGAAAAAGGAGGGGATCTTTGATGGCAAAGAAAACGAAGGAGCCGATTGACAACTATACCGAGGATACCGAGCTTGACGAGAGTTACCGCACGCAGCAAGGGGTGCTTGACGCGTCCAAACGGAAGGCGCAGCAAAACGCGGACGTATCCTATCAGATGCTGCAAAAGTATCTGCCCATTCAAAACCGCGCAAGCGGGATGCACGGATTGGGCGTGAGCGAGGGCGCGATGATCGATGCCAACAACCGCTATATGAGCCGTATGGGGGATATTGAAGCCAACCACGCTGTGGGGAGCGCGACACTGTTGAACAACTACCGAGCCGAAAAAACGGCGGCACAGGACAAGGCGTATGCCGAGGCGGTGGCGACGCTGGGGAGCGGGGCATACAGATCAAACGAGGATATCGATCAGTATCTCGAGGGAGTTGTCGGAAAGGTGAGCGAGCAGCAAGCGGACAATTTGCGCAAAACAGCTGACGCTTTACGTCCCGAGGTTGCACAGACCAATCACGTTGAATTTAAAGGATTTGATGGAAAAAGCAATTTGGATGCTGGTCAAAAAATCTATCTGCAGGATAATTACCAGGACGTTTACGTGGTTGAAAGCGGTGGTGAGGTGTCGGATGCAGGTGTTCTTGAATCTGCCAAGAGCGTTGACAATGGAGAGGCGTTCCTCCTTGGTGGTAAGATTTACATGAAGCGTGCGGGTAAAGTCTATCTCGTAAATGAGCGCAAGGATGAAACGCCCGACTACTACGGTGTATTGTATCGTCAGCTTTCGGGTGAATATACCGCAGAAGAGAGGGCAAAGAAAAAAACTGAGCAAGAATACGAAGAATGGGTTGCGCGTAAAGAATGAGTCAAAGGGGAGAATGATCAGTTTGATAGCGTTCTCCCCCAAAGCATAAAAAGGAGGTAAAACCATGTCAAGTTGGGAAGAGGAATTGGGGCGCGTTGGAGCGACGCTGTTGGATCCGGTCGCAAAGGTACTTTTGGGTGCTGTGGACGGAATTGAGGGCGTGGTCGATGCGGGTGCCGGATTGGTAGGTGCCGTGGGCGGACTTTTCAGCGAGGATTTCCGAGACGGTGTACAGGATTTTATCGAGTACGATATTACGGGAAACGCGCTTGAAAAGCCGATGGACGAGGCGGGGCTTTCAAAGTCCTACTTCAACGATACGATCGTTGAGGACGTGGCGCGCGGTGTGGGCAATATGCTCCCTGCGGTCGGTTTGGCGGCAGTAACGGGCGGTGTGGTCAATCCCGGGGTTACGATGGGTGTTTCTGCGGCGGGCGGTGGTATGGAAGAAGCCTATGCCGACGGAGCAGGGTATTACGAGGGAGTTGCCTACGGCGCGGCATCCGGTGTTATGGAAGGCGTTACCGAGAGCCTTGTGGGACTTTCCGCTACGAAAACGACGGGGCTTTTAGATGACGTTTTCAAAATCGGAAGCAAGTCGGTTGCCCAAACGGGCGCGCGGCGCGTGATTGGGGATATGGTTGGCGAAGCCGCTGAGGAAGCGATCTCGGCACTTGCCAATCCGGCTCTTAAAACCATCTATCGCGGGCGCGATGCGCTATCGGAGTATGGGACCCCGGAGTTTTTGGGTGACGTGGGGCGTTCGGCTTTGGTAGGGGGACTGACCGCAGGCGTGTACGGCGCAACGGTAGGGCACCTCACGCACACCTCGGGCAAGGATGCCGACATCCGCGGCAGTATGGAAGCGGTGGACGAGCTGCGCCGTGAGCAACGCAGTGAGGAGCACCGCGCGTGGGTAAACGGCACTCCAATCGACGAAGCGGAGCAAAACGCACGCTTGGAAGCAACGCGGGCAAATCTTGCCAACGTGGAAAAAACGCTTCAAGGTGCAAGCCCCAAGACGAGAGAAAGACTGATCCGCGATTACGGATTGTCCGAAATTGTGGAGGAGGACGGCAAGCTCCGCCCGAATGCCGCCGCGCGCCTCATCAATGAGCCGATCGAGGCGGAGAACGGAGAACATGCCACAATCGACCGCCGCTATATGTCCCCCGGACTTTGGAACCGCCGTACCGACGTGCAGACAGAATTGGATCAGATCAATGCGGATTTGAGGCAGAAATACGGGTTTGAGGCACCGGAAGGCAGCGCAAGTATTGACAACTCGGACGCGGTGCGATATAATAAAAAAAGCAAGTTGATCAATAAAACATTTCCACCGTATAACGAAAGTGCGAGCGAAGCAAACAAAATTGCTACGCTTTGGGCAAAAAAAGATTCCGTTCATGAGGGGAATCAACGATTGATTTCTTACAAAGGACGATGGTACATCATAGCAAAGTATTCCGATATGGAGTTGGGATATTTAATTGTTGATGAAATTTCAAGCCGAGATTACAATAAAGCTTTAAGGAGATTGCGTGATGCAGAAGAATTTGCAGATAGAAACGGAGGAACTGACACCTATGCAGAAAGCCTTGTTGCGGGTATTGATTCATATGCCGCTTCAAGAGGAGGACAAGGTGCTTATCACGATACTCCTTCAGATGGACGAGCAGATTTACGAATTTCTCATTTGGCTGAAGGAGGAAGTGCCGGAGAATCAAATCAAAGTCAAAGAATCGGAAATTATGGCGAAAGCAGTGCAAATCAGCAAAGCAAAGTAAAATACTC
>JBGVEW010000097.1:0-1943 GCA_045120465.1 Eubacteriales bacterium
TGTATATACCTCCATTTTTTGAGTCAAAAATTGAAATCCCCGTAACAAGCAAAAAAGGCAAAGACGCTTAATGCGGTGAAGCATTAAGACGCCTTTGCCTTTGTTTTTATTTAGTTTTCGTTGTCAAAATAAAAATACGGACAACTTGCCCCGATAAAACCGACCGTAAATCTACGCCCGATGATGATCGGAAGACGCCATTGCCCTCACGTAGATATTATACACCTTTTTATCTTATTTGTCAATATAAATTATTGAAAAAACCACCTTATTTTGAAATAATCATCATGTCAGCCTATTTCTCATCCCATTTGTGGGAACGATAGAAAAAGTAGGACATCACCGCGGCAATCGTCCATCCTATCGGCCATGCAAGCCATATTCCCGTTGACGCAAACGGAATGGATAACAACCACGCCAGCAGAACTCGCAGGATCAGATCGGTGAAGGTTGCGACCATAAACTTTTTCATCATTGCGGCTCCGCGAAGAACACCGTCCGAAACAAGCTTTAATGCCACAACAAAATAGAACGGCGAGAGAATGCGAAGGAATACGATGCCCGTTTCAAGTGCCGCCTCGCTCGGCGTGTCAAGGAACAGATAGACAAGATATTTTCCTGCAAACAAATACAGGATCACAAGAGGAATGCAGATCAACCACACCAATTTGACACCCGCAAGAAAGCCTTCTTTTATCCGCTCGTTTTTCTTTGCGCCGAGATTTTGCGATGTGAAATTGGAGATACCGTTTCCAAGTGTGGTCAGAGAGGTTATGACGAGATTGTTCAGCTTTACCGAAGCGGCATAGCCCGCCATTACACCGGGACCAAAGCCGTTGATAATACCTTGAATGATGATATTTCCAACCGAAATAAAGCTCTGCTGCAGAATACTCGGCACAGCGATGACCGAAATATCCTTGAGAAGCTTTAGAGAAAATACGGGTATTTTTCCTTCCGTCCCAATCTTCGAGAAACGGCGGAATACGAACAAAACGGCAAGAATGCAACTGATCCCTTGACAGATAAAGGTCGCCCATGCCACACCTGCAACTCCCATATCAAACGCTGTAACAAACAAAATGTCCATACCGATATTTGCCGTTGACGAGCACGCCAAAAAAACAAATGGGGTTTTTGAGTCGCCAAAGGCGGAAAAGATGCCGTTTGCTATGTTATAGAACAGTACGAATGGCAAGCCCCATATATAAATCTCAAGATAGAGCCACGAATCCGTAAAAACGTTCTCTGGTGTGTTGATCAAGTGCAAAAGCGGCTGACCAAGTGCCAAGCCGAGAAGCATCAGTGTCACGCAAAGCACACCGCTTGCAATCAGCGTGGTATATACAGCGGTCTTAAGCTCCTTATACTGTTTTGCACCGAACAGTCTTGATACGATTACCGAACAGCCTATGTTGCATCCAAAGCCGAAAGCAATAAAGATCAACGTGATCTCATAACTGTTTCCTACGGCGGCAAGCGCATCCTCGCCGATAAATTTGCCAGCTACAAAACTATCCGCAATATTATAAAGCTGTTGGAATATGACACTTGCGAACAGAGGTAAGCAGAATTTCCACAACACGGTTTGCGGTTTTCCGACGGTCAGATCCTTATTCATTTTCGCTCACCTCTCGTCCAATATTGGGAAATGAAAGCAGAACGGCGGTATAGGCAAGATAAGCACCTACTACGTACAGAGCAAACGTCCACTCCACCGGAGCTGAAATCGCCTTACTGACAGCTCCGATCACAAAGCCTACTCCCATTGTGATTACGATGCTTCTATCGAACTTCAGATGAACCGAACGCTGCTTGGCAAATCCACATATGATAACCACTATTGCGGCACACAGATAAGCTAACATGATACTTTCAAAAATAATACCCATATTTTCCTCCCAAATATTAAATTGTGCTTGACAAATTCTTTATCAACAATT
>JBGVEW010000098.1:0-10629 GCA_045120465.1 Eubacteriales bacterium
CGATGCAATCGAAGTAGTCCTTGGTTCTTATGAGTTCGAGTTTTTCGGGGGTGAGCTGCTTAGCCATCTTCTTCGTCCTCCTGTCTTAATTTTTCAATGTCGAAATATTGGCTTCCGTCATAGTCGGGCATATGCTCACCGAGCATTGATGCATCAAAATAAAGGGCGAGGAAGCGTTTGATCTCGTCCTTCTTCATGCGGTGGCAATCAAAGCCCTGCTCGCCGATCACCTTGCCGATGGAGTTGGCTCTCTCGAACACCTGCTGTGGCTTCATATTTCTGCATCTCGCCACGAACATAAACTGTCTTGCCGTCGCCATCTCCATCTGAATTTGGTCGAGGAACAGGATATCCTTTTTGAGCATTTTCTTGACCTTCGGATTGTGTTCCGCTTCCATTCGGGCGTACAGATACGCCTTGTTATCATCGAAACACTCCGAGGAGTCTGTGCAGGTGATTTCGAGGTCGGGGATTGCCGAGAGGACGAGCATGAGCTGACGGATTTTGCTTTCTATACTCGTCTGCGACAACACCGAGATATTGGTTGGTGTGATGAGATAAAAAAGAAGCTCTCCGCGCGTAGTCACGATGCCGTAGTCCGTAAAGGTTTTGACACCGAGAAGCTCTCTGACGGATGCTCCTTTTTTCTTTTTCTGTTGGTTTTTTGACACGGTTGTCACCTCCATTCGTAGTACTGCTGCTTGGACATGAAGTACCGCACAGCGAATTTGATAAAATCGAGAACGGTTATATCATCCTTCTTAATGGTAAGGAAGGCGTAAATCATAGTGATTACCGCCGGGATGAGCCAACCGAACGAAGTGAAAAGTATCACCGATATCAGAACGGCGATACAAAGGATCACAAAATCCTTCATGCCCCACAGCCAAATATTTGACTTGGATGTGAGGTTTTGAGGATAGAGATATTGAGTCATTTCTTGCTTTTACCTCCGTTATTTCTTCGCCACGATTCTCGTGAGATTGATTGCGGTCGTGGTGGCGTGTACCATGCTCATGACATTGAATTTCGTCGAGGTATCCATGCCGAATTGCTGTGCGATTCGAGGCACTTCATTAGCCGCTAACATAATTCCGAGTCCTAATAGCATATGAGTCGGGAATGTGAGCAAACCGAGGTACAGGAGCGTTGTCTGCATAAATGCGGTCAAGCACAGGGCTACGACCTGTTTCATCCATTGAACGAAGCCGTCCGAGTAACCTCTCGGTACGCTGAACATATAAAGTGATCCGACCGACATCTGCACGAGGAGGATGCCGCCACGCTTGATATTTTGGAAAAATATCTTGATTACGCAGTAGGCGAAGGCTATCAGCACGAGAAGTGAGAACAGACCGTTTGAGCCGGGTGCGACAGGTGAGAACGTCGAGCCGAGAACAAACCTTGCCTGCATTCCTACATCCATCGCTTGCTCGCCTGCAACGAGGAACGAGATATCGTTTGCGAAGGTATTTTGAAGTGATATGGTGAACTTATATAGCTCTATTGGCACAACGCCTATCAGCGAACAGGCAAAGAAGCCCTTGAGGATATTGAGCATCGTGGTTCTCACGTTTCCTCGTCCGTTCTGATATTCGATTGCCAAGTCAAAGACAGCAACGATCACGCCTGCTATAAACAAGCCCCATCCGAACAGCGTGAAGAGGTACACGGTTGCTTGTACCCATTTGAGGTCGAAGATCTCCGCGCCCATATTTCCCATCATTGAGAAGAAGTCGGCGCAAGCTCCGTAAACCGTGTCGTAAAACCACGTCAGCATTGTTGTCCATATGGTTGAGGTTATCTGTTGCCCGATGCCCGAAAAGGCTTCGCTGATGGCGTTGGATATGCCGTCTATCAAGTCTTGAAGCCATCCAAACATTGTGTTTTACCTCCTTCCCGAAACCGCCGATGGCGCGACGGTTTCGGCTGTTTTTTCACACCTTACTTTACATTCCGAGGATATCCCAGATATAAAGAGGTGCGGTCAGCGTGAAGACAAGGCAGGCAAACAGGATGCACGGAGCAACGAACTCGAATTGTCCGTGTTTCCGATAGTCGAAATATGCCGTACCGAGCTTCACAAAGAACATTACCGCAAGTATCAAGTCAACCACGGGAAAGATTACGTTGTTGACCACCTGCTTGATCTGCCCCTGTGCATCGTTCCACGTGTTCTCAACTGCGCCTGCAACGTCGCCCGACACGGTTTGTGCCGAGGCAGCCACGGCGGAGAAAGAACAAAGGAATGTGACCATCATTACAATAGCCACGCACAAAAGGATTTTCCATTTCGTTTTCATCTACTTTTTCCTCCTAACAATTTGTTGATTTCGTGAGGCTTGATTTTCCTCATCTTTACATTGAGATTTCTGCAGAAGTTGATTTCTGCTTTCATGCCCTCAGATACAACATCGCCGAAGATCCACATCTCATCGCAGAACCACAACAGGCTCATACCTGCCGACCGTCCGATTTCTCGTTCTTCCTTCTTGTTGTCGTTCAGACACATAGCGTAGAAGTGAGGCGTGACGGGGGCTACTCCGCTTTTGAGAGCGAATTCCGTATAGGTTACGGCATTCACAAAATTCTCCTTGATGTTGCCGGCGAGGGGTGCGCAAATATAAACTTTTTTCTTCACTTTGGGAGTTTCTCCTATACTGATTTAATCCGAATCGGCATCTATGCTTGTGATTTCAAGGAATCTTCGTTGCGCCCATTCGGGGAGAAGTTCGAGCTTTATTACTCCTATGATTTCACCTCGCATAACAGATTCTGTTTTCTTGGTTTTGAGAAACGTTCCGAAGACAGCCGTGCCGGTTGCGATAGGCTTGCATCCATTTCCTTTCTTTGCGAGGAAGAGCTGATTGTCGGGCGTTTTTTCTTCGTCCGTAAGCGACCTCGGATGGATCACCACGATTTTGCCTGCATAGTCGAGTGCTTCACAGCTTTCGTCATAGCAATGGCTTTTATCGTATAGACCAAGGTCTTTCCATACCTTGCAGACCATTTCTGCAAAGGTGGAAACGAGTGTGGGATGCAAGCCTACCGTGAAGTTGCGTTGCAAGTAATGGTCATCATATGGAATGTTGTATTCCTTTGCCCACGAGTGTTGCTCTTTGGAAAATCTCGTATCATTTTCACCATGCTGTATGGTGTGAGCGAGAACCCAGCACACTCTGTCGAAGCCATAAATTTCGATGATTTTTCTTGCACATTGCTCGTTCAATCGGTTCGCTGCATAAGCATCCTTGATCGCCAGCTCAATCCTTCTCGCACAGGCACAGTTTTCCTGATAGCTATCGAGCCACAGGTCGTGTTCGCCAAGGCGTTGCGAGTCCTTTCTCGATAACGGATATAGTGGGATGCGTTCAGCCATATGGATCACCTTTTACATCGTTTGTGTAAACGACTGATCTTCGGTCTGTTCCTCGTCCAAGGCTTCATCCTCGGTCTGTTCCTCAGAAAGCTTCTGCTCGTACGCTTCAAGCACAGCATCGTTGAGTGCTTTCCTTGCTTCTCCCGACACAGGGTGGAAGGTTTCCTGATATTCGGTCTTGCCATCTCTCTGAAAAGAGGTGGACGGCATCGCTACGAACAATCCTTTTTCTCCGTCCACCACACGCAGACCGTGAATTGCAAAGGCGCCGCCGATATTTGCACTTGCGAATGCCTTGACCTTTTCATATCCCGTAATATGGTCAATTCTTGCCTGAATCGTGGGGATGTTGGTGGTCGGCTCTTGTACCTGTTCCTGTGCCTTTACAGGCTCTACGGGGGCTTTTTTGGGGGCTTTCGAGGTGGTTGTGGGTGCTTTTGCGGTTGTTTTTCTTGTTGCCATGTTTAGTCCTCCAAATTATCTTTTTTTGCCTGCGCTTCAGCCCATTTGAGCGAAAGGTGAACAAGGGCGGCTCGCTGCTGATCGGGTGCTAACCCATTGAGGAACTCCAAGAGTGTGACCTCGCCGTTTTCTTTTTCTTTCTGCACGTCCTTGCCGTTCAAATCGCAATCGCAAATGCGCTCACGCTTGATGATGACGGTTCTTCCGTCGGGAGCTTCTGTGAATGAGAGAACATCGTTGTACTTGAAGCCAACGCGCTGTCTGATCTCATAGGGGATGGTGATTCTTCCTCTCTTGCCGAGGATTCTAAAAAGTTTCATCTTGAATTTCTGATTTTGCATGATATAATGCACTCCTTTAATACTTTTTCGTAATCGATTGGGTTTTCAAGTTCCTCTGCGAACAGAGTCATTTGGAGAGGTCTGTTCCTCTCTCGTTCGTATAGGTCGTAGTTGCCAATGAGCAGCTCCTTGAACTCTTTGCCTGCTTCGTATCGCTGTGCCATCGAGTGCGTTCTCGAAAAGTCGAACAGCGAAAAATCCTTGTATAGCTCTCGGATTTCGGGACAATCGTTGTAGGATAAAAGGAACTTTCCTTTGATCTCCGCAAGGGTGTTGCGGAGGCGCACGTGGTCGTTCCAATTGAAGCCTACAGCGTACATATCCTCGGTCGAGAAGTACGGAGGATCGGCGTAGAAGAAGGTGTCGGGGCGGTCGTAATGCTTGATGAGCGTTTCAAAGTCCTGATTTTCCACCACCACGTTTGCCATTCTATCTTCAAGCTCCTTGATGAGTCCGAAGAGCTTTCGGATATCGAAGGGCTGTGAGGCGAAGGACTTGCATCCTGATGAATAGCTATAGCGTAGGAGTTTAAGGAACATGGCGGCTCGTCTGACATCGTAATCGGTGGTGATTCGGGTTCGTATCTCTTGCACCTCATCTGCTTCGGGCGGTGGGATCATCAAGGTTGTGAGGGCGAGTTCTTCGGCGAGATATTCGTCTGTGAACCTTCCATCCGTGTCAAAGAATTTCTTAATTGCATTGAAATCCTCACGGGAGTTGAGGTTGCAGAATCCGATCTCTCGGATGGTCGCCATCGTCCGATCCTTCATGCACCGAAAAAGGTTTACGAGGTTACGGTCAAAGTCGTTGTACACCTCGAAGGGATGCACCTCCGGCTTGCCGAGGAGAACGCTTCCCGAACCGCCGAACACATCTACAAACCTGCCGTATTTTTCGGGAAATACGGCGTATAAAATGTGGAGGATGGACGATTTATTGCCCACCCTTGAAACGGGGGTTTTCATGAATTCACCTCTCTTGTTTGTGGAGGCACAATCGCCACGAAAAAGAAAAAGGCATCAATCTCCTTTCGGGCGATTGATACCTCGGATTGCAAATAATTTTTTACTTTTTGCGTGCTTTTTCTTCGATTTCACGAAGCTTAAGCTCGTAGTCGTTTAAGCGGTTGATTTGGAAAAGGCACATAATCGTAAGTCCGATAATGCCGCCCACAATCAATCCGAGCAAAAACCATACAAAGCCCATTTTAATTACCTCCTATGGTCTGTTTGAATTCCGTTTGTTCGATTTCTTCTGCTTCTGTCGGTTCGGGTTCGTATCGTGATACGGGTTCGTAAAGATGACCGTCACGAGAGGAAACAACACCGTAATCGGTAAGTGTACCGCCGATGCGTTCGAGTAGCTCCGTTCCTTCATTTCTTGCGAGTAAGCTATCAAGCCATTTCGGATCGACCTTTGAGTCGAGATGCCTTAAAAGATAGCTCTTGAAGAAGTGAGCTTCATCCTCGACCATCGGTGCGAATTCGTATTGGTCCAGACTCCGTGCAATATCGAGAACCTGCTCGATGTTTTCGGGTTCTTCGGCTGAAAGCACAGCCTTGAATTTCACTTGATCCGACGGGGACATTTCGACCATCATTTCCGAGAGGTTGTTGAGCTGATCGAAGTCATGCATATCGCCAAACTTGTCAGCATCTATCTGCGGAATTGAGCTTTCGAATCCGAGGTATACACAATCTTCAATGCGCTCCAAACCGAGCCTTTGCGCGAGTGCATCGGCATCCTCTCTCTCAACAGGGAGCAAGAGAGTTTCGGTCATTTTTTCAACCTCGCCGAGATCGTCACCTGCAGGCGGTCTTGTCACATCGAGCTTAAATGCATACCACGGGCTTTTTTCCTCGATTGGAAAAGTCTTTCCGTCGTAAACCTCCGGCAGTTCGTATTCGCCTGCGAGGATATAATATCCGTCCATGAATACGCCACCGTCGTTCTGCTGCTGAAGCTGTCCAATCTTAATGGCATCAAGCAGGTACAGCGATTCCTTCGGAACAGCTTCCACATCGGTGTGCATCTCGTTTTCAATAACGAATTGACCGAGTTCCTTGGGATTGCTCACGTTGGAAATGAGCGAGACTTCTTCAAGCCCATAGGTCATGTTGATCAGATCCTTTGTGCTGATGATCTCGTCCTCGCCGACCTTCAGAATTCTTGGCGATACAGCTCGAAGCACAACACGTTCGGGTTCGCTTAATTCGTCAAGTCGTTTTGCGAGGAAGTTTAGCTCATCAATTGTGGGCGAATCCAACCGTCTGAAAGGAAGGACGGGGATGGCTTCGCACTCGTATATCGAGTATTCATGATATACGTTTGAGCTTGTGATTCTCGCTCGCTGAAATGCATCCCGAATTTCGTGTTCCTCTGCAGGGAGCTGCAGGTCTGCATAGAGCCAATTACCTGCTTCGGGATTCTCTCGTGCGATTTCAAGCTTTATTTGTTTTGCCATTGTGGTTTATCACTCCTTGTCTATAATTTGGTACTCATCGGCAAGTGCTTTCAGCCGCTTACCGATGGCTGTAATGACGGGTACGCTAACAGCGTTGCCTGCCATCTTGTATAGGTGCGAGTCCTTGAGTCCTACGGCTTCTGCTCTGCGGAATTGTTCGTCCGTAAATCCTTGTAGCCGCCAACATTCAATCGGCATCAACCTACGGATACGACCTCTGTGCCACACACCGTGCCTGTCTTGGGCTGTGATGGTGAACATCGGCTCGTTGGGTTCTTTGACTCGTCTGCCTTTTTGCCTGACCGTTTCTCGGTCGGGGGTGAGGATTGCTCTCGGCGCATCCTCGATCAGCACAGCGGAATGTTCTCCGCGGCGGTTGCTTACTCCCGAATCTTGCCTTGCGGTAATGCACCGTGCATCCTCGGTTATCACGGGATCGGCGTTCATGTCGATAAAATAAAGACCTGTTTTGCCGCCCCAACCTCCGCTTGAAGCACATTGTGTGCAGGCTATTCCGCTTGGCTCATAGACTCGCTGTCCTTGCGGTCCGGGGATGATTTGGATGAGATCTTTTGCATTGCCGAGGGTGAGAGGAAATACTTGTCCGGCACATCTTGGTTCAAGAAATCCGATAATATACAGCCTTCGCCTTTGCTGTGGGACTCCAAAGTGTCTGCTGTTATGCACACACCATTCGAGATGATACCCCATTTCAACAAACGTGGCGAAGATGGTTTCAACCGTCCTGCCGCCGTTATGCGAAAGCAAGCCGGGAACGTTCTCCAATAATAAAAGTGGAGGCCGTTTTTCTTTAACGATTCGGGCAACCTCAAAGATGAGAGTTCCACGCATATCGTCGAATCCAAGTCGCCGTCCGGCAACGCTGAACGCTTGGCAAGGAAATCCTGCGCACAAAAGATCAAAGTCCGGCATGGTGTAGGGGTTAATTTTTCTTGCATCATCACAGTAATATTCTCCTTGTGGTTTATAGATTGCGTTGTACGCTTTGTTTGCGTGCTTGTCGATTTCACAATGACCGACACACTCGAAACCGCCTACTGCTTCAAGACCACTTCTAAAACCGCCGATGCCCGAAAACATATCAAAAAAGCGGATAGCTCCCATAGAGTATCCGTTCCTTCAGTTTATTCTTTTTCTGCCGTCATCACCTCACATTTTCATATTGAAGCCCTCGTCTTGTCCGTCAAAGTTGAACTCAACGCCTGCTTCTTCAAGCTGTCCGAGGATATTATCCTGAATGCTTTTTGCCACGTCAAAGCTGATGGGTGGCTTTCCGTCCTCATCGGGGATCATCTTGATTCCGAGCCTTGCACAGTAGCTCTTGACGAGATCCCAGCATTCTTCTTCAAGCTCGTCAAAATATCCGAGTGAGGAGCAATCCACAGGCTCGTCGGGAAGGACGATTTGGCAATCGTCGCCGAGGTTTACGACCTCGTGTCCTTTGGCGATTTCTTCTTCTGCGATTTCATCCATCGTGAGCTTGCGGATGGTATCGACCTCTGTGTTCACGGCAAGGGTTCTGCCGTTATCCCACATCATGTGGAGCTGTCCATCGTCATCCACGTGTTTGACCGTTCCTTTTGTTCCGTCGGGAACGGGATGGTAAGGATCATCCATGTGCAGAAGCTCCAAGCGAGTGCCGGGTGGATAGTTTTCTTTGTTTCGTTTGACTCTGTCCGTCATTGTGTTACCTCCATATTGAATAGCTCTTTCGGCGACCAATCAATGTCGAACTCTGATTCTCCGCGCTCATGGCAACGGGATTCGAGAAAGTCGGGACGCTCTTGCCTGCGTATTGTCATATAAGCGACTTCTTCGGGCGTTGCGATAAATTCTTCACCTTCGCCATACACATACGCATCGGAGTGTACCTTAACCGTGCATTCCTCATCAAGCTCGTCCATGAATTCTTCGAACAGAGTCCAACCTTTGAGGTCACCGTATTCTTTTGGAATACCTGCTACAAGGAATTCCGATTGTTTGTCGCCTGCGGTTACGGTTACCGCAGAAAATAAAACACCCATATATTACATCCCTCCCATCGTATGACCTTCGTATCCCATTTCTTGGTCGGCGTACATTTCGATGTAGTCCTCGACCTTCGATGCGATATTCTCAAATTCGGTGGCTGTAGGCTCGTAGCCAAACCAACTTGCCTTACCGTTGTCATCCCATATATGGGGCTTTCGATCTCTTGATGCACCCTTGAGTCCGATGATCTCGTGAAACATAAAGGTCTGAGAGTCGATAAGCCCTTCGTTTTTATTTATGATGGAGAGCTTCAGACCTTCGTACTGTCCTGAAACTCTTGCCGTCACAAATTCGACCTTGGCGCGAAGGTCATCGCTGATCTTGCTGACCATCGCCTTGCCTGCAAATACCGTGTCAGCGGAGAGAACCTCGGAATCTCCGAACATTCTCCGCATCTGCCTTTCATAGAAATTCGACATTGCTTAACCTCCGAATCTCATACCGCCTGTCTGCGACAGGTACTCGTCGAATTCGTCCTCGGTGTGGAGGAAGTATTCGTCGTTGCTTTGCCAATAGGAAACGTAGAGGTCGCCCTCGTCAATGTGGATTTCTCTCTGCTCAAAGCCCTCGCCGAGACCGTCGCTGTTTTGACCTGTGATGGCATCCTTGAGGCGTTCGGTTTCTTCGGGGGAGAGATCCTCTGTGAGGTAGCAATCGATTTTCCCGTAGAGTGCGCCACGGTGTTCCTCGACACCCCATTCTGCGAACAGCACCTTGCCGTTGATGTCAGCGTGGTCACTGATATATTCTCCCATCTTGAGTTCACGAGCCTGCTCACTCCTGATGGCATCCTCAATCTTATCGATGTTGTCGGTAAGCATTGAACCGTCTGCTTCGTAGTAGTCGCCCTCGTGGTCGTTGAGGTTTCCAGCCAACGGACAGAAGAAGGAAATCTTTGAGGCTGCCAGGGACTTCGTCATCTCCTTGATATCGTCGAACAGCTCGTCGACATCTCTGTACTGCTCGTGTACGAGGTTAGCTTCAAGCTCGTCACGGAGTTCCTCACGAACATCCGAGAGTTCCTCGTCTATGACACGAACATCATAGAGGCTATCGTCGCCATCGAGAATGGAGAGCAAACCGTTTCCGACATCGCTGTCTGCGTGAAGCCGGATGGGAGCGTTCTCATCTCTCATGGCATTGACTCGCAGAGAGAAGATGGAGTTGATCAGCCCATATTCCTTGGCTTGATTGAAAAACTGATTGAATTCGGTTGCCACATCATAGGTTTCGGTTTCCTGTGTGGTCGGGTTCTTGATGGATAATTTAAGCATCTGCGTTCTCCTTTTCCTCATTATTCTTATTGCCGTTGAGACCGTATCTGCGAATCGTGATAGCTGTGGTGATCGTTCCGAGCATCTGCGGAGAGATGAGTTCGGTGTCGGCAAGGTCGTGGATCGAGAGGTAGTGCGTTCCGTCGCAGAGATCCTTTGCTACACACAACAGGGTGTAGGACTTGAGGTTGCCTTTCTTCACGCTGATGCCGTCGAGGTCGATATATCCCTTTCTGATGTGAGGCTTGGCTGCACTCCACAAACGGACGTCTGCCGTGAGAAGGTAAAGCGCCGACATTTTCACGTTGTCATTTCGGTTGAGCTTCTGCGACTCGCTGCTGAAGATTGCCTGATGGTTTTTGTTCTTGAATTTCATTTTGTTTCTCCTTTTCGGTTGTTTTTGCACAAAAAAAGCACCCACCGTTTTTGTAACGATGAGTGCTGATCTTATGTAATTTTGTGCGGTGCTTATTCTTTGTTTATTGCGCCCCAAGATTTGAGGTGCGAAGTGATTGACAAATTGGAATTTGTCGTTATCTATACTCATTTGGAACTTCGATATGAAATGTCTCACACAATAACTTCACATCATGTACATCATTTTCATCAAACTCGTATCCGAGATGGAACATTACTTGACTATATGGTTCAATACAG
>JBGVEW010000099.1:0-3251 GCA_045120465.1 Eubacteriales bacterium
CTTGCGGGAGCAATTCTACAGTCAGCGTACGAGAGTTGCAAATTAAGTAGAATCTGCTCTGCACGAAGGCTTAAGACACACGCAGAGCATGAAAAAAGGAACCGCTTTGAGGGCGGTTCCTGCCGAGGGTATGCTATAAAAAGGCGGTAAAAGCTTTGAAGGGGTGTGGGGAAACTTTCTCGAAAGTTTCCCCATAAAAATCCAACCCAAACAATCAATACTTTGCTACAATGGCAGCCATTTGATCGAGGTAGGTTTCGATTTCGGATACCAGCTTGAACTGGGTGCGTGCGCGGTCGAGGTTGTGGTTTTGGCGATGGATGCCGAAATAAACGTCACCGTTGAGGTGGTCGGCAAGGAAGCGGATACCGCACTCCAAGGTCATCATGAGAACCGAGAGGGGAAGGAGCTCACGCTCTTTTGCGGTCAGAGACGCACCGACTTCTTCGAGGAATGCTTTGGTAAAGGCTTCGAATTTTTCAAGGTCAAAGTGGATCTTGTCGAGATCCTGCTCGTCTTCCGCACCCGTGGACGCACCGAAACGGAGCGCGTCGCCAAAATCGTAGAGGAGAGAGCCGGGCATAACGGTGTCAAGGTCGATGACGCAGAGCGCGCGGCGGGTCTTTTGGTCGAGGAGCACGTTGTTGAGCTTGGTGTCGTTGTGCGTGACGCGGAGCGGAACGCTGCCGGCGGCGATTTCGTCGGTGATGGCGGTTGCGTACTTTTTGTGAGAGAGCGCAAAGTCAATTTCCGGGCGAACGCTGTCCGCGCGTCCTGCGGCGTTCTTTTCGAGCGCTTCTTCAAACTGGCGGTAGCGGTTGGCGGTGTCGTGGAAGAGCTCAATGGTTTCAAACAGCTTGTCGGCAGGGAAGTCGGCAAGCATATTCTGGAATTTGCCAAACCCATGTGCGGCTTCGGCAAAATCGTCGAGCGTATCCGCTTTTTCAAGAGAAATAGAGTCTTCTACAAAATAATACGCGCGGTAGTAGTCGCCCGCCTCGGTTTTATAGTAGGGGAGACCTTCGCGGGTGCGGAGAAAATTGAGCGTTTCGCGGTTGGGGTCACCTCCGTTTTGCTCGATCTTTTGGCGCAGATACGAGGTGACTGCCATGACGTTTTCCATGACCTCGGCAGGCTTTTTGAAAACGTCGGTATTGATGCGCTGTAAAATGACGCGAGGCTCACTGTTTACGAGATAGGTACGGTTGATGTGACCGTTTCCGTGTGCTTGCGCATCAGCAGTAACGCCGAATTGCTCCAAAATGTGTAAAAGTTCGCTCATAATCGTGTGTTACATCCTTTCAATCTTGGATTTTTGATAAAATATCTATAAAATAAGAGAAATCTCTTGAATTTCTATTTTTGTTGTGATATGATTATAGCATAACATATCCAAAAGTAAATAGATATAAGGAAATGGACATAAAACCTTTGAAAACAGATCGTGAAATACAGGAAAATCGGGCGAGTCAACTGACCGATTGCGGTATTGCTCGTTGCCCGGACGTTTTGGCGTTCCACCGTTCGCTGGATCGCTACTTTGACAAGGATCATGATTACAGCGGGGAGAGACACCCGTTTTATGAGCTTGTCTTCGTTTCCTCCGGTACCGTGGGGATCACGGCGGGCGAGGAGGTTTATACGCTGTCCGCAGGGCAGATGCTGTTGCATGGCCCGGATGAGTTTCACCGTATATGGTCGGAGTTTGAAAGTATGCCGCACGTGCGCAATCTTTCCTTTTATGCGGCAACCGTTCCGTCCTTTGGGTCGCGCGTGTTGCAGCTGTCCGAGGAGGAGCAAAACGAATTGATCGAGATCTGCGATGCCGCCTCGACGGGGTTGAACGGGAACGATCGTGCCGTGCTCAACGAAACGCGCATTCGCCTGGAGCTTTGGCTCTTGCGTGTGAGTAAAAAGGACGGTGAGGTGGTGGTTCGCCCCACGCTTCCGTCGGCGTTGCGCTATGCCGAGATCGTCAACGTGTTACATACGCACTTAAAGGAGCAGCTGAGCGCGCAGGATATTGCGGTGCTTTGCAACGTCAGCTTGTCGGCCCTCAAAAAGATCTTTACCCGATATGCGGGCATGGGCGTGTCACGATATTTTACCGAGATGAAGATGCGTCACGCCGCCGAGCAATTGCAGGCGGGTATGCGCGTGGGTGAGGTTGCCGCAATGCTCGGGTACTTTGACCAGAACTATTTCAGCACGGTGTTCCGCCGTGTGATGGGAGCACCTCCCGGAACCTTTCGCGTCGTTGAAAAAAAGAATGAGATGCGTATTGAAAGAAAGGAAAAAAACGCTATGAAATTTATTACCGTTCCGACTTATGACAAAATGAGCCGTCAGGCGGCAAACATTATTTCCGCACAGGTCATTATGAAGCCGCAGAGTGTTTTGGGACTTGCTACGGGTTCCTCTCCTCTCGGTGTTTACCGTCAGCTGATCGATTGGTACAACAAGGGAGACATCGATTTTTCAAACGTCGTTTCGGTGAACCTTGATGAGTACGTAGGACTCTCCGAGGAGGATCCGCAGAGCTACCGCTACTTTATGCAAAACAATTTCTTCGACCATATCAACATCCGCCGCGAGAACACCTTCGTTCCCAACGGATGCGCAGAGGATTTGGACCGCGAGTGTGAGGAGTACGACGCGCGGATCGAGAGTCTTGGCGGAATCGACGTTCAGCTGCTTGGCATCGGTCTTGACGGTCACATCGGATTCAACGAGCCCTCCAACGTATTTGTAAAGCCTACGCACGTAGTGGATCTTCACGAGTCCACCATCCGCGCCAACGCCCGCTTTTTTGAGAGCGAGGATCAGGTGCCCCGTCAGGCGGTGACCATGGGCATGGTTTCCATTATGCAGGCAAAAAAGATCATTCTGATTGCAAACGGCAGAGCCAAAAAGGATATTGTACAGCGCGCGTTCTTCGGACCGATCACGCCCGAAATCCCAGCGTCTATCCTTCAGCTCCATCCGGACCTGACCGTTGTGTTCAGCGAGGAATAAGAGAATATTCGTATTTTACGGGAGCACTTCCAAACGGGAGTGCTCCCGTTTTTTTGGGTTTCCGAAAACCACCCGCTAAGCGGGTGGTTCAGTAGAGGCTTTTGCCGTTGAGCAATCCCGCCGCAGCGGTAGGCTCCCCTGTGTAAGGGGAGCTGTCAGCGAAGCTGACTGAGGGGTTGTACTTGTGCTAAATCAGAAAAACAATCCCTCCGTCACGGCAAGCCGTGCCACCTCCC
>JBGVEW010000100.1:0-2559 GCA_045120465.1 Eubacteriales bacterium
GCTCATTTATGCAAACCTCAATCTCGATACCCCCGATGCACAAAGCGGTGCCATCATCATCAAGGCAAACCCCGATACCGAGGTTCGCCGCGGTGACGTGATCGATATTGAGATCTCCCTCCGCAAGTTCCACGTCTTCGACAAAGACACCGAGAAGAGCATTCGCCGCAGAATTCCCGAGGTCAACGTGATCCGGGCATCGGTTGCGGGCGGTGTGCTTGGCTTTGCCGATCAGCGCTTTGCTCTGCCCGCCGCAGTCAGCTGTGCGGACAGCAACGACGCCGAGATCTCTATGCCGGTCGGCGCACTCACCCTTGGTGAGGGCAACGGACGGGCAAGGGTGCAGTGGATCGAAGCCATCGACGGCAAGACGCTTTATTTCCTCACGGTCGGCGAGTTGACGCTCTTCTCCCTGGAGGAGGGAAGTGCAAGATTTGCGGTCGGTGACGAGGTTGCGTTCGATATCGACTTTACGCAAATGGCGATCGAATCGCTCGGCGTTGCACCCCTCAACCTCACCAACACCCTTGATGGTACCTTCTCCAAGGTGAAGGACGAGTCCCGCAAGTTCTACCACTTCTATATGAACGTGGGAGAGGCAAGGCTCGTGCCTACCGACAGCATTTGCGAAAAGGTGTTTGCTTGCAAGGGCAATAAGATCTTCCATACGCCGCTTGAATACATCGTTGAGGCAAAGTATTTGACAGTGGCACCTCATAACGAGAACGCCGAGAACGTGCTTTGCGGAAGGGTTCTTGAGGTCCTGGACTATGGCCACGCCAAGTACGCCGTGATCGATGCATACGGTCAAAAGCTGATTGCCGCGTATAACGGCAACGTTGGAGAGACTGTTGACGTCACCGTTCCCGTAGAGGCAGTTACCATTAAGGATAAATCCATCGATATTATTATCGTATAAGACAAGTCAACACAAAGAAAGCCCCCGGTGAAGCGAGGGCTTTCTCAAACCTCAATAATTGTATTCGATTGGTTCATCAGTCTTTGGAGCTGGACAGATCACGCTTGTATGGGAACGTACTATCCCGCACTTTGTTTGCTCGCGTTTTCCATGTGTATCAGAATGTTAGACAACAATAATCTGATGAACATTAAATGCTTATGATTTTATTCATAAGGAATACTTGATGGCTGACAGAAAATGATCTGTCAGCCATCAAAATTTGCTGTACAGTAGGCGAAAAAGATATTGAAAAAATTCAGAAAAAATCAAAAACCTATTGACAAGGTGGGTAATTGATGCTATAATACAGTATCATAAACCGTTGAAGCGGAGATAACGTAAGATAAGACTACACAGAGAGCCCGTGATGCTGAGAGTCGGGTTAGAAACTGTCCTACAAATGGACCGCTGAGGGCGCAGTCAAAAGCAAAGGGATTTGCCGAGTATTCTGCGACGTTGTAGGCAGACGTGATTTGCCGGAGATATGTTAGTATCTCGCTAAGCGCACATCCACATTTGGATGTGAATCAAGGTGGCACCGCGGATAGTGTTGCACTTGCAAAGCAAAGTGCTTTATTCGTCCTTGACAGAGAGGATATTTCTGTCAAGGGCGTTTTTATATTTCTAAACTTCCTTGACGAGATAGATCAAGGGAGTTTTTCTCTTTACAGGAGGTCAATATGTTTATATTATCAAAGCGATGGCGAGAGGCTATGTAACACATCTACCGTCAAACACAAAACAAAAAACATTTTATTTAAGGAGAAAATTACTATGAAATACAATAATGTTGAATTCGATACCTACTTTAAGAATTACCCCGATCAGAACGGCTTTTTCGGTAAATACGGCGGTTCGTACATTCCGCCCGAGCTTCAGGTTGCTATGAATGAAATTGCAGAAGCATATCAGACCATTTGCAAGTCCTCCAAGTTTATCGCGGAGCTTCGCAAGATACGCAAGGAATTCCAAGGCAGACCGACACCGATCTCCTATCTTGAAAGACTTTCGAACAGCATCGGCACGGGCGTTCAGCTCTACGTCAAACGCGAGGATTTGAACCACACGGGCGCGCACAAGCTCAATCATTGCATGGGCGAGGCGCTCCTTGCCAAGTATATGGGCAAAAAGAAGGTCATAGCAGAAACCGGTGCAGGTCAGCACGGTGTTGCGCTTGCAACTGCCGCCGCATACTTCGGACTTGAATGTGATATTTATATGGGCTCGGTTGACATCAAAAAGCAAGCACCCAACGTGGCAAGAATGAAAATACTCGGTGCGAGAGTAATTGAAGTAACAGATGGTCTTGCAACGCTCAAGGAAGCGGTTGACGCGGCGTTTGCGGCATACTGTAAAGAGTATAAGGATGCCATTTATTGCATCGGCTCAGTTGTCGGCCCCCATCCGTTCCCGATGATGGTGCGCGACTTTCAAAGCGTTGTTGGCATCGAGGCAAGAGAGCAGTTCCTCGACATGACGGGCGAGCTTCCCGATGCGGTAGTCGCTTGCGTTGGCGGGGGATCGAATGCGATGGGACTGTTCTCGGGCTTCCTCAATGATCCCGTTGACATTTACGGTGTTGAGCCTCTCGGCAGAGG
>JBGVEW010000101.1:0-1926 GCA_045120465.1 Eubacteriales bacterium
CTCAAATACAAGAACCTTATGAACGATGGCGACGAGCACGAATGGTACGAAAAGACATTGAAGCAAAAGCTTGATGCCTACCACGATAGCGTAAATTGGAACGAGGTCAGCTCCAATGTGGAGCGTCTGCCGTACCTTGCCCGTCTGCTTGAACAGAACACGCCGAAGATCAAGCCTAAGCCTGCGGCGGATAAAGAGCTTTTCACCTTTGCCGAGAAGGACGGATGGAAGGATGCTATTCCCGCAGAGGATATGGACTATATGCGCGCTCTGATTGCCGACTACGAAGAAATCCTCAAACGAGCACGACATCTCAACATAGAACGAAAGACGATGACACACCGCAACGATATTGAGCGCATTTTGTACGCCCGTGGGCAGGAAAACACCTTTACCACAGACGAGCTTTACAATCTGTTTGCCCATTACGATATGGATACGATTGCAAAGTTCCGCGAGGACTTGACAATATCCGAGTGGCATTTGATGACCGAGGAAGAACGGGAGATATTCTTGTTCGCTCATCTACCACTTGACACGCCGAGAGAGTATTTCGACCTGTTTGCCGACTTTCGTCACGGCGGTTATCGGGTACTTGGAGACATTATCTGTGACCTTGACGATGCATATCAGTATGAGGAAACAAGAAAACATATCTTTGAGCGCAAGGGCGATAATTTCCAACGTAGGATGATGATAAATATGGAAAAGCTCTCTGTGATGGACTTTGATTTCAAAGCGCACATTGCGAAGGGCTGCCGAAGCGTCATCAATCACGAATTTGATCCCGACAAGGCACTCATGTGCGCTATTGCTCTTGGAGAGAGAAAGTTTGCTTTTGAGGTTCTGCCCGATATGATCGAAAAATATGCCAAGGAGGTGCCGTTATGCTGAACGAATGGAAAGAGTTTTTGCAATATACAAGTCCCGTAAGCTATACGGCGACGGGAAAGCGCGACAATTCATATCTCGGGCGGTTCACCTATACCACCTTGACCGATTTTGAGGGTATGGCGCGAATATTGACTATCCTTGCCCGTGGGTATCTCTTTCACGATGCAGATGGCAATATTCTTGACGAAAAGCCAAAGAAAAGAATTGAGCTTGCGCGCTGTGCTCTCCTTGCGTGGTGCAGTATTCCCGACAGCAAAAAAGCCACCCCTAAAGAGGAGTGGCAATACCGAACGGACTTTCGGAAGTATAGCGGAGAGTTTCCTGCGCTTGTTGATGAGAACGGCGGCGGTTGGTTCTACCGTCACGTTCACGGTATTATTGACTTTGTGAAGGACAATCCTACACTTGTAAGCAAGACCGCGCAAAACAACTGTGAAGCACTTTCAAACGGCTTTGACAAGGAATGGCGCAACAAGGTCAAGCAGTTCCAAACGCCGATCTTCTCGCGTTCCACCAAAGGCGCGTGGGTGCTCCGCTTTGACGATATCCTTGCCGATGCGTTGGAGCTTGGCGCGCTTCGCAAGGATGAAATATCTCTTTCCGACGAGGATATTCAAGCGGTTGCCGCACTTACACCCAAGGATATTCCAAATGAAGTCATTCATACGCTCATAGCCTACTACCGCGCCAACAACCCCGAGGACTCCGATTGGGTAGTTCTGCCCGTAGCGAGCTTCGATGCCTATTTCGGCAGTACAAATTTCAGCCATAAGTGGCTTGTGAAAATACCCGATACAATTATGACGCGCGAAAAGCAGAGCTTTGGCGTGTGTAGGTATAAGGAGAATATATAACGTCGATTGCCTTAAACAAACGACGCTTTTGAATTTACGCCAACAGTGTCATCACCCAAACAGATAATGGTACATATGCAATAGGAAGAAAGATTGCAGGAAGCATATTATCATAATCTTATTTGCCGTAAACAGCAATTTCCTTTCTCTTATGCTCGCTTTGATGATGAAGCTTATC
>JBGVEW010000102.1:0-17923 GCA_045120465.1 Eubacteriales bacterium
AAGGGGTTTGGCGCCGCTTTGAGATTGTTATTGCTTGGTTCTCAAGTATTTTACCAGTTTGAAAAACTCCATAACGACCAGCGGAACGAAGATCAATCCCAGCGCGATCATATACTTCTCTACCGACAAAATTGCAAGACTAAAGATGGTATGCAAGGGGGTAAAGAGCACGAGTGCGACCAGCGCAACCGAGGAAAGCGCGGCAAGATTGAGCGTCTTGTTCCCAAACGGGCCGATACGGAAGAGCGATCGGTCACTGCGCATATTGAACGCTTGAACGACCTGCGTCAGTGCCAAGACCATAAACGCCAGCGTGCGTCCGCCCATCAAGGCTTCTTCATTGCCGACCAGAGCTCCGCCCATGATGTCGCCTACGGAGAGTCCCGTTCCGACAACGAAACCGATCAAGGTCAAAAGCGCGAACATCAATCCTTGAAGCACCACGCGGACACCCATTCCGCCTGCAAAAATGCCCTCGTTTTTGGGCTTGGGCTTACGCTCCATCACGTCCGCCTCAACCGCTTCCATGCCCAAGGCAATGGCGGGAAGGCTATCGGTAACAAGGTTGATCCAGAGAAGCTGCATGGAAAGCAGCGGAGACTGCTGCCAGAGCAGCATGGATGCGAACACGGTAATGACCTCACCGATGTTGGTTCCAAGGAGGAATCCAACAACCTTTTTGATGTTTGCGTAAATACCGCGTCCCTCGCGCACCGCATCTACGATGGTAGCGAAGTTATCGTCGGTCAGCGTCATATCCGCAGCACCCTTTGCAACGTCGGTACCCGTAATGCCCATTGCGCAACCAATATCGGCTGCCTTGAGCGCGGGGGCGTCGTTTACACCGTCGCCCGTCATCGAAACGACCTGACCCTTGCGTTGCCATGCCTTAACGATACGGATCTTGTTTTCGGGAGAAACGCGGGCATAGACCGAAATCCCTTCGACCTGCGCATCCAATTCGCTCTCGCTCATTGCGTCCAGCTCCGCGCCCGTGATCGCGCGGTCACCGTCCTGCAAAATGCCCAATTCACGCGCAATCGCCGAGGCGGTCACAACGTGGTCACCCGTGATCATAATGGGCTTGATTCCCGCGCGGCGGCAGGTTGCAACCGCCACCTTTGCCTCGGGTCTGGGCGGGTCGATCATACCAACGAGTCCCATGAAGGTCAGTCCCGCTTCAAGGCTCTCGGAGGTGGGGTTTTCGGGGATCGTATCGATCTCGCGGTACGCAACGGCAAGCACGCGCAAAGCATTCTCGCTCATGCGCTCCACCCACTCGCGCGCCGTATCAAGATCTCCCGCAACACAGCGGGGTGCCATCATATCAAACGCGCCCTTGACGATCACGATATTCTTACCGTCGATGCGATTGACCGTACTCATCAGCTTACGGTCGGAATCAAAGGGCAACTCCGCAAGTCGGGGATACGTACCGTTCAATTCCGCCTTGGGCATTCCGTTTTTGTGTGCCGCCAGAACGATCGCGGTCTCGGTGGGGTCACCGACGTGCTGTTCCGTTCCGTTTTCAAAATGGACCGATCCGTCACAGCAAAGCGTCGCGTAAGAGAGCAGCTTTTTGATCGGATCGGAGCAATCCGAAGTGATCGCCTCAACGTCACCTGCGCCGTCCACGTAAGCCTTGACCAACGTCATACGGTTCTGCGTCAGCGTTCCGGTCTTATCCGAACAGATGATGGATGCGCTTCCAAGCGTTTCTACGGCAGGGAGACGGCGGATGAGCGCGTTCTTTTTGACCATTCTCTGCACACCGATGGAAAGCACGATGGTCACGATTGCGGGAAGTCCCTCGGGAATCGCGGAGACCGCCAAGGAGACCGCTGTCATAAACATATCGATCAGCCCACTGCCCGTAGAGAGTCCGACCGCAAAAATGATCGCGCAAGCGGCAATGGCAACGATGCCCAAATATTTTCCGAGCTGTGCCAGCTTTTGCTGCAAGGGGGTCTGGGTGTCGCTCTCTCCGTCCAAAAGGTTTGCGATCTTACCCATCTCGGTATCCATTCCCGTCCCCGTAACAACGGCGGTGGCGGTTCCGTAGGTGATACTGCAGCCCGAAAAGATCATATTGGTGCGGTCTCCGATCGGCGCGTTTTCGGCAACCATCGCCTCGGCATCCTTTTCCGAGGGAACAGACTCACCCGTCAGCGCAGATTCCTCGCTCTTGAGGCTGACGCTGTTCAACAGGCGCGCATCTGCGGGAACGAAATCCCCCGCCTCCAAGCGAATGATATCCCCAGGAACCAATCCGGATGCGTCAATGATCCGTTCGACTCCGCCGCGGATCACGCGGGCGTGCGGTGCAGACATATTTTTTAAAGCGTCCAACGCCTTTTCTGCCTTACTCTCCTGAATCACACCCATTACAGCGTTGAGAATTACGATGAGCAGAATGAGCGCGGGTTCAAACAACTCACCCCAGTGTTGCTCGACGCAAACCAGAACGAAGGAGATGACCGCCGCCGCGATCAGGATCAGGATCATTACGTCCTTGAACTGGTCTAAAAACCGTTGTACCGCATTCTTTTTCTTTTTCTCGCGCAAGCGGTTTTCGCCATGCGTTTGGCGCAACGACTCGACCTGTGCTTCGTCGAGACCGTTTTGGGGATTGACGGAAAGCGCTTTTAAAACCTCTTCCCGCGTTTGATTGTGAAACGTCACTTTGATTTCCTCCATACAATCATTTGACCGCATAAAATGTTCATTCAATGCGGACTATAAAATAATATACCACACCCGTTTCGTTTTGTCAATAGGATATTCAAAAAAACATGATAAAATTCAAAAAAAGCCAAAGCAAGCATGAATATAAAGGTAAAAAAGCGAATGACAGCTTGCAATCGCAACCATAATATGATATAATAGGAGAACAAATACTCGGCAAACAAACCGCTCGGAGGGCATTGCTATGCTGTTTACCAGCTTGGAATTCTTATTTGCGTTTTTCCCCATCACCTTTGGCGTTCATTTTTTACTCCCGCAAAAAGCAAGAAACTATTGGCTGCTTTTGGCAAGCCTGTTTTTTTACGCATGGGGAGAGCCGACGTTTTTGCCGATCATGCTGATCTCCATTCTCTTCAACTACTGTCTGGCACTGCGGATCGCGGAGGCCGGCGAAAACCAAACGGCGCGTCGCCTGTTTCTGACCTTGGCGGTCGTCGGCAACCTCGGGCTGCTGTTCGTCTATAAATACATGAACTTTATTACCGCAACCCTGCACGAGGCGATCCCCGCAACGCAAGAAATGTTTGAGGTCAGCGAATACGTTCTTCCCATCGGCATCTCCTTTTTCACCTTTCAGGCAATGAGCTACGTCATCGACGTTTACCGAGGGGTCCCCGTCCAACGCAACCTTGCCTACCTCGGACTTTATATCTCGCTCTTTCCGCAGCTCATCGCGGGTCCCATCGTGCGCTACACCACCGTGGCGGACGAGATCAACTCCCGCAAGATCACGCCCGACAGCTTTTGCCGCGGCATGATCCGCTTTGTCAAGGGCTTTAATAAAAAAATGCTGCTGGCAAATATTTTGGCGTTGGTCGCAGACGCCGCCTTCGGAGCGCAGGAGCTCAGCGTTGCCATGGCATGGCTGGGAGCGATCGCTTATGCGCTACAGATCTTCTTTGATTTCAGCGGATACTCCGAAATGGCGATCGGTCTTGGGCTTATGCTCGGCTTTACCTTTCTCGAAAACTTCGATTACCCCTATATTTCCAAAACCATTACCGAATTCTGGAGACGTTGGCACATCTCCTTGGGATCGTGGTTCCGCGACTATCTCTACTTCCCTTTAGGCGGCTCGCGTGTCAAATCCCGCCTACGTCTGGTGTTCAACCTCAGCGTCGTATGGCTGGCAACCGGCATCTGGCACGGAGCAAACTGGACCTTTATCCTCTGGGGCGTTTTGTACGGGGTGATCATCATCTTTGAAAAGCTGATCTCCATTCCGCAAAAGGTGGATCAAAATCTCCTCTTGAGCATCCCCTATCAGCTCTTTTCCATGGTAGCGGTGCTCTTTGGATGGGTCCTCTTCCGCGCGCCTGATCTGCCGTCGGCGGGACGCTATCTTGCGTCCATGCTCGGCTTTGGAGCGTCGGGGCTCTTCGACGTGACCGCAGGCTTCCACCTCCTTCAATACGGAGTATTTTTGGTGGCGGGCCTACTCGTCTCCACCCCCGTTTTCAAAACGATCGGTGAAAAGCTCACGCAAAAATATCACTGCGGTGCCGCCGTTTGTCACGGAATCGGATACACCGTACAGGCACTCCTCTTTGTGATCAGCGTTTCCTTTATCATGATGAACGCGCACAATCCGTTTATCTATTTCAATTTCTGACGAATGGGAGGTAAGCACGTGAAACTCAAAGAGCATCTCGGTGAATGGATCTTCACCGTATTCATCCTCTCTTTTCTTGCAATCGGCTTTCTCCTCAACGTTGAAATTCTGGAAAAGCCATGGGAACGCTTTACAGAGGACGAGATCGATTTTGAAGAATGGATCGACGAGGTCAAACAAGCATACGTTGCCGACGTTGCCTATAAGGATCAATTCATCAATCTCAACGGTCTGTTTGCAAAGCTGACCGGCAGAACGGTTTACAACAACGTTGCAACGCTCAAAAACGGAATGCTGGATTACGACGTCATTCCAAAGCAGAACATGACGTCCTACGCAAACAGCCTCTCCGACCTTAACGGCTTCCTTGCCGATCAAAACATCCCTTTCCTGTATATTCAAGCACCCTTCAAGCTGGATATGCAAAATCAACTGGCGGCGTACGGCGTTGAAAACTGCGGCAATCAAAACGCAGATGAGCTTTTGAAGCTTTTAAAGGAGAGCGGAATCAACTCCCTGGATCTGCGCCAAACCATCAGCGCGACCCCGGAGCTTGTAGAACGGTATTTTTACCGTACCGACCATCACTGGAACACCCACGGTGCGTTTTTGGCGTTTGGCGAGGCGGTAGCCTATTTGCAAGCCGCCTTCCCCGATCAAACCTTTGACACGACGCTCACCGACCCCTCAAACTGGAATATGGAGACCTATGAAGACGTGTTCCTCGGCAGCCGCGGCAAGCGCGTGGGCAAATACTTTGGCGGTGTAGATGATCTCGTCCTCTATACACCGAAATTTGAGACCGATATGTACCGCTACGTTGCAAAATACCGCGCGTATTACGGAGGAAGCTTTGAGGATGCCGTCCTCCGCAAGGAATATCTCGAAAAAGACTATTTCAACGTCAATGCCTACTGCGCCTATATCGGCGGCGATTATCCGTTGGTGCATCACGTCAACCGACTGGCAAAAAACGATCTGAAAGTATTGCTGATCAAGGATAGCTTCTCCCTCCCCTTCCAAGCCTTTCTCTCCACCGCTGTACGCGAATTGGACGTTTTGGATCCGCGGTATTACGGCGAATCCACCGTTGCGGAATACGTTGCGGCATCCAATCCCGATATCGTCATTGTGATGACCAATCCCTCGGTATTCGGGGATCCGTCCTACCTGCAATTCGGGGCGGAGCACGCATCCGCACATTTTGCGCAAACCGAGCTTGTTCCCGTTGCGACAGAGGAGCGCATTCGCCTGCAAGCGCCCCAAGGCAAGATGCATTGGAATCGGGCGGTTTGTGATCATTTAAAGTATGACACCAAATACACCTTGACCTGCGAGAGCATCCAAGTGGAAAAGGGCAAGGCGACCGAGGCAACGGTTCTGTTGTACAACGCCACCACGAAAACGATCCTCTCCAGCTACGTCTTTGACCTGCGGGATCCCACCGCATCCTACGAATGGAGCTTTATCACGCCGCAAAGCGGGGATGGGGATCTGCGCGTCATGGTCTATTGCGGCAGACACGGATCAACCGACGGAAATCGGCTGATCTATCAAAACGTCACAATTTACGAGCACTGCGCGCCTTCTCCCAAAGAATAAACGATCACCCGTCCCGACGCATTGGCATCGGGACGGGTGATTTTGTTATTTTCGATCCATTTCAAGGATCTTATCCAAAATTCTCTGACAGTTGTTTTGATCGTTGAAAGCAAAGAAACGATCAATTCTCTCACGGTACTCATCCTTGAGCTGACAGCCGTTCTTCATATAGTCAATCAAAAGCTCCACGGTACTGTCGATATCCTTCGTGATCTCACCAAAACCGTCTCTCTCGTAATCAAAATATCCCAACTGGCACACGTGATTGCCACCGTAAAACTCCTCAAAATCGAACTGCGAATAAACGATGGGCTTGCGGAGATACGCAAAGTCGAATGCCGCAGAGGAATAATCCGTCAGGATCAAGTCACTCTGCGCGTACATATCGCGGTACTCGGTATCGATTGAGAAGAACTTGACCACCTCGTTGCGATCAAATGCATCGATGATCGTAATGATGTTGGGATGCGGCATAAAGCAAAGCCGATAGCCGTATTCCTGCGCCGCCGCAACCAAACGCTCATCATTGAGCAAAGCGTTATAAAAGCGGAAATAGCGACTCTCCTTAAAATGCTCCGTAGGCATCCATACGCCCGTTTTTTGATCGAGATGATCCATCAGATACCGCCGCCACGTGGGGATCAGCGTAATATACTTCCGTTCATCTCTGTAAAGTCTGTCAAATCGCGGCAGACCCGTCAGCCAAACCTTTTCGGGAGAGTAGAAATAATTGCCGTAAGCAATCGAATCGTGCTCCGCCTTGGTGGTGGTAACAAACCCCTTAATATCTTTGTTGTAGCGGTTCAGCCAGCCCGACAGATCGTTGTGAATGACACCGTGTTGCAAGAAAACGAAGGTCTTGCTGCGCAAAATATCGTGGTACGGTGCGGAATAGGTGTCAAACGGATTGAGCACCATATCATCCGCATGTGCGGAAATGACCTTATCGCACGCCAAAAACAGCATTTTATATTTCCATGTACCGTGCTTGATCACACTTCCCAAGCGGGAAAGCTTGCGCAGATCGGTGGGGTTATTCACGGCATAATAATACTTCGCCCCCCTAAAACCGATCTTTTTCAAATGACGGAAAAACGCCTCACCGTTGTCCCCCGCTTTATTGATACGGTCGGTAATGATCCAAACTTCCTTTTTGAAAAGCTTTTTGTAGATCCGCAGGAATTTTCTCGCAAGCACCGCCTTGAGTGCCCAAGGCTGTCTCTTTTGACAGATCTCCTTTTGCAGATCCGCTTCCATCTTTTTGACCGTTTTGGGATCTGAGGGACGGATCAAAAGTGTGTTTTTATGATACGTAAAAATCCACGTTCCGTTGGAAAAATAGGAGTTTTTAAATTTTTTGGTCAAGGGAAAGTAGGTTCCCATGCGAATATTTTGCGCCTCGATCACCGATTCTCCGACACGCATCCAAACCGTAAGTGCGCAAACGTCCTCCCGCAAAGCATCGGTCGGGATCTCAAACGCGCACATATATACCTTAGAAACCGCTTCGCCCATGCATTTTTGAGCATCCGCAACCTCGGTAGAAGCTGCTTGGATCTTCTCTTTGCCGAGAGTCAGATAAATTTCCGTGGGATCGTAGCCGAGATTCAGAACGTACTGGCGGAGAGAGAGGCAAATGGCCCCCTCGCGGATCTCCAGAAAGCTGAACTCGGTTGCGTTTTGCGAAAACGCATGATAGTTGTGGTGATCGACGCCGTAATAAACGTCGCTGTGCGTTTGCTTGATAAAGGGAGCCTTATCCTTCTTGCTTGCCAAAATTGCCATTTTGGTATCAAACGGCAAAAACTTTTGCGCCATAATGATCTGTGGATCGATCCGATCCAAGCATTGCCGGAGCAGTGCCCTGTACTCCGCCTGCTCCTCGGCATCCAGTACCTCGGGGGCTTCCTCTACGCGCAGCTTCCATTGCAGGTCGCTCATCACGGTGTTTTGAATGAAAAACGGAACGTATCCGAACTTGCGTTCGGCAGCATCCATGATCTCCAGGGAAAAATGGCGTAAATAATCGCTGTACCACTCCTTTTTGTTGGGAGCGGTGGAGACCAGCGAGGTTCCGTAACGGCGATACATATATCTGCATTCCGCCACAACGCCGAGGTGCGGGTTTTCGATCAGGATCTTGGCAATCTGCTCCGCGTCCTCTGCCGTTGCCAGCGCGGGATTGAAATGGAGCTTTTTCGCTGCGTCGTGCTTGATGAACGCCGATGCCAGCGACATCTGCGCAAATTGGTATTCCTTTTCCAAATTGATGATACGGGTCCCGGACGCAAACTTATTGTTTGCAAGATGAGGGCCCTGACGGTCTCCGAAATAATACATTGGAAACGCCACGATGTCCATTTTGTGATCGTTTTCAACAAAGAAATCATATACGGTTTCCAAGGTATCCGGTGTCAGCACGTCATCCGGATCCATGCAGCAAACGTATCTTCCCTTGATGTAAGGAATTCCGGCGTTCCGCGCTCTCGCAACTCCGCCGTTTTCCTGATGAACGACAACGATATTATCCGGATACTGCTCACGGTAGCGATCGCAGATCTCCCCCGAGCGATCGGGAGAACCGTCGTCCACCAAAATATATTGCACGTTTTCCGAAAAGCCGATCGTTTGATCGAGAATGCTTTGGATCGCCTCGTCCAAAAAAGCCTCCGCCTTATAAACGGCAGACAAAATCGTGATCTTAAAGGGATACTCGCGCTGTTCCATCGTCGTTTAGGATTCCTTTCCCTCAATACTTCAAATTTCCGTTGGTAAAATTTTGGTTTTCAGGTATTCCTCATACGCATCGCAAATGCGCTTGACGTCATCTCCAAAGGTGATCTGCTTTCCTCTGTCGAGCCAGAGGATCTTATTACACATAGAACGTACCTGTGCGATCGAGTGCGACACGAGGATCGTGGTCGCTCCGCCCTGAATAATGGATTTCATCTTTGCCTCGCTCTTTTTACGGAACGCGCCGTCGCCCACCGAAAGCACCTCGTCCAGAATGAGGATATCGGGATTGACCAGGGACGCGATCGAAAACGCGAGACGGGATTTCATACCCGAGGAAAGATGCTTGAAGGGGGTATCCTGAAACTCCTCCAGCTCCGCAAATCGGATGATCTCCTCGTAGGTGTCGTCCATAAACTTTTTGGTATATCCCAGCATTGCACCGCGCAAATAGGTGTTTTCTTTGACGGTCATCTCCCCGTCAAAGCCGCTTCCAAGCTCTAAGAGTGCCGCGATCTTTCCGTTGCAGGTCACCTCTCCCTCGGTGGGAACCATGATTCCCGAAATCGCCTTGAGCAACGTGGATTTTCCCGCTCCGTTCGTTCCGATAATGCCGAGCATATCTCCGCGTTCAATGGAAAAATTGACGTCTCTATCCGCCCAAAATTCGGTTACCTTATAGTTTCCGGTCAGCTTGCGAACAAAAAATTCCTTAATGCCGATCTCCTTAAAGTCCCCCTTCATATATCGGATGGAGACGTGATCCAAGGAGAGGATCGGCTCGTTTGTCTGTACCGTTTTTTCTTCCATATCCGCCACCTCGATCAAATATAGTAGAGGAACTTATGGTTCATCTTTTTGTAGATCAGCGCACCGATGCCGAACGCGCCTACGGCAAAGCCGATTGCCAGCAGGTGATGCTGCCAGCCCGGAATGCTGCCGTACAGCACGATCTCACGGAAATAGCTGATATAGGTATATACGGGGTTAAACATGAGAAGCTTATCGCCCTGTATGCCAAAAATCGTCATGACCGCGGGATCGTAGAAGATTGCGGACAGATACATCAACAGCGTCAAGAACACGCCCCACAGGTACTGCACGTCGCGGAAGAACACGAACATTGCCGACAAAATGAGACCCACGCCGATATTGAACAGGATCAACAGCACCACCGGAACGGTCAGCATCAAAAACAGAGGGGTGATGGCAACTCCGTCGGCAAGGCAAAAGATCAAAAACACCACGAAGGTCATTCCGAAATTGATGAGCGAGGACAGATTGCGCGAAAACAGGAACAGGTATTTGGGAACGTTGATCTTGGAAAAGATCGCCGCATTATCCATCAAAGAGGACATTCCCCCATTGGTCGCGTCGCTGAAAAAGGACCATACGATGTTTCCGCAAAACAGATAGGTGGTATAGTGCTCGATATTGGTTCCGAAAAAGGAGGTAAATACCACGCGCATGACCAAAAGGGTCAACAGCGGAGACAACAGGCTCCACAAAATGCCCAGATACGTGCGCTTATATTTCTTTTTAAAGTCGCGCTTGACCAGCTCCAAAAACAGAAAGCTGTGACGATGATAGATATCCAAAAACTTATTCATACTCTCTCCCAAGTGTAATACGTTCGGTATCGCTTATTTGTAGCTCCTCTTGAGCTTGAATCGCAACCATCCCTTGAAAAACCGCCAGATCCAACGAAGCCCGATCATTCCGCTGTCAAACTCCGCCGCGACCCGCTCCCTTGCGGGGATCTCGCGCTGGTATTCGAAAAACCGATCGGGGCTGACGGTCGAAAAGCTCTCGTAGTCCATCCCAACGGTCGCCTTAAAGAGCAAGGGCTTGTCCGCATAATCATATCCCGTCATATAGGAGCGGAAGAACTCAAACGCCTCGTACCGTTCCTCATCGGTCTTTAACAGATAGAGATAGCGGCTCACGTCGCCCGAAAAACGCAGATAGACGTAATCGCGGCATTCGGGAATCCCGCGGCAAACCTCCAACAGCTTCTGTCGGCACTCGATATGCTTTTTGTACGCGTCCAACGTATAAACGTGCGTCAAGGAGTGATAATCGCTCATGCGATAGTGGCAATGGCGGTAAACCGACGTGTGCGCCAGCGCATACGTAGGATGTGCGTTGACCACGTGACCGAGAAACACCACGTCCTCCCCGATATGCATACTCTCGTCAAAGCGAAAGCCGTGCTTTTTTAAAAACGAGGTGCGAAAGAGCTTTGTCCAAAGACAGCAGACCGAAAACAGTGCCAAAAAATCGGAGCTTTCCGCCTGAGCGTCAATATCGCAATGCTCGGTGCGGATCAATTCGTCGCCCTCGTAATAAAAGTTTTCAAACTCACCGATCACAACGTCTTTATCCTGTCCCATTTCAACCAGCGCGGCATACGCGCCCTCGGGAACAGTATCGTCGGAATCGCAAAACGCCACAAACTCTCCCGTTACCCGTTCCAAAGCTCGGTTGCGCACAGCGGCAACTCCCATATTGTGCTCGTTATAGATCGCGCGGATACGCGCGTCCTCGTTTGCAAGACGCTGCAAGATCTCGCGTGAAGAATCCTTGGAACAATCCTCTACGGCGATCAATTCGATCTCAACGCCCTCTTGAGACAGGACCGATTTCACAGCCGCCTCCAGATAGCGCTCACAGTTATATACAGGCATAATCACGCTGATTTTTGTCGGCATTCCATCGCCTCCCCACTTTTCTTTTTCTACTTATTTTTTTTATTATATCATGCTTTATGCGCTAAGTCAAGAGGAAAATCCGTATTTCTGGTACGCCAAACGGTCGTCACCGTTGGATAACAGGATCCTGCCGCAATAGGAAAATCCGTTTTTGGCAAGTGCCCTTTGCATGGGAAGGTTGTTGCGATGGGTATCGATCTTTAAATTTTGGCATTTTGCAAAGCAATACGCAAAGCAAAACGCAACCACACCGCACCCGTGCTTTGCAACCGCCACGCGGTGCATCACCCCGGCAGGGCGATCGTTTTGCCACGCGCCGTCAAAAATGCGGTCATAGGTCGGTTCATGCCCCTCAAAATACACAAACACGCCCAAAATTTCTTCTCCCTCCACGCACAAATACAATTGACGTGCCGCCAGATCTGCTCGCACCAAGGATTCCTCGGGGTAGGATTTTCCCCACTGATCGGGGTTTCCCGATTCTCTCATATAGCGTCTGGCGTCGGCGTAGATCTCCAAAATTCGCGCCACGTGTTCCTCATTTGCCAAAATGATCTCCATACAAAGCTCCTTCTCGGTTTTTCTTCATTATACTCCTCATCGCGCAAAAAGTCAAGGTCGCCCCCGCTCGCTGTTGACATTTTCCCGAGATTATGATAAAATATAGACACTTTACAGAAATTTTACCCAACTCGGAATGCATTTTTTAAGAAATCGGGATAAAATAACGGTAACGGAAATTGACGGACGAGGTGATTTTATGATTTTTTGTGTGGAAGACGATACAGCCATTCGGGAATTGATGATCTATACGCTCAACGCATCCGGCTTTGAGACCCTTGGGCTTGAGGACGGTCCCGCGTTTTGGAAGGCACTTTCCGAGCGCACGCCGCGTCTGATCATGCTCGACATCATGCTCCCGGGAGAGAACGGCATCGAAATTCTCAAAAAGCTTCGTGCCACTCCTGCAACGGCATCCATTCCCGTCATTCTTGCCACGGCAAAAAGCACCGAATACGACAAGGTCATCGGTTTGGATCTGGGTGCTGACGATTATCTTGCCAAGCCCTTTGGTATGATGGAAATGATCTCGCGCGTCAAGGCCGTTTTGCGCCGTTCCGCCCCCAAAAACGACCCGTCCGTGTTGCGCCTTGGCGAATTGGAGCTCAACACCGCAGAGCACACCGTCCTCTCGTCGGGTGAGCGCGTACAATTGACTCTGAAGGAATACGAGCTTCTCCTGCTCTTTTTGCAAAATCCGCGCCGCGTGTTTACGCGCGATCAACTGCTCTCAACCGTTTGGGGAGCGGACTTTGTGGGAGAGACCCGTACCGTTGACGTGCACATCGGAACGCTCCGCACCAAGCTCGGCAAATGCTCCGCCTATATCGAAACCGTCCGCGGTGTCGGGTATCGCTTGGAGGAAAAAGCATGAGACGGCGCATTTTAGTCTCCTTTTGTGCCGCAGCGGCACTGGTGCTGGCAGTGCTTCTTATCCTTTCCGTTGCGGTTCTCTTGAACTGTAGCGCCTCCCTCTCCGCAGAAGCGGGGGAGCAGCTTGCGCTCTCACTTCTCTCGGCACTCCCCATGATCTTGATCGTTCTGCTCCTGCTTTGCGCCACCGTCTATCTCTGGGCGCGCCGCGTCTCCAAGCAGATCATCGATCCCCTACAACACCTCAACCTCAATCTTCCCGCCTCCAAAGCTCCCTACGAGGAACTAAAGCCGCTTTTGGAGCACGTACAAGCTCAAAAGCAACGGATGAAAGAGCAAAGCATTGAGCTGGTGCGCAAAAAGAACGAATTTGACACCGCAACCAATCACATGAGCGAGGGCTTGGTTCTGCTCGGGGAACACGGAACGATCCTTGCCATCAACCGCTCGGCAGTCCGTTTGTTCGGCATTACGACCTACTGCATCGGTCAAAAGCTCTCGGACGTTTGCCCGTCGGACGGTCTTTCGGAGCTTTGCCGTCGCGCGCAAAACGGAGAGCACGCGCTCCTGACCGTTCAATTGAACGGTCAGGATTATCAGATCAACGCCAGCCCCACGATGACCGACGACCGCGTGGTGGGCATTACCCTGCTCGTCTTTGACATTACCGAAAAAGAAAAAGCCGAAAAAATGCGTCAGGAATTCACCGCCAACGTCTCGCACGAGCTCAAAACGCCTCTCCATACCATTTCGGGATATGCGGAATTGTTGGCGGGCGGCGTGGCAAAGCCTGAGGACGTTCCCCATTTTTCCAAACAGATCTACACCGAGGCGCGCCGCATGATCGCTCTGGTCGAGGATATCATCAAGCTCTCTCGTTTGGATGAGGGATCGAGCGAAACACAGCGCGAAAGCACCGACCTCTATCCCCTTGCCAAAGCCACCTTGCAAAGTCTTTCACAGCTTGCCAAGGATTCCAACGTCACGCTCTCGCTCCAAGGCACGTCTGCTCCTCTGTACGGGATCCGCCAGTTCCTATCCATTATCATCTACAACCTTTGCGACAATGCGATCAAGTACAACAAGCACGGCGGCTCGGTCACCGTAACCGTTACCAACACTGCCGAATATGCCGTTTTATCGGTACGTGACACGGGAATCGGCATTCCGGAGGAAGCGCAAGAACGCATCTTTGAACGCTTTTACCGCGTTGACAAGAGCCACTCCAAGTCGCTTGGAGGAACGGGTCTCGGGCTTTCGATCGTCAAGCACGCCGCAAAGCTTCACAACGCCAAAATCAAGCTGCACAGCATTCCCGACACGGGAACCACGGTCACCGTATATTTCCCGAAATAACGTTACCCTTGTAGAAAGGAAGTTCTTATGACCTACGAATCCATCCGCCATAACGTTGCTGCGCGCGTCTATATCACGCAAGCGGATGCCTCTCTTGCCGCCCTCGGCTACACCGAGCACAGCTTTCCCCACGTGGAGCGCGTTGCCGATTGCGCGGGCTCCATTCTGAAATCGCTCGGCTACTCCGCACGCGACGTGGAGCTGGTACGCATTGCGGGCTTCCTTCATGACGTGGGCAACATGGTCAACCGCTCCAAGCATTGTCAAAGCGGAGCTCTCATCGCTTTTACCCTTCTCTCCGAACTGGGCTTCCCCCCTGAAGAAATTGCCGCTGTCACCACCGCAATCGGAAACCACGACGAAGGGACGGGTACGCCCGTCAGCCCCATTGCGGCGGCACTGATCCTTGCCGACAAAAGTGACGTGCGTCGCAGCCGCGTCCGCAACTCCGACGTTACCTTTTTTGATATTCACGATCGTGTCAACTATTCGGTTCTGAAGTCCGAATTGACGATCAACGACGCGCAAACGGTCATCGAGCTCGCTCTGACGCTCGATACCGCCATCAGCTCTGTCATGGACTACTTTGAGATCTTTCTCGAACGCATGATGCTCTGCCGCAAAGCCGCCGAACGTCTTTCCTTGCGCTTTAAATTTACGGTGAACGGTCAGCAATTATTGTAATGTTTTTGTGGGGGATCTTTTTTGTGGGGGATCTTTTTTGTGGGGGATGTTTTTTGGGGGGAATGTTTTTTGGGGGGCAAACTCTTGAAATAGTTTCCCCCACACCCCTTTCAGAACTTTTACCGCCTTTTTGTTGGCGTACCCTCTACAGGAACCGCTCTCAATCGGTTCCTTTTTTCATGCTCTGCGCTTGGTAAAAGCGTTGATGCGGTACAGACTCTACTTAACTTGTTTCTCTCGCACGCTGACGGAGCATTAGCTCCCGCAAGCGTTTTGGTACCACCACCCAAAACGCTCCACAAAGTTAGTTTGCATGGAATTTTTATGGGGAAACTTTCGAGAAAGTTTCCCCATACCCCTTCAAAGCTTTTACCGCATTTTTGATCACCTACCCTCTACGGGAATCGCTCTCATAGCACTCCCTCTTTTTCTGCTCTGCGCTTGGCGTTAGCCTTCGTGCAGAGCAGACTCTGCTTGCTTTCTTGCTTTCACACGCCTACGGAAGAATTGCTCCCGCAAGCGTTTTGGGACCCACGACCACAAAACGCTCCAAAAAGTTAGTTTTGCGTGGTGCTTTTCCTCATTTTGCATTTCTTCCGTGTCATCCTGAGCGGAAGGCGAAGCCTGTAGTCGAACTTTTGCGGGTGAATGTCGGCATAGCCGACTGAACAAGCAAAAGCGCGAGGGCTGTGCCCGAAGCGGGATCTACGAACGATTACCAATAGCCCTTGGTAGGGAATGTTACATTTGTTTATGGAAGGCTATTAAAACTCCATAGTAGATCCCGTCATTGCCGGGCAATGCCGCCCTCCCTTGGGTCGGGTTCGACCGGCGATTTTACGAGCCTTCTCGGTGATGACACATAGCCCCTTTATTTTGCGCTTCACCCCCTCCGTCGTTCAACTTTACAAGAATTTTACAATTCTTTGGTAAAAAACTTGACTTTTTGTTGGTATTCTATTATCATGCGTTTTATGTGCTGTTTACAATTTATTTTTTCTTTGGAGGAAAACATGAATCAGATTTTCGCATTCCTGTTCGACAATCCCAATTTCCAGCTTTTGGATATGATCTTGGGCTTGTGTCTGTTCCTGTTTGGTATGAACCTGATGGGACAAGCACTTGAGCGGCGTGCCGGTGGTGCTTTGACCTCCCTGCTCGGCAAGCTGACCAGCAACAAGATTGCCGGCTTTTTAACCGGTGTTGGAGTGACCGCTGTCATTCAAAGCTCCTCCGCTACCACCGTTATGGTCGTCGGCTTTGTAAACTCCGGTGTGATGACCTTGAAGCAAGCCATCAACGTAATTATGGGTGCAAACGTCGGTACCACCGTAACCGCGTGGATTCTGAGCCTTAGCGGCATTGAAGGCGAGGGCTGGCTGACGCTCTTTAAGCCCAGCACCTTTACCCCGATCCTTGCGCTTGTCGGTATCGTCATGTATATGTTCCTCAAGGGCGACAAGAAAAAGGATACTGGTATGATCCTGCTCGGCTTTTCCACCCTGATGTTTGGTATGGATACCATGTCGGCAGCGGTTAAAGGGCTTGCCAACGTTCCCGAATTCACCCAGCTGTTCATCATGTTCCAAAACCCCATTCTCGGTATGATCGCGGGTGCTCTGTTAACGGCAATCATCCAATCCAGCTCTGCGTCGGTTGGTATTTTGCAAGCCCTTGCAGCCAGCACGGGCAGCGTCACCTACGGTGCGGCGATCCCGATCATCATGGGTCAGAACATCGGTACCTGTATCACCGCGCTCCTCTCCTCCGTGGGAACCACCAAAAACGCAAAGCGTGCCGCTTTCGTTCACCTTTCCTTCAACGTCATCGGCGCAGTCGTTCTTCTCGCCGCCTACTCTGTGATCAGTGCCGTTTTCCAACCCGCAATCCTTCTGCAAAACACCGATGCCTTTGGCATTGCAATCGCACACTCGATCTTTAACGTTCTCTGCGTTCTGCTTCTGCTCCCGCTCTCCTCTGCATTGGAAAAGCTCGCAAACAAGCTCATTCCCGATGCAAAGGCACCCGAAAAAATTGCCGAGCTCGACGAGCGTCTCTTGGCCACCCCTCAGCTCGCGCTGGAGCGTTGCCGTGTATTGACCATGGAAATGGCAGACGCAGCGTATAACGGATTGACAGGTGCGCTTGGGTGCTTGGACTCCTACGACCCCGAAATCGCAGAAAAGGTACGCGAGGCAGAGGATTTGACCGACCACTACGAGGATATCCTGAGCACCTATCTCGTCAAGCTCGGAAGCCATCAAGTTGGCGAAGTGACCAGCGCGGAAGCAACCGAGTTGCTGAAATTGATCGGTGACTTTGAGCGTATCGCAGACCACAGCGTCAACGTGCTTGAATCTGCCGAAGAGCTCCGCGAAAAGAATCTGCAGTTCTCCAAAAACGCCGAAGCAGAGCTTGCGGTTCTCACCAAAGCGGTACGCGAGATTCTTGACCTGACCATGCAGAGCATCCGAACCGGCGACCTTTCCATTGCCGCAAAGGTAGAGCCCTTGGAGCAGATCATCGACGACCTCAAAGAAGCACTCCGTACCCGTCACATCGTCCGACTCAGCCAAGGCAACTGCTCCATCGAAGTCGGCTTTGTCTGGTCCGATCTGCTCACCAACCTCGAGCGTGTATCCGACCACTGCTCCAACATTTCCGCTTGCATTATCGATACCGCGCATCACAACCTCAACCTGCATGAAACCACCCGTAACGTGCACCTGAGCGACAGCTTCTACGCAGAACAGCTCGCCGAGTATCAAAAGGTTTATCAGTTGAATTGATTTCCGTGGGGCTTTTTCGTGGTTTTTTCGTGGTTTTTTCGTGGGCAAATTTTGATAAAAGTACCCCACACCCCTCAAAACTTTTACCGCGTTTTTATAGCATACCCTCAATAGGAACCGCTTTCATATCGGTTCCTTTTTTCATACTCTGCGCTTGGTAAAAGTGTCGATGCAGTACAGACTCTACTTAACTTGTTTCTCTCGCACGCTGACGGAGCATTAGCTCCCGCAAGCGTTTTGGTACCACCACCCAAAAC
>JBGVEW010000103.1:0-3794 GCA_045120465.1 Eubacteriales bacterium
GATTGCATCTCAGTTTGATCTGGATGCACCTGTTATCGCAGAAATATATAGCAATGCAATGTATTGCATATTCAGTGATGCTGACGGACTGCCTATTATCACCTCTGTAGGAAAGTACGATGCTTGGATAATTCCTTATCATAACGACAATCAGTTCACCGCTTACGTTGCGCCCGGTGAGTACAATACTGACGGAATGTTTAAGTTCTATATTTGTGACGCAGAAGTGCAAATTAAAATAGCAAATCCCGGAGCTGTAACACTTGAAGAAGGCGGCGAGTACACCTTTGATGTTAAGGTAGGGCAGGACGTGCTTACAATCGTGGAAGTATCAATGGGTGATATCGATAGTCCCTTCGGTGACGGTTGGCACAATGAAATAGAACTCAGAGCAATCGGGACTCAAGCAGAAGGCAAGACCGCTTGGGAGGTGGGCGATCAGATCATAGTAACTTTTATATCCCCAAGCTTCGGCACACAGTATGGAACGCTGACCTACGACGGTACTGTGTGGTCAACGGACGTGAGCTTCTCGCACCTTGAAGATGAAACACCTACCGTTAGCGCAATATGTGCACCGTGCTATGAGGTAGTAGACGGTAATATGCAGTTGAAGGAAGGTATGCAGCTTGGAATGACGGAGTATATCTCGGCAACTTGCAGTATCACGGATGGAATACTCAATATCAGCTTTGAGGGCGCAACCCGTAATTACAGCCGCCTGCGTATCGTTGGTCTGGCAAATCAAACGCTGACCGTTATCACGACAGGTTTCACTCCTGCAGGTGCAACGGAAGAAGCGACCAAGTCGTACACTCTCACCACCGACGAGGATGGTAACGCCGATATCTATGGTACGTTTGCCGAGGGAGCAACGATATTAGTGCAATTAGATGAAACTGAGCTTGCACAGTATAGCTTTTACGAATCAACTGCAAACGGCATGAGCTATGCGTTGGATGCGTTGAGTGCGCAAGAGTGAAGCCTCATTATCTCGGTCGGGTGACTTAAACCAAATAAAGAGCCTGCGACGCACGATGTACGCACAGGCTTGAACACAAAAGCGGTGAGCAGAAATGCCCACCGCTTGTTAACTTATAATTTTTATACGATTTTCATCGATAACTTTCACAAAAGCTATTGACAGATTTTCAAAATAGGAGTATAATGTATCACAACAATTCACATAGGAGGAGTAGCCATGTTTATGAACAAGTTTTATTATTATTACTTTGCTATGGGCTGCCCGACTTTTGTGAAATCCGAGAAGTAAGATCAGGTTTTCGGAACAACAAAAATACGGTCAGTCCGCATTCGTCGTGCCGTTGGGGCATAACAGAATTGCGGATTTTTTATTTTTCATAGATAAACCAAGACCAAACCGACAAAGAGAAGGAGAAAAGTCATGTCTGCAAACAAGTTCTTTTATTACTTTTATTATTACAGCAAGGGCTGCCCGATGATTGAATTCAAGAGATGATAGATATCCCTGAATGACAAAATACGGACAGCCCGCATTCGTCGTGCTTTTCAGCATACCGAGGGTGGACTTATTATTTTAAATCGAAAATTATAAAAAGAGGTAAATAAAAATGCAAATGAATTTCCACAGAAAGCTTCCGATTCCCCAGGAGGTTAAGAAAGAATATCCACTCACCGAGCGTATGGAGCAGGTAAAAGCCGCACGCGATGAAGCGATCCGTGCCGTATTTGACGGTAGCTCCGACAAATTCCTTCTCGTGATCGGACCGTGCTCCGCTGATCACCGCGAGCCTGTTCTTGAATACATTTCCCGCCTTCGCAGAGTGCAGGAGCAGGTAGCAGATAAGATCATTATCATCCCCCGTATTTACACCAACAAGCCGAGAACCACGGGTCAGGGCTACAAGGGAATGCTGCATCAGCCCGACCCCGAGGAAAAGCCGGATATGTACAAGGGCATCGTTGCCATCCGTGAGCTTCATATGGCAGCTTTGCGCGACTACGATTTCTCCTGCGCTGACGAAATGCTGTACCCCGAGAATCACCGCTACCTTTCGGACCTTCTTTCCTACGTTGCGGTTGGAGCGCGTTCTGTTGAGAATCAGCAGCACAGACTGACCGCAAGCGGCGTCGGCATTCCTGTTGGAATGAAGAATCCCACGGGCGGCGATCTTAGTGTTATGATGAACTCGATCGTTGCCGCGCAGTCCGGTCACACCTTCATTTACCGTGGTTGGGAGGTTTCCACAGACGGCAATCCGTATGCCCACGCGATTCTTCGCGGATACATTGACTACGCTGGTAGAAGCACCTCCAACTACCATTACGAGGATCTTCTCCGCGTGGAGGAGCTGTACGAAAAGTCTAACCTCACCAATCCGTCAATTATCGTGGATACCAACCATAACAACTCGGGGAAGAAGTGCCTTGAGCAGGTCCGTATTGCTAAGGACATCGTTCACAGCCGCAATCAGAATGGGGATATTAAGCGCTTGGTCAAGGGACTTATGATTGAGAGCTACCTTGAGGACGGTGCTTGCAAAGCTGAGGAGCATATCTTCGGAAAGTCAATCACCGACCCCTGCCTCGGTTGGGAAAAGACTGAGAAACTGATCCTCGATCTTGCGGATAAACTGTAAGGAGAAAAGAAATGATCGTAGATATAACCAAAAAGATTCTCATTGTCGGTCTTGGACTTCTGGGCGGAAGCTACGCCAGAGGACTCAAGCGATTTGGATTTCATATCAGCGCCATCACAAAAGAGCAGAGCTCGATCAACTTTGCGCTCAAAGAGGGAATCATCGACGAGGGAAGTACCGAGATCGATGCACGCATGATAGGAGAAGCCGATCTTGTGATCTTTGCGCTCTATCCACACGTCTTTGTGGAGTGGATCGCAGAAAACCAAGGACTTCTCAAAAGCGGAGCCTTGATCACCGACGTGACGGGCGTTAAGCGCAGTATCGTATATAAAATTCAGGATATACTCAGACCTGACGTGGAATTCGTTGCCGCACACCCGATGGCAGGACGTGAGGTATCCGGCGTCGAAAACAGCACAGACAGGATGTTTTTCGGTGCAAACTACATTGTAACCCCTACCGAAAAGAACACGCCCGAAGCCGTTGAGACAATCATTGAGCTTGGCAGACTTCTCGGATTTTCCAACGTAACCACACTCTCTCCCGAGGAGCACGACGAAATGATCGGATTTCTCTCTCAGCTCACTCACTGCATTGCCATCACGCTGATGACCTGCAACGATAAGGAGAATATGGAGAAGTTCACAGGAGACTCCTTCCGCGATCTTACACGAATCGCGCGTATCAATGACCTGATGTGGAGCGAGCTTTTTGCAGCCAACAAGGACGTGTTGCTTGAACAAATGAATTTGTTTATCGGCAAATTTAACGAATTGAAAGCAATGCTTGAGAGCGACGATATTGATGGAATGAGGGCTATGATGCGACACTCCACCGAGCGTAGAGCACTTTTCGATAAGAAATAAATAGCAATCTTTTTGCATATTTTTTGAAATTCGTTGAATTATTCATAAAATCGTGGTATAATAAATAAAAAACACATGGGAGGTATTTATTATGTGTGATAACAACAAGTTTTATATTTGTGAGCATTGCGGTAATCTGATCGGTATGATCCACGATGCCGGTGTTCCTATGATGTGCTGCGGACAGAAGATGACCAAGCTTGAGCCCGGCGTTGTTGAAGCAAGCCACGAGAAGCATATTCCCGTTGTATCGGTTGACGGCAATATCGTTACCGTAACGATCGGCTCGGTCGAGCATCCTATG
>JBGVEW010000104.1:0-15681 GCA_045120465.1 Eubacteriales bacterium
ACGCGGTAAAAAGTTTTGAAAGGGTTTGGGAAAACTTTTTCAAAAGTTTTCCCAAGAAAAAAACACATGGCAAACTACTTTTCGTGATCATTTTGGGTCGTGGGTCCCAAAATGATAGCGGGAGCTATTGCTCTGTCAGCGCGCGAGAGAAAGAAATCAAGCAGAGTTTGTGCTGCATCAAGGCTTTTACCGAGCGCAGAGCATAAAAAAAGGAACCGATATGAGAGCGGTTCCCGTAGAGGGTAGGCTAACAAAAATGCGGTAAAAGTTCTGAAAGGGGCGTGGGGGAAACTCTTACAAGAGTTTCCCCCGCAAAAATATCCCCACGAAAATTCCCCACGCAAAACGCTACGCTTTACAGCGTAGCCGCCATGACGGCTTTGATGGTGTGCATACGGTTTTCGGCTTCGTCAAAGACGATGGAGCGAGAGGATTCAAAGACTTCGTCGGTCACTTCCATCGCGTCGCGTCCGAATTTTGCGCCCATTTCTTTTCCGACGGCGGTTTTGAGATCGTGGTAGGCGGGCAGGCAGTGCATAAAGAGCGCTTGCTCACCGGCGGCGTTCATCAGAGCGGTGTTGACCTGATAGGGGGAGAGGTCGCGGATGCGCTCTTCCCAAACGTCGATCGGTTCTCCCATCGAGACCCAAACGTCGGTGTAGATGACGTGCGCGCCTTTGACGGCTTGCGCGGGGTCTTCACAGAAGGAGAGCGTCGCGCCCGTTTCTTTTGCAACCGCTTGACATTCTTCGATCAGCGCTTGATCGGGGAAATACTTTTTCGGTGCACAGGCAACGAATTCCATGCCCATCTTGGCGCATCCTACCATCAGAGAGTTGCCCATGTTGAATCGCGCATCTCCCATGTAAACGAATTTAATGCCTTTGAGCGTTCCAAAGTGCTCGCGGATGGTCAAAAAGTCGGCAAGGATCTGCGTGGGGTGGAATTCGTCGGTCAAGCCGTTCCAAACGGGAACGCCTGCGTGGCGTGCCAACTCCTCGACGATGGATTGACCAAAGCCGCGGTATTCGATGCCGTCGTACATTCTTCCCAGTACGCGTGCGGTGTCGGCAATGCTTTCCTTTTTGCCGATCTGCGATCCCGTAGGGTCGAGATAGGTCACGCCCATGCCAAGGTCGCGTGCGGCAACCTCAAAGGCGCAACGGGTGCGGGTGCTGGTCTTTTCAAAGATGAGGGCAACGTTTTTGCCTTCGTGAAGCCGATGCGGAACGCCCGCTTTTTTCTTTGCTTTGAGCTCAGCCGCCAGATCGATCAGCCCCTCGATTTCGGCAGGGGTGAAGTCCAACAGCTTGAGAAAATGTCTTCCTTTGAGATTCATAATTTTGATCCTTTCGATGTGATGGAGGAGCACTTTGATCGCACAAACTCGCGATAAAAGTTTTGGCGAGCTTTTTCAAAAGCTCGCACGGGTCCAGCGCCGTGGGGCGCTGGTCGCGCGTCGAAACGCGCGAAATTCCTATTTCGGCGTTTCTCTTTTGCGAACTTTTCTCTTTGCGCCTGCGGTGTCAAAGAGAAAAGTGGGGTTAAAAATTTGCAGTGATTAAAATTCTGTTGCTATTTTCCATATGGGCATCGTAGTCGTATTGCTTTGCAAAAATCTTTGGCCGCTTTTCTCTTTGCAGGAAGGAAGCGCAAAGAGAAAAGCTAACAAAAGAGAAACGCTGCAAGAGTATTTCGCCCCTTCCGAGGGGCGACAAGGGTTTCGCACCCTTGACCCGCGCAAACTTTTAAAAAAGTTTGATCAAAACTTTTCCTGCGGGTTTGTGCGAACAGATTGCGTTGTTTGTTAGCAACAAGCCTTTTTCAAGACTTCCAATGCGCGCGAGAGGAGATCTTTGGGAATGTTGAGCGGCGGAAGCAGACGAACCTTGTTTTTTGCCTTGATGACCAAAACGCCCATGTCGCGGCAAGCGGCAATCACGTCGCCCGCGGGCTTTTCGGTCTCCACACCAATCATCAGCCCAAGTCCCGAAACACTCTTGACACCGGGCGCACCCGTAAGCGCGTCAAAGATCATTTGCGAGCGTTCCCTGACCCCCGCAAGCATTGCTTCGTCCAAGCGGGATAGGACGTTGAGCGCACCCGCGCAGGATACGGGGTTGCCGCCAAAGGTCGAACCGTTGTCACCGGGAGCAAACACGGTGGCAAGCTTTTCGCCAAGAACCGTAGCACCGATCGGCAGACCTCCGCCAAGTCCCTTTGCCGTGGAAAACACGTCGGGCGTGATGCCGTAATTCATATAGCCGTAAAGCATACCCGTTCTGCCGTTTCCGCACTGTACCTCGTCGGCAATCAGAATGATATCCTTTTCGGCGGCAATTTTGGCGATCCCCGAGACGAATTCGGGGGTGAGTGGATTGACACCGCCCTCGCCCTGCACCGCTTCAAACATGATGCCCGCCAAGGGGATCTCGTCTGCGATTTTTCGTACCGCTTCGAGGTCGTTTGCGGGGGCGTGAACAAAGCCCGGAGTCATGGGTGTGAAGAGCTTGTGAAAGGAATCCTGCCCCGTTGCCGAAAGGGTGGTGATGGTGCGTCCGTGGAAGCTGTTGACCAGAGTGAGGATGGTGTAAACCTCCGCGCCCTTTTTTTCCGAGGCGTATTTGCGCGCCGCTTTGATGGAACACTCGTTGGCTTCCGCTCCGGAATTGCTGAAAAAGACCTTTTTCATGCCCGTGCGCAGACAAAGCTGCTCTGCAAGACGCGCACAGGGCGAGGAATAGTAGAGGTTGGAGGTGTGCTGAACGGTGTGAAGCTGCTGCGTGACAGCCGCGATCCATTCTTCGTCGCACGCGCCGAAGGTGTTGACCGCGATGCCCGTTCCGAGATCGATATATTCCTTATGGTTGCCGTCATACACCAAAGCGCCCTTTCCCGAGGCGATCTCAATGGGAAAGCGCGCGTAGGTGGACGCGACGTAGGTGTTGTCGGTTTCAAAAAGATTCATGAGTTATCCTTCCCGTTCTTGTTCGTCTCCGCGCAAGAACATCGTTCCGATGCCCTCGTCGGTGAGGGTTTCAATCAGGATCGAGTGGCTCACACGCCCGTCGATAATGAATACGCGATGCACGCCCCAGTTGATGGCGTTGACACAGCACTCCACCTTGGGGATCATGCCGCCGTTGATGGTGCCGTCCGCGATGAGCGTGGGGGCTTCCTCCACGGTGATTTGCGAGATGAGCGTGGAGGGATCGTTTTTATCGCGGAGAATGCCGCTGATATCGGTCATGGAGATCAGAGCCTCGGCGTGAAGCTCACCCGCGATCTTTGCCGCGGCGGTATCCGCGTTGATGTTGTAGATGTTACCTTCCTTGTCACAGCCCACGGTGGAAACAACGGGAATATAGCCCTTTTCCATCACGTCAAACAGAGGCTGGACGTTGACGTTTGTGATCTCGCCCACAAAGCCGAGACGCTCGTCCTTGACGCGTGCTTCGATCATGTGTCCGTCCACACCGGAGAGCCCCAACGCCTTGCCGCCCATATTTTGGATGAGGTTGACCAGGCTCTTGTTGATCTTGCCCGAAAGCACCATTTGCGCGACCTCAACGGTCTCCTTGTCGGTTACGCGCAAGCCGTTTACAAATTGGGTCTCCTTGCCGATGCGCGCAAGCATATCGGTGATCTCGGGGCCGCCCCCGTGGACCAAGACGACCTTGACACCGACCAAAGAGAGCAGGATCATATCCCGCATCACCGAGTTTTTGAGATGCTCGTTCGTCATGGCGTTTCCGCCGTACTTGACAACGATGATCTTGCCCGTGTATTTTTGGATGTAGGGAAGGGCGTGGACGAGGATCCGCGCGCGCTCTGCATTCGAAATGTTCATGTTATGTCTCACTTTTCTGTAAAATGGATCAGGTGCGGTAGTCGCCGTTGATCTTAACGTATTCGTAGGTCAGGTCGCATCCCCAAGCGGTGGAGGACGCGTTGCCCGAATGAAGCTCGATCAGAATTTCGATCTCGCTCTCCAATAGGATCTTCTTTGCCTGTTCCTCGGAGAACTCCACGCCGGCACCGTTTTGGCAGACGAGGATCTCGCCCGCCGCAGAGCGGAAGCGAACGTCCACGAGGTTGACGTCAACCTTAGCCCCGCTGTAGCCGATGGCGCAAAGTACGCGACCCCAGTTGGCGTCGGCACCGAACATTGCCGCCTTGGTAAGCGAGGAGCAGATGACGGATTTGGCAACCGTTTTGGCGGTTTGATCGTCAAAAGCACCCGAAACGTGACATTCGAGGAGCTTTGTCGCTCCCTCACCGTCGCCCGCAATGCAGCGGCAGAGCGCAACGGTAACGGTGTTGAGTGCCTTCATAAAGGTTTCAAACGTCTCGCCCTCGGCAGTGATGGGCGTGTTGCCCGCCTCTCCGTTGGCAAGAACGGTGACCATGTCGTTGGTAGAGGTATCTCCATCTACGCTGACCATGTTAAAGGTGTTCTGAATATCACCCGAAAGAGCCTTTTGCAGCATTTCGGGGGAGATGGCGCAGTCGGTGGTGATAAAGACGAGCATGGTTGCCATGTTGGGATGGATCATGCCCGAGCCCTTTGCGATACCGCCCAAACGGCAGGTCACACCGTCGATCTCAAAGCTGACGGCAACCTCCTTGAGCTTGGTGTCGGTGGTCATAATACCTTCCGCCGCCGCAACGCTTCCGTTGTCGGAGAGTCCCGCAACCAACGTCGGGATGCCGTTTTGGATGGGTGTGATATCAAGGGGTTGACCGATAACGCCGGTAGAGGCAACCACGATGTCCTCGGGGTTGAGGTGCATCTCCTTTGCAAGCGCGAGGCAGGTCTCCTCTGCCACCTCAATGCCGTTTGCGTTGCAGGTGTTTGCGTTTCCGCTGTTGCAGATCACAGCGTGCGCGTAACCGTCCGCGAGATGGCGACGAGTGACCGCCAAGGGTGCGCCTTTGACGAGATTGGTGGTATAGACTGCGGCGGCAGATGCGCGAGTGGGAGAATAGATCAGAGCCAGATCGCGCTTGGTTTTGTTTTTGCGGATACCGCAATGAATTCCGTTTGCCAAAAATCCTTTCGCGGCGCAAATGCCGCCCGAGATCAGTTTTATCATCGATCAAAAAATCCTTTCGAAATGGAAAAGTAAAAATATTCGCAATATGTTCGCACAAACCCGCAGTAAAAGTTTTGATCCAACTGTTTCAAAAGTTTGCGCAGGTCAAGGGCGCGAAGCCCTTGTCGCGCTCCGAAGAGTGCGAAAGCTCTCCAATCGGCGCGAGCACAAAGTGCTCGTGGAATCGCTTGCGATTCCTTTTCTGTTTTTGCGAACTTTTTTCTTTGCGCCTTTTTCTGCAAAGAAAAAAGTGGGGTTATAAAATTTGTAGTTGCGAAAAAACTGTTGCCTTTTTTTTTGGGGGGGGCTGCCATTTTATCTTGCAAAGTTTCTTAGCCACTTTTCTCTTTGACACCGTAGGCGCAAAGAGAAAAGTTAACAAAAGAGAAACGCCGAAATGGAAATTTCGCGCGTTGCGACGCGCGACCAAGGCTCCGCCTTTGGAAACCGCAAACTTTTGAAAAAGTTTGATCAAAACTTGCATTGAGAGTTTGCGGATTTCACAGCTCCAACCCCAGATATGGATCGACGCCGAGCACGGTGTTGAGACATTCGATCGCCGCGCCCGACGCGCCTTTTCCAAGGTTGTCGTAACGCGCGACGAGGAGGATGCGATCCTCGTTGCCGTGTACCGAGATCTGCATCGAGTCCTTGCCGGAGAGTGCCGATGCGGACAAAAATCCGTTCTCGTCAGCATCTTCCACGTAGGAGAGCAGAGGCGTTTGATACGCCTTGGCGTATGCCGCTTTTACGTCCTCGATCCCTTTTCCCGCGTTCAGGTCGGCTGCAAAGAGCGGGATCGTGACCTCCATGCCGCTGTAAAATGACGCGACGATGGGGAGAAAGGCGGGGACGTTGTGCAGTCCCGTGATCGCCTGCATTTCTTTGAGGTGCTTGTGCTGCTGCGTCAGCCCATACTGGCGGGGAGCGGAGAGGAGCGGAGAGCGATCCGCCGATTCATACTCCGCGATCATCTTTTTGCCGCCGCCGCTGTAGCCCGTGAGGGACGTGCAGGCAAGGCGTGCGCCAAAGGGAAGGATCCCCGCCTGCAAGAGCGGATAGACCAGCGCGATAAAGCCGCTGGCGTGACATCCCGGAACCGCGATGCGTTTGGCGTTTTTTACGCCTTGCGCGTGGACGGGGGAGAGCTCGGGAAAGCCGTAGCTCCAGCCTGCCAGCGTGCGGTGTGCCGTTGAGGTATCCAATACCACTACGTCGGGGGTTTCGATCATAGAGACCGCCTCGCGCGCGGCATCGTCGGGCAGACACAAAAAGACGGCGTCCGCCGCATTGAGCATTTTTTTGCGTGCGGCGGGATCTTTTCGTAATTCTTCGGGAAGCGTGAGAAGCTCGATATCCTCGCGCGCTTCCAACCGTTCACGGATGCGAAGCCCAGTTGTGCCCGCGCTTCCGTCAATAAATATCTTTTTCATTGCTTTAAAAATTCCTCCACGGAGTGAATCTGCGCTTCTACCGAATCAGGGCCCGTACTGCCCGCGGAAATCCGCTTTGCGACGCAGGTCTCAAGAGCGATCTCGGTGTAAACGTCCTCGTCAAAGAGATCTGAGAGTGAGCGGTATTCTTCGAGGCTGACGGTCTCCAAGGTCTTGCCCTTGGAGATGCAATCGGCAACCAAAGAGCCGACCAGCTTGTAGGCGGAGCGGAAGGGCATTCCCTTTTTGGTCAGATAATCCGCCAGATCCGTCGCGTTGAGAAATCCCTTTTGCGCGGCGGCGTACATATTGTCCTTCTTTGTTTGCATGGTACGGATCATGGGAGCGAATACCGAGAGACATTTTTTTACGGTGTCCACCGCATCAAAGACGCACTCCTTATCCTCCTGCATATCCTTGTTGTATGCCAAGGGAAGCCCCTTGAGGACGGTGAGCATTCCCATCAGGTCTCCAAAGACCCGTCCCGTTTTACCGCGTACCAATTCCGCCATGTCGGAGTTTTTCTTTTGCGGCATGATCGACGAGCCCGTGGTGTAGGCATCGTCCAGCTCGATAAATCGGAATTCCCAGCTCGACCAGAGAATGATCTCCTCGGAGAAGCGGGAGAGGTGTGTCATGATCAGCGAGAGCGCCGAGAGAAGCTCGACGCAAAAGTCGCGGTCGGAAACGCCGTCAAGACTGTTTTCGGTAATCCCCGAAAATCCAAGCCCCGACGCTACCATACGTCGGTCGATGGGGTAGGTGGTTCCCGCAAGAGCGGCAGAGCCCAAAGGGGAGTAATTCATCCGCGCGGCGGTGTCCGCAAGCCGCCCATCGTCGCGGCGGAGCATCATGGCGTAAGCCAGAAGGTGATGCGCCATTGTAATGGGTTGAGCGCGTTGCAGATGTGTGTATCCCGGCATAATGGCGTCGGTATTCTGCTTTGCTTGCGAGAGGATCGCGTCGATCAGCTCTCGGATCATGCGTCGAAGCTCTGCGATCTCGTCACGCAGATAGAGACGGACGTCGAGCGCGACCTGATCGTTGCGGCTTCTCGCGGTGTGGAGCTTTTTGCCAAGATCCCCGATGCGTCGGGTCAGTTCCGCCTCTACAAACATGTGGATATCTTCGGCTTCGGGATCAATGGGGAGCGCGCCGCTGTTCAGATCGTCGAGAACGGTTTGCAAGCCGTCGATGATCGCGTCGGTCTCCTCTTTTTGAAGGATTCCACAGGCGGAGAGCATTGCCGCGTGCTGCATCGAGCCCTTGATATCCTGCGCGTACATACGCGAGTCAAAGTGAATGGATGAATTGAAGTCGTCGGCTTCGCGCGAGAGCGCGCCGTCGGTTCTTCCTGCCCACATTTTTTCCATACGGTAGTTTCCTTTTGGTAGTTGAATTACTGATTCTGCCTTGCCAAGCACAATGTTTGCACAAACTTTGCCATGAAAGTTTTGATCAAACTTTTTCAAAAGTTTGCGCAGTCAAGGGCGCGTAGCCCTTGTCGCGCGTCGCAACGCGCGAAATTCCTGTTTCGGCGTTTCTTTTTTGCGAACTTTTTTCTTTGCGCCTGCGGTGTCAAAGAAAAAAGTGGCTGACAAGTTTATGCTGTTTGACAGATTGTTTACTTGTTCTTGTTCTTTGCGGCAACCTGCGCCCCAACCGAGATGGGAAGCCCCCAGAGGTTGATAAAGCCCTTGCTGTCCTTTTGATCGTAAACGTGATCCTCACCAAAGGTTGCGATCTCCTCGGAGTAGAGCGACCAATCGCTCCATGCACCCGCCTTGATCATGTTGCCCTTGTAGAGCTTGATCTTGACCTTACCCGTAACGTGCTCCTGCGTTTTGGCGACGAACGCGGAGAGTGCTTCACGCAAGGGAGTGTACCACTGACCGTTGTAGAGCAGCTCACCAAAGGTGACCGAAAGCTCCTGCTTTTTGTGCATGGTCATCTTGTCAAGGCAGAGCGTTTCGAGATAGTTGTGAGCAAAGTAGAGGATGGCTCCACCGGGCGTTTCGTACACGCCGCGGCACTTCATGCCGACCAAACGGTTTTCTACGATATCAAGCAATCCGATGCCGTTCGCGCCTCCCAGCTCGTTGAGACCGAGAATGATCTCTTTTGCGCTCATCTTTACACCGTTGAGAGCCACGGGCTTGCCCGCCTCAAAATCGAGAGTGAGGTAGGTGGGGGTGTCGGGTGCCTGCATGGGGGAAACGCCCATTTCAAGGAATCCGGGCTTTTCGTACTGCGGCTCGTTGCCCGCATCCTCAAGGTCCAGTCCCTCATGGGAGAGGTGCCACATATTCTTGTCCTTGGAGTAGTTGGTCTCGCGGTTGATCTTGAGGGGCACGTTGTGCGCTTCCGCGTAGTCGATCTCCTCTTCGCGGGATTTGATATCCCACTCACGCCAAGGAGCGATGATCTTCATACCGGGGGCAAACGCCTTGATGGCAAGCTCAAAACGAACCTGGTCGTTGCCCTTGCCCGTGCAACCGTGACAGATTGCGTCGGCACCCTCTGCCAGAGCGATCTCCGCCAAACGCTTGCCGATAATGGGGCGGGCAAGTGCCGTACCCATCAGATACTCCTCGTATTTTGCGCCTGCCTGAACCGAGGGGATGATCATATCCTCAACGAACTCATCGGTCAGATCCTCAATATAGATTTTGGATGCACCGGTCTTGATCGCCTTTTCTTCCAGACCCTCCAATTCATCCGCCTGACCGACGTTGCCGGAAACCGCGATGATTTCGGGATTGCCGTAGTTCTCTTTGAGCCACGGAATGATAATAGAGGTATCCAGACCTCCGGAATACGCAAGAACGACTTTTTTAACGGAATGATTGCTCATGATGTGTTGCCTCCTGAAAAAAAGGAATTTGATGTGCATAATTATACAACAGATAAAAAGGCTTGTCAACCTTTTTTATCAATTAAATAATAATTCGGCAATCTTCACAAGAGGTCTTGATTTTTTAATCTTCCATTTGTGCATAAAACTGTTTTGAGGAAGAATAAATATTCATAAAACACGGATATTTATTCAATGTGATTACATGAGGAGAGGATTGACAAGTTGACACGGGCGTGATATAATGAAACGTATCAAACAGGGCACTCGGGAAAAACTCGGTGCCGCAAGGAGGTTATCATGGCAAATACCAACAGACAGTTGCGTTTTCCCCAAGGGCTTGCAAAGGCTTTGACTCTGAGCTACGACGATGCGGTGACCGAGGACGTTCGCCTGATCGATATCATGCGTAAGCATGGGCTCAAGGGAACCTTTAATATCAACAGCTCGCAGTACGTTGCCCCCGATTTCGTCTATCCCGCCGATAAAAAGTGGGGTCGTCGGATGCCTCGTGACAAAGCGACTGCGCTGTATTCCGAGTCCGGAATGGAGCCGGCGATTCATTCCTATACCCACCCGCACTTAGAGGCGCTTCCCACGGCGCAGGTCTCCTACGAGATCGTCCGCGACCGTGCGGAATTGGAGGAGCAGTTTGGCTGCCTGATCCGCGGCGGCGCGTATCCCTTCGGTACGTACAACGATGCGATCGTGCAGGTCTTAAAGGATGCGGGCATCGTGTATTGCCGCACGACGAAATCGACCGAAAAATTTGATCTTCCCACCGATTGGCTTCGCCTTCCCGCCACCTGCCATCACGCAAACCGCAATCTGTCGGAGCTGACCGAAAAATTCGTTTCCGCAGAGCCCGCGGCAAAGGACGACCCCATGCTCTTTTACCTGTGGGGACATTCCTACGAGTTTGAGCGGGACAACAATTGGGAGATCATCGAGACCTTTGCGGAACAGATCGGCAACCGCGAGGACATCTGGTATGCGACCAATATCGAGATCTACGATTACGTAACCGCTTGGAATCAGTTGGTATTTTCCCTTTCGATGGATAAGGTTTACAATCCCACTGCCATGACGCTTTGGTTCACCCGTCACGACAACCTCTATTCCGTCGCCCCGGGCGAGACCTTGACTTTGAAATAAGATTCTTACCAAAGGTGGGAGTCAAATGCAAAACGCTTTTGACTCCCACGTTTGATATTCAAAATCCGCCTCAATCGGCAAAGCGGTCTGCGTAGGCGGTGGCGAGCTTGTCGCAACGCTCGTTAAAGGGGTGACCGTCATGCCCTTTGACCCATACCAGGGTCACCCGATGACGCTCCAAAAGGTCGAGAAGCTTTTCCCACAGATCGACGTTGAGTGCGGGAGACTTATCGCTTTTGCGCCAGCCGTGCGCGCGCCAGGAGAGTGCCCAGCCTTGTGTGATCGCGTCCACGAGATACTTGGAGTCCGAGGTCAGGGTCACCTCGCAGGGCTCCTTGAGTGCCGCGAGTGCTTCGATTGCCGCTGTCAGCTCCATGCGATTGTTGGTGGTCATCGGGTCTCCGCCCGACAGCTCGCGCTCCACACCGCGATAGACCAGCACCGCACCCCAACCGCCGTGTCCGGGGTTGCCGCGGCAGGCACCGTCCGTATAAACGTCTACGTGTTTCATGTCCGTCCTCTTTCGTTTGTCGTTGCTACTATTATACAACGGTTTTTCAAAAAATGCAACCGTTAAAAAAACGTCGGGTAATTTGTCAAACGGAGTACAGCTCGTTTGCAATTGCTTGCATCCGCTTGGCAGATACCTTAAGCACCTTTCGGTCGTAGGTCAAAAGTCCGTTGGTTTCGTCCTCTACGTCGCTGACCTGCGTCAAAATCGCTCCCGAAAGACCGTCGCGCACGGCAGGCAGGATTTCCTCGCGGTACAGTGCTTCCAAGGCGTTTTCAAATTCCTCGGTGGAGGTAAAGAAGCGGTAGCCGTAGGTCTTGTCAAGATTAAAGGAATGATCCTCGAGCTTGCAGGAATACCCACCGAATTCCGAGAGGATCATTGGTCGGCTTCCAATCTTCAGTTGAACGGGCTTAAAATACACGTGCTCGCTGTCCACGTCGCTCTTTTGGGTCTTGAACCAGCCCGATGCGGTATCCCAGACGCGAGTGGGATCCTTCGCTTTGAGCAGGTCGTACACGCGGTCGGCATCCTTATACTGCCCCCAGCCCTCGTTAAAGATGGTGTAATAGCAAACACACGGGTGGTTGTAAAGATGTGCCACGGTCTCGCAGGCACTTTGCTCAAACGCGTCCTTGACTTCTTTTGACGCGCGGTGCGCAAGTCCTTGCTTCTTTCCGATCGTGGGGAGCGCGGTGTCAAACAAAAAGCTGTAGCCGCCGTTGTTGACCATGTCCTGAAAAACGATCATTCCTTGGCGGTCACACTCATAATAAAAGTATTCGGGCTCGATCTTGATGTGCTTGCGAAGCATATTGAAGCCCAATGATTTCATGGTTTTTACGTCGTAGGCATACCCCTGGGCACGAGCGGGGAGATAGATGCCGTCCGACCAGTAGCCCTGATCGAGAAGACCGTGGAAGAAATAGGGCTTGCCGTTGAGCAGGATGCGAGGCTTGCCGTTCGCTTCTCCAACCTCAACGGTGCGGAGCGCAAAGTAGGAGCTTACGGTGTCCTTGCCGTCGGTAAGCGTAAAGAAATAGAGGTAGGGATCCTCGGGCGACCAAAGCCTTGGAGAGGCGACCGACAGGGTAAAGCGGTCCCCCGTATAGCGGTAGAGCTCTTGCCCGTTGGGTGTTTGAACGGTCAGGCACTTTTCTGCCTCGCCTCCCTCGGTTTCAATGGTTACCGATTGGAGCGTTGGGGTGATGCGGAGAGAAGAAAACGCGTGTTGCGGAATACTTTCCAGCCAAACCGCTTGCCAAATTCCGCTGACGGGGGTGTACCACATTCCACCCCGTTTTTTGCACTGCTTTCCCCAAGGGAGCGTGTGATCGAGCGCATCCTCCACCTCGACGCAAAGGGTGTTTTCACCGATCTTTGCAATGCTTGTCACATCAAAGGAGAAGGGGAGATAGCCGCCGCGATGCTCACCGAGAAGCGTTCCGTTCACACTCACGCGCGCGATCTGATCTACCGCGCCAAAGTGGAGGAGCGTTTTTTCTTTTATAAATTCCGCATTCAGAACAAAGCGCGTGCGATAGATCCATCGCTCTCCTTTTTTGAGCGTTCGCTCAATGCCTGACATGGCGGATTCGGGGGGGAAGGGAACGAGAATTTCTCCAACGCCCTCCTCGCGCGCGCCTTTTTTGACCGAGAGCGACCACTTTCCGGACAGGGAAAGGTAGGAGTCGCGCTTCATCAAGGGGCGGGGATATTCGTCGCGGTAAGGGATCTCGTCGGCACTCCGTTCCTCCTCAAATCGAGAGGAAAGACGGCGCGTGCGTGGCTTGTGGGTAAAGTGAAGGATCAAAAGCAAGATCGCGGGGAGGAGGATCACCGCAAGAGCCGCCAAAAAGATGTTGGCGTTGGGGAGGAAGGACTCGGTTCCGTCGTTGTTGAGAACGGTTTCAGCGTTGGAAAGCACCGCTTTTCCGATCATCGGTCCCACCACGCCGGGGATGAGCACCTGCGAACAGATGCGAACGCCCTGCAACATTCCGGATTTGCCGACGGGGGTGAGGTCGCGGATCTTTGCGCCAAACACCGCCATGCCCGAAAGATAACCGCACATCATCAAAAGCGAACCCGCAAACACAGGGACGGTGGTGCGGAAGAAAAAGAGCAGCAGGTATCCCGCAATGAGCCAAGCGAGCGAGAAGGCGGAGGAAAATCCAAAGCCCTTTTTATCATAGACCTTGCCCCAAAAGGCGGTGGCAACCGATGCCAGCACGATGGCGGGTGCCATGATCAGGACGTAATCCTTCATGCCCAGACTCATTTCATAATAAATGATCAGGTAGGGCATAAAGATCTGGATGGAAATATTGAACAGCACGAACAGCCCCATAAAGAGGTAGAGAGAAAGATTCTTTTTTACGGTGGAGGGGCGGAAGCCGTAAATCACGTTTGCAAGATATCCCGTTTGCGTGGGGGTAATGTCGGGGTCACGGATCAAAAAGATGCCGAGCACGCCCACGGCAATGACCACGCCGCCGATGATGGCAAAAATGACGACCCAGCTATCGGCAAGATTGAGGTCGAAGAACATAAAGCCGCCAAACACCGCAAGAATGGCAACCAGCGGCATCATGGAATTGATTCCCTCAGCGGCACCGCGGCAGCTTTCGTCGGTGCTGTCGGTGAGCCACGCGTTAAAGGCGGCATCGTTGGCACTCGATCCAAAAAAGGTCATCAGGCAATCCAAGGCAATCACCGCGGAAATGCCTACCGTTGCCGCGTTGACCGTGGCGGGAATAATGCCCTCGATCAGATCGGTGCGGATGAGGCAAAAGCCGAGAATCGACATGCCCCAAAGGATATAGCCGCCGCAAATAAAGAGCTTTCGTTTTCCAATCTTGTCCGAAAGCGCACCGACGAGCACGGTCGTGAGCGTTGCCGCCACCGCGCTTGCCGCCACCATGAGCGAAATATCGCCTGCGTCGGCGTGGAACATCTTGTAGATAAAGACGTTGAGATACATGTTTTCAACGACCCACGCGATCTGCCCGATCAGACTGAACAGCGTGAGCGCGCACCAGAATTTTGGCGTCAGCTTTGTTTTCATAAAAAACCTCCCTGCGTTGTTTTCACTTCCATTATAGCATATTTTCGCCCCACTTGCAAGAGGAAGATGGAGGAATGAGAAATGCAAAATGCAAAATGAGAAAGCGGAATCAAAACCACGGTGAACGCATCCGAGGCAAAACAAAACCGACACCGCTCGAAAAGCGGTGTCGGTTTACGTTCCGGTATCAAAGTCCTTTTGCCAGTCGTTCCAGCATGATTTCCGCGCTCTTGACGTTGGTTGCGAGCGGGATGTTTTGAACGTCGCAAAGACGCAACAGTGCCGAAACGTCGGGCTCGTGAGGTTGCGCGGTCAAGGGGTCGCGCAAAAACAGAACGAGATCGAGCTGTCCGTCTGCGATCATCGAACCGATCTGCTGGTCACCCCCGAGAGGGCCGCTCTTCATCCGCGTGATCTTAAGCCCCGTTTCGCCCATGACCAGCGTTCCCGTCGTTCCCGTGGCGTAAAGCTCGTGGGGAGCGAGGGCTTCGCGGTAGCGGATGGCAAGGTCGATCATCGCGTCCTTTTTCTTATCGTGCGCAATCAAGGCAATTTTCATAGTGTTTGTTCCTTTCCGTATTACAGAAGCGTTTCCAATTCTTTGGCGATAAATGTCGCTTGTTTTTCTCTCACGCTTTCCAGATAATGCACGTGGTCGGCGTATTTTTCGCCTTCCAGATTGGCGGTAAAGGTGTAGAGGTCGATCATGCTGACCTTTTTGCCCTTCATCACTTCCTTGGCGATGGCGTTGTAGAGCAGAACGTTTTCGTTGTAGCGTTGCATTTTGGTGCGGGAGTTGTGGCGTTCGTCATCCACGGGAGTGGTCGTGACCCAAATGGGGCGGATGCCGCGTGCGGTTACCAAATCGAGAATGTCCACCAGATTTTTGTGATAGTCACCGGGGGATACACGGGAAGCGGTCTTGCCCTCGTCAATTGCGATATCGTGCAGACCGCAGTTAAAAAGCAGAACGTCATAGCAGAGCATTCCGCGTGCGTCCTCGTCACGGAGAAAGGAGAGAACGCGTGCGCTCGTTCCACCGTTGGCGTCAATCGGAACGTCCAAATTTTTCATTGCTTCGGCACGCCCGGGCTTGGTTTGCCATTCGTATCGGTCGGACGTTGCGGGAATCAGATAAGGGTTATAGTGCAGGGAAATGCTGTCTCCCAGCAAAAAGATCGTAGGTTTCATCCATTTGACCTCCTTTTTCACTCTGCCATTATTATAAAGCAAAAAACGGCTTATGTCAAGAGCGAACGCACAAAAGGGCGTGCAGAAAACACGATCACATCAACCAATTGCCCACGTGGTAACGCAAAACTAACTTTGTGGAGCGTTTTGTGGTCGTGGGTCCCAAAACGCTCGCGGGAGCTAATGCTCCGTTAGCGTGCGAGGGAAGGAAATCAAGCAGAATCTGCTCTGCACAATGGCTTGCGCCAAGCGCAGAGCAGAAAAAGAGGGAGTGCTATGAGAGCGATTCTCGTAGAGGGTAGGCTAACAAAAATGCGGTAAAAGCTTTGAAGGGGTATGGGGAAACTTTCTCGAAAGTTTCCCCATAAAAATCC
>JBGVEW010000105.1:0-3736 GCA_045120465.1 Eubacteriales bacterium
TTTTTTGTTGGGTAAGTTTTGAAAAAGTTCCCCACACCCCTCAAAACTTTTACCGCCTTTTTGTTAGCCTACCCTCTACGGGAATCACTTTCACGGTGATTCCCCCCTCTCTGCTCTGCGCTTGGCGTTAGCCTTCGTGCAGAGCAGACTCTGCTTACTTTCTTTCTCTCGCACGCTGACGGAAGAATCGCTCCCGCAAGCGCGTGGGTCCCACCACCGCCACGCGCTCACGTAAGTTAGTTTGGCGTGGTTTTTTTATGGGGAAACTTTCGAGAAAGTTTCCCCGTACCCCTTCAAAGCTTTTACCGCTTTTTTGATAGTCTGCCCTCCACGGGAATCGCTCTCATTGCGATTCCTTTTTTCATGCTCTGCGCTTGGTAAAAGCGTTGATGCAGTACAGACTCTACTGAATTTCTTTCTCGCGCGCGCTGACAGAGCAATAGCTCCCGCTATCATTTTGGGACCCACGACCCAAAATGATCACGAAAGGTAGTTTTGCGTGGGGGCATCACCAATTTTGCATTTTGCATTTCCTTACACAAAGCCACTCTTGCCTCTCCCTTTGGCGAGAGTGATGAATCGCAAAAAAATCGGGGCTGTTCTGAAAACCAAGTAACAGCCCCGACATCAATATCATTCAATTCTCTCAAATCTTCGCTTTTCTGTTCCGTCAACGGTGACGGTCTCGTTCCACATGGACAAGGGGCGTGCCCATACGCCCGTATCGGTATCCAACGGTTCGTAGATCACCAACTCCTCCAAGGTTTCGGAGTGGTGTGCCAAGGAAAGCACACGGTAGCGATTCCCCTTATAGTGGCGGTAGATGCCCGGTGTCACGTCGCTGACGATCGGCGTGATCGGTGGATGCTTGGATTGATTCATGCTTGACTCCTTCCCACTGCGCGGCAGTATTCATCATAGGTACAAAGCAAACGGAGTGCCGCCAACAAGGCGTTGGGAGTCATGCCCGTGGGCAACCCCAGACTTGTCGCCAAGCGGTCGCGTTTTTCGCGGCTTCCCTCTCCCCCCGTCAAGCCGTCCATAAACAGATCGGTTTTGGAAAGCGGATTTTCCACCGCGCGTTTTTCAACGGCATCGGCATCCGCGTAAGGGGCAAACAGCTCACGAAGCAGCGTCCGCTCCATCCCCTCCACTCCGAGTACCCCTTCGGCAGAGGGGGTGCTTTTTCGTTTTTCCGTTCCCTTAACACGGGGAACGTAAAGCTGGATGAGACGGTCGGCAGGCAATATTGAAGTCAGGTGCGAGCGGATCAATTTGCCCGCTCCGTCGCTGTCGGTCAAAACGATCAGCGGCGTTTTTTTCGCCAACGCGCGAAAGAGCATTCCCTTTTCCTCTTTATCAAATACCCCAAAGCCGTCGGTAGTCAGAATCTGCGCGTCGATCACCGATTCCAAGCGGAGCTTATCATATTTTCCTTCCACGATCACGGGAAACGGAATGACGATCCTTTCTTCCATCTTACATCCTCACCAGCCAAAGGACCAGCACAAGAGCACCCAAAACGATGCGGTACACACCAAAGGGCGCAAAGCTGTGGCGTTTGACAAAATCCATCAAAAAGCGGATAGCGATCATGGAAACGAGAAAGGAAACGAGACATCCCACGCCCAGCGTTACCCACGCCATCAGCGGAACGCTCACGTTGCTTTCCATAATATAGGAAAGGAATCCCAGTGCCTTGATGCCGCTTGCCCCCACCATAACGGGAATTGCCATAAAGAAGGAAAATTCCGCCGCCGCGGTGCGCGAAATGCCGAGAAGCATGGAGCCCAAAATGGTCGAACCCGAGCGAGACGTGCCGGGAACGATGGAAAGTGCCTGAAACGCGCCCACGCAAAGAGAGGTCTTGATGGAAAGATCCTCTACGCGATCCACCTCGGGTATCTTGCCGCGGTTCATACGTTCGATGAGAATAAACGCAACGCCGTAAACGATCAACGCCACGGCAACCACCAACGAATTGTAAAGCCAACCGTCGATATCCTTGCCGCTCACGATTTCCAGCACTTTATCGAGCACGATGCCCGCAAATGCCGCGGGAAGGCTGGCGACCAGCACTCTGCCCCAAAGCTTCCACGTACCGCGCTTTTGCGCCGCCGTTTTATGCCCTCCAAAGGGACAAAGCTTATGCCAAAACAGCACCACGACCGCAAGGATCGCGCCAAGCTGAATGACCACCTCAAACATCTCCCAAAATTCCGCCAAAAAGGCTTTGTCGGAGGTAAAGGCAAAGGGCAACCAATCCTCTACGAGGATCAGGTGTCCCGTGGAGCTGATGGGGAGCCATTCGGTAATTCCCTCCACCACTCCGTACAGAATGGATTTTAAAAGTTCCAAAACAATCATCTTCTACTCCTTAACAGTCACCCTTGAGGCGATCCTTTCCGCGCTTTTGCAGCCCCGTACCGCTTGACGCGCGCATAATGTCGCCCTCCTTGACCTCAAACGGAACGCGGCACCAATAGATCATGGAGGGATGCGGAGTGGATTCCAATCTCTCGCCCTCAGGGGAATAGAGCTCCTCTACCGCAAAGCCTCGCCCGATGCGGGAAGGAGAGATCAATTCGGCATCCTCGCCCGCGCTTACCTTGTTACGCTGGATAAAGCGATACAGTCTGCCGTTTTCGTTCTCCATTGCGACACCTGCGGCAACCATCGCATCCGCTTCCTCTTTAACGTATTCGGTTGCGGTGGAAAAATATGCTTTTTCGCGGATGTATCCGCAAGTGCTGACGAGTTGAGGGTTTTGCATGGGATCGTCGAAATAAAATCCCGTTCCGTATTCACGGTGCGAAACGCTCTCCAATTCCGAGAGCCACGCGGGATCGAACCGATACCCCTTGGGATCGCGCGCATACGCATCCATCGCAAGGCGGTATGCATTCGTTACCACGGCGGTGTAATACGCGCTCTTCATGCGTCCCTCGATCTTAAAGGATGCCACACCGCTCTCCATCAGCTCCGGGATATGCTCGATCATACACATATCCTTGGAGGACATGATAAACGTACCGACGTTCTCCTGTTGTTCGATCGGAAACGGCATATCAAGTCGCTTTTCCTCAACCAAAGCATAATTCCAACGGCAGGGCTGTGAGCAGGTTCCGCGGTTTCCGTCGCGCCCGTTGAAGGCATTTGCAAGCAGGCATCTGCCGCTGTAGGACACGCACATCGAGCCGTGGATAAAGGCTTCGAGCTCAACGTCGCAGGAAAGCTCCGCGCGAATCGCCTTGATCTCATCCATCGTCAACTCACGCGCCAGCACCAACCGTTTTGCCCCCATTGCGGCATACGCCTTTGCCGCCGCAGGGCTGACGATTGAGGTTTGCGTGGACATATGGATCTCCATATCGGGCAGGATCTCACGAACGGTGGCAAACACACCGAGATCGGCTACGATCATCGCATCAATTCCGGCATCCTTAACGTCAAAGAGAAATCTGCGCAATGCGGGATACTCCTCTACGTGCGGCATGGTATTCACGGTGAGGTAGATCTTCTTGCCACGCTCGTGGACGTATTTTGCCGCCTCGTAGAGCTCCTCGACGGTAAAGTTGTCAGCCGCGGCACGCATACCGAACATCTGCCCCGCGCAATAGACCGCATCGGCACCGTACAGGATCGCCGCTTTTAATTTTTCAAAATTCCCCGCAGGGGATAACAATTCAATCATAAATCTATGGGATCTGGGGGGGGGGGGGGGGGGGGGGGGGGG
>JBGVEW010000106.1:0-124731 GCA_045120465.1 Eubacteriales bacterium
TTGGTGATTGTAGAAGCATTAAAAGCCAAGATACAAGCCGCTATCGAGGAAGACCGCAAACGAAAGCAAGAAACAAGAGAAATGCAAGAACAATTAAGAAAGACACAGGAAAATATTCGAGACATGATGGTCAGACTTGAAAAATTAAGAGAAAAAACGCTTGCTGAAGAGAAAGCAAGCGAATGCTCCCAGGAGGAGCCGAAAGAATAAAAAAATCGGCAGTCAAAGCCGCCGAAACAATAAATATTGAAAAAAACTATTGACAAATCCAATCAAGTCGGTTATACTAATAACGGAGGGCACCCGCACGGTTGCTTCCCCTTAACGATTAAGATAACCGCTATGTTCGAGCAGGGCGGTTATCTTTTTTTGTTTCTAAAACAGGCAATAATGGAAAAGATCAACGTGGCAATCTGTAAAAGATCGTTCCAAGAGACAGCGTCCATTGCACCACCTCCCTCCTTGCGAGGAAGGCAAAAAAGATTCAGACTTCCTCATGAAAACAAGGAAGCAACCGCACCGTTTTGGTGTCCTCCGGGCGGAGCTTTCCACCGCCGTTTCCTATTCTACCATTTTTCAGGATAAAAGTCAACACCCCAAAACCATTTTTTTTGAAAGGAGCCCCCAATGGCATTTGCAAAGGTCAAACCCGTTCCCGAGGAGAACGCCGCCAACGCCGTGATCTACGCGCGGTTTTCCTCCGATAAGCAGACCGAAAACAGCATAGACTTCCAGCTTCGCGCCGATAAGGAATATTGCGAGCGCAAAGGGCTCCGCGTCGTCGGGGAGTATATCGACCGCGCCATCAGCGGAACCAGCGACCAACGTCCCGAGTTCCAACGCATGATCCGCGATGCCAGAAAGCAACAGTTCGCCTTCATCATCGTCTATCGATTCGATCGCTTTGCCCGCAACCGCTACGACAGCGCCATTTATAAAAAGGAGCTGGAATCGGTCGGCGTGCGCGTCCTCTCAACAGAGGAGAGCGTCGGCACCGGCGACGAGGGTCTGATATTGGAGAGCATCTACGAGGCAATGGCAGAGTCCTATTCCCGCCGCCTCTCCCGCGTCGTCTCCCAAGGCATGAAGGAGACCGCCCTCAAGGGTCAGTCCACGGGCGGCAACCTCCCGCACGGTTACCGCGTCGAAAATCATATGGTCGTCATCGACGAGAGCTTTGTGCCGGTGATCCGATATTGCTTTGAGGCGCGCGCCGAGGGAAAACGAAAAAAGCCGATCACCGACGAGCTCAACGCCCGCGGCTATCGGACCAAGACAGGAAAGCTATTTACCATTCATACCGTCACCCAGATCCTCTCCAACCCCATCTATAAGGGCGTCCATCATTACGCGGGAATCGAACGATCCTGCCCCGCCATCGTCACGGAGGAACTTTGGAATCGCGTCAATGAGATCGAGCAGAGAGACAAAAAGACGTACGGTAAAAAGGCGGATCGCATCGATTACACCCTCTCGGGTAAAGTTTTTTGCGGATACTGCGGAGCTGCCATGATCGGAGACAGCGGAACGAGCAAGACCGGGAATACCTACGCATACTATACCTGCGCCAATAAGAAGCGCACGCACAACTGCCAAAAGAAACGCGAGAAGCAAGGCTTTTTGGAATGGTACGTGTGCGAGCAGACCGTTGCAAACGTGCTCACCGATGAGTACGTGGAGAAAATCGCCAAAGGCGTGAGCGCAGTCTCCGAAGCAGAGAACGGCACGTCGAGATTGGATGATCTGAAAAAGGAACTGGAACAGATCGACCGAGAACTGGATTCCACGGCGGATGCGCTGATCAAGACCGGCTCCCCCGCGCTTATCAAGAGGATCAACGAGAAGGCGGAGCTCTTGGAGCAGAAACGGAACACACTCGCCGCTGAGGTGTCAAGACTGGAGATCGACAGAGCACTCCAATTGACCGAGAGAGACGTGAGAAGCTATTTGGAGAGCTTTCGAGGCGGAGATCTGCTTGACCCGGAGTATCGCCGCCGCCTGATCAACACACTGGTCAATTGCGTGTACGTCTATGATAACCGCATGGTAGTATATTATAATGTAAAGAATATGAAAGAAGTCAGCTATATCGACATGCAAGACGATATAACTGACCTCTCCCCCGAATGTTCGGATAGTTTAATTGTTGGTGACCCATCGGAGAGTCGAACTCCGGACACCATGATTAAAAGTCATGTGCTCTGCCATCTGAGCTAATGGGTCTTGTTGCTTGAACCACCCTGATATTATAGCATATTTTGGTGGTTTTGTCAACACTTTTGTGAAAGATTAAATAATCAAAAGAAACACAAATTTTCCTCGTTTAGTTTGTGCATCTTGCACATTTTTATGTATTTTCAATCAATTTCATGCGGATATACGTTGCCATTCTCTCAATGTTCTCAGGCAAAATTCCGGGCATGGAAGGAGTATATTCCCCATCCTCGATCTCACTTTCTGCAATCGACGAGCGAATGGCTTTGACCATCAACTTATCAAAGAGTGAAAGTCCATCGGTGCGCAAGCTTCCGCCAAAATAGAGATTTTGGTAGGCATGATCTCTCAGTGCCTTGGGAAAGAGATTTTCTCTGTAATACTCATATTCATGTGCCAAGCCGCAACAAAGAAAAAGGCAAAGCGTTTTGTTCTGCAAAGCCTCGCATTGTTCCTTTAAAAAGCGGCGTTCCGCCTTGAGCAACCGACCAAATCGCACCGACGCCCCCGTAACGACAAGATCGTATTCGGAGACGCTCGGTGTTTTTTGATTCAGATCTGCCACCGTGACCTCCAAGCCATCCAATGCGCGAGACAGGCGATTGACACACTCCTTTACCGTCCCGTTTTTTGAGGCATACGCAATCAGGATCTTCATAAAACAGTCCTTCCCTTTTTATCCCTTCGCATTCGATTTTCGAATGCGTTTTTTCATTTTTCTCAAATCCCCAAGCATCTTGACGGTATCCAGAAGAACGTTGACCTTGGACTCCCCATGGTTGATGACCTTAACGGGCAATTCGTGCATCGCAAGCCCCAACTGCTCCGCCCACAAAATAGCTTCAAAATCGAAGGCAAAGCCGTTGACCTCACACCTTGAAAAGATCGCCTCCGCCGCCTTTGCCGAAAACGCCTTACATCCGCATTGCGAATCCGAAAGGCGGAATCCACCGACCATACACAAAACGCGAAGATATGTACGCGAAGCAAGCTTGCGCAAAAAGGTATATCCCTCGTAACCGTCACGCGCAAGGTTTCTCGATCCAAGCACAAGATCGGCGTTCGGATGCTCCTCAAACGCTTGGGCAACGCGGGAGATCACCTCGGTTCCATAGGCAAGATCGGCATCGGTAAACATTCTGACGTCTCCCGTAGCGGCGAGCATTGCCGTGCGCACGGCATATCCTTTTCCGCGATTGGGCGTATAGGAAATGACTCGTACGCGCGGCAAATCAAGCTCCTTGACGGTACGATCGCAGCCATCGGAGCTACCGTCGCTGACAAAGAGGAGTTCATAGTCCTCAAAACGTGCCTCCATATAGTTGGAAAGCGTGCGCGCGGTATCCGCAATGACCTTGTTTTCGTTGTACATCGGGATACATACGGAGATCTTCATGTTACTGTCCCTTTCTGAAAAGAAAAATGTCAAAATCTACGTCTGTTGTCAGCGTTTCGAGAGATTCCAGCTTTTGACGGTCGGCAGGACTTGTACGCCAATAATACGGTGTCATGGAAAACAGTGCCTCGATCCGTTCACGCCCTTCGACGGTGATACGATAGGTCAGCCGACGGCAAGCCGTGCTTTGCATCGACTGCGGAAGATCCGCCCTGCCGGGATTGAGATAAGGATTTTCGTACAGAATCTCCTTCAATCCAAGCAGATGACGCTCTCCCGCGCCAACCAGCACCAAGGTGCCTCCCGGCTTCAGTACCCGTAAAAATTCAGACTCTGCGCAAGGCGCGAACAGATTGGTAATTACGTCAAAGCTTTCATCCTGAACGGGGAGTGTAAACAGACTCCCCACCGCAAATGCCGCGCGACTTTGAGTCGTCCTTGCCGCTTTTGCCGCCGCATCAATGCCTGCACGCGAAAGATCCACGCCAAACGCATTGCAAACGCTCCCCATTCGGTTGGTATAATACCCTTCGCCGCATCCCGCATCCAGTACGGTTTTGGCGTTGAGCTTCTGTAAAATATCGTTGATAACATCCGAAAGCGGCTGATAGTATCCCGCCTCTAAAAAGAGCTTGCGGGAGCGAACCGCTTCCTTTCCGTCTCCCTCTCCGTCGCGAGGCGAGGTGAGATTGAGGTATCCGCTCTTGGAAAAATCATAAGAATGTGTACGCGTGCCCTGACAACGGCAGGTTTTTCCGTTGTCTCCCTCGGTCATAGGAGCCTTACAAACGGGACAGGCAAGCGTGGATAAAATTGTCGGATTCAAAACGTCATTCCTCCCCATCGGTGAGTGTCGATTGATCGGGCTGTGAGAGAATGGGAAGCTCAAACCAGAAGGTAGATCCCTCGCCTACGGTACTGCTTACCCCATATGCGGCGCGGTGCTGCTCTAAGATCTCCTTGACGATAGAAAGTCCCAGACCCGTACCGATCATTGCCCTGCGATGGATCTTGTCCACCTTATAGTAACGATCCCATACCATTGGCATCTGCTCGGGAGCGATCCCCTCACCCGTATCGGTAACGCTGATACGGACGCGTCGGTCGATCACCTCTTGCGTAACCGTAACGGTAAGATCGGCACCCGTATAGTTGATCGCGTTATTGATCAGGTTATACAACACCTGCAAAATCATGCCACGATCGGCATAAACCCACGCGGTGGCATCGGTTTTGAGGGTGATGCGATAGCCCTTGTGCCGCACGAAGGTGTCGTATCGGTTCATCGTCTCTTCAAGTGCCGCCGTCAGGTTAACCGCCTCAGACTCCGCGCGGCGCGAGCCGGATTGAATCTTGGAGAGATCCAGAAGATCGTTAACAAGCTCCGAAAGTCTCGTTGTTTCGTCAATCACAACCTGCATATTTTCGGGGGTATTTTCACCCGGGAGATCGCGCATGATCTCGCTATATCCTTTAATCATCGTTAAAGGAGTGCGCAGATCGTGCGAAATATTGGCAATCAGTTCCTTTTGCAAACGGTCCAAGCGAGAGAGCTCGTTTGACGCGTAGTTCAGCGTTTCGGCAAGCTCACGCGTTTCGCGGTAGCCCTTTCCCGAAAATTCCGCATCGTATTTTCCGAGTGCCAGCTGCTTTGCCGCCTCGTTCATCGAGACCAGCGGAGCGGAAATATGACGGTAGAGCAAAAAGACCATGATTCCCGCGCAGATCAAAAGGATCGCCGCGATCCAGAAAAACTGCGTGCGAAGGATCTGTACCGTAGATTCGAGCGGCTGAAGCCCCGCGTTAAGGAGGATCAGATAGGAATTTTGCTCCTCGGTCTCCACCAAGGAGAGGTACATTAAGCGAACGTTATTTCCGCGGAGCTGTTCTTTCATGCCACCGTCACCAAAAAAGAGAGACGGCTCATTTTTATTGACCTCCTGCGCTCCGAAAAAGCGGCCGAGATATTTTCCTCCGTTTTGGTCGGCAAGATCGCAAAGTGTCAACAACATTTCATCCGAAAGTACCATTCCCTGCCTTCCCGTTGCATCTACACTGATCAGCGGAGAGATTTTTCCCTCCTCCAAACGGCAGATCGAAACGGTCATGGTTCCATCTACCGCACAGCTATACGCCAAAAGCGAAATTTCATCGCTTTCCAAATGCTCGGCAAGGTAGTCGGCGGTTTCTGCCAGCTCTTTTTTCTTGATATGCTCGTAAAAGGTATCAAGCAGATAGACCTGAAAGACCCACGTGACGATCAAAACCAGCGCAATAAAGCCGGCAAAATAGACCGCAAGCTTCCAACGGATACTGACTCCCTTTGGATTTTGATAGCGGGATCTCATACTTCCTCAAAGCGATAACCGACACCGCGCAGAGTGACGATGTATCGGCTGTATCTGCCAAGACTCTTGCGGAGCAGCTTGATATGGGTATCCAAGGTGCGCGCATCTCCGTAAAAATCGTATCCCCAAACCTCGCAAAGCAGCTTTTCACGCGTCAGCGCGATATTACGGTTGGAGAGCAGATAGAAGAAGAGATCGTACTCCTTGGGAGACATATCCACGCGCTCGCCGTCAATAAAGACAAGACGCGCGGTAACGTCGGCACGCAATCCGCCTCCGTCAAGCTCCACAACGACGTTGGGTTTGGAAACCGCGGCACTTGCGTTGGTTTGACTCTTGACACGCTTCATGATCGCATCTACGCGCAACATCAGCTCCTTGGGAGAGAAGGGTTTGACAACGTAATCGTCGATGCCCACCTCAAAGCCGTTAATACGGTCGTATTCCTCACCGCGTGCCGAGAGGATAATGATCGGGGTCTGCGAGGTCTTGCGGATCTCGCGGCATGCCGAAAAGCCATCCAGCTCGGGCATCATGATATCCATAATAATCAGATCGTATTCGTTTTTTCGGCACAAAAGCACAGCTTCCATACCGTCTGCCGCTTCGGTGACCTCGTGCCCCTCAAATTCGGCGTATTTGCGGATGATCGATCGAATCCGCGTTTCATCGTCAACAACTAAAATATGGTACATACAAAGTCTGTCCTTTCTATTAACGCTCTTTGCTTTGTTCCTTTAAACGTTCGGGAATATATTCGATCAGCTCCAACGTTTCGGTAACCGTGGTTCCGTTTCTGACCACGCTGATGCTGAGCTTATCTCCAACCTCATGCTTCTGGATCACCGCTTCAAATTGCTCCTCGGTCATAACCGCTTCACCGTCAATGGTAAGAATGCGATCCCACGTTTGCAAATTTTGATGATGCTCGGAGGAATAAATATACAATCCGACCTCGCGGAGTCCGTAATAATGATACGCCTGCCAGAGATTGGATTCGTTGACAGCGAGCAACGTCAATCCGTGATCCGCAATCCCCCGCACGTATCCGTATTGGATCAGCTGGGTTTCGACGGGATATGCCGAATCGATCGGTATGGCAAACGCCAATCCCTCAACACCGCTGGCGGAATACTTGGCGTTGACAATTCCGATCAGCTGTCCTTGCAGATTGAAAAGTCCTCCACCGGAATTTTCGGAATTGATAGCGGCATCCGTTTGAATCAACGTCATCGAGGTGCCGTCATTCATACTGATCTCCCGCTCGGTTGCCCTGACGATTCCCGTGGAGACCGTCAAGCCCATTCCCAACAGATTGCCGATGGCAATGACGCTTTCGCCAACCACAAGATCACCGCTGCAGCCTTGCTGAACGTAGGTCAAGGGCTTTTCTTCGTCGGGCGTGATTTTGATGACCGCAAGATCGCTGGCAACGTCGTTGCCAACCAGTGCAGCATCGTAAACGTCACCCGAATTGAGCGTGACCTTGATGACCTGCGCATCCTCAACAACGTGATTACAGGTCAGAATATAGCCGCCCGCAGAGAGGATGACACCGCTTCCCGTTCCCGATTTTGCATATCCCATAGAAGTGGAATACAGCGTATCGATGACGACAACGGCATCCTGTACCATGCGAACAACCCCCGACGCCGCAAAGGCGTTTTCTCCTGCGGAGCCGTAAACGGATCCGTTGGATTCCGCCTTGTCCAAAACGCTTTGAGGGTCTTCGGTCAGTAAATCAAAGGGATCAACGGTGCTTCCCGCTTCTCCGGTGGGGGCAGTCGGTTCACCCGACGGAAAATATTTGGCAAGCATTACACCGCCAAAGCCCGCCCCAAAGGAAAGGCAGATACATAAAACTGCGATGACCAAGCCAACCGCAAATCTCCTCGGCTTTTTGAGAGTGGAACGCGTCTCAAAGCCTTCTCCTTGCGAAAACACGTATCCGTATTGTTGTTCCCCGCCTTCGGTGCGGTAGGAGTCGTTCTCAAATTGTGAATTTTGATCGTTCATACTATCAAAACCTCCAATTTTTCTTTTTTTATATCAGGAATACTATCATTATAGCTTTCGATTGTGATAATCGTTTGAAGATGTCAGAAATAACACTTGAAAAAAAACGACACATCTTGTTTTTTGCAAGAATATTTGTTATAATGTTATTATCATGACTATTATATCATAAAATGAACGAAAGGAAAAGAGATGTTTGCATTTTTATCGAATTTTTTACAATTAAAACAAATACGGCTCTTTTCCGCACTTCCTCTTGAGGTCTGTCGCATCCGTAAACCGTATCTTCTGGAGCGATTGGGAATCTCCCATGGAAGCGTTTTGATCTTTGCCGTTCCTTATCTGACCCCCGATGCAATGAGGTGCGACCGCAATCTTTCTTCCTATGCGGTATCAAGGGATTATCATCTGTTTTTTCAAAATTTGTTCGACGAGCTGATTCCAACCTTTGAAAAGGCGTTTCCCAATACCCGCATCGCGGGCTTTGCGGATCATTCTCCGATCGACGAGGTACACGCCGCCGCTCTTGCGGGTCTTGGGGTCATTGGAGAAAACGGACTCTTGATTACAGAGGAGTATTCCTCCTACGTCTTTTTGGGCGCACTGTTCGTCGAGGCGGAATTAAACGGCAAAGCAACGGAGCTTCGTTTTTGCGAAGGATGCGGCAAATGCCGTGCCTCCTGCCCCGCACAAGAAGGCATTTGTCTTTCGGATCTGACGCAAAAAAAGGGAGCACTGACTCCCGATGAAGTCGCTCGTCTTTCCTCTCATCCGCTGATCTGGGGTTGTGACGTTTGCCAAGAGGTTTGTCCGCATACCGCGCACGCCTTAGAGTACGGGGCGATCTATACGCCCATTCCCTATTTTTACGAGCAAACGATCCCACGCCTCGATTGGAAGATCCTGAACGGGATGGATGCGGATACCTTTTCTTGCCGCGCTTACGCTTGGCGAGGCCGCGCTGTGATCGAGCGCAATTTACAATTCACCGAAAAAGGAGATTCCCCATGTTAAAGCTGATTTACGGTCCGTCCGGTGCCGGAAAGACTCGCCTTTTGATCGATCTGATCCGTGCCGATATTGAAAACGGAATCCGCTGTTACTTGCTTTTACCGGAGCAACAGGGATATATCGGTGAGCGCGATCTCCCTTCGGCACTTCCTCAAAACGCAGGGCTGTTTTTTGAAGTCACAAGCTTTTCGGGACTCTGCGAGGACGTTTTCCGCACTTACGGCGGTCTTACCAAACACTCGATCGATCGCGGATTGCAAATGCTTTTGATGTGGAACACTCTGCGCACACTCTCCCCACTGTTCAAGCAATACAGAACGTCGGGACATTTTGACAGCGCCTTGGCAGAGTTGATGCTTGGAACCATCAACGAGCTTCGCGCCTCCGGCATCTCTACCGATGCGCTGGAGGATGCCGCGAAAGTGCTCCCCACCGATTCTCCGCTCGGCAAAAAGCTTTCGGACGTTGCGCTTGCGGATGCCGTCTATCACGCAGCTTTGGAAAAAACCTTTGGCAACGATCCCGCAGAGCGTTTGTCGCGCATGGCGCAAATTCTTGCCGATCACCGTTTTTTTGAGGGGGCACATCTTTACATCGACTCCTTTGCGGGATTTACCGCGCCCGAATATGCCGTTTTGCGCGAAATGATCAAGCAAACGGACGTTACCGTCTCCCTTTGCACCGATTCGCTCCGTTCCGCGCTCCCGCATTTTGAAAGCGTCTCCGAAACCGCATCCCAACTTTTAAAGCTGACGGCACAAGCCAACACTCCCGTGGATCGTATTCCTTTGACCGTGACCGAATCCAAAAAGCCTGCGGCACTCCAATATCTGGAACGCGAGCTTTGGAATTTTTCGCTCAAAAAAGAGGAACGCGAAGTACTTGATAAAAACGACGACAGCATTCGTCTGATCCTCGCCTCCAACATCTACGAAGAATCCGAAGCGGCGGCTATCCGCATTTGCGAATTGGTACAAAGCGGGATGCGTTACGGCGATATAGCCGTTGTGGTACGGGATACCGAAAGTTACCGTGGCGTTTTGGATGCGGCACTTGAACGTCATGGGATCCCTTATTTTCTCTCCGAACGCACCGATCTTTCACTCAAACCCGTCACAAGACTCCTGCTCTCCGCCCTTCGCGCGGTCAGCCACAATTACCGTGCATCCGACGTGATCACACTCCTGAAAACAGGACTTTGCGGAGTGGAGTTGCGAGACGCTGCCATGTTTGAGGAATACTGCGAAACCTGGCACATTGGCGGAAAACGCTTTACCGATCCCGTTTGGAGCATGAATCCGGACGGGCTTACCACCGAACGCTCCGCACGTGCGGAAGTCATTCTCGAAGCCGCAAACCGTGTGCGTAAGCAATTGATCACTCCCTTGGAGAAGCTTTCGGCCGCTTTGCGCACTTCAAAACGATTGATCGACCGTTGTCGCGCACTATACGAATATCTTGGTGATATGGAGCTTTCCAAACGTCTTTCCGACCGTGCACGCGCGGAAATCGCTTTGGGTCAGGTACGCGAGGCAGGCGAGACCGTTCGACTGTACCGCATGATCACCGATACGCTGACAACGCTTTGCCGATTGATGCCGAACGAGGAGATGACGCTTGACGAATTCATTTGCGCTTTGACGCTTCTCTTTTCCAACACCGATCTGGGCTCTGTTCCCAACGCCAACGATTGCGTGGTCATCGGTTCGGCATCGGTTCTTCGCGTTGAAAACGTGCGTGCCTCCCTGTTGCTCGGGCTTTGCGAGGGTGAGTTCCCCCGCGCGGTCACCGACGATGGCATTTTGACAGAGGGGGATAAGGAAATGATGGAAGCACTCGGCATCATCATGAACTCCCGCGAACGTATCCGTTCCTCAGAGGAGCTACTCTACGTTTATCGCGCAATGACAAAGCCCGGTGAGTCACTTTCCCTCTTTACAACGGCAAAACAGACCGACGGATCTGCACGCACCCCCTCCTTGGCATTCTCGCGCGTCGCGTTTCTGACCGACCGCCGCCCCACTTTTTTCGACGCAAGCGCGGTGGCATTGACGGCGGAACGGTATGACAGTACCAAACCCACACCCGCTCTTTCAAGCGCTCCGTCCCCCATCACAACGTTACGGCTCTCACAATCCAAAATTCAAGCGTTCGTGCTTTGTCCGTACCGTTATTACAGCACCTACCGTCTCGCTCTGCGTGAAAAAAAGGATTCGACTCCAAGCTATGCGGATGACGGTGTGTTCTTGCACTACGTCTTCGAGCATTTTTTGCGCGCGTCTCTCAACGAGGACGGAACCCTCCGTCTGCCCGATATCAAAGAGGTAGAGCCGATGGCAGACGGCATCATTGCCGAATATATCGCGTCGGTTTGCCCCTTTCCCATGGACGATCTGAACGGAAGGATCCTCCATCTTTATGCGAGACTGCGAAAGCTGGCGATCCGCATCCTGTATGAGATCTTGTTTGAATTGCGGAACAGCGCGTTCGTTCCTTACCGATTTGAGCAGATCATCGGTCTGCCCGGTGAAAACGGATTGCCGCCCGTAACGATCACCTTGGACAACGGAACACGCGTCTTGCTTTCGGGGAAGATCGACCGTATCGACCTCTATAAAACCGAAGATAAGCTCTACGTTCGCGTGGTAGATTACAAATCCGGAAAGCATACCTTTTCCTTGGATCAAGTGCGCTCCGGAATGGATATCCAGCTCGTGCTTTATCTGTACGCATTCCTCACCGCAGAACCGAACGCGCAAGCAGCGGGGGCTCAATATCTGTTTGCCTCGACCGACGGCGGACAAACCGAGATCAAACGAAGCGGATTTTATCTGGACACAGAAGAGATCCAACACGCGGCTTACGGAGATGAACCGCCCCGTTCCGGCGACAAAATCATCAAACAAAGTGCCGAGGAGATCGAATCTCTCCACCGCGAAATGTGTGAAGCCGTAGGAACGGTTGCAAACCGCATTCTTACGGGGGAGGTTGAAAAAACGCCCTCTGAGGAAGCTTGCACCTTCTGCCCTGTGCGCCACAATTGCAATAAAGCCTATCACCGATGAAAGGAGTTGATGATTTTGGGAAGAACTTGGACACCATCACAAGAAGCCGCCATGTCGCTCGGTGGCAAAACGTTGCTCGTCTCCGCCGCGGCGGGATCCGGTAAAACCAGCGTTCTGACGGAACGGATCATAAGAACCTTGACCGATCCCGTCTCCCCCGCCGATCTCTCACGCATACTGGTGGTTACCTTTACACGCGCCGCAGCCGCAGAGCTCAAGGGGCGTATTGCATCGGCTCTGACCGATGCGTTGGCGCAAAATCCTGAAAACAAACATCTCTCGCGCCAGCTCTTTTTACTCGGGAGCGCGCAAATCTCTACGATCGACTCTTTTTTTCAAAAAATCGTTCGCGCAAACTTTGAACAGCTCTCGCTTCCCGTATCCTTTCGTCCCGCGGACGAGCATGAGATCCTTTCCATAAGCCTTGAGATCCTTGACGGATTGATCGAGGAATATTACCGCGCATATACGCAGGAAAGCGGAACGGATTCCCCGTTTGACCGTTTAAAAAACAACCGCTTTGCGAATGCGATCGATCATCTGGTCTCCGACCGAAGCGACGGAAAACTCCCTTCCGCTCTGCTCGATTTTTTAAAGAGCTTGTCCTCAGAGCCAAACGGTATCAGCGTGCTTTCGGAATGTGCCGAACGCTTGAAGCGGGAAACGAAAAAGGATTATCTTTCCACCGCCTACGGTACCCTGATCGGCTCGTATCTCACCGACCTGTTTTCGGAATCCAATGCGTTTTTACAAAAAACGCTGAACTACCTTGAAAGTGCCCCCGACATCATGGAAAAATGCGGCGGTATCGTACAAATGGATCAATGCTTTTGCAACGCTATGCTCGAAGCAATTGACGAGAACTCGTATGAACGCGCGCGCGAGGTAGCTTACACCTTTATTGCGGGAAAATTCCCGACCGTCAAAAACAAGCCGAGTCAATTGATCCTATATCAGGATTGGCGTACAAAGTTTAAATCGGAGATCAAAAAGGTACAGGGAATGCTTGCCCCCACGGCGGAGCGTATCCGTGAAGAAATGCTGGCTACAGCGGATCTTTGCGAGATCCTCTACCGCTTTTACAGCGACTTTGAAACCCGTTTGATGAAAGAAAAAACCGAGCGCGGTATTTTGGAATACAATGACGTCCGCACTCTGCTCTACCGCCTTTTGACTTCCCCCGACGGCTCCCCCTCTCCCTTCGCCCAAACGCTTGCTTTGCAATATGATACCGTTTACATCGACGAATATCAGGACGTGGACTTTATGCAGGATCGCATCTTTGCCATGATCGGGCAAAATCACCGCTTTATGGTAGGCGATATCAAACAAAGCATTTACGGCTTTCGCGGAAGCGATCCATCGATCTTTGCCGGCTACCGCCGCTCCATGCCTCTTTATACCGAGGAAGGAGCCGATACCGCAGACGGAAACTGCGTATTTATGTCCGAAAACTTCCGTTGCGACCGCCCCGTGATCCGATTTGCAAACAAGATTTGTGCCTTCCTCTTTTCCGCCTGCGAGAACAGCGTGGGATATCGAAGCGAGGACGATCTCGTTTGCTCCAAGCCCTCCCCGGAATCCATGCCCGAAGGTCATCCGATTCCCGTGTCGGTGGAAATTTTTGACGCGCCGCCGCGCAAGGGCAGTCGATCTGATGATGAGGAGAACGAGGAAACGATTGAACGTGAAGAACCGATTTGGGTCGCCTCAGAGATCGCAAGACTGTTGCGTGAAGAAACCTTGGACAACGGCTCTCCCATCACCCCGGAGGACATCGCAATTCTGGTGCGTAACCGCACACACGGCGAAGCATACGCACGAGAATTGAAAAAATTGAATATTCCCGTTTTGGAATCTGCTTCATCCAACCTGTTGCACGATCCGATCCTGATCGATCTGCTCAATCTGCTACGCGCGGTAGATAACCCTTACCGCGATCTCCCGCTCTCGGAGTTCCTTCTCTCCCCCTTTGGCGGTTTTATCCCCGAGGAGTTGAATGTGATCCGCGATAGCGCAGAACGTGCGTCGGCACTTTACGACGCGATTCTCTCCATGGCGGAAAGCGATCTCCCACTATCCCAAAAATGCCGCGAATTGAACCTTTGGATGCAAGGGCAACGCGAAAAAGCCGCCGTACAACCCGCCGACCGTTTTTTGCGTCTGCTCTATCTTGACGAACGGGTATGCGACTGTTCCACGCACCCCGCGGCACTCTATCTGTACGAACAGGCGCGCAACTATCAAAAATTCGCTTTTTGCGGTCTCTACGCCTTTCTTTCCCAATTTGACAAGCTGTGTCAGGGAGGAAAGCTCTCTGCCGAGGGCTTTGCAAAAGAGGAAAGTGCCGTTACGATCATGACCTTACACCACTCCAAGGGCTTGGAGTTCCCCGTTGTTTTCCTTTGCAATCTTGGTTCCCCCTTTAACCGCGAGGATGCCAAACGCACGCTGGTCTATCACCGCGCCGCAGGCTGTGCCACGCGGCTCTATAACCAAGAAAGCGGAGAAAGTGAGGACACTGCGCTCCGCGCAGCGATCAAGCTCCGCATCAACGAAGAACAAACCGAGGAAAGTATCCGCACCCTTTACGTAGCACTTACACGTGCAAGAGAGCGGATGTACGTGACGGGAACCCTCTCGGGAAAATGGGAAAATGCCTGTACCTCGGCAGCTCTCATTCAGTATGCCCATCGCTCCTCCATTCTCGGTGTTTCCAATCCGTTGCAATGGATCCTTGCAGCCCTTCAATCCATAGGATGTGATTTTAACACCGAGGACTGGAATCTGACGCATCACGAGTTTGGCACGATAACGCACGAAACGGCACTTGACGCAACCGATGCCCCCGCGCAAGAACCTGCGCTCCCCGCCGATCCCGTTACGCGCCGTTATGCAGAGGTCCTGCAAAATCGCGCTTCCTTCGTTTACCCCGATGCGCATCTGCATATCCTTCCCTCAAAAATTGCCGCATCCAAGATCCGTTCGGATCTGCTGGAGCGTTTGGAAAACGAAACGGACGATGCATCGGCTTTGGAAGCACAGATCGAATTGATGCGTTCCGCCGAGCCAAGCTTTGACGCGCTTCTTGCCGCGGAAAACCGAGCAAGTGCCGCGGAGATCGGAACGGCAACGCATCTGTTTTTGGAGCTTTGCGATTATCGCGCGCTCGCACGGGACGGTGTGGACGCAGAATGCAACCGTTTGATCACTCAAGGCTTTTTGACCGAAGAAAGTGTCCGTCTCCTCAATCGCTCACATTTGGAAAAGCTGAGAAATAGCGATCTCGTTTCGATGATCCTTGATGCAAAGAGGATTCGCAGGGAACAAAAATTCAGTCTGTTGCTCCCCGCATCCAAGCTGACACAAGACCCCGTTCTTGCAAGGCAAGTAGAAAAAGAGACGGTATTTGTGCAGGGGTCGATCGATCTGCTTCTTGGTACACAGGATGGCGGTATGGTCTTGATCGACTACAAGACAGACCGTATTGAGAGCGAATTACAAAACGATCCCGATCGCTTGTGCGATAAAATGATGTATGCGCACGGTGAGCAGCTTTCCGCTTACGCTCGCGCGGTCAAGCAACTATTCGGTCGCTTCCCCACCGATATCCGCATCTATTCCCTTCCCTTGGGACGCACGATCCGTTTGCGCATCGATGAATTGTTAAAAAATGCCGATGGGAAATGATAAAAACCGAAAAAACGCTTGACAGAAGGCTTTTTTTGCGATATAATAACGCTCGTTGTGCGCTATCTTTAAAATCTGCACGCGGAAAGAGCTTTCGGATATGATTCATCATCACCATCAGCATACTCCATCCATTCATACGTGGGAACGGGTACGTCACATTTCGGATCTGATCTTACGTTGGATCCGCTCCAATATCGTTTTGACCGTTGCGATCCTGCTTGCCATTGGAACCTCCTTTATCGTTCCGCCCGACGCACGTTACGCGGAATACTTTGATTGGAAAACACTGACCTGCCTCTTTTGCACGCTTGCCGTGGTCTGCGCGCTCAAAAACATCAAGTTTTTTACCATTCTCGCGCGTAAGATCGTAGATTGTACGGGAAATTTGCGCATGGCGGTCATTGCTCTGGTCTATATCACCTTCATCGGCTCGATGCTCATCAGCAACGATATGGCGCTTTTGACCTTTTTGCCGCTTGGTTACTTTGTGCTTTCCTCTACCGGTGAAGAAAAGCACATGGCGTTTGTATTTATCATGCAAAACATTGCCGCAAACCTTGGCGGGATGCTCACCCCCTTTGGGAATCCCCAAAACCTGTATCTTTACAGCAAGTTCAACATTCCCACGGGGGAATTCATGCAGATCATGCTGGTTCCCTTTCTCGCTTCCATCGCGCTCATTACGGTATGCTGTTTGTTTTTGCCCAAAAATCGCCTGACCATTACCGAGGAATGCCCTCACCGCCTGCCCGTAAAGCGAACCGTTATTTATCTGTTGCTGTTTGCACTCGCAATCATCATCGTATTCCGTATCATTCCCTATCTGATCGGTCTTGCGATCATCGGTGTCTCTCTCGTTTTTCTCGACAGAAAAGCATTGAAAGCAGTGGATTATGCTCTTTTGGCAACCTTTTTCTGCTTTTTCATTTTTGCGGGCAACATGGCACGGATCCCTGCTGTCAGCGAGTTGTTTTCCTCCCTTTTGGAAAAAAACACGCTCATTTTCAGCATTCTTTCCTGTCAGGTAATCAGTAACGTCCCATCGGCAATTCTGCTCTCTCAGTTTACAAACGATTATCCCGCCCTGTTGTTGGGTGTCAACATCGGTGGAACGGGTACGTTGATCGCATCCTTGGCGAGTCTCATTTCCTTCCGCGAATACACCGCGCACAATCCCGGAAAAGCAGGCTCGTACCTTCTCAAATTCAGCGCTTACAACTTTGGATTTGTGATCCTTCTGACGGTGCTGTGTTTCTTGATTTTATAACCAAAAGCGTCTCAAGCGCAAGGCTTGAGACGCTTTTGATTTATTCCGTTTCGCGGTGCAACCGTTGCCATCGGCTGGGTGACATATCGTGAACGGATTTGAAAGTGCGGGAAAAATATTCCACGTCCGAATATCCGCAGGACGCAGCGATTTCCCCAATGGAAAAGGAACTGTGCAGTAACATTTCCTCTGCCATTTCCATGCGCTTTTGCGCAACGTACTGCATGATCGTAATGCCGAATTCCTTTTTGAAATGCTCGGTCAGCGTTACGGTGCTACAGTGCAGATTCCAGCTCATATCGGTTAGCGTGATCTTTTTTTGCAGGTTCTGCTTGATATAAAGCTTGATCACCTCTCCCAAGGTTTTGTCGTTATCCGCCATCAAATCGTTTTTTTCTATGTACTCTGCCATAATCAGGAGAAGATCCGCGTATGCCTCCAGACGCTTGCGAGAGTAGTGTGGAATCTCAACGACGCATTGGCGTAAATACTCGGCATCCAGCCCGGGAGACACCTCCATGGCGCGCTGTACGGGAATATCATCACAACCGTCACGCTCTTCAATTCCCATTGCGAAAAAGAGAAACGCGATCACCTGTCCGTTTTTCATGATCGGTGCAATCGCTTCAAAAATTCCGAACGGACAAACGTAGGTCAGCAATTTTTTATGCTCCATAACGTGCGTGAGGTGATCCCGATCGGAATGAATACAAATATCCAAGCATTTGGAAAAGCGATGAATGGTGGCGCAGTAATTTTTATAAGGGGAACGGTTGGAGAGAATGTTGTGAAATTTGCTATCTACAATCGCCACCTCCATGCCCGAAACCTGATAAAAATCATAGAGCAAACGCTCCAATTCCGGAATATTCACTCATTCACCTCCCCCATACGGCTATAAATCCCTCTTTTGTTTATTATACCGCATTCTTTTATAAAATGCAAGAGCAAAATTTGCTTTTATCAATTTTTCAAATTTGCTTATTGATTTTTCAAAATGCTTTATGGATTTTTCAATTTTCCTTTTCGATTCTTCATTGCTAAAGCCTGAAAAATCTGTTATAATAATTTCCGTTGAGCCGATAGTGCAAAAAAATTGTCGGATTTGACATTGATATTATCAAATGAATCCTCTATAATATTAGTACTATGTTACGTAAAGGAGAATATTTATGGATTTGATTGGCATGGCGTTCATTGCGGGATTGGTATTGATTTATACCATGCAATCCCTTTTAACACGCTACTACTCGGCAAGCTACCCCGGTCGCGAGGATCTTTCCTCCCCCGTTTTTACCATCGTCAGCGGTCTTTTGGTTACGGTGGTCACCTTTGCCTTTGCCGAATTTCGCTTTGTGGCATCCCCTATCACGCTCATTCTCGGCGTGTGTAACGCCTTGGCGGTCGTGCTTTATAACACGTCGCTCATCCGCGCATCCGCAACGGGACCTTACTCCATTACCATGGTCTTTTTGATTGCGGGCGGAATCATTATTCCCGCTATCGTTTCCGCATTCTTTGGTGACGATCTCAACGTTGTAAAAATTCTTTCCATCCTTGCGGTTTTGGGCTCGGTCTATCTCATCGCGCGGAAAGAAGGCGAATTTTATCAGAATAAAAAGACGTTTTTCCTCTCCTGCATCGGTCTTGCGATTGGAAACGGACTCTACGGCACGTTCCTTGACGTTCAACAGCGCCTGACTTTGCCCGAGGGAATGGAGATCTCCCCCGAAAAGGAAGAAATGGTCATCGTTACGTATTTTATCGGTGTTTTGATCTCGGTTGCAATGCTTCTCATACGTGAAAAAAAGGATTCTCTTGCGGCAATGAAGCAAACCAAAAAATCGCTCGCCTTTTTGCTTGGCGCGAGCGTCGTTGTTGCTTGCGCGATCAATTTCTTCGTTTACATTTTGGCTTTGGTTGACACGACGATTCTTTACACCTTGGATAATTCCCTCGTTTTTTTACTCAGTGTGGGATTCTCCTGCCTCTTTATGGGAGAAAAGCTCTCCAAAATGAACGTAATCGGATGCTTCACAATGTGCGCGGCACTGGTTTGTATGTCACTTTCGGGCGAGATCATGGCATTTTTTACGTCGCTTTGATCCAATCCCTATCAATGCAAATCATTCAAATAACAAATAAAAGGAGACTCTTAAAATGGCTACAAAATTAACGGTTGGCGTAATCGGTCTTGGCTTTGGTAGGCAACATTTGAAGGCGGCTGTGGACTACGGTGCAGAAATTGGAGCGATTTGTGATATTCTTCCCGAAAAGCTTCAAACCTACGGGGAGCTTTATAACATTCCGGAAGAGAGACGCGTCACCGACTGGCACGACGTATTGAACAATCCCGAAATCGACACCGTGATCATCGCAACTCCCGACCAAATCCACAGAGAAATGAGCGTTGCCATGCTTGAAGTCGGCAAAAACGTGCTTTGCGAAAAGCCCTTGGCACTGACACGCGAGGATATGGTTGCCATTGCAAAGGCAAGCCAAGTATCCACGGGAAAATTTATGGTTGGTCAGATCGCCCGCTTTACCCCTGCGTTTATCAAAGCCAAAGAATTCATCGACAACGGAACGATCGGGGAGATCTATTACGTAGAATCCGAATATGCGCATGACTACGAAAAGATGCTTCGCAGCGTTCCCAACCATTGGAGAACCGATCCTCTCCGCCACGGCGTGGTGGGCGGTGGCTGTCATGCGGTGGATCTGTTGCGTTGGCTGGTTGGAAATCCGACCGAAATCACCGCCTACGGCGTTCACAAACTGCTCCCTATGGTCCCCTATGACGATACCACCATCTCGATCCTTCGCTTCCCCAACAACGTAATCGGCAAGATCTTCGTATCCACGGGGTGCAAGCGCAATTACACCATGCGTACCCTGATTTACGGAACGCGCGGCACGATTATTTGCGATAACACCTCGGATCACATGCAGCTTTTTACCATTGGAGAGGACGGAATGAGCGTCAACAACGAACCCGAGATCATTCCGATCGATATCAACAATCACAATGCCCTGCGCGAGTTTGAGGTGTTTGCCGATTGTATCATCAACGGTAAGACGGTAGAAACCGATGCCTTGGAAGGTGCAAAAACCGTTGAGGTATGTCTCTCGATCGTCAATTCCTCCGTCAAGGGCGAAGCGGTAAAGCCGAATTACAATTTTGAATAAAAAACACAATACGGCGACCTGCGAGAAGCAGGTCGCCGTAACTTTTTCATGAGCGGATAAAGCGATTCAATTATGCCTTGCCGACAGAACCAAAGAGCTCCATCTTTTCTTTAACCGTTGCCTTGATTGCCTCAAAGCCGGGAGCGAGGAGCTTGCGGGGGTCAAAGCCCTTACCGGAAAGATCCTTGCCTGCCTCAACGTATGCGCGGGTAGCTGCCGCAAAGGAGAGCTGGCACTCGGTGTTGACGTTGATCTTGGACACGCCCAAAGAGATTGCCTTCTTGATCATATCCTCGGGGATACCCGTACCACCGTGGAGAACCAGAGGCATCTTGCCAACCTTTTCGGAAACTGCTGCCAAGGTCTCAAAGGAAAGTCCCTGCCAGTTTTCGGGGTACTTACCGTGGATGTTACCGATACCTGCCGCGAGCATGGTGACACCGAGATCGGCGATCATCTTGCACTCGTTGGGATCTGCACACTCGCCCATACCGACAACGCCGTCTTCCTCGCCGCCGATGGAACCAACCTCTGCCTCGAGAGACATGCCCTTCTCCTCGCAAACCTTAACGAGCTCTTGGGTCTTTGCAACGTTTTCTTCGATCGGATAGTGAGAACCGTCGAACATGATGGAAGAGAAGCCTGCCTCGATGCACTTATAGCAGCCCTCGTAGGAGCCGTGGTCGAGGTGGAGCGCTACGGGAACGGTGATGCCCAGCTCGTTGATCATTGCCTTGACCATGGAAGCAACCGTGGTGTAACCGCACATATACTTGCCCGCCCCCTCGGAAACACCGAGAATAACGGGAGAATTCATTTCCTGTGCAGTGAGAAGAACCGCCTTGGTCCACTCCAGATTGTTGATGTTGAACTGACCTACCGCATAGTGGCCTTCCTTCGCCTTGGTAAGCATTTCCTTTGCAGAAACTAACATAATAAACCTCCTGAATGTAAAATCATTCCAAACAATACTATTATATACCAAAATCCCGCAAAAATCAAGAGTTTTTTAAAGTTAATATAACTTTTATGATTTTTTTCATGTTATCACCGTTTTTGTGGCATAATAACAGCAGTTTTGACAAAAAACGAGGTGTTGGCATGAACAAAAACGAACAAGTCCATAGTAAGATGACGCGCGCGCGAATCGGTCCATTGATCTTAAAGCTTGCGCTTCCCAACACACTGGGGCTGTTGGTAATTGCGGGATACTCCTTGGCAGACTCTTATTTCGTTTCCTCTCTTGGAACGGATGCGGGCGCGGCGGTGGGTGTGACCTTCTCACTTCACGTTCTTATTCAAGCGGTTGGCTATACGCTTGGAATGGGTGCGGGTAGCCTGCTCTCGCGCGCATTGGGGAAAAAGGACACGAAAGAAGCAAACCGTGCGGCACAAACGGCATTTTACCTTTCCATTCTTTTGGGTGGGATCATTACCGCACTCGGACTTGCATTTACCGAGCCGCTCCTGCGTTTTTTAGGTGCTTCGGAATCGGTGCTTCCCTATGCCAAGGCATACGTCGTGCCTCTTTTGTGGGCGGCATCCCCCATGTGTGCGGTATTCGTATTGAGTCAGGTCTTACGCGCGGAAGGACGGGCGTTTTACTCCATGTGGGGATTGGTATCGGGTAGCGTATTGAATATCTTTCTCGACCCGATCCTCATCACGCAAGCGGGGCTTGGGATCGCGGGCGCATCGGTGGCAACTCTGATCAGTCAGATCCTATCCCTGTTTGTACTGATATCGGCATTCGCCCTCCGCCAAAGCGGTCTTTCCTTGATACGGGGCTTTTCGCTCGGTACGCTTTTCAACGCGGGAGCGATCACCTTAGCGGGGCTTCCCTCGCTCTTTCGGCAAGGTCTTTCCGGCTTGGCGACGATCCTACTCAACCGAGCGGCGCGCGGATACGGTGAAGCCACCGTTACCGCCCTTTCTCTGGTTGCCCGTATCTTTTTATTGGTGTTCAGCGTATGCCTTGGAATCGGACAAGGAATGATGCCCGTGGTTGGCTATAACATGGGATCGGAAAATCCAAAACGAATGCGTGCGGCATTCCGTTTTTCCTTAATCGTGGGAACGATTTCGATGCTGTTGATCGAAATCCCTTTGTTTGTGGGGGCGGAAACGGTGCTTTCGTGGTTTCATCAAGGAGATACCGAGGTATTGAGAGTCGGCGCATCTGCCCTCAGGGCGCAAAGCGCGGTGCTGTTTACACACGGCATAGTAACCTCGACCATTTTGTATCTGCAAGCCACGGGACACTCCATTCAAGGTACAATCTTAGCATCGGCGCGGCAAGGGATCTTCTTTCTCCCCCTCATCTTCTTTTTGCCGAACGTATTGGGATTGCAAGGGCTGATCTGCACGCAACCAACTGCCGATGCCTTTGCGTTTCTCTTTTCCCTTCCGTTTTTGTATTTTTCGATCAAGCGGTTGAAAAAGGCGTGTTTGAAATAAAGAGCAGATGGAAAAAGGCTTACGGAAATGCGTTTCCGTAAGCCTTTGGGGGATTATTTTAGGATCGCCTCGATAATAACGGGACAATGGTCGGACGGATCCTGCTCGTAATCGTATTTGGTCGTGTCAACGCGATAGGTCTTGACAAGTGCTCCTCTGACAAAGCAATAGTCAATCACTTTTCCGTCAATGGTGTTATCAATAACCGCGTCAAATGCAATTTTGGCGGAATCCTTATACCCTGCCTTTTCCATATTCGCATAGGTCTGCGATTTGGAATTTGCATTAAAATCTCCCGTAATAAAGGTCGGGAATCCTTCAAAGCTTTTGGCAAGCGTTAAAAGATACTCACCTTGCTTAACGTTCGCATCCTCGCTTTTATGATCGAGGTGGGTGTTGATGTGTACGAAGACCTTTCCGTCGGATTTGCGTTGCAGCTTGACGTAGGTTGCGATACGGTTGAGAGAGGATTCCGGAATTTTAGAGACCTGATCGGGATAGGGTGAGAGCCAAATGGTGTCACTCTCCAAAAGCTCGAACCGATCCTTGCGATACATAATAGCAGAGTGCTCGCCTTTGTTGCCGCCGTCTCTTCCCTCACCGACAAACGCGTATTCATCCGAAAGATATTCCAACAGATACGCCTTCCATTCGGGAGTAACCTCCTGCAAACCGATCACGTCAACGTTCGCCTTTTTGATCGTTTCGATGACGTGCGGTACACGGTCGGGATTGATGATATCCATTCCGATCGCGCGGTCGATATAAAGGATGTTAAAGCTCATCACGCGGAGCGGCTCGCCGGTTCCCTTTCCAACCATCGGCTCATCGAGGGAAACCTTGATCTTTTTATCAACCGCATTGTTTGCGACAAAGGAAGAGGCAAACAGCTCACCAACCGCATAGTACGCATAAGCGGACTCTGCCAAAACGGATACCCCGAAGGACGTTTCGGAGATGACGTAGGAATCGGCTTCCTCCGGAACGGTCAACCCCTCTTCCTGTACCGTTTGGGTCATGCCGACGTGAAGCTCATAAGTTGCGTAATGCTTTTTCCCCTCGGTTACGATCGGAATCGTATATCCCGTCATATCAAGGAAATGTGCCGCGGCGCGCTCGGCTGTCTCACGCTCATACTGAATGGACAATTCGGGAAGGACTATGACACAATCCAACAAATTGACCTTACCCAAGCGCGCGTCATCGACGGTATAGGTAGCCATATAGGTATAATCCTGACGGGTACCGAGATAAAACATATCACTTCCGTCATGGGAATCGATGATACGGCTGATAAATGCCTCGGTGGCATCTTCAACGGCATTCTCCGAAGCAGCGGCAAGAACCAACTTTTTGCCGTCAACGCGCCAGAAATAATCCCGATTTCTGCGAAATTCGATATTTTCGGTCGCCTCGCGGTTCTTACACGGTCCTAACAGGATCTCGCACGCCGTTTCGGTACTGTATCCGTCAGGAACAGCCTCGACCTCGATGGAAAACTTTTCTTTGATGGCGTTTGCAATCGCTACGGCACTCTGGCTATATCCATCCTTTGATCCCATGGGATAAACGATTTGCATTACGTTGAGCTCCGATACCGAAATTGCTCCGTCAGGTGCGGGAATGACCTCAGGCGTCGGCGGAGTGCTTGGCTCCCCACGCTCCCCCGAAGTGGTGCTAGACTCGCCTCCGCAGGAAAGCGTGGTCAAGATCATCACGGCAAGCAAGAGGTATGCCAACAGCTTTGTCATTGATTTCATTGCGTTATACCGTCCTTTTATTTTTTTTTAGTATATCATAGGGGCAACAGAATGTCAAGCAAAATAGCCAAAATTAAAGATATGGGTTCGGAATATCAGAAAATTACTCAACACACTTTTTTTGCAAAAAGATTCTTGTTTTTTTGCAAAAACCATAGACTTTTTGGTAAACATATGATATAATAAATGATGATTTTGTAAAAATGGGGGTGTATGCGTGGAAATCGTGAATCTTTACCCCGGCTCCTTCGGTGCAAACTGCTACTGTCTCTTTGACAGCAGCGAAGCGGTGGTGATCGACCCTTCCGCAAATACCGAAGCGATCCTCTCGGAGATTCGAAAACGAGACGCGGCTTTGTGTTACGTTCTTCTCACACACGGGCATTTTGACCATGTTCTTTCGGTGGACACCTTGCGTGATGCTACGGGTGCTCCGCTCTGTATTCACGAAAACGATGCGGAAATGCTGACCGATTCGCAAAAAAACGCCTTTCGCTATTTCTTTGGCGGAAATCGAGTATGGCGCGCGGCAGAACGCACTCTGTCGAACGGTGAGGAGCTCCCCTTTGGCAATACGACGCTACGGATCATTCATACGCCCGGTCACAGCAAGGGCTCAGTCTGTTATCTCGTTCCCGATGAGGCTCTCTTTACGGGAGACACGCTCTTTGACGGCAACGTCGGGCGGTGCGACCTGTGGGGAGGTAACGACGAAGAACTGATGCGCTCACTCAAAAAGCTCCGCGTACTTTCACCCGATCTTACCATCTACCCCGGTCACGGCGGCAGTACAACGCTGAAATCCGCCTTGGACGTGTGGATCCCTTAATTTATTCAATTCCCTTTCAGAAAGGATCTTCTATCATGGATTATCAAAAGCTTGCCGACTTACTCTTCCCCAACGTTACCGAAACGCCCGAAGATATGGAAGCGAAATTTCCGCCCCGTAATCTTCCCGAGGGAGCAAAGGTAACCCGTTTTGCCCCCAGCCCCACGGGATTTGTCCACTTTGGCGGTTTGTTCCCCTCTACGATCGGAGAGCGACTCGCACATCAAAGCGGCGGCGTTCTCTTTTTGCGTATTGAGGATACCGATGCAAAGCGCGAAATTGAAGGCGCGGCAGAGGGACTTATCCGTACCTTGGCACACTACGGCATCCAATTTGACGAAGGTGCCGTGATTGGTGAGGACGGAAAAATTTGCGACAAGGGCATTTACGGTCCTTATAAGCAAAGTATGCGCGGACCGATCTATCACGTTTTTGCCAAGAAGCTGGTCTCCGAGGGAAAGGCTTACCCCGTGTTTACCACACAAGAGGAGCTGGATGCCTTGAACGCGACCGACAAAAAGGCAGAGATCAAAGCAAAGGACTGGCATGAGGATCAGTCTGCGGCTCGCGCGGAGATGCTGGCGGCTCGCAACATTACCATGGAAGAGGTTGAAACAAACCTTGCAGCAAACAATCCCTTCGTTCTTCGCCTTTTGGCAGACGGAGATCCCGAAAAGAAGATTCCCTTTACCGATTTGGTGAAAGGAAAATTGGATATTCCCGAAAACGACGAGGACTTTGTGCTTCTCAAATCCGACGGAATTCCCACCTACCACTTCGCGCACGCGGTGGACGACCATCTGATGGGAACAACGCACGTGATTCGCGGTGAGGAATGGCTCCCCAGCCTTTCTAAGCACATCATGCTCTTCCGCTATCTCGGCTTTAAGATGCCCAAGTTCATGCACATTGCGCAGATCATGCGTCTGGATGAAAATGGGAACAAGAAAAAACTTTCCAAGCGCGATATGGGCGCAAATATGGATGATTACAGCCGTATGGGCTATGCTCCCGCTTGCGTTTGCGAATACGTAATGACCCTGCTCAACTCCAACTATGAGGAGTGGCACATGCAAAATCCCGAAAAGCCCTATACCGAGTTCCCCTTTAATATCAAGAAGATGAGCTCCTCGGGTTGCTTGTTCGATTTTAACAAGCTCAACGACGTATCCAAAAACATCATCTCCCGCATGAGTGCCGACGAGGTTTACACGCAGGTTACCGAATGGGCAAATCAATTCGATCCCGCATTTGGCAAGCTTCTCGCAGAAAATGCCGATTATGCCAAGGCGATTCTCGCAATCGGACGCGGAGGCAAAAAGCCCCGCAAGGACTTTGCAACCTGGGCAGACGTCAAGCCTTACATGGGATTTTTCTTTGACGAGCTCTTTGCAATTGAGGATGCTTATCCCGAAAACTTCTCGCATGAGGACATCAAGGCAGCGCTTGAGAGATTCCTCGCTTCCTACGATCCCGCAGACGATATGAACGTATGGTTCGACAAGATCAAGGCGGTCGCAGAGAGCATTGGATACGCCTCGGATATGAAGGCTTATAAGGCAGACCCATCGCAGTTTGGCGGAAGCGTTGCGGACGTGAGTATGTTCCTGCGCGTGGCGGTTACGGGCAAGCTCAACTCTCCCGATATGTACGCCGTGATGCAGATCCTCGGTGCCGACCGCGTAAAGGCTCGCATCGATGCGATGATCGCTTCCCTTTGATTCTAAAACATTCCTTCTGAACAGAAAGGTAATTTGACTATGGCAGAACTTGAAAGAAACTTTATCCTTGATTTGATCGACGAGGACTTGAACAATAACCCCGATCTCAAAATTCATACCCGCTTCCCCCCGGAGCCGAACGGATATCTCCACATCGGACACTGCAAGGCTATGTGCGTGGACTTCAGCACCGCACGTAAGTACGGTGGAAAGTGCAACCTCCGTATGGACGATACCAACCCCGCCAAGGAGGATACCGAATACGTAGATGCCATTAAAGAGGACATTCATTGGCTGGGATTTGACTGGGAGGATCGCTTCTTTTACGGCTCGGACTACTTTGAAAAAGACTACGAGCTGGCGGTAGGACTGATCAAAAAGGGCTTGGCATACGTTTGCGAGCTTTCCGCAGAGGATTTCCGCGATCCCAAATATTGCGGAGACCTGACCCACCCCGCAGTTTCTCCCTGGCGCGACAGACCGATTGAGGAAAACCTCGACCTGTTTGAGCGCATGAAGAACGGCGAATTCCCCGAAGGAAAATACACGCTTCGCGCAAAGATCGATCTTGCATCCGGCAACTTCTGTATGCGCGACCCCGTTATCTACCGTATCAAGTACGTTGAGCACCACCGTCAGGGCAACAAATGGTGCATCTACCCCATGTACGACTTTGCGCACCCCATTCAGGATGCATTGGAAGGCATTACGCACTCGCTCTGCTCTCTCGAGTATGAGATCCACCGTCCGCTGTACAACTGGGTACGCGACAACGTGGAGATCCCCAATCCCGTGGGATTCCCCCGTCAGATCGAGTTTGCCCGTTTGAACATCACCTACACCGTTCTTTCCAAGCGCTTTTTGCGCACGCTGGTGGAAAGCGGAGTGGTAGATGGCTGGGATGACCCCCGTATGCCGACCCTTTGCGGTTTGCGCCGCCGCGGTTACACCGCTGCTTCGATTCTCGACTTTATCAACCGTACCGGCGTTGCAAAGTCGGACAGCTTGGTTGACATTCGCCAATTAGAGGCTTGTCTGCGCGAAGAGCTCAATCTCAAAGCCCCCCGCCGCATCTGCATCCAGAATCCCATTAAGGTAGTTGTTACCAACTATCCCGAGGATAAGGTGGAATATTTTGAAGTCTCCAACAACCCGCAGGATGAAACGGCAGGTACGCGCCGCGTTGCCTTTACCCGCGAGCTTTATATCGACGCAGAGGACTTTGCCGAGGTTCCGCCTCCCAAGTTCTTCCGCCTGAAGCCCGACGGTGAGGTTCGTCTCATGGGTGCTTATATCATCCGTTGCAATGAGATCCTTAAAAACGAGGATGGAAGCATCAAGGAGATCCGTTGCACCGCCGATCTCGAAACCGGAAACGGCAATCCCGTGGACGGCAGAAAGGTCAAGGGTACGGTTCACTGGCTCTCCGAAAAGTATTGCGAGGATACTACCCTGCACCTCTACAACAATCTGACCACTTTGGAGAATCCTTCCGACAAACCCGATGACAAGGATTACACCGATTTTATCAATCCCGAATCCATTATCATCGTGAAGAATGCAAAAATCGAGCCTTCTCTCAAGGATGCCGCTGTGGGTGAACAGTTCCAGTTTGTCCGCACGGGATATTTCTGCAAGGATTCGAAAAATCCCAACACCTTTAACCGTATCGTAGGGTTGAAAGACAGCTTCCCCAAAAAGTAAAATATAAAAAAAGGGCTGAACCGTGGTTCAGTCCTTTTTTCTAACGTTAAGCAAGCTTACCGTTGGCATATTCTTCGATCGGGTGGACACCTTGATTTTCGTCGAACTGCATTTTTCCAAGCTCGTTGCAACGGTTGCAAAGGTATTTTGCAATCGCCTCACGGCTCTGATAGGTTGCTTTTAATTCGGAATACATGACAGGGGAATCAAAGATGTAGGTTCTGTCGCTTTTGCGGAAGTAGGATACGTAGATCGGCAGATCCATTCCCTTCTTTTTACAAACGTCCGCCAAAAGAACAAAACCTTCGTGAAATCCCTCCAGCTCCGAAAGATAACCGTTGGTGGAGTCCTCCGGGAATACCACGATATTATCACCGCTTTGAAGTGCCGCAATACTTTCACGCAGCGTGGTAACCAAGCGTGCATCCCGATAGGTGGAGATCAGGTCAAACCCCGCATAAAAGAGCCAAGTCAGGGGGCTTGCAAGCAAACAGAACAGGCGTGCCAGGTGAATGTTCCAATGCTTTTTTTCGTGATAATACACCTTGGTTTGATATTTGTAAAGGCTGACCAAGCCCGAATTCATCTCAGCGGTTCCCCACATCCGAATGGGCTTGTCGCAATAAATTTCGAGCGACATGGGAGAGTCCGTTCCCTCATGGTTGGAAAGAATCAACGCTCCGTTTTCAAAAGGCTCGCCCAAATAAATAAAACGAGGCTCCTTATATCTGCCCTTCATCAATTTTTTTAAGATTCTGAAATAAAGCTTACGCTTCGCCTTCGTCTTTTTCTCTGCCATCATCAAGTTCCTCTGGGATTCAAGTGATTTTCAACTATAGACATTATAGCATTTTTTTCGACAAAAATCAATTCCTTATCCTTCAAAAGCTTTAGTACATTTTATGCCAATCGTACAATTATAACACCGTTTTGGGGAAAATATGGTAAAAAAAAGAGACCCTGCAAAGGCAACGTACTCTTAAGGACAGTTTTTGAATTTTTCATAGAATATGTTGCCTTCCGACATGAAAGGACAGGGAGTTTATAGTGTCCTGTTCTTAATGGAGAAAAACAAAAGGCAGACAGTTTCGGCTGTCTGCCTTTTGTTATATGGGCTTGGGCTATGCCCGTTGTGCATTTGAACATTCAAATACGATGCTCGCACTTTGATAAACATTAAGTATTGGTTTTGATAAAATCAAATTCGTAATCAATCGGTAAACCTGATAATCTCTTGACTGTTGATTCGCAATATTTTTCTTCCGTTTCTATTCCTATACTGTTTCTGTTTGTTTCAATAGCTGCAAGCATAGTTGTTCCGCTTCCACAGAAAGGATCTAAAACCACATCGTCAACAAATGAAAACATTGTTACCAATCTTCTGGCTAATTCCAATGGGAAAGGAGCGGGGTGCCCGCTTTTTGTAGAAGCTCCGGGCAATCTCCATATTTGAGAAAACCAATTTTGAAAATCCTCTTTGGGAATCATACTTTTTTTTCGTTGTTCTTCCGTTGGGCTTCTATATCCTCCCGGCTTTCGCTGCATGAGTATGTATTCAATATCGTTTTTAACTATTGCATTAGGTTCATATGGCTTCCCCAAAAACGAACTGCTTGTATTGGCTTCAAATTTGGCATTTGAAATTTTATGCCATAAAATAGGATTCAAATTATCAAATCCAATTTTTCTGCACTCGACAGCAATATCTGAATGTAATGGCATAACAGCGTGCTTACCATATTTTTTTCTTGACAAGCAAACGTCTCCAACCACGCATACGAGTCGTCCACCAGGGACTAATATCCGATAACATTCTTTCCAAACTTTGTTTAATTCATCTATAAAGCATTGATAATCGTTTATTATCCCTAATTGATTTTCTCCTTGTTCATATTCCTTTAAATTCCAATACGGTGGCGAAGTTAAAATCAAGTGTACGCTTTTGTCAGGAATATAGCTTAAATCTCTCGAATCTCCGAGGTACAGTTTATGAGTTGTCATTTTATTCCTCCGTTGTAGGCGCAAATGAAATAATGTGCCCAATCAAAGAAGAAATAAAAGTCTTAAAAGATAGATTTTCATTAGGGTAATGTATACTTATATTAGATTCTTCATTTAATCCAGTGGTCAAAAAACACGCAGAGGTGTATTGTCTTTCCAACAGCAATTTATTACAAAACAACTCGTATCGTTTTTTATAAGAGGCATTAACAAACTCATTCATAACAGGAAAATGCGGAGAGCGTACTTTGACTGGCACAGTAGATTTACAGCAATCTTCTAATACTAAAAAGTATCCCAACCACGGTGCTTTTTGAGTTCCAAAAACACCTTCTCTATATGCAGTCCAAATATCCAACGCGCTTCCCATTGCTTCTTCCGTTCTGTTGTTGAAATTGTTACCAAACGAGGGTCCAACTTGGCTTTTAAACTCAATAGCAGCTATGAGAATATTATCTTTTACTATTAGTAAATCCCACTTTTTATTAGGTCGATAATATCCCGGCAATTCCACATCGGAAGTGGTATGGATATACTGCTCGTCAATGCCATTTAAAATTAAAATATCTTTAACTAAATCCACAAAACCATCCAATTGTTTTCCACCTGTAACTGCCCCGCGGTTGCCCTGATCATGGTTGTTTAAAGATACTTGTTTTTCAATTTGATTTGTTCGTGTGTTCCAAAAAAAGCTGGTTGCCTTATATATCTTTTCTTCTAAATCCTTCGGAAGAATAATTGTATTCATAGTATACTCCTTTTCAAAATTATCTCAACAACATTATAGCACATAAGATGAAAAAACACAAGAGTATTTTGTTATTCTCCGCTAAAAACACCACTTAATACGCTTTCTGTCCTTCTAATACTTTCCGACACAGAGAAAAATCCTGTTAATCTATGACTTATCAATTTTCCTGACAAGCACTGCATTTGTGCCCACAAATGCAAAATACGGCATATCTCTTCCGAGATACACCGTATTTCTGAAAACTGTCCTTTAGGGTACGACCCTAAAGCAGGATCTCTTCTCTCTTTCGGTTTAATACTCGGCGTTGCCGACCGTGCGGGGATAAGGAATCACGTCACGGATGTTGGAAACGCCCGTGAGGTACATAATGATGCGCTCAAAGCCCAATCCGTAGCCTGCGTGCTTCGTGCCTCCGTACTTACGGAGATTGACGTACCACCAGTAGTCCTCTTCCTTGAGGTTGCACTCTGCCATACGTGCCAAAAGAACGTCAAGGCGCTCCTCTCTCTGGCTACCGCCGATGATTTCACCGACACCGGGAACCAAGAGGTCCATTGCCGCAACGGTCTTGTTATCATCGTTGAGGCGCATATAGAAGGACTTGATCTCCTTGGGATAGTCAATGACGAATACGGGCTTGCCAAAGATCTGCTCGGTCAGGTATCTCTCGTGCTCGGTTTGCAGATCGCAACCCCATTCGACGGGATACTTGAAGTCCGCACTGCTCTTTTTGAGCATTTCGACCGCATCGGTATAGGTGACCTTTTCGTAATCGCTGTTGGCAAGATTGTGGAGTCTTTCCAAAAGTCCCTTATCAACAAAGTTGTTAAAGAATTCCAGCTCCTGAGAGCAGGTATCCAAAACGTGACGGATGATATACTGGATCATATCCCACGCCAGTTGCATATTGTCACCGAGATCGGCAAACGCGATTTCGGGCTCGATCATCCAAAACTCTGCCGCGTGGCGTGCGGTGTTGGAGTTTTCGGCACGGAAGGTAGGGCCGAAGGTGTAGATGTTACCAAACGCCATTGCGTAGGTCTCTCCCTCCAGCTGACCCGATACCGTGAGGTTGGTGCTCTTTCCAAAGAAATCCTGCGACCAATCGATGCTTCCATCCTCGCGGCGAGGCGGATTTTCGGGATCGATAGTGGTCACGCGGAACATTTCACCCGCGCCCTCACAGTCAGAGCCTGTGATCAGCGGCGTATGAACGTAAACGAATCCACGGTTATGGAAGAAGGAATGGATTGCATACGCGACCTCACTTCTGACACGGAAAACCGCAGAAAAGAGGTTGGTACGGGGACGCAGATATGCCTGCTCGCGCAGATACTCCACGGTATGTCTCTTTTTTTGCAACGGGTAATCGGGGGTAGATGCGCCCTCAACCGTAATTTCGATTGCCTTGAGCTCAAAGGGCTGCTTCATTTCGGGGGTCAGTTCGACACGTCCCTTCACAACAACAGCAGATCCGACGTTCAGCTTTGCAATCTCGTCGTAATTGGCGATCTTATCTCTTTCAAAAACCACCTGCATGGTCTTAAAGCAGCTACCGTCGTACAGATCGATAAATCCGAATGCTTTACTGTCGCGGATGCTTCTTGCCCAGCCGCCAACGGTAATCTCTTTGCCACCGTAAGCGTTCTGATCCGCATAAATGCTCTTAATCAGTTCTCTTTTCATGATGAATCCTCACTTTGCGGGAAAATTCCCCACTATTTATAAACAACTTATATTATAACACAAACAATCCGACTTGTCAATGCGCTTTTGGGGCTGTATGGAAAAAATATCCACGATCAACCGTCTTTTTTTGCCGCCAGCGCGCGGCGGTCGAGCTTTCCGTTTGGGGTCAAGGGCATTTTTTCCAATCGGTAGGCGTTTGTTGGCATCATATATTTGGGCAAATAGGTACGCAAGAACTGCAAAAGTGCCTCGGCATTGATCTCTCCCGTGTAATAAAGGAGCAGTTTTTGCGCCTCGCTGTTATAGATGCAGCACGCGCGGGTCACCGCCTCGCACGAGGATGCTGCCGCCTCGATCTCGCCAAGCTCAATGCGGTGTCCCATATGCTTGATCTGCGCATCCTTACGGCAGACGAACACGAGCTCCCCGTATTGGTTGAAGTATCCAAGGTCTCCCGTTCGATAGACGGTTTCGGGATAGGCGGATTGCAACGGATTTTGCACAAACGCCTCCGCGGTCTTTTCGGGATTATTGACGTACCCCAGCGTCACGCAAGTGCCGCGCAGATAGATCTCACCGGTTTCGCCGTTCTTCACTTCCCTGCCGTCCTCACCAACCAAAAACAGATCGGTATTGCGGAACGGAACTCCTACGGGAATTGCTTCCCCCTCCTCCAGCGCGCGCTCTGCCGCCCAGTAACAGGACATTCCCGTTGCCTCGGTTGGACCGTAAAGATTGAAGAATTTCGCTTTGGGAAGTGCTTCTCTCCACAGATCGTACTGCCGTCTTGGAAAGACCTCCGAGCCAAACGCAACGGTTTTGAGGTATTTGGGTGGGTTCTTTTCCAATACGCCAAGCGAGGAGATCATCGTCAGTGCCGAAACCACCCAGCAAACGGTGTTGATGCGATGCTCGTTCAGAAAATCACAGAGTGTCATAGGAAACAGAAAATATTTTTTGGGAACGAGGTACGCAGTGGCACCGAATTTGATGACGGGCATCAATTCCTTCAGGGGCGCATCGAAAAAGAGCGGTGTCTGGTTGGCAAAAACATTCTCTTCCGAAAAGCCGAGTGCGGAGCAAAGTGCCTCTGTGTAGTCAATGACCGATCGGTGGCAGGCTACCACGCCCTTGGGAACACCGGTTGATCCCGACGTAAAAACAACGTAAATCGGATCGGTGTCGATCTGCTTTTTGCGCACAAGGCTGAGCGCATTGGGGTCGATCTCCTCACCTGCGAGAAGCTCATAAGAAAGGATCTCTCCCTTAAATTCAAGATTTTTGGCAAGGTGCTCACCCTTTTGGTCGGTGATCATGACCTTGGCATCAACGCTTTGCAGAATCAGCTCCATCCGCGCGGCGGGCATTTCAGGATCCAGCGGAACGTAATAGCACCCCGCATACACCGCGCCGAAAAAGGCGGCTATCTCATTGGGATGCTTATTCATTAAGATCGCAACGGGGGCACGGTGATAGCCGCGGCGCAAAAGCGCACTTCCCACAGCGCGTGACGCATTCCACAAAGCGGAAAACGTCAGATCCTCCGTTCCGTTGGAATATGCCGTTTTTTGCGGCAGACGCGGAGCGGTGGCTTCCAGATATTCCAAAATATTGGTTTGCATCTTCCCTCTCCTTAATTGATCGGCGTAACGATCACATCAGGCGTTTTGGGATACGAAGCCTTATCGTAGGCATAGAAATAATCCCTCACGCCATGTGCGTTTGCCTTGTTTTTGCTGTATTCCTCAATTTGGGCATCGGTCATCAGGCATCCCCATGGGTCCGGCATCTCCTTGATGCGGCAGGCATCAAAATGATACCATCTCGGATCTTCATCCGTTCCAATATTGACCAAATTCCAAAAATGACGCTCGTCAACCGCAGCGGCAACCGAAGGAAGACGCTGAACCTCCATATTCGCAATTCCCAAACGATCAAAAAACGCCTTGGAAAGTGCGAAGTACGTGTAGCAATCTCCCTGGAGGGTCGTAATTCCCTCATATGCCGCACGGATCACACTGCTTTTATCCGAGGTTGCAACGTAGGAAATGTGACCGTGAACGTAGGAATAAACCGCTCGTGCCTTTTGCTCGTTGGTCATACCGTTGTGAACGATCTCACGAAGAACGGCATCCAGCTTTTCATAAAGCATTGCCTCGGTGATTTCCTCACGATAAACCGTAATGGACATACGGAAGGAAGCGCGGTTTCCCGCCGCATCAACGGCAGTATAGATCACGGGATACACACCGGGCGTTTTTAGATCAACGCTCGAAGAATCGATCTCCAAGATCACCTCCCCGTCACAGTTGTCACGAAGGGTGACACCTGCCCGGTAGGAGACGCCTCCGCTCCCGATCGCGTGGGAAAGATCCTTGAGTCCCATAACCGTGGGAGCTTCTTGATCGAGGATCAGATTGAGATACACCTCATAGGCCGTGCTTCTTCCCTTGTCATCTGTGACACGGATGGTTAAGGGATATTCCTTGATTTCGGAAAAGGAATACTGCTCGGCAAATTCGGCAGTCCAGCCATTCGGAAGATCCACAATAAAGTCCTCGGCGTGCGGAAGCACCGTGGACACTGCCCACGTCAGATTTTTGGTTTTTAAGCGCTCCGTCGGTTCTTCCTCAACCTCCATGCAAGCTATCAACAGGACGGCAAGAGTAGCCAAAAGGCAGACGAGCGCAATAAAACGGTGAACACGCTTCAATTTCGTTCTCCTTTTTGATGATAAAAGGGGTTGCCGCGATAACGGAGTGCGACAACCCCACAAAAGATCTTACAACAAATAAACACCGTTTTGGTCGCAATCTCGAATCTCTTCCTCCGTCCAGAAAGAGGATTGCACCTCACCGATATGCGCTTTGCGCAGGAAAAACATACAAAGACGGGATTGACCGATACCACCGCCGATGGTGTAAGGCAGTTTTCCTTCGAGGAGTGCCTTATGGAAGGCGAGCTCTGCTCTCTCGGGGCAACCGCGCTCCAAAAGCTGCTTGCGAAGCGTATCCTCATCTACACGGATTCCCATGGAAGAAAGCTCCAATGCGATATCCAGAATGGGATAGTAAACGATAATGTCACCGTTGAGCGTCCAATCGTCATAGTCGGGGGCTCTGCCGTCATGCGGCGCTCCGCTCTTTAATTTTCCGCCGATTTGCGAGAGGAAGATCGCACCGTATTCCTTAGCGGCAAGGTACTCGCGCTGCTTGGGCGTTTGATCGGGATAACGATCCTCCAGTTCCTGCGAAGAAATAAAGGTGATCTTTTCGGGCAGGAGCTTACCGATAAAAGAATACTCATTGACGATGTAATGCTCGGTATGCTGAAGCGCGCGGTAAATACATTCGACGGCATCCCGCAAGGTTGCTTCGTTTCGTTGTTCCTTGGTGATAATCTTTTCCCAGTCCCACTGATCAACGTAGATCGAGTGGATGTTGTCGGTTTCTTCATCGCGGCGGATCGCGTTCATATCGGTATAAAGTCCCTCACCGGGTTGAAAGTCATACATACGGAGCGCATAACGCTTCCATTTTGCAAGTGATTGCACGATCTCCAGATTTTGACCGCAATGAAGATCGAAGCTGACCGTACGTTCAACACCGTTGAGGTTATCGTTCAAACCGCTTTCGGGAGAGACGAACAGGGGTGCGGAAACGCGCAAAAGATTGAGCTGAACCGAAAGATCGCGCTCAAAAAAATCCTTCACCTTTTTGATCGCAAACTCAGTCTGACGGAAATTCAAAAACGAACGGTACCCATGCGGGGTCATTACTTTGGACATGATAACACCAAGCCTTTCCAAACGGATCTATTTTATTATACCCGATTTTTTAAGATTTGTAAAGGGCTGTCTTTACTTTTTTGCCGATTTTATGCGCCGTTTTTCAAAAAACGAATGCAGAAGTGCACGAGATTCTTCTTCCAGTACCCCACCCGTACACGTCGGGCTGGATTCGAGCGGATACGCGCTCATGCGGATCAAACTTTCGCACGCTCCTGCGCGAGGATCCTTGGCACCATATACAACGCGGTCAACGCGCGCGTTGATCACGCTTCCCATGCACATGGGGCATGGCTCCATGGTAACGTAGAGCGTACATCCCGAAAGTCGCCACGAGCCAATCGCCTTGCCTCCCTCGGAAATTACCAAACGCTCGGCATGTGCTGTGGCATCGCAAAGCTCCTCGCAGCGGTTGCGTGCGGATGCGATTACTTCCCCATCCCGCACCAAAACGGCTCCCACAGGGATTTCTCCCGCCTCCGCCGCCTCGCGCGCCAGAAGCAATGCCTGCCTCATAAACAATTCATCGGTCACATCATCACCGCCATTCCGATCAACAGAAGGATCTGCAAAACGCAGAGCGACAGAAAAATCACCATAGTGGGACGCAAAAAGAGACGGCGAGCGGATTTGGGCTCGATCGGACAACGTGCGTATCCATCGGCGGCGGGAAGATCTTTTCCAAACACACCACCGCGCAGGTCTTTGCGGTCGGCACACAATTTGCAGATCAAAATCACAGCCGAAACGGTTCCCAACAGGAAGATGATCCCCTCAAAAACGGTAAGAATCAGGCTTGTAAAGACGCTTTCACCGAGATTGACGATGATTGCGGATTCCATTACCGAAATGAAATTGTTGCAGATATGAAGGATGGTACAGTTCCAGATGCTACCCGTATATTCGTAAACAAGTCCCAAAACGATGCCTGCAACAAAGGTATAGAGCATTTGTTCAACGTTTTGATGCATCATGGAAAAAAGGAATGCGCTGATCAAGATCGCGTTGGAACGCCCAAAAGGCAAGCAATTGGTTAAAATAGCACCTCGAAACAAAAACTCCTCGCAAAAGCCGGGGACCACACACATCACGATAAGCTGCAAGATGATCTCATAAGGCGGCATATCGGTGCTCTGTCCCCACAAAATCTCGGATGAAAAGGAGTGGTAGTCGAACACGCTGACCAAAGCGTAATTGATTTGTACCGCAGAAAAGCAGATGGCAATCCCTGCCAAAATCATCAGCGGCAGGTACGGGGAGAGCTTGACGGAAAGATACATCGACTGTACGGGGCAATTCTTTTTTCTCAAAAAAGAGCGCAAAAAGGCGGCGGGAAGCATAAAAGCAGTCAAATATCCCGCTCCGTACACCAATTGGTCGGCAATTCGGATTGCCACCGAAGAAATCGGAAAAATCGAAAGAACGAGGGAGAATAAGGTGTACAGAACACCAAACGCATTGATAAGCACCCAAAAGATCAACATCGTCGCTCCGACAGCACCAATCACGCGTTTGTAATATTGCTCGTTTGGCGTCACGCATTTCCCCTCCCTTCCAAAGAAAAAATCATCTTTTTTATTGTACCACAAAAAACGGCTCTTGTAAAGGTGTCTTTGAAAAAAGCATCCGTTTTCTATTGACATTTTTCTCCCCCTCATGTATAATAGCCATGAAAAGAAAAAAAGCGGAGGACATTATGGATCGTTTGGTTGGAATCTCGATTGGTGGCTTGCAAAAAAAATACGGAGATCTGAAAGCCTTGGAAATCGCCAAGGAAATCGGTGCGGATGCCGTTGATTTTAACACCTCGAATACACCGTGGTGGGATTACCAAGTCCCCGAATCGGTATATGCAAAAAGCGATGAGGAGATCATTGCCTATTTTACCGCGCTCAAACATCGTGCCGACGAGCTCGGCTTAATCATTTCGCAAACGCACGGCAGACTCCGCGGCTTTCGCCGCAACGAAGACGAAAACGCTGCCATTTTGGAAAACGCACGCTTGGATTGTTTGGTGGCTCACACGTTGGGGGCTCCCGTTTGCGTGGTGCATAGCGTTGCAACGGGGCTGATGGGACCGGACACCCCCGCGGAGGAAATGCGAGAGGTCAATTTTAAATGGTTCTCTGCCATTTTGCGGTACGCCAAGCAGTACAACGTCAAAATTGCAACCGAGACCTTTGGAGATTCCCCCAAATACAAAATCTGTGACTTTTTTGGAAATGCCGACGAATTTATGGCAAGCTACGAGCGTATTTGTGCGGCAGACGACAACGCGGACTACATGAGCATTTGCATCGACACGGGACATTCCAATAAAGCCATGCGCTTTGGAAATCCCACACCTGCGAACGTGATTCGACGTGCCGGAAAACACGTCAGCGTTCTGCACCTCAACGACAACGATACGCTGACCGATCAGCACAAGATCCCTATGACGGGATGCATTGATTGGAAGGACGTATTTGACGCGCTGGACGAGGTGGGATATGCGGGCGTTTATAATATGGAGCTGAATCTTTCTCACTTTGGAGAGGCGTTTATGATCGAAACCGCCGCGTTTGCGATCAAAGTGATGAAGCATCTGCTAAAAGAACGGTACGGTGAGACATAAAATAAGGGGCTGAGTCATTGACTCAGCCCCCGCGCGAAAAAGGCGACGGTAGGCTTTTTTGCGCCGGGGAATTTGTTGTTTTTTGCCTCTTATGAGGCAAAAATGGCGGTGTTCAACCGCAAAAACAAAAACCACGGGGGTGAGTACCAAATGCGTTTTCGCATTTGACTCACCCCCTATTTGCTTTTAAAATGCCTGAATTGCCTTCCAGTTTTCACCTGCAAAGATCTCCGCAAGTGCTTGTGCATCCTCGGCATCCTTCTTTAAGAACGCGGGAATTTGCGCGATATTTGCCTTAACGGTTACCGTTTTGCCGCCCTCGACCACGTCTCCCGTAAGCAGATTGATCCAAGTACCCGCAGGCAGATAAACCGTCCGCTCTGCGTTGACCTGATCATCCAGAATCGGCGCAAGCAGGAGTGCGTCTCCCAGCGTAAACTGATCCTCAATGCCGTAAACGTTGGGATCATCCTGATAATCCACCACCAAATGACGTACCACGGGCATACCCGTTTCACACGCAAGCTTGGTCACCTTTTGCAGGTAAGGCATCAACTCGGTGTGCAGCTCGGTATATAGGTGAGAGATCTTTTGCGTTTCCTCGGTCAGCTGATAGAGGTGGCGCACGTCTCCATGGGTCTGAATGCAGGGCGTGAACGCTGTGTATTCCACCGCACGGGAGTAGATCTGCGACTCAACCGCCAGCGCATCCTCGTGGAAATAGTAGCCCTCGGGCGAATAGCCGTATCCCGCCATATCGTAGGTCATGAACGGAACACCCGAAAGTCCGGATGCAATGGTAGAGGTCAACTGGGTTTTGAGGTTGTGGAACACACGCGTCTGATCCCCCGCCCAGAGATAGGGATTGCGCTGAGAGCCGAAGCCACCGCCTCGGGAAAGTGCCATAAAGCCGTTACCGTCCGCTCTCTTTGCAACCTTTTCGTTCATCATCTTGCAGAAAAGCGAAATGTAGTAGGTAGGAAGTGCGTGGTGCGCGTTCATGCCCGTAAACATCTCGGGATTGTGGAAACGATAGCTCAGATCAACGTGACCGATGACTTCTTTTTCCTTATTGCGCAGTGCATAACTGCCCTCCTCGGGCATCATTTCACAGAAGTCGATCTTCATACCGTCGCAGCCCATCTCAACAAGATCTTCCCAAACGGTATTCATGTACCACTCCACTGCCTCGGGATTGGTAATATCGAGATAGCTTCTCGTAGCACCGCCCGCGCCCAGGTCGGGGTTGGAGGTAAAGCCCTGCTGCGGGATCTTATAAGTGGATTCCACGTGACCGTCGGGATAAGTCAAATCGACCCAAAGCTGATACTCGGGCTTATATCCCTTCATAGAGGGCTGAATCTCCGCCACGCTCATGTAGTACATGACCTTGATTCCAAGGCTGTTGAGCCACTTGACGGTTTCTTTCATCTCCGCGCGGCGTGCCTTGGCAACCTCGTTGTCCATCGTGCAATCTTTCCAATACCAAAAACCTTCAAGCACCATTGCGGTGGGCTTTTGCCCTGCCTCGATCAACTGCTCAACGATATATTTGATGCCCGCGCCTGAGGGACCGCCTTTTTTGGTGGTGCGATAGTAGATACCGTTCTTATCGCGCGCGATGCAACGAAGCCCGTTCTTGCCAAAGAAGCTCCAGTACTGTGCGCGCTCTTCCTCGGTCAGATCCTTAGCAAGCGTGGTTTGCGTGCGATCAATGTAAATCACATCCTTATTGGGGATCTCATCAAAGGTGTTGTAAATACATTGCATCGGCTCCAGATGCTCAAAATCGGGAGCGTAGCGGCAGATCAGGACGCCTTCCATCCACTCGGTGGGAACGACGCAGGGCTTACCCGTGAGCTCGGTGTAAGAATTGAGCAGATCTGCATACTTGCCCGTGGTATAGAAATAGACGTCCAAGGAATTCTTGCACAGATCCAGCTTCCACGTATTGCTCTCGGTCTCACCAAAATCAATATTCATTCTTTCAAAGTGGTTAAAGAACATACCTCCGCCGCCCGTGGTATAGAACAGCGGAATTGGCATATAGGTTGCTTTTCCGTGGTCGGTATTGTATCCGTCGTAGCTGAAAAGCATCATCGACGTACCGCGACGGTTGCAGGCGTCAAAACGCTGTCCTCCGCCAAACACACCCTCTCCATCCAGAAGCGTACCCCGAACAACGGCATTTTTTTCATCAAATTCCACGCCGATTACCTCGGCAAGACGCTTGCCGTTCGCTCCGCAGAACTGTACGGAGAATGCGTCGCCGCACAAAAGCTGAACCGAATACCCGTCGGAACAGGATACGGTTGCGACATTTTCATCCTGTGTAAGCGTCAAAGACTGCTTGAGATCTTTGACTTCTTCGTTCATAAAGCGTGCCAGATCCTGCGCGTCTCCAAGACGTGCAAAGGATTCCCCGCCCATTTTGTCCGCCCGAAGTCTCCATGCGCCGTTTTGATTGTAGGTCAGTTCAAAAAGAACACCGTCGGTATTTTCAAAATATACGGCATGATTCTTTTGCAAAATATTTTTTATCACGTCTGCTACATCTCCCTTAATCAAATGTATTTATTCTCTGTTTTGAATTGCAGTCCAATGTTCGCCCTTAAAGATTTTGGAAAGTTCTTCCGCATCCTCGGAATCGTTATTCAGGAATACCGGTATTTGTGCCATATTTGCCTTGACGGTTACGCTCTTACCGCCCGTCAGAGTCTCGCCCGTGAGAAGATTGACCCAGTTTCCTGCTGGCAAATAAACCTCGCGCTCAAACGTATTTTGGGTCAGAATGGGAGCGACCAGAAGTGCGTCGCCGAGCATAAATGCATCCTCGATACCGTGGACGTTTGCATCCTTGGGATAGTTGAGCACCAAATGACGGACAACCGCCATACCTGTTTTGCAGGCATCTTGTGTGAGCTTTTGCATATAAGGAATAAGCAAATTGTGAAGCGCGGTATAATGCTTTGCGATTGTTTGCGTCTCTTCGGTCAGCTCGTAAAGGTGACGTACGTCACCGTGAGTCTGAATACATGGTGTGAACGCCGTGTACTCAATGGAACGGGCGTAGATCTCGGATTCGATCTCGCGCATACCGTCCTCAAACCATGCTCCCACTGCTCCATAGCTGTAGCCCGCCATATCGTAGGTCATAAACGGAACACCCGCAAGACCTGCGGTAACGATGGAGGTAAGCTGTGTACGGAGATTATCAAAGGTACGGGTCTGGTCCCCTGCCCACAGGTAGGGATTGCGTTGAGAACCGAAGGCACCGCCGCGGGAGAGCACCATGAATCCCTTTCCGTCCGGTCGCTTTGCGATTTTTTCATTCATCTTCTTGCAGAAGAGAGAAATAAAGTAGGTCGGGAACGCGTGGTGCGCGTTCATACCCGTAAACGTCTCGGGGTTGTGGAACCGATACTTCAGCGTGGTGGTATCGATAATCTCCTTTTGACCATTATAAACATTGTAAACGCCTTCCTCGGGCATCATCTCGCAAAAGTCGATTTTGATGCCGTCAAGCCCCAAATCGATCAGATCCTGCCAGACGGTATCCATATACCACTCCACGGCCTCGGGATTGGTGATATCCATGTAGCTTCTTCCGGTCTTGCCAACGTCGGGATTATCGGTAAATCTTTGCTGTGGGATCGAGAACGTGCTTGTAACGTTTCCCTTGGAATCGGTGAGATCCACCCAGAGCTGATACTCGGGCTTATATCCCTTCATCTCAGGACAGATGCTCGCAACGCTCATGTAAACCATCACCTTGATGTCGTGCTCGTTGAGCCACTTGACGGTATCCTTGATGAGCTGACGGTTGTTCTTTGCCTTTTCTGTATCTCCCGTACAATCTCTCCAAAAGCCGAAGCCCCCCTCCAGCACCATTGCGGTCGGCTTTTGACCTACGGCGATGAGTTGCTCGACGATGGGCTTGATCCCCGCTCCCTGGGGGCTTCCCTTTTTGGTGGTGCGGTAGTACCTGCCCTTGAAATACGCATATTGACGGAATCCGAGCTTCTTTTCAAAATAATAGATAGGCCCATCTCCGTCATCGTCGGAAACCGCGTGTGCGGGTACGGTTTTTTCACGATCCATAAACATTCCTTGGATATTGGGAATCTCGTCGAAGGAATCGAAAATGTATTGCTGAGGCTCCAGCGCGCAAAAATCGGGATTGTAACGGCAGATCAGCACGCCCTGCATCCACTCGGCGGGAGCGGATACGACATAACCCGTCAAGTCGCTGTAGGATTTGAGCAGCTCGGCATAAGTGCCTTGCGTATAAAAATAAACGTCCAGCTCGTCCTTTTGCAGTATCAGATCCCAGATGTTGGTGGAAAGATCACCAAAGGTAACTTCCATTCTTTCGTAGTGATTGAAAAACATACCACCGCCGCTTGTGGTGTAAAACAGCGGGATGGGCATGTAGGTACCTCTTCCGCGGTCTGTGTTGTAGGCATCGTAGCTGAACAGGCGCATGGACGTACCGCGTCGGTTGCAAACGTCAAAACGCTGTCCACCGCCAAACACACCGTCGCCCTCATTCAAGGCACCCGTGATAAGCATTTTGCCGTCAGAAAGCTTGACGTCCGTCAATTCGGAAAGCTTTGTGCCGTCCTTGCCGTAAAAAACGATCGAAAAAGCGTCGTTCTTCGCAATCCGGACCGTATAGCCATCCTCTGCTGTAAGAATCAAAGCATCGTTATCCTCTTCGGTCGCAAATTCCTTTGCGCAATCCTTAAGGGTGTCTCCAAGAAACGCAGCAAGCTTTTGCGCGTCTCCCACATTTTGAAAGGATGCCCCGCCCTTACCGTCTGCACGAACTCTCCATGCGCCGTTCCCGCGATAGGTCAATTCAAAATGCAGACCATCGGTGTTTTCAAAATAGAGCGCAAGACCGTTTTGTGCAATGTTTTGAATCGTTTTCATGCTGTCCACCTCCGCTTTCGGATAATATATTGATTTTATTGTACCATGATTCTCCTATAATGTCAACAAAAACAAAAAAATAAATCAATCGAGATAAAAATTAAGTCAAATTTGATAAAAAAAGGAGTGCCCCATTTTTCAATGGAGACACTCCCATAGATTTTGTTGTCAGAATGGATCAGTTCCAGTTCTTAATCGCAGTCCAGTTCGCGCCCTCAAAGATGGGTGCAACCTCTGCCACGTCGGATGCGTCGTTGTTGAGGAATACGGGCATCTGACCGAGATTTGCCTTGACGGTAACGGTAGTCTCACCCTTGAGCGTTTCACCGGTGAGAAGGTTGGTCCAATTGCCGGCAGGCAGATAGACTTCTCTTTCAAAGGTATTGGCAGCAAGAATAGGAGCCGCAAGGATCGCTTCACCCAGCAAGAACTCATCGATCATGCTATATACCTTTTCATCGTTCGGATACTGAAGAACGAGGTGACGCACGGGCGGCAGACCGCTCTCACACGCGATCTTGGAGTACTTTTGCATATAGGGGATCAGCTCCGCATGCAGACGAGTGAAGTTCTTATAGATATTTTGAACATCCTCGGTCATCTCGTAAACGTGTCTGACGTCACCGTGGGTCTGCATATTGGTGGTAAAGGAAGTGAACTCGGTTGCGCGCGCAAAGATTTCGGATTCCTTTTCCAAGCCGATGGTGTAGTAGTTATTTCCGCTATACGCATATCCTGCCATATCGTAGGACATATAAGGAATTGCGGAAAGACCGCAGTTGATGACTGCCATGAGCTGGTCATCAAGCTTTGCAAAATCTCTTCCCTGGTCACCTGCCCAGAGGTAGGGGCTACGCTGAGAGCCGATACCGCCGCCGCGGGAGAATACCATAAAGCCGTCGGTCTTGCCGAGTGCTTCCTTGAGCTCGGTCATTCTCTTGGTGAATGCGGAAATGAAGAATGCAGCATATGCGTGGTGCTCGGTACCTGCGGGAAGCAGATCGGGATTATGCCACTTGTAGTGCGTCTTGGTAATACCGTAAGAACGCTCACCGTCGGGCATGACCTCACAGAAGTCGATCTTAACACCGTCGATACCCATCTTAATCATTTCGCCCCAAATTTGATCAAAGTACCAATCGATCGCCTCGGGATTGGTGATATCAAGGAAATCTGCGGTACGGATGCCGACACCCGGGCGACGTCCTACGTCGGGGTTGTCACCGGTACCGAGAATCCACGGGATCTGCGTGGTATTCTCTCTTACGGTAACGCTTCCGTCCTCTTCCTTGATTTCAACGTCTGCGTGAACGAGATACTCGTCCTTAAAGCCGATTGCCTCGCGCTTTACACCGCCAACGCGGATGTAAACCATAGCGCGCATACCGTTTTCGTGCAGCCAATCAAAGGACTTTTGGAGATCTTCCTTATTTGCGCGGCTCTCGTCGGTATCGCAGAAGCAGTTCATCCAACCGCGTGCCTCCATGCTGGCAGCCTCGGGCTTCATATCTCTCTTCATGAAGTTTTCGATAATGATCTTACAGCCGTCACCGCCGGGGTTGCCCTTAGGTCCTCTGGGGCCGTACTTGCCGAAATCGTCCTTGACGTATTTCAGCGTCTTATTACCGTCGAACTTTCCTTCCTCGTTCGGAACGTGGAAGCGATTCGCCTTTGCCTTTTCCTCATCGCTCAGTTCGCTGAGGCGGACGAAGCTGTCGCCTACAACGGCATAAAGCTGATCGTAATCCGGAACGGTGGTCAGGTCGTCAAACTTCTTGGTCTTATCGAAGCAGAAGTAGTCGGGACCGTAACGGCAGATCTGCATACCCTGCATCCAAGGAGTGGGCATGAGCGCGTGACCGGTAAACTCGGTGCAAGCCTTGAGTGCGCCGGCGAAATCACCGGTGGGATAGAAATAGCAATCGAGAATGGGAGAACGAACGAGGTAGAACCACTCGTTTTCGTTTTCTTTTCCCCAATCGGCATTCGAGGATTCGTAGCGGTTGAAGAACAAACCACCGCCGCGAGTGGTGAGGAACAGAGGCTGAACGACGTAGGTCGTGCCGGAGTTGTTCCATCCGTCACAGGATTCCAGCGCCATTGCGGTGCCTCTCTTGTTGATGACGTCAAATCTTTCACCGCCGCCGTAGATGGCTTCGTTTGCTTCCAAAGCTCCCTTGAGAATGAGCTTTTTACCGTCCGCAGTCACACCGGTGATTTCGGTGGTGAGCTTGCCCTCTGCGCTGAAGAACTTGAGCGAGAAGGTTTTGGAAAGTGCCAGAACAGCGGTGGTACCGTCCTGTGCGGTCAAAACCAATGCGCCGTCCTTTTCGGAAAGTGTAAACGCAATTGCTGCGTCATTGAGCGTTTCGCCCATATATTTAGCCAACTGCTGTGCCGCGCCAAAATCGTTAAACGAATCGTAATCCTTAGCGTTTACCTGCAATCTCCAACCAAAAATGCCGTGATTGGAAAGGCGCAGACTGAGTCCTTCTTTGTTTGTAAAATACAGAGCCGTTTGCGACTGAAATACCTTTTTTACAGCCAGGCATCTGCCAACCTTCACCTCAGCCGCATCCGCGACCTGAAAAGTTTTTTTCTCCATTTCGAATGTCATCCTTTTCAACTTTGTAAATTTCCCCACGATTTGGGGATTTTGACAGGCGGTTTGACCTGCTTGCCCACATTCTACCATATAAAACCCGGTTTGTCAATCAAATTACAGAATTTTTTTATAATATTTTTGTATATTTTCAATAAAACAAAAAAAGCGGCTCGATTTGTCCTCGAACCGCTTCGGAAGTGATAAACAACATCAAAAACAAACGTCCAAAAAAGTGTGCGGCTGCCTCGTTGTTCGTTCGAGACAGCCGCTTTGAATGATTATTTCCAGTTCTTGATTGCGGTCCAAACCTCGCCCTCAAAGATCGCGCGAAGCATTTCCGCATCCGCAGAGTGATTGTTGAGGAATACGGGAATCTGTCCGAGATTTGCATCCACCGTAAGCATCAGCCCCTTAGCACTCACCTCAATGACCTCACCCGTGAGGAGATTGGTCCAATTGCCCTCGGGGAGATAGACCGTTCTTCTGACGGAGCCATCCGAAAGGATGGGGGCTACCATCAAAGCATCTCCCAGCATGAACTGATCCTTGATGGAATAGACGTTAACGTCGTGCTGATAATGCAGAACGGGATGGCGCACGGGCGGCAGACCGCTCTCACACGCAATTTCGACACATTTGGCGATGTAATCCGCCAAAAGATCGTGCAAGGCAGTGTAATTGCAGTAAATTTCCTGTGCATCCTCGTTCAATTCATACGCGTTTCGAACCGTTCCGTGGGTTTGGATATTGGTCATAAACGCAGTAAACTCAACGGCACGAGCCATGATGCGGGATTCCAGCTCCAGAGTTTCCTCGCCCTTTGCATACTGCTTATTGTTAGAATAGCGGTAACCTGCCATATCGAAGGTCATAAAGGGGACACCGGAAAGGCCGGAGTTCACAACCGCCATCAGCTGATCGTCCAGCTTATCGAAAGCACGCACCTGGTCACCTGCCCAAAGGTAGGGGTTTCTTTGAGAACCGATACCGCCACCGCGCGAGAGTACGTAGAAGCCGTCGGTCTCCCCTTTCGCTTCCTTCAGTTCGTTCATGCGACGGTAGAAGGTGGAAATGAAATAGACGGGATAGGAGTGATGCTCGGTACCCGAAACGATTTGAGTAGGATCGTACCAATCGTACTCAACCGTAAGACCGCCGTAATCATAGCCCTCGTCGGGAACCTGCTCACAGAAGTCGATCTTAACGCCGTCGATACCGAGGAGGATCAGATCTCCCCAGATCTGATCGTAAAACCACTCCAATGCGTAGGGATTGGTAATATCAAGATAAGGACGACCTGCGTTGGGATCTCCCACGTCGGGGTTACCGCCCGAATAATTTGCCTTGGGGATAGAGGAGGTATAAGTGGTATTTCCATCCTTGGTGACATGAGCGTGCAGGAGATATTCCTCCTTAAAGCCCGCCATTGAGCCAAAGGTGAAGCTTCCTCCTACCGCCATATAGACCATCGTTTTGATACCGAGATCATCAAGCCACTTAACGGTATTTCTCAATTCCGCTCTCGCGGAGGAGCTTGTCGTAACCGTTCGGTAATTCCATCCTTCCATAACGACCGCTGTGGGCTTCATGCCCGCGTTGATCATATTCTGAACGAGCGTTTTGACGCTTCGACCGGAAGGCGCGTTATCTTTATTGAGGACGGGATTTCCCTGTTCGTCCAGTCTATCGTTTTCAAACGTGGTCAGGTCAGAGCTGTAGCGGCAAAGCATAACGCCGTAGGACCATTCATCGGGGAGATCCGAGGTGCCGGTAAGCTTGGTATAGCTCTCGATGGGATCCTTGATATCTCCCGTTGCATAAATATAGCAATCCATGGTATCGTTTTCGAGCCAAATGGACCACTCGTAAAGGTTGCTCTTTCCAAAATCAACGGTCATACGCTCGTAACGGTTGACATAGATACCCGCGCCACGCGTGGTCAAAAAGAGCGGGATCGCCATATAGGTCGTGCTGGATTTGTTCCAACCGTCGGACGTATAAAGGTCAAACTTGGTTCCGCGCTTATTAACGGTGTCAAATCGCTCACCACCGCCGTACACGCCCTCGTTTTCAACGAGACCGCCCTTGAGAGTTACGGTTCCGTTTTCCACGATCAGATCGGAGATCGAGGAAACGCATTCCTTTTTGGGACTGTAGAAGCGGATCTGGAAGTTTTCTCCCGTGTCGATCGTTACGTAGCTGCCGTCCTCGCAGGACAGGGTCAGCTTGGATTTTTCCTGCTTGATATCGATGGGAAGTACAGTATTGTTGATCTCCTCGTTCATGTAGTAGGCAAGAGCCTGGGCAGCACCCATTCCCTCAAAGCCGAGCTTGCCGATGGGCTGAGCCTTGATACGCCAGCCGTTATCTCCCGTGTAGGTAATGCAAACGTCAACGGTTTTGCGAACGTCCGCACCGTTATAGCGGAAGAAGAAATAGTTACTTGCCATGGAAACGTCGGAAATGAGCGATTCCTCTACGTTGAAGGTAGCGATCTGAAAGCTGTTCAAAAATCCCTTTTCCTCATCGGTATAGGTCTTTTCGGTATCCTTCAAAGCGGCATCCGCAAGCGATGCGATCGATGCGCCGCGATGATAATAGTCACCGTAAAAATACTGTACGCGCCCGTTGGAAAGCGTGACCGCAACGTACCCGACGCCCGCAAACTCATCGGTGTAATGGCTGGGCTTGATGTCGGTCAGAGAGCCTGCAAAGGTATAGGGCTGATCTTCGTACCACTTGCCCCATTCTGCCTTGACTTTGACGTAATTGACCTGATTGTTTAATTTATCCAATTCATCAACCGTAAGAGAATCCCCTGCCTGACGGACATACACGGTGGGAGCGATGAGCGTACCGAACTCCACGTTGGTAATCATGCCCTGATTTTTCAGTTCGATCAGAGCCGCATACTTTTGAGGATCGATGCTATTGACAAAACGCATCCCCCCGGGACCTGCCAAACGGACAGCGGGCTTGGAGAAAGACGTGATAATTCCCTCGTATGCCCCACCGTTGAAATACAAGGGGTTCACATTGCTTCTCATCGTAGTGAGATACTCGGTCGATTTTTGATGCTTCTTGACCACCGCATTGTCCTTGAGAACCTCAACGCCCATCAGAACGTTGCCGTTTTCGTCGGTTTCGGGAACGGTTACCACGCATCCGTCCGCAGGCGTGTAGATGCGAACATTATCGACTCCAAAGCATCCTGCCAACAGCTCGCTCGCCACGTCAGAGACCCGATTGGTGCGCGGGATCTTTGCAACGATGAAGGAATTTTCCTTCAGCTTGAGATTGGTTTTTCCCAAGGATGCGCTCTTGGAAGCCAGCGCGTAGTTCAGGTAATAATCCGCCGTTCCGTTTTTGAGATCGATCAAGATGGAAATCGTGTTCCAATCACCCTTTTTCAGATATACGTTTTCGGTAGCATATCCGCCAAGTTCCATGCGTCCTTGGTCAGCATCCAAGCGGAACAGGTTGAGCCAGCTTTGCTCTTTGTTCCCGTTTTCCTTGCAAAGGAAGGTCTTGAATTGGCTCTGGATCGTACCTTTTGCATCATCGGAAAGATAATAATCCACCTCTATAACGATGGTGGGAGTTTGATCGTAGGAAAGCGCGCTGTGCTTGAGCTGCAGATTTTTATCCAGATTTTTGTCATTTCCGGAAATCAATCCATAGGATGCTTCATCCGTAGTATAGGTGTTTCCCGCAGCGTCCTCCACTCTCTTATAGGTGTTTGCTTCCTTTACGTAGTGAACGGTCTTGTTGGGATCGTTTGCGGAAGCAAAATTGACCTTGAGATAGGTATTATTCTCTTTCTTGGCAACTGCGGTGGTGTTGGGGATATCATTGGAAAAGCCGTCTGCCTTGACAAGAAGCGTCCCCTCATCGCGCGTACCGAAGCCCTCGAAATTTTCAGAATACAACTCGGTCTCCGCGGCATTGACAAGAAGCGGAACCGCCCCGATCAGGGGAATCACGGTTGCCAAGGTCAAAATCAAGGCAATCAGTCGTTGTGTTCTCTTTTTGTTTTTCATAAATAGTCTCCAATCTTGTTCAATTTGGATGATGCTATTTTTATTTTACCATGTTTCTTTGGAAATGTCAACAAAAAAAGAGCGTTGCCGCAATCTTTTTTTGCGACAACGCTGTGCTGATAAAAGTAAATCGCTCGTTCTACGGGGATCGTTGACTCCTATAGCGGAAGAAAACGCTCATCCCCTTGCCGTGAAAGCCCGATCCGTCAGATCGTGTTACGGTAATACTTGCGAAATTCGCTTGGAGTCATTCCCGTCCGTTGACGAAAGCTTCGGCTAAAGTTGCTGTCGTCGGTAAAGCCGCACGCGGAAACGATCTCTCCCACGGACAGATCGGAGGTTGCAAGATAGGTTTTGGCTGCCTGCATACGGCAGGCGGTGAGATATTCCATCACCGAGCTACCCGTAACGTCCTTGAAAAGATGCGAAAGATAGGATGCACTCATATGGTATTCCTCTGCCAAGCTACTCACGGTAAAATGTTCTCCGTATTCATTCTCAAACCGCTTTTGAATACGGTAGATCAATCGGCTCTGCTCGCTTTGTGCGGGCAAGGAAAGGCTAGGCATCAAGCGGCAGACCGTGATCAGCAATCCGCGCAGAATCGCATCCATCATCTCCTCACGAAAGAGAGATTCCGAACGAAATTCACGCGTCAAACGCCGAAGCATCCCCTCAACCTGCGCGGCATATTCCCCCACACGCACAATATGACAAAATCCGGGCGTGCGGTTGACAAGCACCGAAAACAGGATCTCATCCTCTCCCGTCATCAGCGTTTCGGGAGAAACGTGCAGGAAAAACCGCTTGTATTCGTCGCTTTTGACACGGATGGAATGCTCCTCAAATCGGCTGAACAGCACGAGTGTTCCATCTCCTACGGTCTCACTCTTGCCTCCCACCGAAATCTCTGCCTCTCCGCGTACCACGTATAAAAGCTGATGCCCATCGTGATAGTGATTGGATTTTCCGGACAAATGCTCGGAATAGCCTGCTAATAGAATTTTGGAATACATTGCCGTCTCCTTTCCAAAAGCTCCAACGGGACCTTGATCGATCCTACCGCACGTTGCGTTCAATATCGTGTTACATTTTTGTCCACGGTCATATTATACCGCCTTTCTTTGAAAATTGCAATAGAAAAAACAGGATTTACACAAAACTCAGCACGATAATCATAGCAATCGGCACAAAACTATGCTATAATGTAGTTGTGAAAATTTGCAAAAAAGGAGATGTCAACGTGTCAACCGTATATCTGGCGCAGGAAGCATTTAAAAAAGAGAACGAGGAAACAGCACAAAATCTGCCCTTTTCGGAAAGCACGAAAAGTCTGAGCAATCCCTTAACGATTGGAAGCAAGATGATTCCCAATCGTCTTGCTTGCCAGGCGATGGAGGGCTGCGATGGGACGCGGACGGGAGAACCCGATGAATTAACGATCCGTCGGTATGACAGATTTGCAAGCGGAGGTGCCGGACTGATCTGGTTTGAAGCAACCGCAGTCCTTCCCGAGGCGCGTGCCAATCCCCGTCAGCTCTATATTCATAAAGGTAACGTAGATGCGTTTCGCCGCGAGGTTGAGAGAATCAAAGAGACCGCGCTCCGCTCCAATGGGATCGAACCGATCGTTGTGATGCAAGCCACACATTCGGGACGCTACAGCAAGCCAAACGGTGTGCCCGAGCCCTTGATTGCCTACAACAACCCGATTTTTGAAAAGGATTGCCCCATTGACCCCGGCAGAATCGTCTCGGACGAGTATCTGGATCGCGTTGGAGAGGCTTGGGTTGAGGGGGCAGCTCTGGCAGAAGATGCCGGTTTTGACGGAGTGGATATCAAATGCTGTCATCGCTATCTCAACTGCGAATTACTCTCCGCCTTTGAGCGTGAAGGTCGCTACGGTGGAAGCTTTGAAAATCGCACGCGCCTTTTGCGAGAGAGTGTTGCGGGTGCCATGCAAATTTGTAAAAAAGATTTTATCGTTACCACAAGACTCAACGCCTACGATGGATTCCCCTACCCCTACGGCTTTGGCGTCAAGGAGGATGGTTCCCTTGATTTTGATCCCACCGAACCGATCATGCTTCTCAAACAGCTTTCCGAAATGGGGATGGAGCTGATCAACATCACGATGGGAAATCCCTATTTCAACCCTCACGTCAACCGTCCCTTTGCAATGGGCGCGTATTCCCCCGACGAGCATCCGCTCGCAGGTGTTGCACGGATGCTTGACGGAACGGCGGAATTAAAAAAAGCAGTTCCAGACATGAAGATCATTTGCTCGGCACTCTCCTATCTCGGCGTTGCCGCGCCTCACGTTGCGGCTGCCTATATTGAGCGCGGCGACTTTGACGTTGCGGGATTTGGAAGAACCGTTTTTGCATATCCCGATTTTGCAAACGACATTCTTAAAAACGGAGAAATGAAAAAAGAACAGTGCTGTATTGCCTGCTCCAAATGCACGCAATTGATGCGTGCGGGGTCAACGCCCGGTTGCGTGATCCGCGATCCTGTTTATACCTCCCTTTACCGTGACGTGATTTTAAAACAGCAATAAGGAGAACACCCGTATGAAAAACGCAATTGTTACAGGCTGCCTCGGAGGCATCGGAAAAGCCATTGCCGAACGCTTTCTCGCCGACGGATACCGCGTGTTCGGCATGGGACGCTCCCCTATTGAAAAAGCCAAAGCCGAGCTCTCTCATCCCAATTTTCATTACCTTTCGGGAGATCTTTCGGTCACCGAAGACCGCGAGCGCTTGATTGCGCACGTTTTGGAGATTGGCGGACAGATCGACGTACTCGTAAACGTGGCGGGAGTTGCTCCCCGTGTGCGCGCGGATCTCTTGGAAATGACCGAGGAAAGCTACGACTACGTAATGGACATCAACGCAAAGGGGACCTTCTTTTTGACGCAAGCAGTGGCAAACCGTATGATTCAAAACGAACCCGTGGACGGGATCAGAGGTTACATCTGCAACACCTCCTCCCTTTCCGCCTACGCCGCATCGGTCAATCGCGGAGAATATTGTGTTTCCAAGGCGGGCGTATCGATGATTACCAAGCTCTTTGCAACACGTCTTGCAGAGTATGGGATCCCCGTAAACGAAACCCGCCCCGGCATTATCGCCACTCCGATGACCGAAACCGTAACCGAAAAATATGACAAGTTGATTGACGGAGGTCTCCTTCCCATCAAGCGTTGGGGACAGCCCGAGGATATTGCAAAGGCAACCGTGGCACTTTGCAACGGTTCTCTTTCCTACGTAACGGGAGTCTCGCTTGACGTGGACGGTGGCTTTCATTTGCAGAGGCTTTGATATGAAGTACCGTATGATCAATTCGCTTGACGCGCTGGTGATCGGCTCCGGTGCGGCGGGCTACAACGCTGCAAACCGTATTTTGGAAAGCGGAAAAAAGAGTGTTGCGCTTTTGACGGAAGGGGTGCTTTGCGGCACCTCCCGCAACACGGGAAGCGACAAACAGACCTACTATAAGCTCGGTCTTGGCGGAGATTCCCCCGACAGTGTGAAACAAATGGCAAGGGATCTTTTTTCCAACGGCTCTGCCGACGGAGACAACGCACTTTGCGAAGCGGCACTCTCATCGCGCTGCTTTTTGCATCTGTGCGAGTTGGGGGTTCCCTTTCCCGTCAATCGCTACGGTGAGTACGTGGGCTATAAAACCGACCACGATCCCTACGCAAGAGCGACCTCGGCAGGCCCTTTGACCTCTAAATTCATGACGGAGGTACTTCAACGCGAATCCGAACGTTTAGGGCTCACCGTTTACGATGGATTGTTGGCGATTGAGCTTTTGACCGACGCGTGCGGCGTTTGCGGCGTTCTCGCCTTGGAGAAAAAGAGCGGCGAATTTTGGGTCTTTGAGACCCCTCACGTGATTTTGGCAACGGGAGGACCTGCGGGGATCTATGCCGACAGCGTTTATCCGACCTCACAAAGTGGAAGCACCGCATTGGCAATCGGCGCGGGTGCGTCTTTGCAGAATATGACCGAATGGCAGTACGGATTGGCATCGGTCTCCCCGCGTTGGAACGTTTCCGGTACGTATATGCAAGTGCTCCCCCGTTTTGTTTCGATGGATGCAAACGGAGCGGAATATGAATTTTTGTCCGAATCCTTCAACGATCCCTACGAGGCACTCTCAAACGTCTTTCTCAAGGGCTATCAATGGCCGTTTGACAGCAAAAAGGTGCTTGAAGGCTCCTCGGTGATCGATCTTCTCATCTACCGTGAATGCGTTTTGCGCGGACGACGCGTATATCTTGACTTTACGAAAAATCCGTTTGGTCTTGATTCGATCGACTTTCAAAAGCTCTCTCCCGAGGCGTATGAATATCTCAAAAATGCCGACGCCTGCTTTGGAACACCGATCGAGCGGCTGGCGCACATGAACCAACCGGCAATTGAGCTTTACGCCTCAAAGGGCGTGGATATTTCGCGCACGTATTTGGAAATTGCACTTTGTGCGCAACACAACAACGGTGGAATCGCCGTGGATCTTTGGTGGCAGACCTCGGTTGAAGGGCTGTTTGCAGTGGGAGAATGTGCGGGAACGCACGGTGTGGCACGTCCCGGCGGAAGCGCGCTCAATGCGGGTCAGGTCGGCTCCTTGCGTGCCGCGCAAAAAATTTGCGCATCTGACCGTCAACCGATCGACCGTACACGCTTTGCCAAAATTGCCGACAAAGCATTGCAAAAGCACCGTGCATTTGCGGACGCGAACTTAAAACACGAAAACAACGTTATCAACGCAACCGAAGCGGCACAGCGACGAATGAGCGACTGCGGCGGAGCAATCCGAAACGCCGACCGTATGAAAGCCGCGCGTCAGGAGATCCGCACCGAGCTTGAGTGCCTTTCTCAAACGGTAGGCGTTGCTTCCCCCTCGCATCTGTATCTGGCTTATCGCCTTGCGGATATTCTTACGGTTCAGGACGCGACCCTGTCTGCAATGATCGATTTTACCGAGAAAACCGTCTATTCGCGCGGCTCTGCCCTTTACACCGATGCGACGGGAACTTTGCGCGATGGACTTGAGGAGATCTTCCGTCTTTGCGTAGGCGACTCATCGTTGAACGCATCGATTCAGGAGATCAAACGCGACAACAACGGAAACTATCAAGTCGTTTGGCGTCCCGTTCGGCAAATACCGGACACGAACGAGGCGTTTGAATCGGTTTGGAGAGGCTTCCGCGAAAATGGAAATATTATCTGATTTTTTAGTTTTTCTATTGCATTTTTTGCAAAAATATATTAAAATGATGGTGGATCCCGAATCCACCATCATTTTAATATCAAAAAGGAGAAATCATGTACTGCATTAAGGATTTTGGAGCGATTGCGGACGGCAAAACATTGGCGACACGTGCAATTCAAGCTGCGATTGATTTCTGCGCTGAGAACGGAGGCGGCACGGTTGATGTTCCGGCAGGGCGTTATCTGACGGGTTCTGTTTTTTTAAAGGATCATGTCGAACTCCATCTCTCACACGGGGCAACACTGGTGGCAAGCACTGATCTTGCTGACTATAACACCGACGATGCTTATGAACAAAATTACGGCTCTACCACTGAGGAATGGCGCGCAAAACACTTGATCATGGCGATTGAATGCACCGACGTTGCGATTTGCGGTGGCGGTACCATTGATGCCTCAGGCGATTTTTTCTATGAGGAACCCCGATTTTATCCCCATTACGAATGGATGACCGGCTACGTTTGGCGTCAAGGAATGTCGTACGCGCGCAACAAGGAATTGTTGCGCCCCGGTCAAGTCGTTTGCTTTGTTGAATGCACAAACGTTCGCGTTCAAGACATTACGATTCGCAATTCCCCTTGCTGGTCACTCTTTTTATACGGATGTGAACAGGTCAGCGTCCGTGGTATCAAAGTATATAATCAACCGCACTTTGGAAACACCGACGGAATTGACATCGATTGCTGTCGGTTTGTAACGGTTTCGGATTGCATCATTGATACGGGTGATGATGCCATTACGCTTCGTACTGCAGCTCACCGTCTCAAAAAGCCACGTCCTTGTGAATATATCACCATCTCCAACTGTGTTCTCTCTTGCTCGGTGATGGCAATCCGCATCGGGGTTGGAACCGGGCAAATTCGCCACATCTGCATTTCCAACATCGTCATCCCCCGTGCCGGAGCAGCATTGCAATGTATTACAAGCTATGCCGGACGCGGTTGCGCCGAAATTGAAGACGTGCGTATTTCCGGCGTTTCGGGATCGGATCTCGGACATATCATGCATCTCAAGGGGGAGATCGGATCAATTCGTCATATCACCTTAGAGAATATGCGCCTGTCCGGCATTGGAAATTTACGTGTGGAAGCCACAAACACCTGTGTCATAGAAGACATTACCTTGCGGAATATCGATATCAGGATTCACACCGAAAAGGAAGCTCCCGACGCACGTCGGCGAGCGGCACGCGGTGAATACATGCTCTCCTTGCGCGGAGTCCATACGATGCGTTTGGAACAAGTGCGCGTTAAAAGCTCCCCTTCCGCACTTTTTGCCTGGAGCGGTGGCTTTGCAAAGGATGACTGCACGGACGTAACGGTTGCGGATTGCGTATTTCCGGATGGATTTCAATAAGTGACACGATCGAAAGAACCGTTTGGTGTCGCATAACAATCAAAACGGCGAGGATCGAATGCAAAATCGCATTCGATCCTCACCGTTTTTTATTCTTGAAATCTGTATCCGACCCCGCGCACCGTGATCAGGTGATTGCGATCGGTAAGCATTCTGAGCTTGCGACGCAGATAGCAAACGTAAACGTCCGCCTTGTTCGTTGCAGAATCTCCGATCGCCTTTGCAATGTTCGCCCGCGACACGGGATTGCTCTTTGCATCTAACAGCAACCGCATCACCTCCGCCTCGGAAGGGCTGAGCGTAACGGCTTTGTCCCGATAGGTCAAGGTTTGACCTGTCAAAACAAAGCGTCCGCGAGACCGTCCTCGGATTCGCTGCTTTCCATCATCCGAGAGCAACAGCTCAAGCTCCTCTCGCAGCATCCGCATCTCAAACGGGCGATGCAAAATGATGGAGCAAATGCGGTCGGGGTCAAGTGCCGATACCGTGGCATGTGCCGTAAAACCGATGATATGCATTTCCGACAGCATTCCCGTATCAAAACGAATACTGTCAAGATCCCACAGCACCGCATCGGCATCAAAGCCCTCTATGGGAGCAGTTGCCACAACGGGCTTCCACCCTCGCATCATCAGTTCGATCTCAAGCATCCGCGCAAAAACCGCATCCTCGGATAAAATCAGAACGTTTCCGCTCATTTTACCACGATATTGATGATCTTATTGGGAATGCTGATCTCCTTGATGACGGTCTTTCCTTCGATCAAAGGCAGAATCTTTTCATTTGCCTTTGCGGCTGCAATTGCCTCGGGCGCGGGGCAGTTCACGGGCAGGCTGACGGTTGCTCTGACCTTTCCGTTGACCTGAACGGCAACCTCTACGGTGCTGTCAACGGTCTTTGCCTCATCCCATTCCGGCCATGCGGCAAGCGAGCAGAGTCCTTCCCCACCAAGGGTCTCCCACATTTCCTCTGCCAAGTGAGGTGCGAAGGGAGAGAGGAGACGTGCAATGACGCTAACCTCGTCGCGCGTAATGCTTCCAACGTCGTAAATCTCGTTGAGAAGTGCCATCATCGAAGCGATTGCGGTATTAAACTTGAGATCCTCAATATCCAAGGAAACCTTTTTGACAGTCTTATGGATCGCGGACTCCAGCTTGGGCGTAACACCCTCTCCCTTGATCAGATCGATCAGATCTGCCATTCTCTCAAGGAATCTCTTGCATCCCTTCATGGAGCTCTCGTTCCAAGGAGCGGCACTTCCATAGTCCCCCATAAAGAGGACGTAAGTACGCAGAACGTCGGCACCGAATACGTCAACGACGTCGTTGGGGTCCACGACGTTCCCCTTGGACTTGGACATCTTTTCCCCGTCGGGACCGAGAATCAAACCCTGCGCGGTTCTTTTTGCGTAAGGCTCGGATACGGGAACGACACCGAGATCGTACAGGAACTTGTGCCAGAAACGGGAGTAGATCATATGGCGCGTTACGTGCTCCATACCACCGTTGTACCAGTCAACGGGCATCCAGTACTTGAGCTTTTCGGGATCTGCGAGCGCTTGGGTATTGTGAGGATCGATATAACGCAGGAAGTACCAGGAAGAACCTGCCCACTGCGGCATGGTATCGGTCTCACGCTTTGCATCGCCACCGCACTTGGGGCACTTGCAATTGACGTATTCCGGAATCTTTGCCAAGGGGCTCTCTCCGCCCTCACCCGGCTCAAAGTTTTTGACGTTGGGAAGTCTGAGCGGCAGCTCCTCGTAAGGAACGGGAACGATTCCACAATCGGGACAGTGCACGATCGGAATCGGCTCGCCCCAGTATCTCTGGCGGTTGAACGCCCAATCCTTCATCTTGTACTGAACGCCCATCTCACCGATTCCCATCTCACTCAGATGCTTGATCATGCGCTCGATGGAATCCTTTTTATTGGTATATCCGTTGAGGAAGTCGGAGTTGACCATCTCACCGTCGCCCGCATACGCCGCCTTGGAAATATCACCGCCCTTGATGACCTCGACGATATCGATGCCAAACTTCTTTGCAAACGCGTAGTCGCGCTCATCGTGTGCGGGTACTGCCATAATCGCACCCGTTCCGTAACCCATCATCACGTAATCGGAGATATAGATCGGGATCTCCTTGCCGGAAACGGGATTGATAGCGGTCAATCCTTCAATACGGACACCCGTCTTTTCCTTGACGAGCTGGGTACGCTCGAATTCGGTCTTCTTTGCGCAAGCCTCACGATACTCGTCAAGAGCCTCAATGTTGGCAATGCGATCGCGGTTTGCCTCGATAATGGGATGCTCGGGAGCGATGACCATAAAGGTAACGCCAAAGAGCGTATCGGGGCGGGTGGTATAAATACGGAGCTTTTCGTCGATCTCCTTGAGGGAGAAATTGACGAACGCACCCGTGGATTTGCCGATCCAGTTGACCTGCTGCTGCTTGACGTTGGCAAGATAATCTACCTCGTCAAGGCCGGACAACAGCTTGTCCGCATACTCGGTGATGCGCAGATACCAGACCGCCTTGGACTTTTGCACGATGTCGCTGTGGCAGATATCGCACTTACCGCCCTGAGAGTCCTCGTTGGACAAAACAACCTTACAGCTGGGGCAATAATTGACGAGTGCAATATCACGGAATACCAAGCCCTTTTCGAACATCTTCAAAAAGATCCATTGCGTCCAACGGTAGTACTCCTCTTCGGTGGTATCCACAACACGGGACCAATCAAAGGAAAATCCGACACGTTTGAGCTGAGATGTAAACTTTTCGATGTTGCGGTCGGTTACGACACGGGGATGCATACCCGTTTTAATTGCATAGTTTTCGGTAGGAAGTCCGTATGCGTCAAATCCGATCGGGAACAATACGTTATATCCCTGCATTCTTCTCTTGCGAGAAACAACCTCAAGGCCGGAATATGCCTTGATGTGACCTACGTGCATACCCGCACCGCTGGGATACGGAAATTCTACCAGCGTATAGTACTTGGGCTTTGTGCTGTGATCCTCGGCGCAAAACGCTTTGGCTTCATCCCACTTTTTTTGCCACTTGGGCTCGATCTGTTTAAAATCGTATTTCATTCCTGTTCCTCCTTGCCCTCGCCGTTTGCCTCATCGATTCCGACAAAGTGAATCTCCTCGGCATCACCGTAGAGCTTTTCCAATTGATAAAAATCACGCAGCTCGCGATTGAAGATATGCACGATCACGTGGCTGTAATCAAGCACGACCCAACCGTCGCTGTCACGCCCCTCGTAGTGCACGGGATCAACACCCCGCAAGCCCATTTTATATTCCAATTCCCCGCCAAGCGACTTGACCTGCGTACTCGAATTACCGGTGCAGATTACAAAATAATCGGTAATCACGGTTTGATCGTTGACGCGCAAGACCTTGAGCTTGTGCGCTTTTTTGGCATCCAGAATGTCAAAAATCGCGTGAACGAGCTCCTCGGGGGTCGCATCGGTCAGTTTGGGAAGTTGTTGCATTGTTTCATCCATTCTTCGGTATTTCCTTTCTTTGGGATCTATATGAATTTTCATGACGAACAAATTGAATCCAGCGGCAATTGCCCGGGATCGGCAAAATAGATTTTGGCAAAGCGTTCGTTGCCCTCGCGCAAAAAGAGACCGCGCGGATCAAAGCAATCCTCTCGTATCGGTGTGCTCGGAAAGGCGAACTCGTTCAGCATCCGACAAGCACCGCTCCGATTGAGAACGTAATACCACGCCCCGCTCTTTCCCTGCACCGCCTGACCCGTGAGCGTTGCCATGGGAACGGTATCGGGATCGCAGGTAAGCAAGGTTTTTAAAACGCGTACCGCATCCACGGCGCCAACGTCTGTGCTCACTCCCGTGAGTGCCAACCCCAAAATACGCAATATGACCCCCGGCGAGAGAGACTTGCACTGCTTGGCAAACGCACGCAAAAACACCTTTTGCGCATCCAGCCTTCCAAGGTCGGCATTGACGTAGCCCGAACGGTAACGCACGAACTGCTCCGCTTCCTTCCCTCCAAGACGCATTTTTCCCTTGGGGAGCATGATCTCCAAATCCTGCGAGGGATCGGAATAAACCATATCCTGCGGAATTTCGACCTCGACCCCACCGATGGCATCGACGAGCTTTCTGAAAAAATCCAGCTTCAACACCAGAAAATATTGAATCGGTACACCAAGTGCCTCGGAAAGAAAGGTCTTGATTCCGCGCTCTCCGCGTGCTTGCATTCCGCCGTTGAGTTTTTTGTAATCCCGATCGGTATATTCGGCATAGGTATCCCTCGGGATTTGCAGGATACTGACGCACTTTTGCGTTTCGTTGACCGAAACCAATAAAATACTGTCGGTCAATTTGGTGGAGCGGTCACATCCCAAAAGCAAAAAGCGTGTGACGCGATCCTCTCCTTGGGCAACGGTTGGAACAGAACACGCATCCCCCGTAGCATGAGCGGGCAAAAGCTCCCCCAATATCAGCATCAGAAGGAGAAATAAAACCGCTACCGTTCTTTTCATGTTGGCACCTCACACGTTTCAAATATGTAAGGCGCGAACGATTCGTATGTTTAGCGATTTGCCGCCTCGATCAACAGATCGTTTCTGGCATTGATCGTATCAGCGGCAACCGGCTTGCCTTCCTCCAACAGATCTTTGACGGTCATGTCGTAAGAAAGGATCAGCGTGTCGTTGAGCAGTGCGTTTCTTTCGTCGCGGTTCATTCCTTCGGGAGCTGCACCAAAAAAGTAGCGGCGCAAGAGAACGCAGGACGGGAACGTGCGGGATTCGTCAATGTAATCGGCAAGGTACAACAGCTTTTCGGTCAGCGTCATCCCCGCGTGTCCTGTGGTATGCCAGCGCACCGCGTTGACAATGATCGGATCGGCAAACTCCGGAAACTCGCGTACAATCTTTTCTGCCGCTGTGCGTGCGTGATGCGTTTTGGGAGACAAGAGATCGGAAGGGGTCAGATCGATGCCGTATTGTTGACAAAGAGAGACTTGCTCCTCATTTTTGATCTCTTTGGTAACGTCGTGTAACAGTGCCGCCGCACGCATTTGCATGGTGTATTCGGGACAGTAAAGCGCGCACAGGCGAACGATCATTTCCTCTACGGCAAGCGTATGAATCGCTCGCTTTTGCGACATGGAGGACATCACGCATTTGCGTAATTCGTTCAGCATGGGTTCGGTAATCGTAATCATTATGCTCTGTCTCCTTCCCTTTCAAACGTATAAATGATTGTCATTGATGTATGTTTCCACCAATGAGGGGATAAGATCGGATACGGTTTTGCCGCTTTGAATGCGCGCTCGGATATCGGTTGAGGAAACAGTGATGGGATCGGTAACGATACGACGCACCACTTTTCCGTATTTTTCCTGATATTCCGCGATTTTTTGCACGATGCGCGCATCCAGCAAAGGATCCTTTTCCCGTCGGATATACACGGGATAGCAAAGCTTGAAGATCTCCTCCGGCTCACGCCACTCGTCCAGCGTCAGCATCATATCCGTTCCGCAAAGCAGAAAGAGGCGGCGGTCATCCCCCGCAAGCTCGCGCAAGGTATCCACGGTATAGCTTCTGCCACCGCGTCGGATCTCCATATCGCTGACGTAAACGCCCTCCATCCCCGCAAACGCGCGCCTGCACATTTCAAGGCGGTGCGAGGGATCAATATTGATCTCGGGATCCTTGTGCGGGGGGAGCGCGGTGGGAATAACGTAGAGAAAATCCAGCCACATCTGCTCCATGAAGGCGCGAGCAGCGGCAACGTGTCCGTTATGCGGAGGCGAAAAGGTGCCGCCGTAAATTCCGATGCGCGTCATGCCCGCGGAAGCTCGATGGTCGGCTTTTTGGAAGACGCGCGATACAAAACGATCTTGCGTCCCGTTGCCGCAACCGGTTCAGCCCCCAGCGCATCCGCCAGGGTGTTGACCAATTCACGCGGATCTTCTCCGCTGTTTTCCAATACGTGAAGCTTGATCAGCTCTTTTGCTTCCAGCGCGTCGGAGAAGGTTTTGAGCATATTTTCGTTGAGTCCGCCTTTGCCGATCTGCATGATGGCAGGCAGAGAGTTTGCCATACTGCGAAGGTAGGCTCTTTGCTTGGATGTGATCATAAAAATCCTTTCATTCGGTGATGTTCCAGCCGTTTTCGCGCAAAATTTCGATCAATTCCTCGCGCACGGCGGAAAACACTCTGACAAATTGGGTGTTGCTCAGATAAACGTCCAACGTCATATCCTTCCCCGCGCTGACCTGCTTGACCTTATCCCGCGGGAGCTCCAGCATATGCGTGGTGCACTCCAGGGAAAGGAAGATCATGCTTTTTTCGGTCAGGATAAAGAAGCCGCCAACCGTTCCGTGCTTGACCGTAAAGCGAACGGGCTCGTCAAAAAGGAAGGGACGGTTGAGCTCTTTTTTGATACGGGCGTAGGGTAAAAATTGAACGTAAAAGATGATAGGCAGAACGATGGATGCCAAAAGCGTTACCACCGCTCCCGCCAAAACCCCGATGCGCCAATCGGTAAACATCGTTGTTCCGATACCCGCGAGGATACCGAGAATGACCGACAGGCGGCGCACACCGGGAGATGCGAAAAACTCGGAAAATTTCATGGATTATAACAGTTCCTTCAAGGTTTTGGCAAAGGCGCGGATCGCCTTGCCGCGATGAGAAACGGTGTGCTTTTCTTCGGCTGTGATCTCTGCAAAGGTCTTGCCAAACTCCTCGAAATAGAAGAGCGGATCGTAACCAAAACCACCGTTTCCGTGATACTCGTACAAAATTCTGCCGCGCGCCTCTCCGCGAACGGTAAATTCCCGTCCGTCCGGCAAAACGCAGGCGATTGCGCAAACGTAGCCACCCGTGCGCTCCGCTTCGGGAACGTTGCGCAGGTTGTACAACAGGCATTGATTGTTGCCCTCGTCGTCGTGATCTCCCGCAAAGTTACATTTTGCGGCATATCGGGCGGAATATACCCCCGGCTCACCGCCCAGAGCGTCCACCGAGATTCCCGAATCATCGGCAACTCCGATATATCCGCTCGTTGCGGCAACACGTGCTTTGATCAGCGCGTTTTCCTCAAACGTGATTCCGTCCTCCTCGATCTCGCCCGTAATGCCAACGTCGTCGAGAGAAAGGATCTCTACGTTTTCAAATTCTTCACAGAGGAGTGTACGAAGCTCCTCGATCTTTTTTTTGTTACGGGATGCAAGAACCAGCTTCATCATGCGCTCCCTCATTCAAACAGTGCGCGAACGAACTCACTCTGATCGAATTCCTGCATATCGTCAAGCTTTTCACCCACACCGATAAACTTCACGGGGATGTTCAACTCCTGACGGATCGCAATAACGATACCGCCCTTTGCCGTTCCATCCATCTTGTTGAGGATCAAGCCGGTAAGAGACGCGGCATTTTTGAATTCCTTTGCCTGCAGGATCGCATTTTGACCCGTGGTGGCATCCAGAACCAAAAGATTCTCGCGGCTCACACCGGGCAGCTCGCGGTCGATGACACGGTTGATCTTTGCCAGCTCGTTCATCAGGTTGGTCTTATTGTGAAGTCGGCCTGCGGTATCGATGATCAAAACGTCCGCCTGCTTATTTTTAGCAACGTGGCAAGCGTCGAATACGACCGCCGCGGGGTCACTGCCCTCGTTTTGGCGAACCAATTCGACTTTTGCACGCTCGCACCATACCGCAAGCTGATCGATCGCTGCCGCGCGGAAGGTATCCGCCGCCGCAACCACAACCTTTTTGCCACTCTTGCGAAGCTGATTGGAAATTTTACCGATCGAGGTCGTTTTTCCGACACCGTTGACACCGATGACGAGAATGACGGAAGGAGAGGTTTCCAACTTCAAAGGCTCGCCTTCTCCGATCATGCCCTCCAAAATTTTGCGCAAGGTTTCGGTGATCTGTTCTTTTTCCTTGAGTCTTCCGTCCTTGATCTGTTCTCGAAGCTCCTCGATGATCTCCTCCGTGGCGTTGACGCCAACGTCGGCACAGATCAAAACCTCCTCCAGTTCCTCCAGAAGATCCTCATCGACCTTGACGAAATTCTTGAGCAGATCGTCGATCTGTCCAAAAATCGCATTCTTGGTCTTGGTCAGCCCCTCTTTGACTCGACTCCAGAAGGATTTCTTTTCCTTTTTGCGGGTCTCCTCGGTGGGAGCGGGCTCTTCCTCTTTTTCTGCTGCTTTGGCTTCTGCTTCGGCTTTCGCTTTAGCTTCTGCCTCGGCTTTCGCCTTGGCTTCTGCCTCGGCTTTTGCTTTGGCTTCTGCCTCGGCTTTCGCTTTGGCTTCTGCCTCTGTTTTTGCTTTGGCTTCCGCCTCTGCTTTCGCTTTGGCTTCTGCCTCTGCTTTTGCCTTGGCTTCTGCTTCGGCTTTCGCTTTGGCTTCTGCTTCTATTCTTGCTGCTTCTTCGGCCGCTTGAAGCTCTTGCTCGCGCTTCTTTCTGCCAAACAGCTTATCCAAAAATCCCATTCCAGTCTTCTCCTTCCTTCTTGGAAATGTCATTTACGTCAAGCATCAGCACCTTGGAAATACCGTGCTCGGGCATTGTGACACCGTAAAGGCGATCGGCAGCCGCCATCGTTCCGCGGCGGTGCGTGATCATAATAAACTGCGTTCCGTGCGAATATCTCTTGATGTACTGCGCCAAACGCTCGACGTTTACCTCGTCCAACGCCGCCTCGATCTCGTCGAGAATACAGAACGGCGTGGGGTTGACCTGAATAATCGCAAAGAAGAGCGCAACTCCGATAAACGCCTGCTCACCACCGGAGAGCTGCATCAAGCTCTTGATGATCTTACCGGGAGGTGCCGCCTTGATCTCAATTCCGCTTTCCAGAACGTTTTCCGGATCGGACAGGGACAGTTCGGCAGAACCGCCGCCAAAGAGCTCGGCAAATACCTTTCCAAAGTTTTCGTTGATCTTGTTGAAGGAATCGACAAACGCATCCTTCATCTCAACCTCGAGCTGATTGATGATGTTGTTCAGATCCTTGCGTGCTTTATCAAGATCGGTGATTTGTCCGTTGAGGTAATCGTAGCGAGTTCTGACCTCCTCGTACTTGTTGACGGCATCGAGGTCAACGTGTCCCATGACACGCAATTTGTTGCGGCACTCGGTTTGAAGTGCCATCATCTCGGAACGGTTTTCCTTGGTGACGGGCGGATATCCCAGCGCCATTGCGTCGTTGCGGGTCAATTCATAGTCGTCCCAAAGCTTGGTAGCAAGCTTGTCCTGCGTATCGCGCAGATTGAGCAGCTTTGCCTCGCACTTGGTATGCTCGCGGAAGATCAGCTCCTTTTGATTCATGCGGTCACGGAGCTTTGCGTTCAGTTCATTGAGCTTTCTTTCAAACTCAAAATTATCCTTTTCGACCTCTCCGCGCTTTTCGTTGAGCGATTCGAGCAGCTTGGTTGCCGCCTCATACGCCGTACGGTTGACCTCCATTGCCTCATTGGTCAGGCGGATCTGCTCAGTTTGCGTGTTGATCCGTCCCGCAAGGGTCATCATCTCTCGATTGAGATTTTCAATTCTCTCCTCGGAGCTTTGCTTGAGCGTCTCAGCCGTTTCGATATCCTTTTGCGTTTCGCTGATGCGGATGTACATTTCGGTTAAAGCGCGTGCGATCTCGTCCAATCGCAAAATGGTCTCTCCGCGCTCCGCGTCCTTTTCGGAACGGAAATCGGACAACTCACGAATACGGTGGCGCAGATTTTTTTCCTCTGCCGTCAGCGTTTCGATATCCTCTTCGTATTTAACACGCGCGTTTTCGTACTCACGCATATCGTTTTTGAGCTTGCCTAAGAGCGTATCGTTTGCCTCGAGCTTTGCGCGAAGCTGCTCCAGTTGCCCGTTCTCGGTACTGCGAAGCACACCGATGAGCTCCTTACGATCTTCTGCGGCGTATTTCTCGTCCTCAAGGTCCTGCACCTCTTCACGCAGAGCCTCTACCTCACGCGTCAGCTGGGAAACGGACGCCTCCAGCTCCTTCCATTCCCCTTCCAAACGCTTGATCTCGCCCGCACGGGTCAAAATACCGCTACCCGTACGAACAGAACCACCGGTAAAGGAACCGCCCGCGTTGATCTGCTGACCGTCCAGCGTGACGACACGCACACGGTAATGAAGTGCCTTTGCCATAACGGTTGCGTGGTCGATGTTATCGAACACCACGGTGCGACCGAGAAGCGAGGAAAGCACGTCACGGAATTTTGCATCCGCACTGACCAGCGTATCCGCAATTCCCACGTAGCCCGCAAAGCCCGTGGCATCGGTCAACTCCTTTGTGGGGGCAGACGGCTTCATAGAAGTCAGGGGGAAGAAGGTCGCGCGACCTGCCTCGCCGCGTTTGAGGTTATACATTGCCGCCTTTGCGGTGGCTTCATCCTGCACGACGATGTTTTGCAGATTTGCACCAAGTGCGATCTCGATCGCGGTCAGATACTTGTCCTCTACCGAAATCACCTTGGAAAGAGGACCGTAGATCGTACCGCACGGAGCACCGTGCGCATCGGTGATGCGCCCTTCCCCATACTGCTTCATCACGTAGCGAACCGCCCCCGAATACCCTTCGAAATGCTCCTCCATGGATTTGAAGGTGTTGATTCGCTGGGATACGGAATCCCGTCGGAAGGTTTCGTTATTCAGTTTTTCGGTATTGCTCTTGAGAAGCGCAGACGCTTCCTCAAGCTGTTTTTCCTTTTCCGCAATCTCGGAGTCGATGCCGGCGATCTCTGCATCATAGGATGCAACGGTGCGTTCCTTAACGGCACATTGCTCGCCCAACTCCTTGGAAATGCTCTGATACTCCGCAAGCTCACTCAAAGCGGAGCTGTTTTTATCGGTGTCGCTGTTCTTTGCGTTTTCAAGCACCGAAACACGCACCTTAACATCGACCGCCTCCGCTTCCAGCGCGCGGATATCCTCCAGTGCCTGTGCAACGGTTGCTTCCAATTCACTTGCCTTTGCGGTCAGCGCGGTCTGCTCTCCTGCGAGAACCTCTTGCTTTTCGGTCAATTCCGCGGCATCGTTTTGGAGCTCCGCGATCTTTGCGGCGTGCTTGCTTGCCGTTTCCATTTCGGTCTGCATCGCCTTTTCGGTGCCACCGACGGAGCCTTGCGTTGCGGCAATCAGATCCTTTGCGTGCGCGATGGTGTTTTCCGAAACGCGGTACTCACTTTCCAGCGTATGGCAAAGCTCTGTCTGCTCGCGGATACGAGTCAAAAGCTCCTCGGATTCCTTTTTGCTTCCTTGAGACGCCTCAAACAGTCTTGCGTTTTGCGCTTCCAAGGACTGGATTCCGTCCTCCGCCAATTGCAGATCGTACGTTGCGTGCTGCATCGCTTCCTCTGCGGCACTCAGCTCTCCGCGCAGCTTTTCGGTATCGTAAAGCCAAAGGCTTACGTCCGCACGCTTTTTATTGTCCATCAGTTCAATCGCGCGCTTTGCCTTCTCTGCCTCACGTTGCAAAGGTCCTACCTGTGCCGAAACCTCGGCAAAGATATCGTTGACACGCGTCATATTATCCTCGGTGTCGCGCAACTTGCGCTCTGCCTCGTTCTTTTTATAACGGTATTTCGCAATTCCGGATGCATCCTCGAATACGCTACGACGCTCCTCACTCTTTCGGGAGACCATTTCGGCAATTCGACCCTGACCGATGATGGAATAACCGTCACGGCCGATACCCGTATTCATAAACAGCTCGTAAATATCCTTCAGACGTACACCCTTACGGTTGATAAAGTACTCACTGTCACCCGAGCGGTAATAGCGACGGGTTACGGTGACCTCATCGTAAGGACAATCCAATCTGGCAAGGCCGCCTCGGTTGTCAAACGTGACCGAAACCTCGGCATATCCCATAGGACGGCGACTGTCCGCGCCGCCGAAAATGACGTCCTCCATTTTGCTTCCGCGAAGGCTCTTGGACGAGATTTCACCCAATACCCAACGCATCGCGTCGGCAATATTGGATTTTCCCGAACCGTTAGGGCCTACGATAACGGTGACGCCGTGTGCTTCTCCGTCATCAACCAGCGTGACCTCGGTCTCGTTTTCAAATACGAGCTTGGTCTTGTCGGGAAAGGACTTGAAGCCTTGCATTTCCAATGATTTCAGATACAAAGTAAAATTCCTCCTCAGATGGGATTGTTCGGATTGATGTCTGCGATTTGCATTTCATTGACATGGGGGTCGCCAATGATCCGCACCTTTGTTTGTGTTTCTTCCCACAAACGGTTGATATTCTGCCGTCTCTGCCCCACGGCACGGGAAAGCTCCCGCGCGGGGACGCGTAAAACGGCGCTTTTCCCGATCAGATCCCACTCGCGTAACGCGCGCACGATCCGACGGTAATAACATTCACTCATAATCAGCTCGCCCAGAGCCGGATGATTCGGCCCACCAAAGACCCGCTCGGCGGAAATCAGATCCTCCGTAGCGCAAAGCCCCAGACGAATACACGGTACTCCATGTTGTTCAAAAATCTCCAAAACGTCGGCAGATCGCTCCACCGCGTCCTTTTGCGTCAGCGGCACGTATGCCCCGCTTTTTGCCATTTCGCAAAGAGGCGTACCGTAAAATACGACGGTTGGATAGATCCGTACAGCGGATGCGCCAAGTGCAACAATGCGTCTTGCCGTTTCGATCTCGCTCTCACGCGTTGCCTCGGGAAGCCCGATCATCATTTGCCCGACCAAGGAAAAACCTGCCTTGACGACCGCTCGGCACGCACGCTCCGCCTCTGCGGCGGTATGCCCTCGGTGAGAAGCATTTAAAACCGTGTCATCTATGCTCTGAAGTCCCAATTCGATCGTTTTGACAGAAAAGCGCGACAAAATTTCCAGGATCTCGTCCGAAATATAATCGGGTCGAGTGGAAAGGCGGATCGAACGCACCCTTCCCGCATCGACAAACTGCTGTGCCGTTTGCAAAAGGCGAAGCATCAAGCCGCGATCGATTCCCGTAAAAGAGCCTCCGAAAAAAGCAATTTCGACCACATCCTCGGACGAAACGGTTTCAAGTGCGCGTTCGATTTCGAATCTCACATCTTTCTCGGAAAAACGCTCACGTCCCGAAATGGAGTGCTGATTGCAAAACACGCACTGATGGGGGCACCCCATGTGTGGGATAAAGATCGGAATATTGCGATGCCGCATGATTCAGGCTTGTCCGAACAGCTCAAGTGCCGCCCGTGCCGCGGCCTGCTCCGCTTGCTTTTTGGAGTGTCCCTTACCGTGACCGATACAGTTGGAACCAAGATACAGCTCCACTGTAAACGTTTTGTTGTGGTCGGGGCCGCTCTCTCCCGTCAAGCGGTATTCGAGCGTTTCCTTTTGCTCTTTATCCTGTTGAACAAATTCCTGCAAACGGGATTTGCTGTCGATATGCGACGTTCCCACGTCGGGAAGAGCCTCGACCGCCTGCTTGATAAAGGGTAACAGAAAATCCGCCACCGTTTTCATTCCGTTCATCGAACCTGCATCCAGATAGATCGCCGCCAGAATTGCCTCAAAGGCATCTGCGTTGATCGCAGGCTTTTTGGCACCTCCGCTCTGCCCCTCTCCCTTTCCGAGCAGTAAAAACTCTCCAAGTCCCAGCTTTTCGGAATAGGATGCCAGTGCCTCCTCGCAAACCGTTGCCGCGCGAATACGCGTCAGGTCTCCTTCTGGAAGCTCGGGATAGCGCGCGTACAGATAATCGCTCGTGATTAAGGAAAGGACGGAATCCCCCAAAAACTCCAATCGCTCGTTGCAGAGCAGGTGGTGGTTTCGAGCCCCCGTTTCGTTGGAATAAGAGGAGTGCGTCAGGGCGCGTTCCAGATATCCGATCTCCCGGAATCTGTATCCCATGCGACTTTGCAATTCCTCAAGTGAGCGTGCCATATCTGTTGTACCTCATTTCTCTTCTTCTGCGGTTAAGAGGTTGCATTCCCCTCCGCTTGCTTTGCCGCCTCACGTGCGGCCTTTGTGCGCTCGGCGTGTGCCTGCGCAGACATTGCGATATCGTAGATCGCTCCCGATTCGGCATAATTGATCGCCTGACGGATCGCGTTTTTAAACGCTTTTGCATCCGACGAGCCGTGTGCCTTGATCACCGGCTTGGAAATCCCTAAAATCGGAGATCCTCCGTGTTCGGAAGAATCAAATTGCTTTTTCATCACGCCGATCTGCTTTTTCATAGAAAGCGCGGCGAGCTTGGTAACGGTTGTACTGTAGAACATTTCCTTGATCTTGCCGAGCAAGAGCTTTCCAAGACCTTCCAGACTTTTGAGGACGATATTCCCCGTAAAACCGTCGGTGACGATGACGTCACAACTGTTGAACGCCAACACGTTGCCCTCAATATTACCGACAAAGTTGATGTCGGGGTTTTGAGAAAGGCACTGATACGCCTTTTTTTGCAACTCCGTTCCCTTACACTCCTCGGCACCGTTATTGAGAAGTCCGACGCGGGGCTCCTCGATACCGTACATTTTTGCCATGTATGCCGAGCCGATAACACCGAATTGCTCGAGATTTTCCTCGGTGACCGTGACGTTTGCGCCCGAATCCAACAAGAGCACGGGGTTGGAAAGCGGAATGATCGAACCGATCCCCGCTCGCTGGATTCCCTTGACCTTACGGACGATCAGCGTCGCTCCCGTAAAGAGCGCACCGGTGTTTCCCGTACTGACAAACGCGTCTCCCTGCCCCTCGGCAAGCATACGGAGTCCTACCGACATGGAAGAATCCTGCTTTCCTCGAACGACGCACAAGGGATCGTCCTCCATCGTAATGACCGTTTCGGTATGTACGATGTCCATTTTACGGATATCAAAATTCTGTTCTGCGGCAATTCTCTCTATATCGTTGCGGTTTCCAACCAAAATAAAGGTCGCGTTCAGCTCACTCGTTGCCTGTATAACGCCCTTTACGGTTTCCTCGGGGGCTTTGTCGCCCCCCATCACATCAACAATAATTCTCATAAAACATTCCTTTTATCTCGGCAAACGCGCGGCACTTAAGTCGTGGACGCGCGCATCCGTTCAATCATTTCATCCGTCAACGCCAACGCGCGCTCGGAAAGTTTTTCGTTCTTTGCGCTCTTTCCGCCCTTGACACGATAGCCGAGCGGCGGAACGATGCCAAAGTTGGCATTCATGGGAACAAAGGTTGAGCTGACACCTCCGCGGCTGACGTAAGCCGCCATCGCGCCGATCATCGTTTCCTCCGGGAAAACCACTGCATCCCGCTCCAATGCGCGGCTTGCGGCATTGATCCCCGCCAAAAGTCCGCTTCCCGCAGACTCGACGTAGCCCTCGACACCCGTCATTTGCCCCGCAAAAAAGACGTCCGGCTTTTCCTTCATCGCATAGGTTTGGGTCAGGATCCCCGGGGAGTTGAGATAGGTGTTGCGGTGCATGACACCGTAGCGCAAAAACTCCGCGTTTTCCAGTCCCGGAATCATACGGAACACGCGTGCCTGCTCGGGAAATGCCAGATGTGTCTGGAATCCGACCAGATTGAACATCGTGCCCTCTGCGTTCTCCTTTCGGAGCTGAACCACCGCGTAAGCCTCCTCGCCCACGCGCGGATCGATCAGACCAACAGGCTTGAGAGGTCCGTAACGCAGGGTATCATATCCGCGTTTTGCCATTACCTCAACGGGCATACAGCCCTCAAACACCTTGAGATCCTTTTGCGAAGCGCGGTCAAACTCCTTCAATTCCGCTTCTCTCGCGGTAATAAGCGCCTCGTAAAAGGCATCGTACTGCTCGCGCGTCATGGGACAGTTGATATAGTCCGCGTCTCCCTTGTCGTATCTCGACGCAAAAAACGCAACGTCCATATTGATCCCCGCAAAATCCACGATGGGCGCGGCGGCATCAAAGAAATGCAGCTTTCCGCATCCGAGCGTATCCGAAATATACGCAGCCATCGGATCGGAGGTGAGCGGTCCCGTGGCAATTACGGTGACCGTTCCTTCCTCGATCTCGCACATCTCGCGCTCGATCACCTCAATATTGGGATGGTTGCGAACACGATCGGTAATATACTCGGAAAAGAGAGTGCGATCAACGGCAAGCGCCGATCCCGCAGGAACGCGCGTCGCATCTGCCGCCTGCATGATCAGCGATCCCAATCGACGCATTTCCTCCTTGAGAAGTCCCACTGCGTTTGCCGTACTGTCGGAACGCAGTGAGTTGGAACAAACCAACTCCGCAAAATTTTGAGAATGATGCGCGGGGGTATATTTTTGCGGCTTCATTTCAAAGAGCTTTACCTTGACGCCACGCTCCGCCGCCTGCCACGCAGCCTCACACCCCGCAAGACCTGCGCCGTAAATATGAATACAATCCTTCACGTTGTTCCTTATTCCTCGCTACCCTTGGTTTCGGGTGCTTCTTCCTTGATCTCACGGCTGTATCCGCAATCCGCCTCGTGGCAAACCAAAAGATTCTTGCCTTTTTTACGGAAGAGCATCTTGCCGCAATCGGGGCAAAGCTCGTTGGTGGGAACGTCCCAAGAGGAAAAATCGCACTCGGGATAACGCTCACAGCTATAGAACACGGTGTGATTGCGACCGTACTTGGTGATGACCTTGGCGGAGCACTTGGGACAGTTGACGCCCGTTTCGCGCACTCTCGCTTTGGTGAACTTACATTCGGGATAGCGGCTGCAAGCATAAAAGCTTCCAAACTTACCCGTGCGCAAAACCATATCGGATCCGCACTTTTCACACTTGAAATCCGCGATAACGGGTGCTTTTGCGGTGGTTTCCTTTTCCTCTGCGGCTTCCTCCTGCACCTCTTCCTTCTCTGCGGGAGCGGTGAGCGGTTTGGTGTTACGGCAATTGGGATAATTGGGGCATGCGGCAAACTTGCCGAAGCGTCCGTTCCGAACGATCATGCGGCTTCCGCACTTTTCACAAATAAAATCGGTTTCCTCGGGCGGAATCTCGATGCTCTTTTCTCCAATCGCCTTTTCAGCAGCCTCCAATTGGCAGGAAAAGTCCTTCCAGAACTTATTGAGGACGTTGAGCATCGTTGCGTTGCCTTCTTCGATCTCGTCGAGATCGTGCTCCATATCCGCCGTAAATCCGTAGTCTATGATGGTGGAGAAGTTCTGCTCCATGAGCGTATTGGTAACGTTACCCAAGGGCGTTGGAACGAACGCCTTGCCCTCACGCTTGACGTAATTGCGCGCGAGGATGGTGCCGATGATGGTAGAATAGGTGCTGGGACGTCCGATGTCCAGATCCTTGAGCATCTTAATAAGGGACGCATCGTTGTAGCGAACGGGTGCCTCGGTAAAGTGCTGGGTCAATTCTGCGTCTTCCGCATCCATCTCCTGCCCCGCAACCATTTCGGGAAGGCGGATATCCTTGACCTCGCGGGGTTCGCTTGCGTTATCGCCGACGCTCTCCTCGCTCTCCTCGTAAACGACCATATATCCGGGGAACGCTACAGAATAACCGCTGGTACGGAATACGTAGCCCGCGCAGGTAAAGTCGATGCTGATGGTATCCAGGATCGCGGATTCCATCTGGCTTGCAATAAAGCAATCCCAGATCATTTTGTAAAGCTTATACTGGTCGCCCGTGAGCTGCTTGCGGATGCGAGCGGGCTCAAGATCGACTCTTGCGGGGCGGATGGCTTCGTGCGCATCCTGCGCGCCCGCTTTGGACTTATAAACGCGAGGTGTTTCGGGGCAATACTGATCCCCGTATTTTTGCATGATAAACTCTCTTGCCGCGTTCTGCGCGTCAGCGGACACGCGAACAGAGTCGGTACGCATATAGGTGATCAAACCCTGCGTGCCACCAAACTCGGAACCGAGGTTCACACCTTCGTAAAGCTCCTGCGCCACCTTCATAGTGCGCTGAGACTGGAAGCCCAGCTTGCGGAACGCCTCCTGTTGGAGCGTCGAGGTCGTAAAGGGTGCGGCGGGAGCCTTATGCTTTGCCGCCTTGCGAACGGATGCGACCGTGTATTTTTTACCGTTAACCGCATTGGCTACCGCCATCGCGTCCGCCTCGCAGGCAAGACTGATCTTGCCCTCCTCGTTTCCGAAGAAATGCGCGCGGAAGCTCTTGCCGTCATCACTGGAAAGAACGGTTTCGATGGTCCAATACTCGGTAGGAACGAAGTCGCGGATCTCGCGCTCGCGCTCAACGATGATTCTGGTTGCAACCGACTGTACACGTCCCGCGCTAAGTCCACTCTTGACGTTCTTCCAAAGCAGAGGGCTGAGCTTATATCCCAGAATACGGTCCAGAATACGACGCGTTTGCTGGGAGTTAACAAGATTCATATCAATGGGGCGGGGCGATTTGATCGCCGCCTTGACAGCGCTCTTGGTAACCTCGTTGAAGCAGATACGCTGGGTCTTTTCCACAGGGATTCCGAGCGCCGCTGCAAGATGCCATGCGATGGCCTCTCCTTCGCGGTCAGGGTCGGTTGCGAGGAAGATCTTATTTGCCGCCTTGGCTTCCTTGCGGATCTCCTTGATCAGGTCTCCCTTTCCTCTGATGTTGATATAGTGTGCATCGAAATCATGCTCGATATCCACACCAAGAGAGCTCTTGGGAAGATCACGAACGTGTCCGATGGAAGCGATCACCTTGTAGTTGGTTCCGAGATATCCCTTTACGGTCAAAGCCTTAGAGGGGGACTCCAAAATAACCAGATTATTTGCCATTGGTAAAATTCCTTTCGATTGGTTTGAGAATTATCATGCTTTTTTATACAGTGCGCCGGGGAGCTTTTGGATCAGCCCCATAATTTCCAGCATTGTCAGAGCCGCAACGGTCTCTCCGTAAGGATAACCGAGTGCCGCCAGCGAATCCGCCGCAATGGCACGGTCGTCCGGAATCATCTCAAGCACCGCCAATTGAATGGGGGTGAGAGATGCGAGGATCTGCGACGGAGTAGGTTGCGATTCCCTTTGGGATGCAGGCATCGATTGCTCCTTGGTTTGGGAGAGCGAAGGTTCTTTGACCGCTGTCTGCCCTCGTCTTTGCGCTTTGCGCTCGGGCGAAGTGCGAATCGCCGCCGTGGGATACCGCTCCGTTTGATTGGTCGCTTTCCCGTTTTTCTCGGAGAGCGTGATTACACCGAGGCTCTCCAGATACGGCATATCAGCTTCGCTCTTTTCCTTTCCCTTGGCAAGTGCCTCGGGAGAAAGCGTCTCCGCGTAAACGTACTCGTAATTGGAAACGATATCTGCGGCACACAAAATGGGCTTTGCACCGTCGCGCAACAGGCTGTTGGTTCCCTCGGATCCGCTGTTGCCAACGTTTGCGGGAAGCGCGTACACGTCCCTGCCCTGCACCACCGCATCCTTTGCGGTGATCAGCGAGCCGCTTTTGATTCCCGCCTCCACTACCAGCGTTCCCTGCGCGAGCCCGCTGATGATACGATTTCGAATGGGAAAATGATAACTGCTTGGGCGCGTTCCGGGGGGATATTCCGAAATCAGAACGCCTTTTTGCTCGATCTCTCTGTAAAGAGGAGCGTGATGCGAGGGATATACGACGTCAACACCGCATCCCAACACCGCCAAAGTAGAACCGTTTGCCGCCAAAGCCGCCGCGGCACTGACACCGTCGATTCCCGCCGCCATACCGCTGACAACGATCGCACCGAGGAGTGCCAATTCATATCCGAGCTTGTACGCCGCGCGCAAGCCGTATGCGCTCATGCGCCGCGTTCCCACCATGCCGATGCAGAGCCGTCGGTTGAGATCCGGCAAATTCCCCTTGTAGTAAAGAAGAATGGGCGGCTCGTGAAGATCCCGCAAAGAATAGGGATATGCTTCATCACCATACGGCAACAGTCCGATCCCAAGCTTTTCGCATCGGTCCAGAATATCAGACGCTTCCGATAAGCTTTTATTGCAAAGTTCCGCGCGAACACGATCGGAAAGCCCGGGGATTCGCTCAATCTCCGCTTCCTCCGCGTGGAAAAGATCGTAAGGATTTTCATACAGCTCGATCAACCTGCGAAAACTCCTGCTACACTGCCCCAACGCTTCGGAAAGCCATATCCAAAAAAGAACGTCTCCGTTTTTCACGCACAGCACTTCCTTTCTCAAAATTTTGTTATGATGGGTTCAAACGCGGGAGAACTCCCACATCAAAATGGATGCTGCGACCGCCGCATTAAAGGATTCGGCTCTGCCGCTCATGGGGATGATGACGCTGTGAGAACACGCTCGGCAGGTTTCCTCACTCAGTCCGTGTCCCTCGTTGCCAATGACCACGCAATCTCCCTTTTGCATCTCAAACTCTCCCAGCACCCAAGCGGACTCATCCAGCGCCGCTGCAAAAACGCGGCGAGCGCCGCATTGAAGCGCACGAATGGCTGTGGGCAGATCGGCAACGCGATCGATTTTTTGATCGAACAGCGTTCCCATGGATGCGCGTACCGCACGCGGATGATAGATATCGGCGCAATCCGAGCTGATAATCAACCGATCTACTCCCATTGCTGCGGCGCTTCTGATAATCGCACCGATATTGGAAGGATCTCTGACCGATTCGAGCAGGACAATACGCTCGTTTTCATCCGCAGAAAAATCTGCGCTATTATATATTGTAACATTTTTTTGGAATTTGTCAATATATTTTGCAATACTGATTACGCCTTCGGGCGATTTTTCTTCTGAAATTCGTTCAAAAATTTCGTCCGCAATTACCAGTATTCTACCAAATCTGTCAAAAACTTCTTTTCCGCACCGTTTTGTGAGTTCCGCTTCGATTTTGGAGCGCTCGGATGCGCATACGAATACGGCTGTGATCTCCAGCCCCTTTTTAACCGCTTCCTCAAGCAGTTTGATCCCATCAAAGCGAAAAAGGCGCGCCGCCTCACGTGCTTTTCGATCGTTCAGGCGACACAGCTCTACCACGTTTTTATTCTGTCTTGAGCGGATGATCTCTCCCTCAAAATCCATCTTTTCTTCCTCCCGCCTACATTTTAAAGAGCCTTTTGGGCACTTTAAAAGTATTCTATCTACGACAAAAACCCGATGAAATCATCGGGTTTTTGTTCGCTTTGATCAAAGCGCAGCCTTTGCCTGTGCGCACAGAGCCGCAAATGCTTCCTTATCGGAAACTGCGATCTCGGAGAGCATCTTACGGTTGAGCTCGATGCCAGCCTTCTTCAGACCGTGCATGAACGTAGAGTAGTTCATACCGTTGACCTTTGCCTGAGCGGAAATTCTGGTGATCCAGAGAGAACGGAAGTCTCTCTTCTTCATCTTTCTGCCTGCAAAAGCGTAGTTACCGCTCTTCATAACGGCTTGCTTAGCCATCTTGAAGTGCTTAGACTTAGCGCCCCAGTAACCCTTTGCAGCCTTGAGCATATTCTTTCTTCTCTTGCGCGTCATCATTGCGCCCTTAACTCTTGCCATTTTTCAATTCCTCCGTTTCTTCTTACTTCAGGACCAAAGTCTTGAGGTTGGTTGCGATCTTGCCGTTGACAGTTGCGCTGGAACGCAGGTGGCGAAGACGCTTTGCGCTCTTATTACCGGTGTTGTGGCGGTGAGAGCTGTGGAACATTTTGACCTTGCCGTTAGCAGTAACGGAAAATCTTTTTGCGGAAGCCTTATGTGTTTTGATCTTTCCCATTTTCATAACTCCTTTTCCTATTATTCGGTCGATGCCGAACGAATTGATTGTACAGTTTTGTTGTTCCGCTTATGCGGTTTGAATTATTTCGCCTTGACAGGAGAAATTACCATGCTCATAAATCTGCCGTCGAGAACCGGCTTTTTATCAACCGTTCCCAACTCGGAGCAAGCCTCCTCGAATTTTTCAAGGACTTCTTTTCCGATGTGCATATGACTCATTTCGCGCCCCTTGAACTTCATCACCACGCGAACCTTATTGCCATCCGTGAGGAAGCGGCGTGCGTGATTGACCTTGGTTTCAAAGTCGTGTGTGTCGATGCGGCAGGAAAGCTGGATTTCCTTAAGCTCAATCGTCTGCTGCTTTTTTCTTGCTTCCTTTTCGCGCTTGTCACGCTCGAAACGGAATTTTCCGTAGTCCATGATCTTGCATACGGGGGGCACTGCCTGTGCCGACATCATAACAAGATCCATTCCACGGTCGTAAGCCATTTCCAATGCCTTTGCGGAGCTCATGATACCGAGCGTTTCGCCTTCGGCACCGATCAGACGTACTTCTTTTGCATTGATCTCCTCATTGAGCAGGTTTTCTTTGTCTTTTGCGCTAATAGTTCAACACCTCCAAGCAAAAAATAAAACCGTACAAAGACTCACATCTCCGCACGGCACACCTATTGCCCCCAATACGTTTGTATTGTAGGCAGTAAAAGTATTGACCCGACTGCCCCGGCAGGTAGGTGAGAGCGGAGAGCTCTGCTTTGTTTTCTCCAGTATTATACACCATACCCGTCGGTTTGTCAAGTCTTTTTTTCGATTTTTTGAAAATATTTTTATTTTTTTCGCATCTCAACGCTCATTTGAGAAAGACCGGTGGATTTTTATGCTCCTTTTGTGAAAAATCCGCCGCCATCATGTTTTTCAGCGTCTCCTCCTCTACCCCATCAAAGGATTTGGCATACTCCAGAAGATATCGAAACGCATCAGGCTGTGACACGCGCTGTAAGGGACGCGGATCTCTCTTGGCAAGGAACGTGCAAAAGCCTTCCCAAAAGCGGAAAGGAGAAGGCATCAGCGGAGTCAGATACCAAAGCGTATGAACAAAGCTCCCGCTCTCAAGATAGCGATCCATTGTTTCGGCAATATGAGAAAGGCGTTGCAACTCCTCGTACGTGATCCAATTGCTCCTGAGCACGGTATATGGGGGTGCGGACAGACATTTGTAACCGTATTCCTCCATGCGCTCCCGCAGCTCCGTTCCGTAAAGCAGCTTTAAAAAGCCGAGCTGCAACAAATCCGCGCATCCGTATGCCGCATCAAAGGATTCGGCAAAGCGGTCGTATCCCTCGTAAGGAAGCCCTGCGATCAGATCCAAATGAACGTGGATATTTCCCATCTCCCGAATCCGCTTGACGTTCGTCAGTACGCGTTCGGGGTCGATATGCCGTGAGGATGCCGCCAGCGTTTTGGGATTGGTGCTTTGCAACCCCATCTCCAACTGGATCTTCCCTTTTGGGAAACGCGAAAGAACGTCAAAGCTCTCCTCGTTGAACAAGGTTGCACAAACCTCAAAATGATAGGTCTTGGTAAAGCGGTCACTCAAAAGTGCCTCCCAAATCGCGTTGGCACGTCTCACGTCGGCGTTGAAGGTGCGGTCCACGAATTTAATGATTTTCGATTTGACTTCAAGCTTTTCGAACGCTTCCAGATCGCAAAGCGTTTCCTCTACTGTTTTCATACGCACACCGTGCGTGGCGGAAGACAGGCAGTACGCGCAGGAATACGGGCACCCGCGTGAGGATTCGTAGTAAAGAATTCCACCGCTCTCATCCCCATCCCGATACAAAATTCCTTCATCGCGCATCAAACGCTCAGAAGGCTTGCCCTGTATGATCCGATCCAAGTGCTCCCCCTTTGCAATTGCTCCGCAAAGGGCGGTCATGGCATCCTCTCCCTCTCTGCACACGATGGAATCGATCCAATCCATTCCTTCAAAACGTTCGGTGGCAAAGGAGACCTCGGGGCCGCCAAAAACGATTTTGGCATCCGGCAACACGTCGTGAAGCGCGCGGGAAAGCAGGAGCATCTCCTGCAGATTCCAGATGTAGCAGGAGAATCCGTAAACGTCGGCACGCTCCCCCACAAGACGTTCCAAAACGTGCGCGGTGCGATCCTTCAGGGTACATTCCAACAGCTTGACTTCATGTCCCGCTCTTTCCAACGGAGCACGAAGGGCGCGGAGCGCAAGATTGGTATGCGAAAAGGAGCCGTTCATTCCAAACAAGACCACGCGCAGGCGTGCGGTTACAGACGCTTCCATTCGATTCCAAACTCCGTTCGTAAAATTTCCAAAAGGCGCTCCTCCGAAACGCCTTCCTCAAGGGAGATCAGCACATCGCCTTCAAACACCTTAAAATCTCTTCCGTTGATCGCCTTTCTGCCCGTTGGGGTCTTGATAGCAACCATTTCAGCCTTCCAAAACGGAGAGTCGGGATGCTTTTCGCAATAAAACGAGGGTTGGATAAAATCAATTTCCAACTGTATCTCCTCGGTAAAAGCATAGTACGGCTTCCATTCACCGTCCTTATATTCCTGTAAGACCCATCCGAAAAAAGGATCGCGCTCAAATCGATAATCGGTAAATCCGTCGTTCTGGATCACTTCCGTCTCTAACAAAAGCGGTACGCGCGGTGCATACTGACCGATTCCAACCTCTACGATATAGGTTCTCCCCTCACATTTTACGGCAACCACACGGTGACGGCGCACGGGAATCGAGGTCTCTCCTTTGAGAAAACGCGCCATGTACTCGGTTACCTCAAATCCGATTTCGCGCAAAAGAGCCGCCAACGCACCGTTCAGCTCAAAGCAGTACCCCCCTCGGTGGTTCGTGACGATTTTTCGGTACAGGGATTCGGCATCCAGGGAAAGCGGAAGCCCATTGAGAATATCCAAATTTTCATACGGTACGGCGGTGATATGCTTTTGCTGAAGCTCCTTTAAAAAGGCGTAGGAGAGCGCGGGCGCGCCATCCATGCCGATTCGATCCAGATACGCTTTGATATCCATTCTGTTTTCCTTTCACCCTTCATCATTGTTTTTATTATATCACGCACCGCCCGATTTGTAAATCCCCTTTTCCCACAATTATCCAAAGACCTTTTGGCAAAACGCCTTGGTAAACGCTTCCTTTTTTTCAAAATCCATCGCAGACGAATAGATCTGTTCCAAACGGAAATGTGTCTCTCTGACCTTTTCCAAAGCATCGATCGCTCCCAAGCGCAAGGCTCTGCGCATCCGCTCCGCATAGTTGACCTCGCTTCGCACGTTCTTCATTGCCGCAGTATCCACAAACCGACGCATACACAGCTTTTTGCGCGGGTATCGGCAAGCTCTCGGATCCGCCACCGCAAACGCCACACCGCTCTCGCACAAAAAGAGTCCGTCCAATTTTTCGTGCTCTACGGGATCGTGTGAAATGCGAATCGAAAGAGCGCGGTCGCGCGCGATCTCCCCCAATGCTTGCATCAGATATTGGGCGCTTCCCCTGCAATCCTCGATCAGATACAACCGCCTTGCCTCGGCAAAATACGTATCAAACCCGACCTCTCCGCGCATTCCGATCGAATGCATCAGAGCGGGGCTTGGCAAAAAGCCTTTCCCCCGTGGAACCCCTTGCATCAGCTTTTCGGCAAACCCGCGCAGCTTTTCCTTTTTGACGTACGGTTCGACCAAAGCGTCGCGGTTTCGGCTCACCTCGCCAAAGCCCGCAAGATATCGGTAGGCTCTTGCGTAAGCATTCTTCTTTTCGGCGTTTAAACGTTGGATCTCCTCAACGAAGGATGAGAGCAGATCCGCATTCCAAAACGCACCGAGATCGACGATCTCCTCCCGCGCCCCCGGCAGACTTGCCTCGTACACGTGCGGAGCAGTGGCATCGATCAGCGCAATTCCCGAACGTCCATACGCCGACAAGACCACACCGTCAAGAGAATTGGGGTCAGACGAACAATAGACGTACTCTCCCTCCCACCCCAACGACTCAGCATATTCGGCAACGTCCCGTAAAAAGCAGCTCTTACCCGTTCCGGGGCCTCCCTTGACCGCATACACACGTCCGATGCGCGCGGCATCAAACACCTCGGCGTAATAGCTGCGAAATCCCGACACGCTGTTGGAAGCGGCAAAATAAGCGTTTTTTCCCGTGGATCTGATGGTCATACATGCCTCCGACAATTGTTTTTACTATCATGATATGCAGGATCGCAAAAAACGTTCTACTTTTTTTCCATGCCGCATAGAATAGAGCAAGCGAATGAAAAAAGGGGGGATTTGATGCAATCTGCTCGGGTTATCGGTTCGCCTCCAAGAATACCGAATGAGCTTATCAAAATACTCCCTCCCCACCTATGTGATGCGTTCTGCCGCTCCGGTGCCCCCGCGTTTGAGGATTTGAAGCTGCGAAGTGAGCACGCATGCGCGGTGAGTGCCCACGGAAGAATCTATCACACAGAGGCGATCCTTTCGGCATCGGAAATGAGTGAAATCTTTAAAAAAATGTGCGAGGGCTCGCTTTACGCTTACCGCGAAAGCATCACGCGCGGCTATCTTTCGCTCCCCTCCGGAATTCGTGTCGGCGTTTGCGGAAGCGCATCCATCGAAAACGGACGCGTGATCGGAGTCAACAATGTCACGTGCCTCAACGTCCGTATTCCACACACCGTGGACGTATGCACAGAGCCGATCCTCGATCGTTTTTTTGCACAACCGCTTCCGCGAGGGATCCTGCTCTACGCGCCTCCGGGCGGCGGGAAAACCACGGTATTGCGCGCACTTGCAACCGCGCTCGCCTCCCCTCCGCACGATCTTTGCACCGTAGTGGTGGATACGCGTGAGGAAATGCGCGCCCTTCCGCGTCTCCCGCATCTGAATCTGGATATCCTGAGCGGATACCCAAAGGGGATCGGCATCGAAATTGCCCTGCGCAGTCTGGGGGCTCAAGTCATCCTTTGCGATGAGGTCGGAGACACGGAGGACGCAAACGCCATTCTTGCCGCCGCAGGATGCGGAGTCCCGCTCTTCGCTACGGCACACGCTGCAAACGCAGAGGAATTGCTCTGCCGTCCCACCATGAAAAAGCTGTTTGATGCGCGGGTATTCGGCTTTTACGTAGGACTCGTCAGAGAAAAGGACGATCGCTATTCCTATCGGTTTTCCTCATATGAGGATTTGATCAAACGAAGAAGTCGGGGGGAGGAATGATTGTTTTGATCAAGCTTTTGGGAGCATTTCTGGTGCTGTCGGTTGGGGGCTTTTCGGTATTTGGAACGGTGCGGTATGAAAAAAAACGCATTACGGTTTTGGAAGGATGGATCGATCTGATCCTCTACATCCGCTCGCAGATCGATTGCTACCTGACTCCCTTGAGTGAAATTTTGCTCAGCACAGATCCCGACCTGATGCGCGCTTGTACGTCGGGCAGCGATGATGCCGATCTCGGTGCGATTCTGCGCTCCTCCGCCATCTATCTGGACGGAAGCACCAAGCGGCTATTGGAACGCTTTGTGCGAAAGATCGGGGACGGATACCGAGAGGAACAGATCAAGCATTGCGATTATTACGTCTCCGCCTTGCGTGCGGCACGAGATCGTATGGCAACCGATCTGCCCTCACGGATACGGCTCTATTCGACGGTATCGATCTGTACGGCAATCGGAACCGCGATCCTTTTATGGTAAAACAAACGTTAAATCACGGAGACGTAAAGAAATGGATATTTCATTGATTATGAAAATGGCGGGAATTGGAATTTTGGTCGCGGTGGCATCGCAAATCTTAAGCAAAAGCGGGCGGGACGAGCAAGCGACCTTTGTTACCATTGCCGGAATTTTGACCGCACTGATGCTTTTGGTAACCGAAATTCGAGATCTGTTCGACACGATCACCTCGGTGTTTGGGATGTGATGATGAACAGCATTAAGCTTTGTATGATTGCCGTCATGGGCATTGCGATCACCATGACGCTCAAACAATGGAAAGCCGATTGGCTCCCGCTCGTGCGGATCTGCTTTCTACTCTTATTTGGCACTGTCATCCTCACAATGGCGTCGCCCTTGATCGATTACGTCCACACTCTGACCGAAACGGCAGAGGCGCAAGCCTACACCGCCCCCCTGTTGAAAGCGCTCGGTGTTGCGGTGCTGACACATTGCTGTGGGGAAATCTGTCGGGAAAGCGGAGAGAGCAGTATCGCAACGGGGGTAGAAACCGCAGGCAAGGTGGAGATTCTGTTACTCTCTCTCCCTTTGCTTGAGGAGTTGCTCGGCATAGCGCGTTCCCTTTTGGAAACGGGGGTGTGATGCCGTGTGGATCGATCGGACAAACCGCGCTCGCATCTTTTTCTGTTTTCTTTTCACGCTTTGCGTCCTGCTCTCCCCATCGGTATCGGCAAACGAAACGGAAGATACCTTTGGAGAAAAGCTCCCGGATGAATACCAAGACTTTTTGGAAACGCTTCCCGATGACCTTTTAGAAGCCCTCCCCGACGGAATCGGAAGCAAGGATACCACGCAAATGGGAGACGCGGTGGGAAGATTGAGCAATTTTTCCTACCTTTTGCAAACCGTACTCCCGCTGTTTGGCGTGCGGCTTGGCAGCTGTGCGAAATTATTGGCAAGCATTGCGGGGATCCTCCTGCTTTCATCGGTATCAAAAGCACTTGGAACAGCTTTTCGGCAGGACTCGGTGGGACGTGCTTTCTCGTTTTTTACAACCTTGATCATCACGCTTCTGCTTTTGACGCGTGGATATACGGGGATCGAATCGGCGACGGCGTATTTACATACTTTACACGGTGTGACGCTGAGTTCCGTTCCACTCCTCGGTGCGCTTTACGCAATGGGGGGAAACGTTTCCGCCGCAGCGGCTTCCTCGGCGGGGCTTTCGGTCTTTTTAACGGTGTTGGAATCCATCGTTTCCAAAAGCGTCGTCCCCTTTTGCGGAATCTGTCTTGCCTTTTCGGTGATGAACGCAACCGATCCGAATTTGCGACTCGGAACGCTGATCGGAACGCTGAAAAAGAATTATACCACGCTCCTGACCTTTTTGATGATGCTCCTTCTTGCGATGCTGGGTGCGCAAACCACGCTTGGAGCCAGGAGTGACACGTTGGCAATGAAAAGCGTAAAGTTTGCCGCGGGAAACATGATTCCCGTGGTGGGAGGCTCGGTGTCGGAGCTGTTGCGCACGGTCAGTGCCTGTGTGGGATATCTGCGCGGCGGTGTTGGAATCTGCGGTATTTTGATTTTGGTGCTTCTCCTGCTTCCAACGCTCGTTGAGCTGTTACTGCTTCGCTTGACCTGGCAGATCGGCGCATCCTTGGCAGATCTGTTGGGATGCGATCACGAAAAGCGGCTGCTTGAGGAATTCTCCTCCTTATGCGGCTATCTCATTGCCGCCGTTGCCATCTGCTCAGCCGTTCCTCTCCTCTCCTTTACCCTGCTCTTGCGTTGCGCATCCGCCATCGGATGAGAAAGGAACGGTATGCAAGCGTATTTTATTTCTTTGCTGACCACCGCTTTGGTGGGAATCCTGATTGGAATGCTTTGCCCCGATGGCGGAATTGCCAAACACGTTCGCCTTTTGTCCTCACTGGTGCTGGTTTGCGTCTTGATCTCCCCATTGAAGGGGGCAATCGAAGCCTTGCAAAATTTTGTCGAGAGTGGATTTGATCTGCCAATAGAGGACGGTGCACAAAACGAAAATCCGAAGGATCAATTTCAAGAGGCTACGGACGAGGCATCCAAAAGCTATTTTACGCAGATGCTGACCGAAACGCTGGAAAATGAGTTCTCCATGCCAACCGGAACGGTACGTTGTACTGTCTCATGGAAAAAAAACGGAGACTCCCTATCCCCCACCCGTGTTACGGTACTGCTTTCGGGAAGCTCTATTTGGAAGAATCCGCACGAAATTGAAAAATTTGTGACAACTCTTCTCGAATGTGAATGTGTCACGGCAATTGAATAACGAAAGGAAACACAGAATGTTTGATTGGTTGAAAAACGGAAAAAATCATTCAAAGCTCGGGCTGATGATTCTGGGCGCGGCGGTTGGAATTTTGCTCCTTGTGATCGGTGGCACGAACAAAAGTGAAGCGGAAACCGCAGTTCCCCAAATATACGATCCAAAAAACGATGAAACAGTGATCTATCAGAAGTATTTGGAGCAGGAGATCAAAAAGCTTTGTCAGTCGGTATCGGGTGTCGGAGACGTAACGGTTGCCGTAACGCTTTCGACAGGCTTTGAATCGATCTATGCTACCGAGTGGAAGGACGGAGAGGAGAGCTACGTGATCGTTGGAAGCGGTTCTTCTGCATCTGCTCTCTATCTTTCACGCGCAGTTCCCGCCATTGCGGGGATTGGAATCGTCTGCTCCGGCGGTGGGAGCGAACGCGTGAGAAATGAACTGATCCCTCTGATCTCCGCAACCTTTTCGGTCGGTTCTAATCGCATCTACGTCACCGAAGCAAGGACGTAAATTGGGGGGAGTCAAACGCAAAACGCATTTGACTCCCCCCATTTTAGCGAACTGCGATGCCGTAGCTTTCGGCATAGGCTCGGGCATAGGAATTCTTTGGACAGGAAATGGTCATGGCTGACGGACAGTTCAAAAACGCTCCGTATTGCACGACAGAAAGACTTTTGGGAAGCGTTACACTTGTCAGGGCAATACATCCCGAAAACGCGAACCAACCGATGCTTTGTATCCCCTCGGGGACGATCACTTCGGTGATGCGATGGCAATTTTCAAAGGCGCGGTCACCAATTGCGACAACGGGACAGCCGTCGATCGAGGTTGGAATCGTAACGGTAGCGGATTCTCCAACGTAAGATTGCAGCGTAACTTTCCCATCGGTAACCGTATATTGAAAATCCGATTTCGCTTCTCCCGAAACCGGCTTCATCGCGTCCTCCAACGCATCGATCTGTGCTTCGTAGCGCACACGCTCCTCGTAAAGCTGTGTTTTCAGCGACAAGAGCTCGGCCTCCAGATCGGTCACCAATTGTTGATAATATGCTGCCTTTTGATTGGCAACGTCCGCTGCAAGCCCTCCCCCGGATGGTTTGCTTTGCGTAACGAGTGATGAGGATTCCTCTTCGACGGGAGCGGAACATCCCGACAAGCAAAGACACAGAGAGAGCCCGAGTGCCAAGGTTTTTTTCATACTTGATTCCTCCTTTTGTAAGGTAGGATTATCATAGCACAAAGGGAATGTCGAATACAAGTGAAATAAGCCACGCAAAAAAAACATAAAAAACTGAAAAAAGTCTTGACTTTTTAAGCATTTTCCGATATAATAGAGTGTTGTACGGACCATTAGCTCAGTTGGTCAGAGCCACCGGCTCATAACCGGTCGGTCCAAGGTTCGAGCCCTTGATGGTCCACCAAACAAAAAAGAGATACCGCGTGTATCTCTTTTTTGTTTCGTAGCCACGAAATTGCCGAACCTTTGCGAATTGCTTGCAATTCGCTGATTTGCGCCAACTCTGCATAAACAAATTTGAAGGATGGGCGCAAATACAGGTTTTGAGCCCTTGATGGTTTAGCAAACAGCAACTCATGCCAAACAAAGCACGTATGTTTTTCGTTTTCTTCTTGCAAAATCTTTTAAAATATGCTATACTGATTTTGTCAAATTTTATTTAAAGAGGAGATCGTTTATGAAACAGATTCAAGTGCAACCCTTGACGCGTGACGCATTTGCGTGCTTTGGTGAATTCTATCATATGGCAACCCCCGACGGATACGCCCTTGAGGGAGCGCTCCACCAATTTTTTCCGGATCGAATGACAACCACCTGTGTGGGAAGGCTGGCGTTTTCTCCGCTCGTTGTGCGCAAGCCCGAACGCATGATCATCACACAGCAGGAATATCACACCACTACCGAAGAGCTGATCCTTCCCCTTGACGATGATATGATCCTTCACGTTGCCCCTGCATCCGGCGGAACGGTTGTAACCGACCACGCGAAGGCGTTTTTCGTCCCGCAAAACACCCTCGTAAAGCTCAAATCTGCCGTTTGGCATCTTGCTCCCCTGCCCGCAAAAAAGGAGAAGCTGACCGCTATGATCATTCTTCCGGAATGCACCTACGCCAACGATTGCCCGGTGGTTGATCTCTCACCCGACGAGCAGTTTGAAATTGTGATCTGATCTTCCATTCGCTCCCCCTTTCATCAAATGATTACAAAAACAGCAACGCCGCGCGACGTTGCTTTTCGGAAAGGAGACAATCCCTTGAAACTCAAAAAAGGACTCAGGATCACGTTGCGGGTTCTGGCAATCATTCTTGCCGTTATTGTGGTGCTGGCAATTGCTCTGATCATCATCAACACAATACACCGCTCCGCTATGGAAGCATACATAGACGGCTTTGGCAAGGTTACATATGACGTCCAACTGAAACCTGATGTTGACGAGCGTGGAAATTACTACTTTACGACGGATGACGAATTTAAGGTCATGCAACTAACCGACATTCATCTTGGCGGCGGGTTTCTCTTCTCAGACGCTGACAAGCGAGCACTGCATGCCGTGGCAGCAATGATAGAGGTAGAAAAACCCGATCTCGTGATCGTAACCGGAGACATTTCCTTTGCCGTTCCGTGGAGCGGCACGCTCAACAACTCGATCGCACACGGTTACTTTAAACGCCTCATGGAAAATCTTGGCGTTTATTGGACGGTGACACTCGGCAATCACGATTCGGAAAAATACAACTATTTCAACCGCGCCGCCGTAGCACAAATGTACTCCGACGAATCCCTGGAATACTGCTTATTTTCCGCAGGTCCTCAAAACGTTTTTGGAGAATGTAACCATGTGATCAACGTCAAAAACACGCTCGGTCTTGTCACAAGTTCGTTTATCATGATCGATTCCAACGCATACACGGACAAGGACGTACTGGGGCTTGGTTGGGATTACGACAACGTGCATGCGGATCAGATCGAATGGTACCGCGAAAACGTGGAATACTATACCGCAAAAAATCTTGAGCTCTATCAATCTCTTGATGAGAGTGCACGTCCAAAGGATTTTGACACGAATGCGGTGCGCAGTTATCTGTATATGCACATTCCCCCCGAGGAGATGCTGATGTCCTATCGGGAAACGCCCCGGGAAGAGCTTGCCAATCACGAAACTTACGGAATTGTGGGAGAGGTGGATAAGATCGTATATTCGTCGGAATATCCCGATATGCTCTTTGAAACGGTTGTCGAGCTCGGCAGCACCAAAGGGATCTTTTTCGGACACGATCACCTCAACAGCTTGCACCTTACCCGTGAAGGCGTGCTTCTTGCATACGGATACAGCATCGACTACTCGGCATATGCCGGTGAAACAGGCTACCAGCGCGGCTGTTCCCTTTTGACGCTTGAGCAGTACGGAACGGCAAAACACCGATACTCCAATTACTACAGAGGCATTTACAATCATCTTGACGACGAGGTGGACATGAACTTACCGGATATGTATCGATAAAAAAGCTAAAAAAAAGCAAAAATCCAAAAAGTTTTTGCTTTTTTCTATTTTTTATGGTATAATAGAGGTGATTCATTTTCCACGGAGGTCTCTATGAAGCATCAGACACACATCCGCCAAATCGTGCTCTCCGCGCTGTTTTTGGCACTTACTTACGTTTTGCCCTTTATTACGGGTCAAATTCCGCAAATCGGAGCGATGCTATGCCCCATGCACGTTCCCGTTCTGCTTTGCGGCTTCTTTTGCGGTTGGAGTGCAGGACTTGCCGTTGGCGCAATCGCTCCTCTGCTCCGATCTTTGACGCTGGGTATGCCTCTTCTCTTCCCCTCTGCGGTTTGCATGGCGTTTGAGCTTGCGACTTACGGTGCGGTTGCGGGGCTTATGCATCGGCTTCTCCCCGCCAAAAAGCCTTACATCTATCTCTCGCTCGTTTCTGCTATGATCGCCGGGAGACTGGTTTGGGGATGTGCAATGATGATCTGTCTTGGTATCGGCGGAAATGCCTTTACACTTTCCGCGTTCCTTGCGGGAGCATTCACCAACGCGATTCCGGGTATCATTTTGCAGATCGTGATCGTACCCGTAGCGGTAATGCTACCGCCTGTTGTAAAGTTATTGAAAGCAAAACCATCAAACAGATAAAACAAAAGAACCTCTGCTCTCTCGATCATCCGAGAAGCAGAGGTTCTTTGATTCACCCCACAAATACACCCGCAGAGCGTAACAGAAAGCTTGCCGCAAATACCGAAAACGCGGAAACGAGAGTTGACCAGACCACAAGCTGACCCGCAAGGATCGCGTCGCCTTCCATCTCCTGCGCCATGGGGACACTGGAAACCGCGACGGGAGTGGCGAACATGGCGATAAAGGAAGCGAAATGCGCGGCTCCGAACCGATCTCTGAAGAACAGGAAGGCTGCACCGATACCGATCAGCGGAACGACGGCGGTACGCATAACCGTTCCGAAAATGATCTCATTTCTCAGAGCCTTCACCGCAGAGAACTCGAACTGTGCGCCCAGCACGATCAGCGCAAGAGGCGTCGCCATAGAAGAAAGCTGATTCATCACCGTATAGACGGGAGTGACGCTTGAAAGTCGGAAATCGATTGCCAGATGCGCAAACAGTGCGCGGATACCGAGCGCGGTAACACCCGAAAGGACACCGATGATCAACGGATTTTTCACAATTTCCAAAAGGATCTTTTTGATGCTCGGTTTTTCCCCGCTCTCGCGGAAGACCGACAGACTGATAACGGCAAGAATATTGAGGAGCGGAATGGTAACCGCTGAAAGCAACGTTGCAACCGCAACGCCCACGTCTCCCGCCAAAGATTGCGCCAATGGGATGCCGATCAGCGCGTAATTGGAGCGGAATACCGCCTGCAAAAGTGCTCCCCTCGCCCCGGGACGCTTGGAAGCGGTCAGCACCAACGGGATGGAAACGCCAAAAATGACCAGCAAAGCCAGCAACACGTACAAGATGTACCCAAAATCCATATTGGCAATATCTTCGATCTTATAAACGTTCAAAAACAGCATCACGGGAAGCAATACCCGAAATACCATCTTATTTGCCATTTTGGCAAAGCCTTCGTTGATAAAACCGATCCGTTTTAAAACGTATCCGACGGAAACCATAATCACAATAGGTAGGATCGCATTCAGCGCAAACAGAAAAGAATCCATCGTTACTCTCCTCTCTTATGTTTCGATATCCGTATTATTATATCACAACTCCTTCCCTTTTTCAAGGGATGCCGAAAAAAAGATGTGGGTGAGACTTTTCGCGCTCACCCGCATCCGCTTTTATTCCAAACGAATGATCATCCCAGCAGCACGTCGGTGGCAAGCATGAGGCAAAAGCCAACCAAAAGTGCGTAGGTTGCGCCCCGCTCGTGCCCATGCGCGTGCGTCTCGGGAATCATCTCGTCGCTGATGACGTACAACATCGTTCCCCCCGCAAATGCCAAGGCGAACGGCAAAATTGCCGCAGACACACTGACCGCAAAGTATCCGATGAGCGTTCCCACAACCTCGACAAGCCCCGTAAGCATTGCCAACAGGAAGGTACGGCTCGGCTTGATACCGGACGCCAACATCGGGCCGATGATAACCATGCCCTCGGGAACGTTTTGCAACGCGATTCCACCCGCAATGATCAATGCCTGAGAAGTATCCCCCGAACCAAAGCCTACGCCCGCCGCAATTCCTTCGGGCAGATTGTGGATGGCAATTGCCGTGACGAACAGAAGCACACGGCTCAGGTTTGCATTTTGGTGCTTTTCGGAATCCACGCCCGCCAATTTGTGCAGGTGCGGAACCACTCTGTCGATCAGATTCAAACACAACGCTCCCGCAAAAATCCCTGCAACGGCAATGGGAAGCCCGTATGTACCGCCGTATTCCAACGATGGCAGAATCAGCCCAAGAACCGCTGCCGCGAGCATGACGCCTGCCGCAAAGGACAGAACGATATCCGAAAAGGCATGCGATATTTTTTTGAACGCAAAGCCGATGACGGCACCGATCACGGTTGCTCCGCCAACACCGAGCGCAGTTAAAAGAACAAGCTCCATACCTGTCTCCTTCCACAAAAAGCTGAAATCAATGGGGCGATCTGATTTCGATCGCCCCTACGCTTACATTATGCTTCGCTGAAGTTATCCTTACCAACGCCGCACAGCGGGCATTCAAAATCCTCGGGAAGCTCTTCAAAGGGCGTACCGGGAGCGATGCCGTGCTCGGGAGCACCAAGTTCCTCGTCATATTCCCATCCGCAAACGTCACATACATACTTTTTCATAACAAAATTCTCCTTTTTATATAGATTTGATGATTGATAGGCTCAAAGCACCAACGAGGGTGCGTTGTAAATTCTTGCCGCAAGCTCCTGGTTGAGCATATACAGGCTCTTGGGATCCGAGCCAAAGAGCTCCATTTTGGAGATCAGGTCGTTGGCGTTGGTCTCTTCCTCGCCCTGCTCTTTGACAAACCAATCCAAAAACTGCATGGTGCGGAAATCTCTGACGTCATAAGCCGCGCCGTAAATATCGTTGATCAGCGAGGTGACGTATTGCTCGTGCTCCAATCCTGCCTCAAGCACCGCCATGTGCGAATCAAAGGTTTTGTCGGGCTTGGCAATTGCTTCAAGCGTAACGGGCATATTTTCGTTTTGCAGGTAGGTGTAAAAGAGCATTGCATGGTCTCTCTCCTCCTGCGCCTGAATCATATACCAGTTTGCAAAACCGTCCAATCCCTTTGCCTTGAAATAGTTGGAAAAATCCAGATAGAGGTACGCCGAATAGAATTCCTTATTGATCTGCTGATTGAGCAATGCATGTACTTTTTCGTTCAACATTGTATTTTTTCTCCTTTATAAATAATTTGGTGGAAGGTTATTGAATCTTTTCAAAATCCGCGCTTCCGTGCTTACACAAGGGGCAAACGAAATCTTCGGGAAGCTCCTCGCCCTCGTAAACGTAACCGCAGATCTTGCAAACGTATCCGCTCTTCCCCTCGGTTTCGGGAGCGGGCTTTACGTGATCGTAGTAATAGGAATAGGTCATGGTTTCACGATCCGACAAAACACGCGCCTCGGTAACGGAGCAGATGAACATTCCGTGCGTATCCATATCGATATACTGCTCGACCTTGAGGGAAAGGAAGGAATTGATATATCGGGGGAGGAATACCAAGCCGTTATCCGAGCGGAGCGGGGTACAATCGGCAAATTTATTGGTATTGCGTCCGCTGGTAAAGCCAAAAACTTCAAATACCTTAAAGGGCGCGTCAACGGTCAGGCAGTTGACGTTCATTTTGCCGGTTTGCTTGATCACGTGGTGAGAATAGTTTTCTTTATTGATGGTAACCGCCAATCGATTGGGATTGTTGGTAACCTGCGTTACGGTATTGACGATCAATCCGTTATCCTTTTTACCGTCGTTGGAGGTAACGACGTACAAACCGTATCCGATATTAAAGAGCGCGCTCATATCGTTCTTGTTTGCCGTAGAATCCTGCTGTGCAAGATACTCGCGGCAAAGCTCCGTGGCAAGAGCATCGAGCTGTTTTTGACTATCGGAATTGAGTGCAGAGAGGATTTTGACCGTGGTATCTGCAAAGGTAAGACCGCGGCTCTTTTCAAGCATTGAGCGCATGACCTTTGCCGCCATGGGTGCCCAGCTTCCGTTTTCGATAAGTGCCACCGTGCGGTTGCTGTAGTTGCGCTCGGTGAGATGATCGATAAACTCTCGCATAAACGGGAAGATATCCGCATTGTAGGTGGTCGTTGCCAACACCAGCTTACTGTAACGGAATGCATCCGCAACTGCCTGCGCCATATCGGTTCGTGCCAGATCGTGTACGACGACGCGGGGGCAACCGTTGGCGGTGAGCGCCTCGGCAAGCTTTAAAACCGCTTTTTTAGTGTTACCATATACCGAGGTATAAGCAACGACGATTCCTTCCTCCTCGGGCTGATAGCTCGACCAGACGTTATAAAGATTCAAATAATAGCCGAGATTTTCGGTCAAAACCGGACCGTGTAAGGGGCAAATGATAGAAATATCCAAACCCGCCGCCTTTTTGAGAAGTGCCTGCACCTGTGCGCCGTATTTGCCGACGATACCGATATAATAGCGTCTCGCTTCGTCTGCCCACGGCTCCTTTACGTCCAGAGCACCAAACTTTCCAAATCCGTCGGCCGAAAACAGAACCTTGTCCGTTGCGTCATAGGTAACGATGACCTCGGGCCAGTGTACCATGGGAGCCGTTACAAATGTGAGCAGGTGCTTACCGAGGGAAAGCGTACTTCCCTCCCCAACCACAATCTGCCGATCCTCAAAATCCGTTCCAAAAAAGTTCTTCATCATCGTAAACGCCTTGGAAGAGGCAACGATCTGAACCGTCGGATACGCCTTCATAAAATTGAATACGTTGGCGGAATGGTCGGGCTCCATGTGCTGAACGATGAGATAATCGGGCGATCTGCCGCCGAGCGTGTTTTGGAGATTGTCCAACCACTCGTGAGTAAAGTTTGCGTCCACGGTGTCCATAACGGCAATCTTTTCATCCATAATGACGTAAGAATTGTAGGACATTCCATTGGGAACACGGTACTGTCCCTCAAACAGATCGACCTTGTGATCGTTGACTCCGATATATCGGATATCGTTTGTGATAAACATTTCAGATTTTCCTCCGTTGCGTTACTGTTCGATAATATTTCCATCCGTAGAAACGGTAATGACCTGCCACGGGATCAGCTTGCCGGAATTGCGCAAGGCTTGCTTGACCGCATACTCAAGTCCGCCGCAGCATGGCACCTCCATGCGCACGACTTTGACGCTCTTGATTCGGTTTTGCGTCAGAATTTCGGTCAACTTCTCGGCATAATCCCCGTCATCAAGCTTGGGACAACCGATCAGCGTGATGTGATTACGAATAAATTCCTCATGAAAATTGCCGTAAGCATACGCCGTACAGTCTGCGGCAATCAGGAGATTGGCATCCTCAAAATAAGGAGCATTGACGGGAACGAGCTTGATCTGACAGGGCCATTGCATCAATCTACTCGTTGCGGTGCCAACCGGGCTCCGTCCCCTCGCAAAGCTTTTTTGCGCACTGCCGGGACATCCGCCGGTTGTATGTCGGCAACTTTTTTTCGCCTGTTCAACCGCATTTTGATTGTATGCAGATGCCTCACGCATTTCAAAACGAATGGCATCGGTGGGACACACAGGGAGACAATCGCCAAGTCCATCGCAATACTCCTCACGGACGAGCTTTGCTTTTTCGTTGATCATTTCAATCGCACCCTCATGGCACGCCTTGGCACATGCACCGCATCCATTACATTTTTCTTCGTCAATGACAATGATCTTTCTTAGCATTTTTCATCTCCCCTCTTGATTTTCTGACACCATTATAGTATAATAACATCGAAAAGTATGGTGAATTTTCAACAAAAAGGAGAATATTTTGAAAAAATATTTAGAAATTCTAAAAAAGTGTCCGCTTTTTAACGGAATTGAAGAAACCAATCTCCTTACCATGCTTCACTGCCTTGGTGCAAGGATTGCCTCTTTTGAAAAAAAATATACCGTTTTTGCAGAAGGATCTTCCTCTCGCTATATTGGAATTTTACTATCGGGATCGGCTCAGGTCTCGCGCGTGGATTATTACGGAAATCGCAGTATCCTCACCGAAATCCGCGCCTCCGAAGTATTTGCGGAAGCCTTTGCGTTTGCCGACGTTCCCACGCTCCCGATCAACGTGATTGCAAACGAGACGTGCGAAGTCATGTTTATTGACAGCACACACATCCTTCATACCTGCTCCAACAATTGCGGCTTCCATCAAAAAATGATCTTTAACCTCATGAAGGATCTGGCTTCCAAAACCCTGCTCTTCCACCAAAAGATCGAGATCATCTCAAAGCGTTCGACCCGAGAAAAGCTGATGGCATATCTTTCCGTCCAAGCAAAAAAGGCAAACAGCAACCGCTTTGAGATCCCGTTTGACCGCCAGGAGCTGGCAGACTATTTAGAGGTGGATCGGAGCGGTCTTTCCGCGGAGATCGGTAAAATGAAAAAAGAAGGGTTGATTGATTGCGAAAAAAATCGGTTTGAGATTTATTGATCAAATAATGGGGGAGTCAAATGCAAAAATGCATTTCGACTCCCCCCACGTTTTTATTTTGGCAAAAAGCGCAAAATCTCCTTGAGTTGGAATCAATCCACGCGAACCGTTGCGCTTCCGTCATCGTTGTACGTGATGCGTTCACCGCTCAAATTCATAGTATCCACATAGCTCAAAAATTCCTTTGCGGATGCAAACTGCGGACGATATGCCTTGACGATCGACCTTGCACGCTCTGCGTCGTTGCCAAGGAGCAACCGCACCATCGTCAATTGCCATTTTGCATTTTTGACACACGCACTTTCGGGATCGGTGATCACATAATCGCTTCCGTGAGGCGTACCCGTAGCCCCCGGTGCAAACGCGTGAAGCACCGGCATCAGGCGAGAAAGATCTCCCATATCCGTGCTTCCCGTATCGGGAATCTCGGTGTATCCAAAGGGAGACTCCGCATCCAGCATACGGAAAGCTTCCTCTGCCAAATGCATCATGGAAAGATCGTTTTCCAGAGGCGCATAGCCCGGAATATCGATGATCTCAACGTTCGCCCCCAAGGAAAGCGCCGCCCCCGTCAGAGCGCGATTGACCCGACGGTTGGCATCCTTGATGGCGTCAAAGGTGCGTCCTCGCACGTAGCTTTCCAGCGTCACCTCGCCCGGGATCGCGTTGACCATTGCGCCGCCGTTGGTCACGATGGGATGAACGCGAATGAGATTGGCATCCTGAAAGGTCTCTCGGATAGCATTGACCGCATTGAGTCCGCAGTTGGCGGCATACAGCGCATTGCAACCGTCCCACGGAGCTCCTCCGGCATGTGCCGCTTTTCCTCGATAGATCACCTTTTTGGCAATACAACCGACAGAGCCGCCGCGAACCGAGAAAAGGTCGGTAGTCGCGTGTACCATAAAGGCAAGATCGACGCCTTCGAACATTCCGCGGCTGAGAAATTCGCTCTTACCACCGAAATATTTGATCTTTCCCGCTGCCTTCAGTGCAGAACGGTACTCAATTTCCAAAAGCTCCTCTGCCGGAACCGCGCACAAACGAATCTTTCCCGACAGTGCGTCAAGCATCCCCGGCTCTTTGAGTGCCGCAGCAACACCGAGCAGTGCCGCACATTGCAGATTGTGTCCGCAGGAGTGTACCGCCCCCGTTTCGGGATTGGCTTCCCGATGCGCGGGACAGATGATGGAGTCCAGCTCACCGAGAATCAGCAGTTCAGGCCCTTCCCTGCCCGTATCGATCTGCGTGTAAAAGCCCGTCAGCCCCTCCGGCTTGACAAGCTGATAGCCCAAGGCTTGGAACTGTTCCTCCAGATACCTTGAGGTTTCAAACTCCTTATATCCCGTTTCGGGGTGCTGCCAAATATAGCGTTCCGCCGCTAAAATGAGATCTCTGTGACAATCGACCGCATTGCAAATTCGTTCCATTGTAATCTTGTTCTCCTTTTTAAAAGTGCTTTCCTGTCGTTTGGGAAATGATAAAGACACGGAAAAATCCGCTTACAAGGGATCGGACATGAACCACGCCCGCACCTTGATCAAAGCGATTTGCCGTTCAAAGCATCCATGACCTGCTTGCAGATCTGTTCCATACCGAGAACGGTGGGATGCCCCGCAAGCTTATCGATATCGTGAAGCATGACCGACTCAACACCCAAACGCTCGGATGCGTGCTTGATGCAATCCACAACCTCGTCCTTGATATCGCAGTTGGCGATGAAAACCAGACGCACGTTCGGATGATTCTCCTTTAACGTACTCATGAAATAGCAAATGGCGGGAAGCACGTTGAACAGATCGCTCTCCTCCCAATCCGCATACTTCTCCTCTCCGAGAGGCGCGTTGGACCAGCTATCGTTGGTGCCGCCAAAAACAAAGACGGTATCGATTCGGTTCTTGTCAAAAAAGCCATTCGCCAGAAGCTGACGGTAACGGTAGATAAAGGAAGAGCTTGTGGAGCAATCGCCCGAATATCCGGTGTATCCAATGGTAGAACCCGACCAGCTGTTGTTGTGCACGAGTTTGGAATCGGTCTGCGTCAACAAGCGCATCCACCAGGTCTCCTCGGGACGCATATTGGTAACAGGCTGTTCGGGATCCCGTCCGCCTGTTTGGTAGTAGCACGCATAATCGCTTGGAATATAGTCCTTGTGTGTAGAATAGCTGTCCCCAAAAATCAAAACGTTATGAAACATATTGTAACCTTCTTTTCTATCAAAATAACGGGTGTTCCCTTTTCATGATTATTTTTTTTTAGTTTCCCTGCGTGAAAAAGCCTCCATCGCCTTTTTTAAGGGATTTGCAATGAACGCTCTTTTGGGATTCTCCTTCATTTTTAAAGTTCGAAACAAAGGAATTTTGATATCGTTTTAAAAATTCTCTTCCGCAAGCACAGAGAGTCTGAATGCGCAGGGCCACGCGACGAGCCAATCGTTCAGCTGACCGCGCTTACCGTTGCCAAAGCCCCAGCGGCAGTGGAAGAGTGCCTCGTTCTGCGAACCGATCGGACGAACCACATGATGGATGTTACGCTCACCGTCACCGACGTATTGCGTTACCGCGCGCCACATCATATCGGCTCTGACTTTCCAAAGTTCATCACCCGTGATCTCTGCAAGACGTCTGAGGTACGGAACAACGATGCCCGCATACATATCAAGATGATGGTGCTGCGTCGAGACCGAGGTCATTCCTTTCACGGTGACATTATACTCGCGGATCTCGGATCCCTCGGCATAGATGGGATCGTAGTGGAACATCCAGGAAGTGAAATAGTATGCCGCCTTTTTGGCGTACTCAAGGTAACGCTTGTTTTGGGTGTGCTCGTAGAGCATGATTCCGCTGACGATGAACGGGAATGAGGTCTCTTTATCGACACAGCAGGTGTCAAGCGCGCCCGCAGTGCTGACGAAGCGATCAAGATCCCGCTCCATATAAAACTTCAACGAACGCTCGGCAAGTGCGAGATACTTCTCTTCCTTCGTGACCTCGTAGATCTTGATCAACGCGGGAATCACAAATCCGCCAATCGTGCCGCCCTCGTCAAGACACGTGCCGTCAAGCCGCCACGACTTGCCAAAGCCGTAGGCATCCGAGTAACGTTCACAGAAGAAATCGCAAACTCCCTTGGCAGCATGGAAATATGCGGGCTTATCGATACCAATATTCTTAAGAGTGAGATAGGTTCTGAGCAATTCATACGAGCCGTAGCCCATATTACAGGTGTCTGCAACCGCACCGTCCAGATTTTCAAAATCACGAAGCTGTGCCGCAAGCAGCCCCGACTTTGCCGTACAGAGAGAGACACGAGTATCAAGTATTTCGAGTGCGATATCGAGCGAGTCCTTGTTGCCAAATCGGATATAATCCTCAATCAGCATACGTGAAAGGAGGACGTTCTGTCCGCACCACGCGAGCTCAAAGCAGGCATCACCGCGGTAGAAGGAAAATCCACCCTCCCCATCCGGCAAAAAGCCGATGGTAAAGCCCTTTTTGCCCTTGTAATCCGACACGAGACTCTTTGCAAAGGTGATCGAACGATCCCAAAGTTGCTTTTGGGTGGGGCAATCGATGTGATCGTTGTTGCCGTAAAGCGCAAGCGCAGAGTCGAGCACGTCGCAGATGCCGTAATTCTCCCATCTCGGCTTGGATACCGACAGATACGCCCCGATCTCGATGGTCTCGTCGGGCGCAAGCGTCAAAAAGCTCTCGTAGCTCTCTGCGTACTTGTCGCGCGAGGAATAGGTGAGCGGAAACTCGGAGACAGGATGCGATAGCTCCTGCACAAAGTGATCTTCGCTGTTTTTGTAGATAGAACAGGACGACTCGAGCGAAACAGGATTCTCTGCCGACGCAAATAGCGCGCACGCAAACTCGGAGTTTTCGGTCAACGTACAAGCAGGAATGGAAACGCGATCGTATCCGAACACCCAACGCTTACCGTCACGCTCAAGCCCCTTGGGCTCAAGGCCGGCACCAAATTCGTTTCCGTTAAAATTGACGCAAGGGATGAGATATCTGTTCACCTCGAAGATCGGGCGCACGCGCTGCGCGATACGTACGGTGCGCGCACGTTTTGCGGTATTCTTCCAAGTTCGGCAAAGATAGAATAGCGTATCGCTGACCTTCTCTACCGTGAGCTTTACCTCGTTTTCTTCATTTTGGTAGGCAGCGGTATTACCGTTCGTGTCCGCGAGCGGAATCTCTGCCTCACGGTTGTTTTCCATACAAATCGGCGCACAAATTTCGCATACTGCCTCCTCGGATCGTACGGACGAAATGCAGAATGCGTTGTTTTTATAGAGGATATACATGGGCTTGCCTCCTTTGTTGATTCTATGACGATTATATCATAGATGAATGCAAAAATCAATATCAATGTAAAGAGTTTTTCGCCCAAAATTCTTCATCCAAAATTCGCTTGAAGGCAATGAATCATCCATCGTAAATCATACAAAGCCCAATCCGCCCTCTTACGAAGGCGGATTGGGCTTTGGGCTCGAATCTAACAATGAGAGTCCAAATCAAAATTGAAAACATTCGTTCCTTCCTTTAGAATGAATTCCCTTCCCGCATATTGGAAGACGGCTTCTACGTTTGAGGGAACCGTAATTTCAAAACGAATATTGCCACTTTCTTTTTGATAAGAAACTTCAACCGTACCGTTTGGAATCTGCATATGCCCACGCATACGCCCAAACTTCGAAACCGCTTGCGGCTCGATTATCAGCGACGCATACCCGGCTGTATTCGGCTTTTGACGAATTCCTAAAAGATATTCGAAAAAATACGCTACCGGCGCGCCAAACATAGGATGATTGTGAGAACGACTTCGATTGCTATCCCAATATTCATGAAAGGTCGTTGCCCCATTCCTCCTCCAATGCTCGAATCCCTGCTCTCCATTTTGAGTCAGCAGATCTACCGCCAGTTCGGCATCTCCCCGCTCAAACAGAACGCGGGTCAAAATATCGGTGGCAAAAATACCCGTATCATAGCAGCCGAGCTTTTGGTAGTAAGTACACATATTGGAATAGGTATTTTCATCCCCTAATCCAAGATCAACAGCATAGGCGTTTGCGCCTTGTGCGTTCATCACAAAATTTCCGTCAAACGTGTTAAAATAGGCAGCGCGGATCGCGCTTGCGCGCAAAGTCGCTTTTTGCTGGTATTCCTCAACGTCCTCATCCCTGCCAATCAGACGTGCGATCTCACACATCTTTTGAAGGGATTTGACCATAAAATAGGTGTTCACCAAGGGTGCCGGGAGTATCACCTGTTGATCATGTGAGTCGATGTCTTTATCGGGATACAAAATATTGGGTCCGCACCAATCTCCAAGACACCAATTCCCCTTCTCATCGCTCGTTACCAATCCAAACTCGGAATGAGCCTCCAGATAATCGATATATCGACGCATATTTGCGTAATATTTGGAAAGGATTTCTTTTTCTCCGAAATGCTTGTATAGCTGATACGGCACCTCTACGATTGCGCATCCCCATCCGCCCGGACCGCCTCCGCTATTGATAAAGGGTGCCGTGTACTGAATATGACCGCTCAAAATATCCTGTCCGTCGGCAATATCCTGAAGCCATTTTTCATACAAAGGCTTCGCACTCAGCACCGATAAAACGGCATGGCAGGTCAATTGACCGTCACCCGTATATCCGCGACGCTCCAGATGCGGACAATCCGATGGATGCCCCGTGTGCATATTGCAAAGCATTGTATGCACAAAGGTCTTATAGATCCAGTTCAGCGTTTCATTGTCGCATTCAAATGAAGAAGATACAGGCACATCCGCATGAACAACCTTCACGCAAACAGGCTCCGCGTCACCGATGACTTCCATGCATCGAAAACCAAACCAAGTAAACTCAGGTTGTACGCACTTTACCGTGCCATCGGAAACAACCGAAAAGCACTGCTCATGCCCGTGTGTCTTGTCAAGCTTACCATCAGACGTCAATTCCTCAGAAAAACAAACCTCGACACGCTCGCCGACCTTTGCGTGAAGTTTCAACACGGGATATCCAACGGTATTTTGCCCGCAATCGTAAACAACGCCGCGCTCACCGTGTCCGATCCGCTTTAAAGGAAGCTCGGCAACCAGACAGTCGCGCGGGCAATCGGTCGTGCAATACTCCGTTTCAAGCGACTCCACCGCCACTGCCTGTTCCCAATTGCCGTCATCAAAATCAATGCCAAAGCAATCTTTCCAAGCTTCGTAATTCTGATGCTCCCCCTTGACAAATTCGTAACGCTCCACCAAGCTTTTGCCAACTCGGCAATTTTCATCGGAAATATAGTACCGTATATCTCCGTCTTCAACCATAATACGGTAAATTGCCTTGGGGAGACCGAATATGCGCCAAGGACAAGTGTACCAGCCTCCTCCATACTGAACAGCGATTACATTCTCCCCTTGCCGCACAAACGGAGTGATATCGAATTGGGGCACATATACTCTGTGAGCAGACAAGGTCTGCCCTACAGGATCGCAGGATGCCTCATAATCGGAGGAAAGAGGTAAAAAGGTGTCGGAATTGATACAAACACCGTTAATATAGCATTTGAAAAAGCCTAATCCTAAAATATTGAGCGACACCCTTTTGGGGGAATCAACAAAAAAACTGCCACGCAAAACGGAAAAGCTTTCTGCCGTTCTATCAGAAGCACCCACCCATTTTGCATTGCCAAAAAAATGTTCTTGCGTCATAACAATTCTCCTTAAAAATGATCACGTGATCAGTTTGTCTATATGATAGCATAAACGGATCAAAAAAGCAATGATTTTTTTAAAAAAAGACATTCACAAAGGGGCAACGCCCAATGGTTCGCAAAAAGCCGTCGTAAAACGGCTTCTCAAAATTTGGGGGTGAGGCAGATGCGTAAACGCATTTGGTACTCACCCCCTGTTTTGAGTTAGCCCACCTATTTCGAGCTCTTTTTCAGCGTCAAATCTCCTCAAAAACAAGCTCGCCGTTTTCTTTCGAGGTTGCTGACTTAAAGGTCATTGATCCGCCGTATCCCCCAAGGCGTTTAAAGCCCGTAAAGATCAACTTTCCATCCCATTCTGCTCCCTTGGGAACGCTCGAACACGGAATGACAGGATCACTCGGCATGACAAAATTTTCAAACGGCTGATCCGATATCATATAGTGTGCAACGTTTTTGAGACTGAAGATCAAATAATACCTTCCGTTATATTGGAAATAATCGGGACATTCGGGTTGCTCCTGATCGGGCGCAACGTAGATCGGATGCTCAAGCTCCTCCCAGCGTTCCATATCCCTTGAAACGTAATGCGCAAGGCAACCTTTTCCCTCTTTTACCAAACTCGTCGTTAAAAACATGTGGAACAGTCCGTCCTCACCCTTCACGACCTTGGGATCTCTCGCGCTTGCCGCGTGATACTTTTCTGAAATCGTAAATCCAAACTCCGTATCCTTTTCAAAGTGATAGCCGTCACAGGATATACTACGTCGGATAGGCGCGGCAATTCCTCCTCCCATTCTCACCGTATAATATAAATATTCCTTTTCGCCTTCTCGTATCCAAGAACCGGTGCATATAGAGCCTTCGGCAGAATCCGTGATTGAAACTGCCATCGGGTGAATATTCCACGATTTGAAATTCTTTGTGGAGATATGCTCCCATTGATGTGCACCCAGTCCCCACTTGCTCCCGTGATGACGTCTGTCCTTGAGATAAAGAACGTGATACTCATCTCCCCGTCTGTATGGCATACAGTCTCCCACGAATACGCCGTTTCCCGGATACCAGCCCTCTGCATTTTCAAACACGGATATTACGGACGGCTCCTCAATCGAAGGCGCATGATACTCCTCCGCAAGCACAGAAACGGTTCCACAGATGGTATCGCCCAACGCAAACAGACGATTTCCTGCCGGCCACTCCTCGTCCATCAGCACACCATCTACATACAGTTCGATTCGATGAGGCATCAGCACCACCGCAACGGCATCACCCTCCCGAAGCTTTGCCGAAAGTCGAAGCGGTCTGCGGTGGTAATCATACTGCACGTCAACAGAAATCTCCCCGTCAAACGCCTGCATTTCAAAGGTTTTTCTTCCGTTTTTGTGAGAAATCGCATAGCATGGCATCTCATTCGGTGTAAAAGTCATTTTTATGTTTTTCATGCTCAATCCTCTTTGTCATCGTATTTGATATAGTCAAAAAAGCCATCCTCGTATGCTATTTTACCCATAGCATACGCAGAAACCAAGGCTGCGCCTGTCGCCGCCTCCTCCTTTACCGAGCTTATAGATACGGTCATTCCGAATTGATCCTCAAGCACCTTTCGTAAAATGCTGTTCTTTCTTACGGCACCGCCGGAGGCCACGATATGACTTTTTCTGATCTGCCCGGCATTGTACAGCTTATAAAGCTCGTCGCACATACCGTTTATGATGCCAAGGATAAGCGCAGACGGCGTAAAATGATTCAGCTCTATGTTTTCTATTGAGCCTCTGCGCATGGGATCGGTTCTCGTTCCGCAAAACAAAGTGCTGACCGAAAGCGGTCTCTCGCCGTTTTTGTATGCTTTTTCCGCCAAAGAATTGATCACCCCATACTGTGAGTGATCGCCTCCTCCCGAAAAAGCAACGTAACTTCTGAAAAATTCTTCTATCATAGCGTACGCAGATCCGCCGCAAAGCGCGGAACCGCAAATAAGAAACTCACCGTTGATAAGCGGACGTTGTTCTATCCCGTCTCCGAGAGCTTCGACCTCACCCACGGCCGATATTTGCGAGCCTGTCCCTATATTGACTAAAATGCTTTCACGGGTATTCTTGACAGACCCCAAAAAGCTTGCCTGATTATCGCCAATCGATACACAAACAGGGATATCTTTCCAGGTTCCGATCACTTCATTACACGCTACAACCTTTGGCAAGAAAGATACATCGACTCCAAGCTTTGATAACTTGTCGTACATAAAGCGCTCTTTTTCGATGTCAAACAGTCCGAAGCTTGCCGCAACGGACGTGTGGATTATGGGCTTTTTGACATGGCACAAGCGCATTGCAAAATAGTCCATAATACTGCAAAAGCCAACCGCATTTTGCGGGATCAGTCCATTCAGCAGATTATAATAGTGCGTGGATATACCGTATCCGGTCGCTATATTCTCGCCTGTTATTTGATTGATCATCTGACAAGCTGTCATCGAATCTTTTATCGGGATATCTCCGCGCTTATCCTGCCAGTTGATAAGATTGGATACCGCCTCACCGTCACTGTTCAGATAAAGGATCCCGTGCATCTGACCGGTGATACCGATGCTGACAATGTCGGAGTAGCTTTTGTAAATAAACTCAAGCGCTCTTTCCGCTTTATCCATAATAACCGAAACACTTTGCTCTGAGAATACGGAGTTTTCAACGTAAGAGTTATGTGGAACAGAAAATACTTCCAATTGTGTTTTGTTGTCAAGATCGATCACCGCAGCACTGATCGTAGTAGTGCCGATATCGATTCCGATAGCTAAAGCACCACGCTGAAACGAAAAAGAGTCATCCGTTTCCATAAACGTCTCTTCCGTTTGCGCCTCTCCGTTGGCAATTTGCTGAGCAAGAGTCTCACAAAATGCATACCGTTCGGAGTTTAGTCCGCTTTCAGCATCGATCTCCTTTTTACGCTTTTCAATGATATCTTCAAGCGATAACATTTCGGAGAACAGCAGCTTTATATCGGTTATAGAAACACCTGCCGTTCTTAAAAGCTTTATCTGTTCAAGCAGCTTAATATCCTTCTCTGCATAATCTCGATATCCATTTTCACATCGATCAACGGTTATCAGCCCGCGCTCTTCATACAACCGAATCGCCTTTTTCGTCAGTCCCGTGATTCTAACGACTTCATTTATTTTCATTTGCCGTATCACCTCAATATTATTATAAAGCATCACCCCGGGGGAATGTCAATACATTTTTTAATTTTTATTTTTTGATTTTACGCCTCATTTCCACTAAAAACACGAAAAACGCTCAAAACGATCAATGCGTAAGTATATATATCATCAAAACTAAGGTTTGTATATGATCATTGCGGGGTGGTACGCGCCGGTTCTATGTGACACGCACCGCGCTATGCGCTATGACGGTAAATTTAGATATTACTGAATCGAGTCGAACCAACGAAAACAAAATGAAACGGAGTCTGATTGGGCTCCGTTTCGTTTTGAAGTCATAGTATAAAAGTACAACCGCTTTAATATGGATTTGACGGGAACATCCTATAAGTATCTAACTTTTCGGGTGCTTTTCCGATCAGTTTAACCCCGGTACTATTCTTGGGATCGGTGGGATATACTCTGCGGCAGATCGCCTGACGCTTGTTTGCATAGACCTCGATCACCGATTTGTCTATCAGAATATCCAAAGAAAGCTTCTCATCGCCACGAAGCTCAAAAGGAGCTTCCTCTCGTACACGCCAGCCCTCACCGCCACTGTGGGTGGTGTCCATTACGAGCTTCTTTTCCTCGGGAGAATAGTAAATCTCAGTGTATTCCTTTCCGTCCTCGCTGATGCGAACGGCAACTCCTGCTTTTTCACTACCGCACCACTTGCCCTTGATCCTGCAAGCAGAACCGTCTCCAACCTTTACGTTATCGCCGTCGGCTGGCGAATATGAAATTTGACCGTACTGCAGCTTATCGATCTCAGCTACAGGCGCCTGCTTCAGTTCTCCGTCCTCATACCATACGTTGCGGGGCAAAGCAAACACTCCGCTCCAGCCAAAACGCTTAAAGTCGTCGGGTAGATTGTCACGGAGCCATGTCCATACGATCTGTCGGTTCTTTCCGTCCACCAGAGCCTCGGGAGCAAAATACGCGCTATCCTTCCAGCTCATTCTACCGTGCTGCTCTGGTACAAAACGCTCACCGTCCATAGAGCCGATATAATACTGACAGCCCTTGTTGTGTGAGATAAACATCTGCAAATATTTATCCGTCGGATTTCCGTTCTCCTCCGCATCGTAAAGGGGGAGGAAAGAGGGACACATATCGTCCTCCGTCTCGTCGGGATAGTCATCAACACCCATCTGAGGATTCTCATAGAATCGTCCAACATATTCCCAAGTCCTCAAGTCATCTGATCGGAAAAGGTCTGTCCAATCGCCCTTATACTGCTCTATAGCCTTATCACCTCTGCCGAAGTGGTCGAGAACAGGCTTGTTTCCTGTCTGAATATAGTACTTGTCGTTAGCCTTCCATATATTGGAGGGATCTGCGCTTCCCACATGTATGCTCTCTCCGTTTATCTCAACATTGGTAACGCCCCACATATCGGGAGTAGACTCTATAGCAATGTTCTCCATTCTCTCCCAGATATCGTACGGAGGCTTGGAATAAGCGATCGCTATACCTCCCTTATCCTTTCTCTTATTCGCTGCGGGAAATTTCCAAAAGGAAATGTAAGCTGTGCCGTCATCGTCAACGAATCCACCGCCGCTGAAGCAGCCACGGTCGCCATCATTTTGAGTCAGAGCATCGGGATGATTACGCCAATGGAGCAGGTCAAGGCTGGATTGGTGCCCCCAATGGAATGCATCGGTTTCGGAATTTTTATAAAGATACATCAGGTGGTAAACACCGTCTGCGTAGAAAGCACCGTTTGAATCCCCGGGGATACCCAAATCATCGGGAATTGCAAAATGATATGTGGGACGGTGGGGATCGCTTAAAAGATTATCGCGATATTTTCTTGTAAGAATTGCCTCTGCTTTCATAAATAAACTCCTTTATACTATAAAAATGAATGAATCAAAACAACCCCTTTAAGGCAGGATAATATTTTTTAAACTTTTCATATTTTTTCTGATAGAGGGGTATTATCCTCTGGTCTGGATATATTGTTCCGGATACCGAAATCCTGCTCTGCGCGATTTCGTCAATGCTCCTTTTATCATCTGCTGCAGCCACCGCGAGCATCGCGGCACCGTATGCCGCCGCATCCTCCGTCGAGATGCTTTGTATCGGAATCTCCAAAACATTGGCAAGAATCTTCTTCCAAAGTTCGCTTTTGGCTCCTCCGCCGCAAATCCTTGCAAAAGGAATTTGAGAGCCGCTTTGCTCAGCGATTTTCACACAGTCCTTGAGTGCAAATGCAACCCCTTCCATCACAGCAAGAGTCAAATGTCCTCTTGTGGTCGTTGGCTGAATTCCAATAAAAGCCCCCTTTGCACTCACGTCGTTGTGCGGACTTCTCTCTCCCATCAGATAAGGCAGGAAAAACACAGACGTCTCTCCCATATATTTCTCTAAAGCAGTTTCCTCGCGAGAATAATCCTCACTCTGCAGTACGTTCATCCACCACTCACAGCAAGATGCCGCAGACAGAATACAGCCCATCAAATAATATCCTCCGTTTGCATGACAAAAGGAGTGCAAGGCATTATTATCGTCCGCGCAAAACGAATTTCGTGAGATAAGTACCGTACCACTCGTTCCGAGCGAAATGTTACATTCACCGTGATTCACGACACCCATACCGATGGCAGCAGCGGCGTTATCTGCCGCACCAGCGCCAATGTAGACCTTCTCGGAAAGCCCCCAGAGCTCTGCATATTCTCTTTTAAGTACACCAACTCTCTGATATGACTCATAAACAGATGGCAGCCATTCCCGCTTCACCGAACAGATCTGACACATTTCCTCGCTCCACTCTCTGTGTTGAACGTCAAAAAGCAGCGTCCCCGAAGCATCGGAAGCATCCGTACAATGGTTGCCGCACAGCATATATGCAATATAGTCCTTGGGCAATAGGATCTTGTCAATTTTTTGAAAATTCTGCGGTTCGTTTTCCTTTAACCACAAAATTTTAGGCGCGGTGAAGCCCGCAAAAGCAATATTCGCCGTCAAGAAAGAAATCTTTTCTTTGCCGACGGTGTGGTTGAGATATTCTGTTTGCTTCTCCGATCTTGAGTCATTCCAAAGGATACACGGACGAATGACCTCGTCATTTTCATCCAGAATGACCAGCCCATGCATTTGTCCGCTGAACGAAATTCCCGTCACCTCATCTCGATTTTGCCCCGCAAGGAGCTTAGTCATCCCCTGCTTTATCGCTTCCAGCCAATCACTTGGATTTTGTTCGCTAAAGCCGGGTTCGGGATAGAAAAGTGGATAGGACACCGATTCCTCTGCCAAAGTATGTCCTTTTTCATCCACAAGCAAAAGCTTAACGGATGAAGTTCCCAAATCAATTCCAATATATGTGCTCATATTTCTGCCATCCTTATATTAAAAAAACAAAACGCTTTCTATGCCTTGATAAGCTCGACATATTGATGATAGTATTGATATGTGTCTTCCAATATTTCGCTATCGGTAACGATCACATCTATATCTCCAAGCTCGCAAATCTTTTCCATTGCCACTTTATCAAATTTCGAATGGTCGCAGACAAGAATTTTGGTTTTTGCAGCGGCTATGATCGCCTTTTGAAGCGGTGTGTGCATGGGATACGGGGTTGTGATACCATCCTCAACGGAAACGCCGCTGGCACCTACGATGCATACATCTACCTTTAAGGAGGAAACAAACGCCTCTGCCTGCGCACCGACAAACCCGCGAGATGCAGGAAAATAATACCCGCCGCTAAGGTAAAGCACACTTTTTTCATACTTTGATAGAATGGCCGCTGTTTCAAGTCCTGTAGCGTAAAAAGTATATTTCTTTGACGGATCAAGCATCCTCGCGCATTCCATTGCGGTCGTGCTGTTGTCAAAAATCACCGACTGCCCATCGGCGATCAGCGATGCCGCCTTAATTCCGATCAAACGTTTCTCCTCAGCATAAAAATCCGTATTCTCGCGATCGGCATTTTCAATATAAACTACCGCGCCGCGCTTTTTGTATACGTATCGCTGCTTCTGGAGAACATCTACATCGCGATGGATCGTCATTTCCGAGACCCCCAACACATCTGCCAATGCCTTGATCGTAATCTCTCCCTCGCATTCTGCTCTTTGCAGAATTTGTTTTTGCCTTAAATTCAAATAACTGTCCTCCTAATAAAGTATCATTTTCGGTAAACGTATCGGGTCTTAATCTCGCAAGAGGCTTGCGGACCGATGCCACCGTCACGAGATTTGATCCACGCAATCATCTCTCTGTGTAGAAAAATATTCAAGCGGCGATTTCCCGTCCTGAACGTCCCCTGCCAAACATTCAATTCCGCATTGTATGATAGTGCAGGCATGCTCGGCTTCGTTGGCAAAATACAGTAAACAGCCTCGATTTGCTCGCACGGCACATCGGTTTTTACCGTGACTGTGTATTCGCAATCGGTATCGCTTATGATATCGGGCGTCACCTCAAGGCTCTCGATGGTCAGCCGATCATCGGAATGAAGTCTTGACGCCGGCGCAAGCTCATCCATCACAAATCGCTCAGCCTCCACCCCATTGCTGCACTCCGGATATCCGATATACATACCCAAAAAGCTGTTTTGCGCCAAGCCGTCGATCTCCAATTCGATCTCGTTCGCATCATCCCAAAGCACGTAATCCTCAATATAGGCATAGCGCACAAAGGGGATATTTTTTAAATAGAATGTCTCCAGCGGAACGCGCACACCGTTGATTCGCAAGGAAACCTCACGCGGCATAGAAACGCCCGCAAACGGAAGGTATGCCAGCAATCTGTTTGGTACAGCGGCAAGAAGATTGAACGGCAGCTTCTGCTCTCGCCACTCTCCCATTTTTTCAAGAATCAAGGCTTTGTTTGGAATAGGAACAGCTTGCAAAACCTCCTTCAGCGCACCGTTAAAGCGCGCTGATGCGGAAACGGTGATTTTTTCAAATGAGGCGTGCTCCATAGGAGTAAGCACACTCCCATCCGCTCCGTAAAAGCGATCGATTTTGTGACCGTAAGACGGAAGCTCCGCAATGTGCCGCTCCCCTTTTGTATCCGTCATCTCCAAGACCAATGCCCCGTAGGGCGGCATTACGACATCCAAGACGTCTCCCTTTTTGTATGCTGTTCCGTAATCAACCAAATCATTTTCAAAATCCGCGTTTTCGCAGTACAGAACGCGCAAATAGAAAGCGTCGTCCGTTTCGATTCCGATTTTTTGATCCAATACCACCCGCTTTTTGATGTTCAGCGGAGAAGAATTGAACAAGAATATCTGCCCGCTTTCCCCATCAATACGCGCAAATCCGTCGATTGTACCGTCCTCTACGTTATTGGAAAGCGGCGTTACGTATTCACAAAAACGGTAATTTTGCTTTGCCCAGTCGATCCACTTATCATAAAACGCCGTCATTCCGGGCACGTTTTCAAGACGATCCGGCAAATTGCAATGTGTAATACTACCACAGCAGGCAATTGCCGACAGTAAAGAATATTTCCATCCGATCAGATCGTTTGCTTTTTCAAGCGCAGGATCAAAAAACATCTCTCCCATACGCGTCACAAGACCGTGACCGATGTGTGGAGGCAAAAAACGATAGTTCATCGACCACAGATTCTGCAGGCGTGTTCCGTGTGCATTGATTCTGTAATCATCAAAATCACTGTGCAGGGTTGCCCCCGGAAGAAGCGTTTGCTCCCAGTAGACCTCTTGTTGGGAAAAATATCGAAAGCCCCAAAATCCGTACTCCTTTCTGCCGTAAAAGGATTGCAAAAAGAGCCGCGGAAATCGTTCTCTGATTCTTTGAAGCAGCTTTTGCGAATTTCTCCATCCCTTGTACTCGCCCTTTCCGGGGAGGTGTCCGTGATTTTCGGCATAGCAATCGTTGCCATTTCCGGGTCCCGGATCCCAAGCCCAATATCCAAGATCGTATTTGGAAATGGTATTTGCTTGTACCATGTACCACCAATCCAGATATTCATCACAAGCAAGACAATTCTCACTCGCAACATTTCCAAAGATGTCCTTCTTTTTCCACTCTGTTTTATGAGGCATAAACGGCAACAATGCCGCGTTCCCCCCCTCACCGTTAAAGGCGCATCCCATATAATATCCGCATCGAAGCCCCTTTTGCACGGCATGATCAAAAATTTTTTGCGCCGCAGAGCCTTGTGGCAACAGCTCCCAATACGGTTTTTCTTCCGTGGGGAGCGTTGTTTTTGTATGCGGATTAAAGGCAATGATATTCCCTTTTAAGCTATGAAAGCGATCGATAGTGTCAAAATAATCTGCGATTTCCACATCCGTTTGGGGGTATTGCTTTTTGGGATAGAAAAAGAAGTACAGGATGTTATCAAATTCTCTTTCCATCACGTTGAGATATTCCCAAACGTACGCACGCATCGCCCTTATTTCAGACAGATCAAGCGCAACTCCATCGCAGGGATTAAAAAAGCGTTGGCGCATTCTTCCGCTTTGCATTCCCTCTATGTTCAGTGCCTCTTGCCCCTGCACAAACACGCCACTCATCGCATATTCTCCGATGAATTGCGGATCGCTCTCGTATTCCTCACCCGCCTTCAAAATCAAGGACGGCTGATAGGAAATCACAATTTCTCCGTCCTCCTCACACGCAGTGAAAAACGGATTTTCAATGCCCGTGTAAAAGCCACGCTCGCCGCATCGCACAAACGCCGCGGCAGGTGCGTTGATAAACGTTTTATAAAAAACGAATTCCGTTCTGTCTTGCGGCGTGGGGATGCAGAATTTAACGTCGTAGAGAATCATATCTCGCTTGCACGCAATACGCAAAATTTTGTAAGCCGTTTTTTTGGCTTTGCACTTGATTTCAACCGTAAATTTTGCAAAATCATTTTCAAACTGCGTTTTTGAATGGGATATCTGCTCCGTACCACCAAAGGAAACCGTTCCCAAATCGGTACGAACGCAGACTCTACCCAAAGCAAGCATGGCTTCCGAATTTATCATTCGCGCACCTCCCCGCAATCTTGTTAGTTCATTATATCACAAAAACCTAACATTGTCAACATTATTTGTTATATTCATAAAATTGTTAGCTTTGCCGCAAGGAAAAACAGCACACAATTGATTCATCATTTACGTTGCAACATTTCTCAAATGTGCGAAAAAGTCGCGGGTTCAAGTCCATAAGGTTCGGAAAAGGTTGCAAAAAAAAAGCCAAAGCGACCCCCTGATTAACAGTCAGGTGCTCTGCTTTTAATAAGCAACGTAGCGTTGGAGCTCCAACACATAAAAATCACCCCTTCCGAAAAATCGGTCTTGGGGTGATATGCGCGTGGAGATACACCGCCAAAACGTCTTTTTTTATTGGCGGTTTGCTTTGTTCATTATTTTATGTACTGAATGTTCTCTAAAATTTGACCTGCTACGCCATTATAAACCTGACCTAAGTATGATAAAATAATTATATACACAGGAGGTTGTAATCATGGAAGCAAAGAAAAGATCTCCGCTTGGTGATATCATAAAGAACGCTCGTCAGAAAAACGGGTTGACGATAGAAGAGTTGGCTGAGAAAGCCGATATTATGCTTCGTTACCTATACCGTTAGAAAATCAGGATGCAAAGCCAAGCTATGAGCTACTCTATTTTTTGATCAGAGAGCTTACCATTGAGAATATTTTCCTGCCGCCCGTACATATTTATATTTTTAACCTTCGTATTGGAATCGGTAGCCGATTCCCCACACGTTCCTGATATATTCAATATCCGCTTCCGACATGTTCTGTCTGAGTGAGCTGATATGGGTTTTGATTACGCTTTCAACGTTATATATGATCTTATCCTCCCATGCATAATCGTATAGCTGATCCTTGGTGAAAACTCTTCCGGGGTGACTTGCCAAGCATAGCAGGATATCAACCTCCTTCTTGGTAAATGCAAGCTCCTTGCCTTTGAGAAATACTTGTCCGGCGTTTATAAATAAAAAAGCGCAATACCAAAAGAACATTCTTTGGCACTGCGTCGAAGCGTCTGGCACTTTATTATTTTACCATATTTTACCATATTCGATTGTTTTTGTCAAGAAAATCTCATCGACAAAAGCCGACACAAAACTCACTTCTCAAACTTTCTCTTTTCGAGAATCTCAATTTTGAATTTCTTTACGTTTATGATACATTCGGTTCTGCACTTTCTGCAAAATAGTGGAAAATGCTTCAATTCCGTATCATCCATCAGCTTAACTCGCGTGTTTTCCCCGCACACCGGACACTTTATCCATTGATACATATCCATATCCCTTATTCTCCTTTGATGAAAAAAATATGGGAGTTATGTATAATAACCCCCGCGTGAAATAAGAAATTTCCCTACGTTGGCATTATCCAAATCAGGTCAAAGGGTCGAAGGCTTAACCTTCCTCTCAGCTTATAGACAAAATGCAAGCTCCCCATGGCTATTTAATTATGGAAAATACTTTTTAACCAGCTTTTTTTGTAAAAAATAACGATGAAAAATATCTTGAAATTTAACTTGTTTTGGAGTATAATATATTTGCTTATGCAGAGTAGGCTACCGAGCGTCAAGTGCCATCCAAACGGGGAGTTGTTGGGTGGACGAAGGGTTTCCGCGGTTCGGTTGCCGCATCCCGCTGCCGAATCCAAGGGACCACCTCCTTGCTTCCGGAACTACGGGACAAAGGAGGTTATTTTTATGCAAAAAGCAAAAAATCTAAAATTATCTAACAACATTAAAATGATCTGTCTTGCCGGAGTTATGGCTGCTCTTTACGTATGCCTTGACTTTCTGGCAGTATCAGTCAGTGCTCCGTTCGGTAACAACCTGAAGATCTCTATCAGCGGACTTCCCGTTATTATCGTTGCCGTCTTCTGCGGCCCTTGGTGGGGCGCGGCAACCGGCTTTATCGGTGCTTTTATCGGGCAGCTGATCTCCTACGGGATCGGTCCGACGACGATTCTCTGGGTTATTCCCGCAGTCGCTCGCGGAATACTTATGGGGTATCTGTTCAGAGCCTTCAAGAAAAGCACGAAGCCCGGCATCATCGCAATTGAGACCTGCATCAGCTCTCTCGTAGTAACGCTACTGAATACGGGCGCTCTGCTTCTCGATAATATGATGTATGGCTACACAACCTATTACGCAATATTCGTTGCGATCCCCATGAGATTGGTAGCGGGCATTCTTACCGCTCTTGTATTCTCGCTTATGCTCCCCACGATTCTCAATTCGCTGAACAATCACATAAAACTTTAATCTGCATAATTAAGGAAGCTCATTTTTAAGGCGAAAGGCTGAGGTGGAAGCCTTTCGCCTTTTCTATTGGCAATTATTCTTTTGTTGCAAACGTTCCGTTCTTCAAGGACTCAAGCATAATGATAGCACTGCTTGCGTTGGTTGCAAGCGGGATCTTCTGTACGTCGCAAAGACGAAGGAGCGCGGAAATGTCAGGCTCGTGAGGCTGTGCGGTAAGAGGATCTCGAAGGAATATGATAAGTCCAAGCTCACCGTTTGCGAGCATTGCACCGATCTGCTGGTCACCGCCAAGAGGTCCGCTCTTCATTCTATGTATCGGAAGTGCTGTCTCACCCATTATAAGCGTTCCGGTGGTTCCGGTTGCGTAAAGATCATAGTTTGCAAGAACGTCCTTGTACTGTTTTGCAAGCTCAATGATTTCGTTCTTTTTCTTGTCGTGTGCAATAAGAGCAATTTTCATTCTACCATCTCCTTTTCAGATAAGTGCGTATTTCTTTGAGTAAATGCCGTAAAGTGTTTCAAAGTCGGTTCCCTCTTTCATTTCCCTTACAGACTGGTGGAGGTTCATATTGTTATGTGCCGTATCGATCACGCACGCCGCAATATTGGAGCAGTGGTCTGCTACTCGCTCAAGGTCGGTAAGCAGGTCAGCCCAGATAAAGCCTGCCTCTACCGTACAGGTGCCGTCCTTAAGTCGGAGAATATGCTGATTACGCAAATGCTCCTTTAGCTCGTCAATCACCTGTTCAAGAGGCTCAATGTGATATGCAGCTTTCAGATCACCGTCAATAAACGCAGATCTTGACAGCTCAAGAATTTCTCTTGTTGCCGAGCACATTGCTTCGATCTCTTTTCTTGCCTCTGCCGAGAACTCTATTCCCTTTTCTCTGAGCTCCTCAGCGGATTGAAGAACGTTAACGCTATGGTCAGCGATACGTTCGTAATCACCGATCAGCTTTAAGAGCTTCGATACCATTGCGCTGTCTGCATCGGAAATCTGATTACGGCTTAGCTTGATAAGGTAGGTTCCTATGATATCCTCATAGTGGTCGGTCTTATCCTCAAGCTCCTGAATGCGCTCTCTCGGAAGCCTGTCCTTTGCAAAGAGCGAGTCAAGTCCGAGCGTGAAGGATTCTGTCGCCTCGCTTGCCATTTCACATACCAAAGCATTACAACGGTCAAGTGCGATTGCAGGGGTGACGAGAAGTCTTTCATCAAGCTCTGCAACCTGTTCCTTCTGCTTTGCATCAGGCACAAGCTTGAGAGCAAGCTTTTCAAGAAGGGAGGACATAGGAAGCAGAAGAAGCGTACAAAGAATGTTGAATACCGAGTGAGCAACAGCGATTCCGAGGTAAGATGCCGATGCATCGAGGATTGCGGGCTTCAAGATTGCCGAGAGAATACTGAATACCGCAAGCCACACTGCCGTTCCGATGATATTGAAGGAAAGATGGATGACGGCCGCACGCTTTGCATTTCTGTTTGCTCCGACAGATGAAATCATCGCAGTTACGCAGGTACCGATATTCTGTCCCATAATAATCGGGATCGCTGCACCGTAGGAAACTTGTCCCGTAACAGTCAATGCCTGAAGAATACCGACAGAAGCTGAGCTGGACTGCAAAATTGATGTGATCAAAACTCCAACGAGAACGCCGAGAATCGGATTCTTGAACATCAAAAATAGGTTCTGGAACTGAGGAACGTCCGCAAGACCCGCAACCGCATCCGACATGGCATCCATACCGAACATCAGCGTTGCGAAGCCGAGCAGGATCATACCCGTATCCTTTTTCTTACTCAACTTGCCGAACATCAGCATAATCATGCCGATCAATGCGAGTATGGGGGTGAAGGACATCGGCTTCAAAAGCTTTACAAAAAGATTATCTCCCGAAATACCGCCAAGGCTCAGGATCCACGCCGTTACGGTAGTACCGATATTGGCACCCATAATAACACCGATCGACTGCTTGAGCGTCATAATACCGGAGTTAACGAAGCCCACGACCATAACGGTTGTTGCTGACGAGCTTTGAATAACCGCCGTAACACCGAGACCGGTCAGAAACGCTTTGAATTTGTTTCCGGTCAGCTTGCCGACCAGAAGCTTCAAACCACCGCCCGCACGTCGTTCAAGGGAATCACCCATTACATTCATTCCGAACAGGAACAAACAAAGTCCGCCAATTAAAGCTAAAACATCAAATATTGTCATTTATTCTCCTCACTTCCACACTCACTAAAACTCACAAAAACAGGGGGCATCCTTGCGATGCCCCCGAAAGTCTTTCTGATCTCCCGGCGGCACAACCGCATCAGGTTATCTTGGATTGTCAAATTGCAATCAGAACTTAAATTTGAACGTATTGCTTCCCTGTCTAGGAATCTCGAATTCATCGGGAAGATCAGGTCCGCAGGAATGGGATCCTACGCCACGCATAGCAACGTCGATACATACGTTAACGAAATCGTTTTCCTCAAGCTCGAAGGCATGGCGCGTTTCTCTGAGCTGCTCTGTGGTATAGGGGTTTACAGAGCAAGAGAAAGGCTTCTCTGCCGTTACCTTGAAGAGATCCTTGACTGCAAGATACTTACAGTCGCAGTGGCTTCCGGACTCTTGAGGACGGATATACTTCATATCGTAGTTTTCCTCTGCGGAGCTTACGTAGTAGCCGTACTCACAGGCAGCCTTCTTATCCACATAGCTTTCGCTGGGGCCAAAGCCTACGTAAGAGAAGTTGCAGTGTCCCTTATCTACACCGAACTCAAAACCGAATCTCGGGAAGCGCTCCACGTAATCGGCAAGCTTATATGAAACGGAAACGGTAAGCTCGTTACCCGTTACGAGATACTCAAGCGTAAACTCTGCTGCGGGCATCAGGCAGTTAGCGGCAAGTGCGCCCTCAAACTTATAGCAGTTCTTCGACTTCTCGCAGGAGAAGATATGAGGCTTGCAGCCACGGAGGTTGCAGCGTGTAAACCAATGAGGAAGCAGGTCGCGATCATTATCGGTATATCTTGTAATATTGAAATGGATGGGGGTACGAAGAACCTCGTTTCCGTCCGCCTTGATCGAGGTAATTTCACCGGTATGCTCGTTTACCTCAATATCGATGTCAGACGAGAACTTATAGGTGCTCTTGGGGATCTCGACGTCGGTGATCTCCGATTTGGTCTTTCCGCCGTAAACAGCCTTCATTTCAAGAGCGTTGGACTTGATCTTTCTGTCGGGGGTCAAAAGACCGTCTGCACAGAAGTTACCGTCGTGCTCGGGCTCTTCAAAGTCACCGCCGTAAAGGAAGCCGTCGTCGGTCTTGATACCGTGGTCTGCCCACTCCCATACGAAGCCGCCCATCATCTGCTCGTTGTTATAGATCATATCCCAATAAGCAGCGATGTCACCGCAGGAGTTACCCATAGCGTGGGTGTATTCGCAAAGGATGAAGGGACGGGTTTCCTCGGGGTTATCGAGGACCTTTTCCTGAATGGTCTGCAAGGAAGGATACATCATACTGACCATATCCACCATATCGGTGTAATAATACTTAGGATCAGCATACTGAAGTCCCTCGTAGTGGATGGGACGGGTGCTATCGTGGTTACGGATGTATTTTGCCCCCTCGAAGAAAGCCTTACCGAAGGAGCTCTCGTTACCGAGCGACCAGATAATAACGCTGGTACGGTTCTTGTCTCTTTCAACAAGTGCCGCGTGTCTGTCGGTAATGCCGGGTGCAAAGAACTCATTCTCTGCATACTCCATCCAAAGAGGCGTATCATAACGTCCGTCACGGGAGCAAGCACCGTGCATTTCAAGGTCTGCTTCATCAAGCACGTAGATTCCGAACTTGTCGCAAAGCAGATAGAATTCGGGACTGTTGGGATAGTGAGAGGTTCTGACTGCGTTGACGTTCAGCTCCTTCATCAGGTGAATGTCCTTCGCCATATCCTCAAGACTTACGGTTGCTGCGGTCTCGCAGTTGAAGTCATGGCGGTTAACACCCTTGAGCTTAACTGCTACGCCGTTAACCTTAACTACCTTACCGTCGATGGTCACCTCACGGAAGCCGATCTTTTCCTCGATCTTCTCTCCGTTTGCATAGAGGTAAAGTCCGTAGAGCTTGGGATCCTCGGGAGTCCAAGGACGAATACCCTCAACGGTAAGAGTTGCACTCTCACCAACCTTGGCAACGACCTCGGTCTCACCGATGACGCAACGGATATCCACGTCACTCATATTGATCACGGTAACGGTACCGTTCTTGCCCTCGATCTTGGTTTCAAGCTTGTAATCGGTAATATGCTTTTCGGGACGGGTGAGCATATATACGTTTCTGAAAATACCCGAGAAGCGGAATTTATCCTGACACTCAAGGTAGGTGGAGATACACCATTTAAGAACGAGAACGTCAAGCGTGTTCTCACCGTTCTCCACAAGCTCGGTCACGTCAAACTCACTGGTTGCGTGAGAGATCTGAGAGTAGCCCTTGAATTGTCCGTTTACGTAGAGATAAAATGCGGAGTCAACACCTTCAAAGTTGATATAGTACTTTTCGCCGGGTTTTTTTTTCAGGTTGAAGGTGCGGCGGTAATGCCAGCAGGGATTCTCATAAGGAAGGTGCGGAAGCATAACTGGGAAAGGATATCTGATATTGAGATACTGAATATGGTCATATCCGTGCATCTGAACACACGCGGGAACGGGGATTCTGTCCTCAAGCTTTTCGTTGATCTCAAAATTCTCAACGTGGTCGTGCTTCTTGATCTGCCATACACCGTCAAGAGAGGTGAAACGGGAGCTGGATGCACGGTCCTGAATGCCGTGCTTGGTTCTGATCACGTCATTTTCTGCAAAAGGAATGTAGTAGCTTCTATGAGGGGTTGTACCAATTCGTTCGAATCTTTCGTACTCTTTCATTTTGTGCCTCCTTATACGTTTCCGTAAACGTCGGGAACTGTTTTATCTTCTCTTTCAGCGAGGAGCTTGTCGTTTGCCTTCTCAACCTTGAGAAGCGAGAGCAAAAGGAATACACCGCCGCAGATGATAATGGGTGCCCACAGATAGAGGAAGTAAAGCATTCCGGTGGTTGCTGCGTTTTGGGTGGTGTTTTCTACGAAACCTGTGGAATCGAGGAGCCAACCGCAAAGAGCTGTACCGAAAGCACCGCCGATCTTGATTCCAAGAGAGGAGCAAGAGAACATCATACCGTCAATGCGGTAACCTGTGGTAAGCGTTGTATATTCGGAGCAGGATGCGATCAGAGCGTTCATATCGCCCTGGAGAGGTGCAATACCGATCGTCGATACTGCGGTAAAGACAAGCATCAGCGGAACGTTTCCTGCATAGCCGGCAACCATTACACCGACTCTGCCTGCTGCTGCGATGATGTAACCGAGCAAATTCAGCTTATACATACCGCGCATCTTCTTGATTACGAGTGGGAGCGCAATCAGAGCAACGACCATCGTAATATTGATTGCAAGCGAGATATCGCTGAAGAGGGTTTCATCACCAAGGATATACTTTGTGTAGTAGGTACCCATACCGATAACCGATGCGTAAAGCTGAGTCAGAATATAGGTAAGGCAAATGACAACGTAGTATTTGTTCTTAAGAAGAAGCTTGAAGGACTTAGCAAAAGTGAGCTTGTGCTCCTCTTCTCTCTCCTCATCCATTCCCTCGTCAGCCTCGGGAAGCTCCTTAACGGAGAATACGGAAATGGTGTTAACGATAAGACCGATAACGGCATAAATGATTGCAATATTTCTCCAACCCATTGCGCCGCCGCCAAGCCAAGTTACTGCGAATACCGTGATTGCCTCGATAAAGATCTTCGTGCCAAATGCAAAGATAAAGCGGAAGGTTCCGAGCTGAACTCTTTCATTGGTGTTCTTGGTTACGAGTGCGGTAAGAGATGCATATGCGATATTGTTTGCGGTAAAGAATACTGCGTTAAGAAGAGTGTATGCGATAAAGAAGAAGATGTACTGTGCGGTGTCGCCCCAGCTCATAGGAATTGCAAAGCAAGCTACAAGACAGACCGAGCATCCGATGTAAGGCCAGAGCATCCAAGGACGTGCCTTACCCATCTTGGTGTGCGTTTTGTCAATCATTCTTCCGAAGAAGAAATCTGATACACCGTCAAAAATCTTTGAGACAGCGATCAAGGTACTTACGATGCCCATACTGAGTCCGACAGTGTCGGTCAGATAGATCATCATGAATGCTGTAAGCAGCGCATATACGCAGTTTCCTGCTACGTCTCCGGATCCATATCCGACTTTATGATACCATTTTAAATACTTGCGTTCTTCCATATTAACCCCCAGCGATTATCATAATTTTTGAATTTTGGTAAGTATTTTTATTTGGTTGCCAATGTGCGAATGAATTTGCCGAAGGCAGCTGTTCCCTCTTCTGTTCTCTTGAATACGCCAGCGTCCTTCAAGACCTCAAGGAACACCTCGCCAATTTCCTGTCTGAGAATCTCCTGCGCGTTATCCGCAGAAAACTCCGGATGCCTTCCGAGAACCTCGGTTGCCCACTTTGCATGAGCAGCCAACTCGGGAAGTGCATAAATGCTTTGACCGCCGACCATCGTTCTCTCGAGCATTCCGATCTCTCTTGCAAGTCTTGCAGGAAGAACGGCAAGTCCCATCACCTCGATCAAGCCGATATTCTCTTTTTTGATGTGGTGAAGCGAAGGATTCGGGTGGAACAAACCCAGCGGTCTATCCTTCGTGGTAATGTTGTTACGGAGCACCAGATCGCAAACGTACTTGTTTCCGTTCTTTCTTGCAATCGGTGTGATCGTGTTATGCGGATTTCCGTCTGTCTCCGCAAAGATGAGGGCCGATGCATCGCTGTAATCTCTCCATGTCTCAAGTACAAGGTTACAGCATTTCGCGAGCTCGTCACGGTCATCGCACTCAAGACGAATAACCGACATCGGCCACTTGACGATGCCCGCCTTTACCCCCGGATGCTTTGCAATGTCGAATTCCTTTTCGATCTCAGCCTTCTCCATTGCGAAGGTGTATCTGCCGCCTTGGAAGTGCTCATGTGTGAGAATCGAGCCACCGACGATCGGGAGATCCGCATTGGAGCCGACGAAGTAGTGAGGAAAATAATCAACAATGTCAAAGAGCTTACCGAATACCGCTGCATCGATCTTCATCGGGGTATGCTTGGTATTAAAAACGATGCAATGCTCGTTGTAATATCCGTAAGGTGAATACTGAAACTCCCAATCCTCACCGCCGACCTTGATGGGAATCGGTCTGAGGTTCTGTCTTGCGGGGTGCTTTGCGTTTCCGGCAAAGCCCGCGTTCTCGGGACAAAGCTGGCATTTCGGATATGCACCTGCCCTCTGCTTTTTCGCAGCGGCAATATCTCTCGGGTCTTTCTCGGGCTTTGAAAGATTGATCGTGATATCCAGCGTTCCGTACTCGGTTTCATGCGTCCACTTCAAGTCCTTTGCAATGCGACCCGCTCTGACGTAGTTGGAGCCTTGGCTGTATCCGTAATACCAATCGGTTGCTACCTCGGGGCTTTCGCTGTATTTCTTGTTGAACTTACGAATGACCTCACGAGGCATTGCCGTCATAAGTCCCATAATTCTCGTGTCAAATAGGTCACGGGAATTTGCTGTGTTCGGAATGATACCCTGCTTGCAAGCATAATCAACGATAGGAGTGAGAAGGTCATCGATGGATTCCAACGTACATTCGGATGCACTTTCCTTCCAATCCGTAAGATGCAGTGCATCCATGATCTCGTTGCGGACCACGTAAACATCATCTTCGGTGATCAATTTGTTCTTGACGCCATAGTTCAGCAGATTCTGAACTGCTCCACAGATCATATCAATCCCCCCTTATTCAAATTTCGTTGTAGCCGTTCGGGTGAGTCGAATGCCATACCCACGCGCTTCTGATGATATCCTCAAGGCTTGTGATCTTAGGCTCCCAGCCAAGCACCGTTTTTGCTTTCTCTCCGGAAGCAACGAGTCTTGCGGGATCTCCCGCTCT
>JBGVEW010000107.1:0-14947 GCA_045120465.1 Eubacteriales bacterium
ATAAAGTGTTGCATCAAATTTGCACCAAAATCACACCAATGCTTAACGCCTATTCAGCTCGACAAATTGGAATTTTACTTATAATTATAAATTATCTCGCCTGCTTTGTATTCAAGTTCTTTTGATATTTCAACGCAGTAAGACGATATAATAATATCTTCCGTTACAGGATCGTTTTCTCCTATTTTTGCAAGTTCAAACAAAGGATATAGTACGCCGTCTTTTTCTCTCAGCTCGACATATTCCATTTTGTCAGAAGAACAACTCTGAACGATAAAAACAAGCAAATTGTTGTTCTCAAAGAAACCCTCGGTATAATCAAGGTTGAATTGATAAGCCGAGTAAGTTTCATAATTTGTAATCAATTCGACTGTATCTGTTTCAAAAATCAAATCATCATAATATGTCGTAAATGTCTTTGCTTCCATATTCGTTGCGTGATAATCTTTGTACTTGTCTGTTCCACAAGCAGTAAAACAAGGCAAAAGCATTACTACGGCCAAAATTAAAGATACTACTTTTTTCATAATTCATTCTCCTTTCAATTCGTCAAATTCAAGTTTATCGAGTAGATAACTACCCAAAGTAATTATACCATAAAAACGGTGAAAAGTAAATAGGACGGCTCAATTCGTTACAAATTGAACCGCCCTTTTTGATTAAAGCAAATCGTGCTCGATAGATTCAGCCATCTTGGCTTTGTATTCTTTGAAGATGTGAACGTAGATATTAGAGGTGATTTCAGTATTGCAATGACCGAGGTGCTCGGAAATAACAAAAAGCCCTGCCGAAACAGAGCTTTTTGTATATAAGATAATAACTTATCTCTTGGAGAACTGGGGCGCACGACGTGCTGCCTTGAGTCCGTACTTCTTTCTTTCCTTCATACGAGGGTCACGAGTCAGGAAGCCTGCTGCCTTGAGGGCGGGTCTGTTTTCTGCATCTGCAGCAACCAGAGCACGAGCAAGACCGTGACGGATTGCGCCTGCCTGTCCTGCGATACCACCACCGTTTACGGTTGCGATGATATCGAACTTGCCTTCGGTTCCGGTTACGCCGAAGGGCTGGTTAACGATGAGCTTGAGGGTCTCGAGACCAAAGTACTCATCGATGTCGCGCTTGTTGATGGTGATTGCGCCCGTGCCGGGAACAATACGAACGCGAGCTACGGACTTCTTTCTTCTGCCGGTTCCATAGAAATAGGGCTTTGCACTAGTATACATCTGTTGTGTCCTTCCTTTCTCTCAATCAAAACTCGTAAGCTTCGGGCTTTTGTGCCTCGTGCTTATGAGCCTCGCCGGCATATACCTTGAGACGAGTGAATGCGTTTGCGCCAAGGGTGTTCTTGGGAAGCATACCCTTGATAGCCAGCTCCATTGCCTTTTCGGGCTTGGTTGCCATCATGGTCTTTGCCTGAACAGCCTTCATACCGCCAACATAACCGGAGTGATGGTAGTAGTACTTCTGCTCCATCTTTTTACCGGTAAGGACAGCCTTGTCCGCGTTGATAACGATAACGAAGTTGCCGCAATCAACGTGAGGGGTGAACTCGGGAGCGTTTTTGCCGCGCAGAAGATCTGCAGCTGCAACAGCAGTTTTACCCATGGGCTTGCCTGCTGCGTCCAGAATGTACCACTTGCGGACTACATTTTCTTTTTTCTGCATAAATGTAGACATTGTAGTGTTTCCTCCAAAAATAATGATAGTAATTTTTTCATGCTTGCATATTATAGCATAGAAACCCTTTCTTGTCAACCCCTTTTTGAAACTTTTTTTGATTTTTTTAAGTTACCATATCACAAGCTCTGTTTTTCTCGCTTTTTCTCGTTTTTTCATATCATTTGCTAATGCGCGATGCAAAAAATATTTTTAAAAAACGTCACTTTGCAACATTGCAAAGCGTATTTTTTGTGAAACTTAAATAGAAAAAAGCGTGCAAAAAGCCGACGTCCCTTGTGAGAACACGTCGGCTTTTGATTGTTATCGGTTCAGATCGGCACGTTCCTTAAGCTCCTGCAGCTCCTCGAGAAACGTATCGATATCCTTGAACTCGCGGTAAACCGATGCAAATCGAACGTATGCGACCTCGTCGCGCTCCTTGAGCTTACGCATAACGATCTCCCCCAGCTCGGTGGAGGTTACCTCTTGACGAAGCGTGTTTTGAAGCTCAGACTCCACCTCGTTGACAAGGGTCACCGCATCCACGGGGCGCTTTTGCGTTGCCTTAAGAACCCCCGCAAGCATCTTTTGCTTATCGAACAGTTCCTTTCCGCCATTCTTTTTGGCAACGATGATTTGAACCGTTTCGATGATCTCGAAGGTGGTAAATCTTTTTTGGCAGGAAAGGCACTCACGGCGACGGCGAATACTGTTCCCCTCTACCGTGGGGCGTGAATCGATTACTTTACTTTCCGGGAATCCGCATCCGGGACATCTCATGTGATTTTACCGCACACCCGAAGCTCGGGCGTTCTTTCTTCCGCAATTTTCATATAGTATATCACAAAAAAAACGAATTGTAAAGAGTTTTTTGAGATTTTATGCGTATCTGAGCTCCAAAAGCACTTCTTCCAGCGTACAAGGCGTCACGGTGCTTTCCACCATTTGGCGATAACAGCGAACGGCACGGTACAAATCGATCCCAAGCTCCGCCATTGTCACCTCCTCTGATTTTTGAATCCGAATATAAAACCGATGCATCCTCGGATCGTTTTTTACCAATAATTGATAGGAAAGATTCATTCCTCCGAAGTAGATATGATCCTCGGTTAAAAGGACGCTGTTTCCGCAAGACTCTTGTAATATTTTCATCGTAACCCCCATTATGTTTTGATCATTTTCTTACGGCGCGAAGCACTATATTCAATATATGCAGGACTTGCCTCTTTTGGAACTATTTTTACATAGATTTTGGCTCGCAGATATGATATAATATAATTGATAAAAAGGATAAAAGGAGCGAAGGAATGAAACAAAGAAGGACTCGTCTCCCTTGCAGATGGGCAAGGATGATTTTACATATTGAATTGCCGTTGACCGTTTTGTTGGCACTTGCGTTTTTGATCTCTTATCTAAAGGCGCGAACGACGGATCTTGGCTATGCATTGTACCGTTATCCTCCATTGGTAGGATATCTGCTCTACCCTCTTGTCATTACGGCATTCAGTGTACTTTTGATCGAACGATTGACGTTGCGAGAAAGAGAATAAAACAATCGGGGGGCACAGGCGCGATCGCGCTTGTGCCCCCCTTGGGATTGTAAAGTTGATTGAATCAGTTTGCCGATTCCTCGTTTGCGGTGGCGTTGACCCAAATCTCCCAAAGTCTGGGAAGCATTGCGTTTGCCATCAGTGCCATACCGTTATCCTTGAGGTGGTATGCGTCATTGGAGTATTCTTTCTGCCATGCGATATTTCTCATATCAACGCCGGAAACCGCGGGATTACCTGCATCAATGATGAATACGCGGTCGTTATCTGCGTAAACCTCATCGTACAAACGGTTGATCGAAGTAGAATACTCGATGGAGCTCATACCGTCGGGACGGGACTGAGGATTGAGATACCACGTGGTGATGAATACGATCTTTGCGTTGGGATAGATCTTGAGAAGCTCCTCAACGACACAGTTCCAAGCACCGAGGAAGGTGGAAGGATCGTTGGAGGTGATGGTGCCGAGAGGTGCCGCGATTGCGTAACCGTAGTCGTTGCATCCGCCTTCGAGAATAATCAGATCAACGTCCTCTGCGGTCTTACCTTCAAAATCACCGCACTGGAAGTAGGAGTTGTGACCGTGTCCCTGATATGCGTTGTTACCGGTGGAAGAAGAGTTCCACTTGTAGTCGTTGACGCCTTCAAAGAGCCACTCGTACATGGAAGCCTTGCCGGTAGTAACGTTTGCGGAAGTTTGAGAAACGGTCATACCGCCGATACCGAGGTTGGTAAGCGTCCAGTTGTTGGTTCTGCCGAGAAGGTTGACCCACTGATTTTCACGCGCGCAGCCGGCCGTTCCCTTATCGGTACCTGCAAAGAGGCTATCGCCCATTGCCAAAACGTTGAGGCCGTCGAGGTCAGCCGCGATGATATCTGCCAGACCCTTGCCCTCACTGTAAGCCTGAAGTGCCTTTTGGGAAGCTACGGTATATCCGCTGAGTCCCGTAGTGTCAATGACTCTTTGTGCGGTTCCCTGTACGTTATCGACCATTGCGGTTTCGGAATAATAGTAGTATTCCAATCCCGACATGGTGATGACCTTCACGTAACCGATACCTACGAAATCGCGGGTAATATTGGAATCAAGGATGTTCACGATGGATCCAACGAAATGCGTGGTGGCAGCATCCTGATCGACGGTATAGTACTTACCGTAGGTTGCCTTGACCTCAAGATATTTCTTGTTTGCAGCTTTCAGTGCTTCAACACTGGGATTTACGCCCTCGCCCAGATAATCCTCGGGAACGATGAGCGTACCAAACTCCACTTTTCTGAGGTTTTTGCCAACCTCTGCGTAAAGCTCATCCAGCTTCTCAACGTTTACAAGATGCGCAAAGCGCAGACCCGTGGGAGAGGAGAGACGGATAGAGGTCTTGTCGGTGGTGGAAATGATTCCATCGTACAGCTCGGGAATAAATCCGCCGTCAAGCTCCCATCCTGCTTTTGTGGAAACGGACAGATTGTCGATATCGAGATAGTTCACGTTGGTATAGTTTTCATCTGCTTCCTGAACGGTCTTATAGCCGTCCTTGGTCTTGTTGATCTTGGAAGCGATGACGTTACATGCGGGAATCGTAATATTGGAAGCGTTGGAGCAAGAAGCCCAATCGGTTCCCGTGATCAGCATATTGTCGATCGTACCGTAGAATTCACCGTTGAGATAAATGATTGCCTGTGCACGCTTAAGGTCAAGGACGTAGGAGATATCGTTCCATTCGTCCATAGTCAGGCGTTTGGGATTGGGATCGATCGTATTGATGGTATGGCTCGCCTTGATCACACCTGTGTTGATATCAATTGCGAGAAGCTGGAGGAACCAGCCTGCTTTGCCGATAACGTCGGATTCGATATAGGACAAAGCACCGTTTTTGGGGGTCATGGTTGCGCCGTCCTCTGCCTTGAGATCAAAGGTAAAGCGATCAATCTGCAGCTCAATGGTGTTGGTGTTAGCCGCTTCGTTTCCGTGAGGACGAACGGAGAGGTCAAGAACCATAAATTCATCGTTGTAGGAAATTGCCGTATTGTTAATAGTCAGGGTCTTATCGTAGTTGGTAAAGCCTGCCGCCTCGATTCCCATCGTTCCATCGTAAACCATGGGAACACGGATGAATTGGTTTCCATCGTTGTCGGCAAGAATCTTGTTGTACGCAATGAGAGACGTGGGATTTTTAGCGTTGTAGCTGCTGTACATATCCAGCTTGGAACCAAGCTCATAGGACTCGAAATCGTCGCTGTTGAAGTTGACGGGCACAAAATTCTCAACGTAAACGTGAGGCTTTTCGCTTTCGTAAACCTTGAAGTTATCCATGAGGATATCACCCGAGAAGCCGTTTGCATACGCAGCATCGCTTCTCTTATCGGAAAGCTTTGCCCAAATCATACCACTGGTACCGGCAGGGATAGTGATATTATTTGCGTAGCCGCCGATTCCGTTCTTGAGAGCCGAATAGTTCATCTGCCATTCGGCAACCAAGGAGCCTTGCATCCAAAGCTGAATCCAACCCGTATCAAGATTGAGAACCGTACTGATGGTAACCCACTGACCGGTAGGAACGTTATAGCTGTAAACCTTTGCGGTGGGATTGCCGTCGAAGCTGTTACCCGCGCCAACACCGGAGATCTTACCGTTATTGACGTGGAACTGCGTGATCTGGTTCCACTGCAATTTACCCGTGCCAAGATAGCGGCTTGCCGACATGGATTCGTCGTCACCGTACCAATCGGCAGTCATGTGGGAGAATTGCATCTGCATATGGTAGTTTGCATCTTGGGGCAAATAGTAATCCGCTTCAAATACAACGGAATCGTAATTGCTGTAAGAGATTTCCGGAACGTCGGTAAGGAACAGATTTCTGTTAACGTTACCGCCGTTGGGGTAGTTTTTAGAGGAATCTGCTTTTCCCTGCGTCCAGTTCATATAAAGATGGCCGCCGATATTTTCGCCGTTGTAAGCGTTGTTGACAGCATACGTACCGCTGGTATAAGAAACAACGCTGTTGGAAGAACCGTCAAAGCCGCGGCTGTAGATGGCATCGGAGGTCCAAGCACCGTAGTCACCGCTATAGATAGCAAGGTTATCCACCATCCAATAGCCGTTATAGGTAGAAACCGCACCACCGCGACGAACGTGACCAAGGTTCCAGCCGGAACCGCCCGTGATAGAGGAGAAGTGACCGGAGGCCATCGTTCCTCTGCCGGCGAGGTCACCGTTGCAGTAGAGTCGAACCATACCCGTGGCGGGATTGAGTGCTACCGCAATAGTTGCCCACGTGCCCTTGGGAATTGTGATGTTGAATTCCTTTTCGTCCTCGGTCTTGGTCTTCAGGTTGTCGTGCAGCTTGACCGCGATGTTATTACCGCTGACAACGAGGTTTGCAAACTCGATATTGCCCGCCTGCGTACTGAGACGAACGTCCATACCACCCGTAAAATCGGAGCTGAAGAAATAATCCGCAGCAAAAACAAGGCTTGCGTCCGTTGTGCCGGGCTTGATGTTTTTATCGGAAAGCTTGACGTTGTTGGGCTTTGCAACCGCATCTCCGCCGTACAGCGCATCGTAAACCGATCCGGTGATCAGATAGAGATTGTCCGGAGCCTCGTAGCCATCGACTGTCATCGCCGTAGCGTTATATTTATCGGTGTTCAGCGTTGCGCCGGAGAAGGTGTACTCTGTGTTGTCAAGGGTAACCTTACCGCTTACGGTGCCATTCTCGGCAACAACGGCATCAGTAACTTTCCAATAGATACCCTTCATACCGCCCATATTGATCCAATAGGCACTTTTGTCATACAACTCGGCAGGCTTGTTATCCACATAGAAAACCTTGCCGTGCTCACCGCCGATGTCCTTGATCTGCGCCCAGATATTGTGGGTCGAATAGACGTCGGAGGGTGCCGAAGCGTTACTGAAGTTGTTGGACCAAAGCAGCTTTCCTTGATTATGGAAAGTGGGAGCTTGGTCTTGCGCAAAGGCAGGGATGCTGATCAGGGGTAAGATCATGACCAGTGCCAGAACCAGAGCGCAAAAGCGTTTTGCGTTTCTCATACTGTTTTTCTCCTTTTTTGAAGGTAATTTAAGGGAATGAAACGGTTCCCCATTAGCAATATTATAATATATATGCAACGCTAATGTCAATCAACAAATCAAACGAAAAATCGCCCGTTGCTTTGGTGAAAACAACGAACGATTTTTGCTTTTATTTTGATTGTTGCAAATTCGATCCATCGGTTTGCAATTTGAGCCTGATCTCCCCTTGCTTGTCGCGGCTTCTTACTCTTCCCAAAGCTCCCGAATGCGCAGGAATGCCTCTTTTAAATCCAGTTTATCCACGGCATAGGCATGACGCAAGAGATCGACGGGAACGTAGTCGTCGTATTTTTCGAACACAGGAACCTCGCTTGACGATACCAAGGCATCCGCAGAAATACGCTCGCCGACCGCCACGTCTCCCAATGCCTGAATCAGGTCATAGCCATTTCCGTTTGACATTTTAAAGGTGATAAAATAGCATCCCTCGTATTCAAGTCCCGAAATGCCGAAATCCCGCGCATGGAGCGCGATCAGCTTGCGCATCGCGCGAAACGCGCGCGTGCCGAGCCACGGGAAAAGGCACCACGAGTATCCTCCAAGGTGCACCATGGATTGCTTGAGCATTCCCGTGTTGCGCGCTACGTGTCTTGCCTGCTCCAATCGCTTTTGCGCGTTGGGCTTGAGATAGGGGTAAACGGTATCCTCCTCCAAGACCTTCCGCATCCTTTTCAGAATACGCGTGTGGATCTCTCCGTAATCCCCCGGCCAGGAGACCTCCATCTTTCCTTCCACGCTTTTGACGTAGATCAGCTTGTGCTGAATATCCAGCTCCTCGACCTCCCATACGCGCCCTGCCAAAGCAAAGCGGTCGCCAACGGGTGGCGGTGTGGTAATGGTTCCGATCTCGTCCGATCCGCAACGCACGGTGTAATCCTCGGAATCCTTGAATACCGCATAAAACTTAAAGGACCGTAGCAATCTCTCGCCGGCAAGACCGATAATCAGCGTTTTTTCCTCGGTCATTTCCAAAAAATCGTTATTGAGCATGGAAAGCACCAGTACTTTGTAGTCCTCTTTGGGAACCGAAGCAAAGGGCGGCAAAGAGAGCACGCGTTCGGCAAGACGCTTGAGAGTCAATTCCCCAGATGCTGCCAAAACACTGAGCGTTTGATGGAACAAAAGGCTGAACGGAAGCTTGCGCACGTTAGGCGGCTCAATAAAACGCTCCTCGATATAAAGCTGCGTAATGGCGATCGCCTTTAAAAGCTCCCATGGAATGAGCTGTGGCAGAGGCGTGTTTGGGAGCGGATCCTCCTCGCGGAACACCATCATCATTTCGGGGGGCTGTCCGCGTCTGCCGGAGCGTCCCAATCTTTGAAGAAAGCTCGTGACCGAATTGGGCGACTGATTTTGCAAAACGCGCTCAAGTCTCCCGATATCGATTCCCAATTCCATCGTAACCGTGGCACAGGTAACCGCCATTTCCTCCTCGTCCTTCATCTTCAGCTCTGCTTCCTCACGGATGGATGCCGAAAGATTGCCGTGGTGAATGAGAAAAACGTCCTTTTCCCCACGGTTTTTAGCAATTTGACGGAAGGTCGCGCACAAGTACTCGGTCTCCTCGCGCGAATTGGAAAACACCAACGATTTGCGGTCACGCACGCAATCGTACATATAGGAATACCCTGCATCGTAGGCAAGAGACGCGGGACCTTCGGGCTGATCCTTCGGTTCGCTTGCCTGCTCGGTTTTAGAGTTTTGAATATAGAAATGCTCCATGCCGAGCCGCCAACGGATCTTTCCCGCCTCAAATTGCGGCACGTCGGTCTCCCTACCGCTCCCCGCGCCCAGCCAATCCGCCGCCTTTTGCGGATCTCCAATGGTAGCAGACAGACCGATGCGCCGCGGATTGCGCCCGATACTGTGCCCAAGCCTTGCCAACTGGCAAAGGATCTGGTTGCCGCGGTCGCTGCCCGTCAGGGTGTGTATCTCGTCGATGATGATATAGCGAAGATCACCGAATATGCGAACGATATCGTTGGAACGGTTGATGAGCATGGATTCCAAAGATTCGGGAGTCATTTGCAAAATCCCGCGCGGTCGCTCCAAAAGCTTCTTTTTATGCGATTGCGCAACGTCCCCGTGCCAATGCGTTACGGCAATGCCGCTCTCCTTGAGCAATTCCTCAATGCGCCAGAATTGATCGTTGATCAGGCTTTTGAGGGGAGCGATATACAAAACACCGACGCTCGTGGGGGGATTTTCGCAAATTTCGGATAATACGGGAAAGAACGCCGCCTCGGTCTTACCGCTAGCGGTGGAGGAGGTCAGGAGCAAATTATGATCGGTATAAAAAATCGTTTCCGCCGCCGCAACCTGTACCTCACGCAAGGACTCCCACCCGTGCGCATAGATAAATTCTTTTACAAAATCGGGATAGCGATCAAATATTTCACTCATAATGCCTCCCTTTTGCGTTGTTAAAACTCGATATCGTCAATCGTAAAAATTTTGTTTGGTGCGACATCCGCATCCTCTACGGGTGCCTCGTCGGGGTCGTCGTTTGGCGTTTTTAAGGTCACGGCACTCCCCACAACCGCCTCAAACGTGGCATCGGGATTTTGCATGAGGATATTGAGAACCGTCATATAGTCGCGCAGCATTTCACGCGGGGTGATCATGCTATCCGCACCTGCACGGTCAAGACAGATCTGCAAAAAGTGTGCCATTTGCTCCTCGTTGATATTTGGTTCTTTTCCGTAATTTTGCGCGTAGAGCTTGGTCACGCGGCTGATGAGCGCAAACAGCTCATCGTCCGAAAGTCTGCGCAGGCGGATAACGGGACCGATGAGGTTTTTAAACCCCTCCAATGCAAAGCGACTGTCACAAAGGCGGCTTCGGAGTGCCTCATAGCTGAACAGTCCTCTTCTCGTATCCTCCAGAAATTGCGGCGTGCCGCCAAGCACAAGTGCAAGACCCGATGCCCTCCCCTGGAGCGTATCGTTGAACATGGAGAGGATCTTTTCGTAGTTGTTTTCGCGGCTGACGCGATGCGAAATCTTATACAGGTTGACACATTCGTCGATAAAGACCACCAACCCGCGATAGCCCATCGTGCGCGAAAGTGCCGCCCAAAGCTTGAGAAAATCGTACCAGTTTTCATCATCAATGATGACGGAAACCGAAAATCCGAGATCGCGTCGCGCCTCGGTTTTGGTAGAATACTCCCCTCGCAGCCAACGCAGGCACGCGCTGCGGCAATCGTCGTTTCCGTCGGTATAAGCGCGATAATAGGCGGTAATAACGCGGGCAAAATCAAATCCGCCCACCAAAAATTCCATTTCGCGGAGTGCCGACAACACGCGACGGTTCAATTCTGCCGAAAATGCCGCATCGTCGGGTGTAAGTCCGTCCGAAACAACGGATTCCTGCAACGAGGAAATCCAGCGCGCGATGATCTTTGGGAGTGCTCCCCCGTCCGGCGAGGATTTGGAAGCCAGATTTTTCATCAACTCACGGTAGGTCGCAACACCGCTACCACCGCTTCCGTAGAGTCTGCGTTCGGGTGAAAGGTCGGCATCCGCCGTTAAAAAGTCACGTTCCAGCGCATATCCGCGGATGAGCTGCATCAAAAAGCTTTTGCCGCTTCCGTACCGCCCGATCAGAAAGCGCATCGATCCCCCGCCCTCGTTGACCTGTTCCAGATCCGAAAGCAGTGCCGCGATCTCATCCTTTCGCCCAATGGCGATATAAGGAGCTCCCGCGCGCGGAACGACCCCCGCGGAAACAGAGGAAAGCAGCGACGTGAGGATGCGACGGGGCACCTTGGGCGTTTCAAATTGTTGATATTCAGACATTGGTATCCTTCCTTTCGATCAAATCAAGTGCCATGGAGCGGTAATCCTCGATGACAACGTATATGCCGTCGCACTCCTCGAGCAAAATATCTCCCGTACATTCGGCACACAGCTCGTTGACGGTATCCGCGATGACGTCGGGCATCGAGTGCATCTCTTGCGCAAGTGCGCGTTGCTCTCCCCCGTCTTTTGATAAAGCCGCGCGCAAAAAGCGCAAATAAGGCTTGATTGCGCAAAACAAGTCATCGGGGCCGTTGTTCTCCGTAATTTCCGCAACGCTTGGCGGAATCGGCATCTCTTCCAAGACGGGAGCGGGCAGTTCGGAGGGGTCTGCCTCCTCAAACGCCTCGACCAATCGGGACGTCGTATCCCACGAATCGCGCTCGATCTGCGCCGCCGCCGAAAAGGAAAGAGGCGTTTTGGGAAGATCGTAAAGCTTTTCGTATGCGGGGACCTCGACTTCACGCGCTCCGCTTGGTATCGTATGACGCGGAAGCAGCGGATCGAGATAGGCATCCAGCATTTTTCTGACCGATACGGAAAGCGCATAAACGCTCAGGCGCGAACGGATCCCCAAATGCGCTCGAATGCGATTTTCGGTATATTTAATGATATCGGTAATGAGATAACGCAATTCGTGCGAGCAAGAAAACGAGGTGTATTCCACCGCGATGCGGTATTTAAGATGGTATGCACAAAGAGCCCCCGAAAAGGCAGAGCGCACCATACGGCTCGCGTCCATGCCGCTGCTTCCAAACAGCTTTCCGTCCTTGGATGTCTTTCGACCGATCTCCAACAATGCACCGACGATCAAACGTTCAAACAAGGCTCTGTTTTCCTCGGTACAGAATTTACTCTTATGAAAATCGTAATTTGAGCAAAACACGGGAAGTCCGCGACAAAGCCCCTCCTCGCCGGACGCCGTGATATAGAATTCTTTCAGCGCACAGCGGGAGATTGCGGCAAGAAGCAATTGCCCGGAAAGCCCCGACGGCGGTGGCAGTTGATACATCAAACTGTAATCGCAGATCCACTCGGGAAGGTTGCCATCCAATTGATGGAAGATATCACGATAATGAAGCCAAAGCGAGCACAGCGCATTCTGCCCTGCCTCAGGTTCGGTCTTATCCGAAAGATTGATGACCTCGTATGCGTAAAGAAGCAGATAGCTGTAATCGGTAGAAAGATATTCCCCACGGCGGAAATTTTCGCGCCACCACAAATACCATTCGAGTTGTCCTCGATTCATTTGCGAATACTGCGGCACATAGGAGAAAAACGGCACGTGTGGGCACTCCACGCCCTTGACGGCATACAAACGTTTGGCATCCCGAACGAAGTTCTCGTAATAGCGGTATTGGCTTTTTTCCTTGTACAAGCGAACCGACGTAATTAAGGAATTTTGCGGCTCGTACATCCGATCGGGATCAGGAGCTTTTCGCAAACGTTCCTCGGTGTACGGCGGAATATAGTGCCTCTCCGGGGGCTTGGAATCCGCACTGGGAGAATCGTCTTGATCCCTTTGGAGCGGCTCCAGAACGATCTCCGCGGTATCGGTATTATGCGCGTAATGCTGTGCGCGACGCGGTGGAATCAGGGCGTCGATATCCCAAAAGTCATCCATTGCCTCGTCATGCTTGCGACGCTCCTCGCGCTCCATTCCATCACCTCCCGCGCTTGGTTTTTGTAATATATTATTATACCACTCTTTTCTCTTTTTGTCAATCGGTTTTTATGCATTTGCGAACAATCAAAAATATTCAAAAGCCGTTTTTTTATTCGCATAAAAACCGCGAAAAGGTAAAAAAATGCAAAAAAATTTCAAAAAACCTCTTGACAAACGAAAAAAAAGTGATATACTGTGAAACAAGATACGTACAGGCGATGATCGGAATCGAGTACCGATTCGTTTTTGATACAGAGAGCTGCCGGTGGGTGCGAGGCAGAACAAAACGATTGCGGGAATTACACTCCGTGAGCCTTGCATCGAACGCTCCTTTGGGGTCAGTAAGTTGCAACGGGTCGCTCCGTTAGAGGCGGTAGAGTATGTTGGTACTCGGTAAGGTCGGCATCGTGAGGTGTCGATAAATTGAGGTGGTAACACGGTTCATCCGTCCTCTTGATCTTTTGGGATCAAGGGGACTTATTTTTTTAACAAAAGGAGAGGAAAAATGGAAAACTGGATTACAACAATCATGCTGGTCGTATTTTTTGCGATGATGATCGGAATCGGAATCTATTGCAGAAGACATTCTACCAACGTTCACGGCTTTGTTTTGGGCGGAAGAAGCGTGGGCCCATGGCTCACTGCGTTCGCCTACGGTACTTCCTATTTTTCCGCGGTCATTTTCGTTGGATACGCGGGTCAGTTTGGCTGGAACTTTGGTCTTGCCTCTACGTGGATCGGCATCGGAAACGCCTTCATCGGCTCGCTTTTGGCATGGATCGTACTCGGCAGACGCACGCGCATCATGACGCAGCACCTCGGTGCCAAAACGATGCCCGACTTTTTTGGTCAGCGGTTTGATTCCAAGACCCTCAAAATCGTTGCCTCCTGCATTACGTTCGTATTTTTGATCCCTTACACCGCTTCCCTTTACAACGGTCTTTCCAGACTGTTTTCAATGGCTTACGAAGGAATCGACTACTCGGTTTGCGTGATCGTAATGGCGGTTTTGACAGGCATCTACGTCCTCTTCGGCGGTTATATGGCAACGGCGATCAACGATTTTATTCAAGGCATTATCATGCTCTTCGGTATCGTTGCGCTGATTGGATCGGTACTGTCCGCAAACGGTGGATTGACAAACGCGATCGAGCAGCTTGCCACGAGTGAAAACGGTGGTTGGGAGTATGCCTCCTTCCTTGGAGCAGATCCCGTATTCCTCCTGTTCGTCGTGCTTCTGACCTCGCTCGGCACGTGGGGACTCCCTCAGATGGTTGGCAAATTCTACGCGATCAGGGACGAGGATTCCATCAAAAAAGGAACGGTCATTTCCACCGTGTTTGCGCTGATCGTAGCGGGTGGTTGCTACTTTCTCGGCGGATTTGGCAGACTTTACGATATTCTGCCCGATGCGAGCGGCAAGATCGACTTTGACAGCATCATTCCCACCATGCTTTCGGGCCTCCCCGAGATCATGATCGCAATCGTGATCGTTTTGGTGCTTTCTGCCTCGATGTCCACCCTTTCCTCTTTGGTGATGACCAGCGGATCGACGATTACACTGGATTTTATCGCACCGCTTCGTGAAAAGAAAAAAGCAATAGGTGAAAAAGGAAAAATGCTGTGCATCCGTTCCTTTATCGTGGTATTTATCGTCATCTCCGCCATCATTGCCATCAACCAGTATCACAGCAAAAACATTCTGATCGCGCAAATGATGGGCATTTCGTGGGGAGCGCTTGCAGGTGCGTTCCTTGCGCCCTTCCTCTACGGTCTGTACTGGAAAAAAACCACTCGCGCAGGTGTTTACGCCTCCTTTGTGTTTGGCGTGGGGCTTGAAATTGTCCAACTTTTGATCTCACTTGGTATTCTTAACGTTTCGGGGAACGGTTTCCTTTCGTTTATATTCAAAAACTCGCTTTACTCCGGCGTTTTCGCAATGCTCGGTGGATTGATTCTGGTTCCCGTTGTCAGTCTCTTGACACAAAAAACAGCTCCCAAAAATGCGGACGAAAAATTCGTATGCTATAAGCGCACCGCAACGGTAGAGGTCATTGACTCGCTTGGCGAGGGAGAAGAATAAAAAACAGGGGGTGAGTCAAATGCGAAAACGCATTTGGTACTCACCCCCGTGGTTTTTGTTTTGGCGGTTGAACACCGCCATTTTTGCCTCATAAGAGGC
>JBGVEW010000108.1:0-7635 GCA_045120465.1 Eubacteriales bacterium
GTTTTCAAAAGTTTCCCCTTTCCCCCACGACCTTTCTATCAATGAATCGCCGTTCCCTCGGGTACGGAGTCGTCCACGAAGATGACCTTGCATCCGCACGCGTTGTTGGATGCCGCCAACAGCATTCCCTGCGACGGTACGTTGCAAATACGGTTGGGCTTGAGGTTTGCCAGCACGATGATCTTTTTGCCGACCAGCTCCTCGGGAGAATAAGAATCCTTAATCGAGGACATGATCACTCTCTCGCCAAGTCCGTCAAACAGCGTCAATTTGAGGCAGGAGTGAGACTTACGAACGCCCTCCGCCTTGACAATCTTGCATACGCGCAGATCCATTCTGCCAAAATCATCGATGGTGATCTCTTCCTTCACCGGCTCAACGGGATCTGCCTCGCGTACCTCTTCCGCTTCCGCTTCCTCGGGGCAGCACTCCTCTGCGGGAGCATCGGCTGCAAGCTCCTCGGCGGTTTGCGCGTAAGAGAAATCCAAAAGTCCCACGTACTTTTCCGCTTCGATGGCGTAGAGGAACAGGTACAAACGGGGGCCCTTTTCCTTATCGATGAGCAGTCGGTACACGTTGCGGAAGAACGCGCCCTGGATGCCCTTCATTTCCTTATCGGAAAGCTCGGTTCCCCAAACGGTCTTGGGAATTGCATAAAGCTCCGCGTTCAACTCGTCCAGCGTATATCCGCCCTTTGCGATATAATCGTGCAACAATTCAATTGCCTGCTTTTCCTTTTCGTCAAGCGTGTTCCACACCTCAAAGTTACGCGTCGCGCGCAAACGGTTGACCTGATCGGGCGCGCACTGCTCCAACCAGAACTTTGCGCGATCCAGTCGGTCGGCAAACTGCTCGGCGGTGTAAGGCGTTCCGATCTTTTGGAACACGGTTTCCAGCATCGGAACGTTGAAATTGACGATCGATCCGAGCTGTACGAGAAGTCCCATCGGCACGGTTTCGATCTCGCGTCCCTCAATGCGGCAGGCTTCCATAATCTCCTTAACCGCGTCGTTTGCCTTGCCCTCGCGCACGTCGGTCAGCATCTTGTCAAACTCAAAGTACTGGCGAAGAATACCGTCGTCAAAGCAGAAATCAAACGCCTTGGTGGGCTCGGTCTTGGAGTAAAGCCAGAGAATGACCTCGGGCTGATACAGCTTGAGCAGCGTTTCGGGGGTGAGGTTAAGTCCCGACGAAGAGGACATCTTACCCGTCATGCCCTTGATGCCGATAAACTCGTATCCTTGGAACAGGGGTGCGTCGTGGTTGAAGATCTTTTTGGAAATGATCTTGGAGTTGCTGTAAGAGCCCGTAGGAGCGGCATGATCCTTTCCGCCCGGCTCAAAGTCAACGTCCTCGTATCTCCAACGCATCGGCCAGTCGATCTTCCATCCCAGCTTGCAATCAAAGTCGGTTAAAAAGTTGAAGTGACCGCTATGCCCGCAACGGCAGGTGTAATCTGCCTCGGTGCAATCCTCAGACAAATGCGTGATCGTGGTAAAGTCGGTGTGACACTCGGGGCAGAAGATGCTGACGGGATAGTACTTTTCCTTCTCCGCATCGTGCTCCGCCTTCAACTCTTCCTCACTCTTGGAGGTATCCTTGGTCTTAAAGGAGTCGAGGATCTCAAAAATCTCGCCTCTCTTTTGAAGCGACTCCAAAATATCCTTTTGGTATTTGCCCGAACGGTACATCTGTGCCTGATAGCGGCAATCCAATTCGATCCCAAAGGGCTTGATCGAATTCAAAAATTCTTCCTCAAAATGCTCTGCGTAGTTCTTGTGGCATCCCCAAGGGTCGGGAATATCTACGTAAGGGCATCCGATATATTTGTCATACGTGTTGCCAACGACTGCCTGCACGTTTGCGGGGATCTTGCGGCAACGGTCGTATTCGTCCCACGAAAAGAGGAGCTTTGCCTTCTTTCCCATTTTTTGCAGTGCCTTGACCACAAACAAAGGCGTCGCCACGTCGCGGAAATTACCAATGTGTACCGAGCCCGAAGGGCTGATGCCCGCCGCGCATACGTACTCTTCCTTATTCGGATTGCGCTCAATAATTCTTTGAGCAATCTCTTCTGACCAATGCATATCGTCAAATCCTCACTTCTTTTTTCGTCTTTACGTTTCTAAAAATTCCATACACTATTATTGTAACATATATTTTCTTCCTTGTCAATAATTCATTCGTAAAACGCTCACGAAAGTTAGTTTGCATGGGATTTTTATGGGGAAACTTTCGAGAAAGTTTCCCCACACCCCTTCAAAGCTTTTACCGCCTTTTTATAGCATACCCTCAACAGGAACCACTCTCATATCGATTCCTTTTTTCGTGCTCTGCGCTCGGCAAAAGCGCTGATGCAGTACAGACTCTGCTTAATTTCTTGCTTTTGTACACTGACGGAAGAATTGCTCCCGCTATCATTTTGGGACCCACGACCCAAAATGATCACGAAAGTTAGTTTGCATGGGATTTTTATGGGGAAACTTTCGAGAAAGTTTCCCCATACCCCTTCAAAGCTTTTACCGCCTTTTTATAGCATACCCTCAACAGGAACCACTCTCCTATCGGTTCCTTTTTTCGTGCTCTGCGCTCGGCAAAAGCGTTGATGCAGTACAGATTTTGCTGAATTTGTTTCTCTCACACGCTGACGGAGTAATAGCTCCCGCTATCATTTTGGGACCCACTTCTCGCTGCGGCTCGGTCACGCTCGCGTTCTGACACCACACCGTGGTGTCATTCATCCCGCTCGCGCCGCTTCGCTACCCCATCCGCTCACGAAAGTTCGTTTTGCGCGGTGCTTTTTAAGTTTGATGGATATCTCTTAAAAAATCTATTTGCTGAGGTTGGGCATCCTCAAGCCTCCCACTCCGGAGGGCGCGTTGGGGAGTTTTCAGCAAGTTGGTTTTGGATTCTGTGCTTTCTCCAAAAAAAAGAACCGCCCACGGTTTCTGCAATCAAACAGATGCCGTTCTGCGGTTCTTTGGTTTTACGTCCATCCGTTAGGATCGTAGCCGCCTTCAAAAGGCAGGTCTCCCAGCGGAGAATCTCCAATCTCGCCCGTGGTCTCATCCTCGTTATAAGGGGTACAACCGCAAAGCAAAAATGCGGTCAGGAGCAACAGTGCCAGAATCCTTTTCATAAAATACACCTTCCTCATTTGATTTTATCAAGCATCAAAAGCTTGTACGTTTTCGATTTTGGTCTTTAAAAATTCCACCAATTCGCCAAACTGCTCTTTACTCTCAAAAGAGGAGTACGGCAACAGATATCCGCGGATGGAATCCATATACAGGTAGATCGCGCTTCCGCGAACGACGCACACGGTTTCGATTGCGGAGTACTTGACCTCGTCGCGGCTCTCGGAGGCAATTTCTACGAGCTTATCCTCATAAAATTCCACCTCTGCCTCGGGGGAATATGCAAGCTTCCCCTTCTTTTTCATGTCCTCGATCTGCGTCTTTACGGTAAATTTGATCCATCTCGGCAAAAACCATTCGAGTGCTCCCACCACCGCAACGATCGGCACGATCCCCCACAGGGCGGACAGCGCAAAGCCGTTTTGAAGCAGGATCAGAAAGGCGAACACCGCACCGAAAACGGCAAGCGTGACGCGCAGTTTACGCAACTGCTCTTTTCCGTACGCGGTGAAAAGCATGGTAAATTGATTGAATTTGAGATAATCGTCCTCACTGACCGACACGTGCAACCCAAATCGCATACGCAACCCTCCCGTCAATTTCTGTATTCAGTATAGCACATCCGCATCTATTTGTCAATCGGGAATTGCGGAGAGGCAGGTGGAAAGATAGGCTTCGATCTCCTCTTTTCCGCGCGCGATGCTCCCCAAAGGATCATACTCATGCGCCGCAACGATCTGCGACAGTTCCATTCCGCGCAAACGCTCCACCGAGCGTCGGTAAAGATCGGGATAACCGATCCCGCTCCGATATTTCCCAACGCCAAAGAGCTGCAAGCAATCGCCCGACAAGAGCGTTCCCGTGGGGAGGTCCAAAAACGCCATGCTATCCCTCGTGTGCCCGGGGAGCGAAACTGCCTTCAATCGATGCGTGGGATGCTCTCCGTCGCAAATTTTGGAAAAGCGCGGCAGCCCCACGTCAAAAGGGGCACGCAAAACAGCGTTGGGAAGGCACTCCAAAAGGTGCTCGGCGCCCCCTGCGTGATCCCCGTGTGCGTGTGTCAAAAGCAAACACCGCACGTCACTCGTATGGATTCCAAGGTGCTCCAGTGCAGGGAGAATAAAATCCTCCACGTCGGACGGGTGCGTTGCCGAATCGATCAGCGTCACTCCGTCCTCTCCGCAAACCACGTACACGGTGGTCATAATCGCATCCTCAAACGGGATCAAAAGGCGAAAAAGCCCATCCTCGATTCCCTCAATTCTCATCTCAATCATTCCCGTCATTTTACAAACTACGCTTTTCTATCACGCCGGCGGACTTCACCATCCAATTGGATCAGGTGAAACTCCTTGGCAGGCTTCATAGGTGTCCGTTTCCTTTCTTGCCGATCCTTGTCGGCTTTCTTTGCATGTATTATATCAAAAACGCCCTGCGTTGTCAAGCAATGCAAAAAAATCGTATGGATTGGGGGGAGTTTTTCTTGGAGTTTTTCTTGGAGTTTTTCTTGGAGAACCTTCTTGCAAGAAGGTTCTCCAAACCTCTCCAAGAACTTTTACCGCCTTTTTATAGCATACCCTCAACAGAAACCGCTCTCATATCGGTTCCTTTTTTCATGCTCTGCGCTTGGTAAAAGCGTTGATGCAGTACAGATTTTGCTAAATTTGTTTCTCTCACACGCTGACGGAAGAATTGCTCCCGCAAGCGCGTGGGTCCCACCACCGCCACGCGCTCACGAAAGTTAGTTTGCGTTGGGCTTTTATGGGGAAACTTTCGAGAAAGTTTCCCCACACCCCTTTCAGAACTTTTACCGCCTTTTTATAGCATACCCTCAACAGGAACCGCTCTCATATCGGTTCCTTTTCTCGTGCTCTGCGCTCGGTAAAAGCGTCGATGCAGTACAGATTTTGCTGAATTTGTTTCTCTCGTGCGCTGGCGGAAGAATTGCTCCCGCAAGCGCGTGGGTCCCACCACCGCCACGCGCTCACGAAAGTTAGTTTGCGTTGGGTTTTTATGGGAAAACTTTTACAACAGTTCTCCAACAAAAAAATACTCCCCCGACACGAATCGTATCGCGTATGTGACGCATCGTTTCTTGCTTTTTTTGCCACCTTCCGTTAAACTGTACGCAGGGAAAATCCCAAAAAACAAAAAAGGAAGGTATCCATTATGAAACACCGCAAAACATTCTCCCTTTACGCGTCTCTTTCCGCATTACTCGCGTTTGCCGTATGGACGGTGCTCGTTTGTACGGTTGACGTGCGTCCCATCGGGCCTTTGGATTCCCGAATCGGACTTGCAACGCTCAACGGCTTGATTCACAGGGCAACGGGGGTCAATTGGACGCTTTACACCCTGACCGATTGGCTCGGGCTTGTTCCCTTTGCCGTGGCTCTTGGCTTTGCCTGCCTTGGCTTATATCAATGGATCAAGCGCAAGCGTCTTTTCCTTGTAGATCGCAGCCTGTTCGTTCTCGGTGGATTTTATCTTGCCGTGATTGCCGTGTACGTTCTGTTTGAGCTCGTGGTGATCAACCGCCGCCCCGTACTGATCGAAGGCATTTTGGAAGCATCCTACCCCTCCTCTACGACCCTGTTAGTTGCCTGCGTGATCCCTACGGCACTGATGCAAACCCGCTCCCGACTCCAACGAAAAGCCCTACGGATTTGTGTGCTGAGTGTAGGATACGCCTTTGTTGCGTTCATGGTCATCGGCAGAATTTTCTCAGGCGTGCATTGGATCTCCGACATCATCGGAGGCGCGTTTCTTTGCGTGGGATTGCTCTTTCTCTACCGCTATTTTGAAACCTTATAAATTTGCAAAAGCTATTGAAAATGCGAGAGATCCATGCTATAATAGCCATAGCATCCAACAAAAACGCTCTTTTCAGAAAGGATCACTCAAATGGATAGAATTACCGTTGATTTTGCAAAAACCGCAGGGGCGGTCAAGCCCATGCACAGCGTTAATAACGGCCCCGTTTACAAATTTGCGGCAGACCAACGCATTACCAATATCGATCATTTCAGAGCGGCGGGCATTCCCTATGCGAGAACGCACGATGCCGCATTTTACGCAACCTACGGTGGCGAACACATCGTGGACGTCAACTTTATTTTTACCGATTGGTCGCGCGATCCTTCCGACCCCGACTCCTACGACTTTGCCCTGACAGACGAATATCTGCGTATGATCGAAGCGGGCAATACCAAGGTCTTTTACCGTTTGGGATCCAAGATCGAGCACTGGTCCAAAAAATACAACACGCTCCCCCCCGTAGATTTTCAAAAGTGGGCAGAGGTGTGCGAGCACATCATCCGCCACTACACCGAGGGTTGGGCAAACGGCTACAAAATGGATATCGAGTATTGGGAGATCTGGAACGAGCCTGATCTTGACCCCGACGACGCAACGCACAAGCGTTGCTGGGGCGGCACCGCAAAGCAGTTTTACGAATTGTTCTGCGTGGCGTACAAGCACCTCAAGGCTTGCTTCCCGCACCTGAAGATCGGTGGCCCTGCCGTTGCGGGATTGAAAGAGGATTGGATCAACGGCTTTTTTGACACGCTGAAAGAAAACGGCATCAAGCCCGATTTCTTCTCCTGGCACGTATATGCGCACACGGTTGAATGGATTCAGGATAGAATCCAATATGCAAGAGCGATTCTTGACAAGCACGGTTTTTATGAAACCGAAAGCATCCTCAACGAGTGGAACTATGTGAAAGGTTGGGAAGGGGACGAATGGATCTACTCCCTCAAAATGGAAAAGGCACTCAAGGGCTCCTCTCTCATCGCTTCCACCATGTGTATGGCGCAGTACGAGGCGTTGGATAACCTGATGTACTACGACGCGCGTCCCTGCGGCATGAACGGGCTCTTTTCCACCGATTGCGTGTTTGAGCGTCTCAAGGGCTATTATCCTTTCTATATGTTCAATCAGCTGTATCGGTTGGATTCTGCCGTAGAGGTCGAACGCGATTCGCTTGACGTTTGGGCAGCTGCCGCGAAGGGTGACGAGCAAAACGTGATGCTCTCGTACTTCAACGACGACGATCAAGCCCCCGAAAAAACGGTAAAGGTGGAATTCAAAAACGTTGAAAACAAGGGCGGCGTCAAATTGGAATACTATTGCCTTGACGCGGAGCATGACTGCGAGCTCGTGCGCGAGGAGATCTTTACCTCGGGCGAATTTGCGGCATATATCAAAATGCCGCTGTGTAGCACCTATCTCTTAAAGATCGTTCGGCTTTGATGGTGAAATAAAACGAATGGGGTGAGTACCAAATGCGTTTTCGCATTTGACTCACCCCATTATTGGTTTCCGAAAACCACCAGCTAAGCTGGTGGTTCAAAAAAGGCTTTTGCCGTTGAGCAATCCCGCCGCAGCGGTAGGCTCCCCTGTGTAAGGGGAGCTGTCAGCGAAGCTGACTGAGGGGTTGTACTTGTGCTAAATCAGAAAAACAATCCCTCCGTCACGGCAAGCCGTGCCACCTCCC
>JBGVEW010000109.1:0-63361 GCA_045120465.1 Eubacteriales bacterium
AAATTGACTTTGCAGGCTCGGTGTGGCGGAGAGAGAGGGATTCGAACCCTCGTGAGATTGCTCTCAAACGCATTTCGAGTGCGCCCCGTTATGACCACTTCGATATCTCTCCGTGTTTATTTTAGCTCTCTACTGTTCTTACTCAACCTTGGAAATTGGAGAGAACAGTAGGAGAGAACTAACGTATTAAGTTTTATTTGAACTGCGGAAAACCCTTATAAATCAAGGGATTTAAGGTGGGAGGTTCCAAAGTGACTACAAAATTTCGAGTCACGCCTCTTCGACCACTTGAGTACTTCTCCGTATCATGCTTGTGGCAAGGCTCGAATTGCGAACGGGAATATTATATCACATCTTTTTTCAAATTTCAAGACCTTTTTTAAAAAACTTTGATATTTTCCATAAAAAACTTTCCTTTCATTTGCGCGGCTCGGATATTAACAATTTCTTCAATAATTACAATAATGACACCTTGACTTTTTCTCACGATTATGCTATGATTAGATTAGAAGCAATTCGTTGTTTCGCTTCAAAATCACAATTCGCGGTATTCCTTGCCGCGAGAAAGGACAACTTATGAAACCATCATCCTGTAAGCTGACCATGCTTCTTGCCCTGTGTCTGGCGGCACTGCTCGCACTTGCGAGCTGCGGCGGTGTTTTGGTAGAGGTACAGTTCATTGTGGACGGTGAAGTGTACGAAACCATTACCACCACGGGCAAAGAAACCGTAAAAGTCCCGACGAGCCCCACCAAGGAGGGCTACGAATTTAAGGGATGGTATTGGGATCTTGACAAATGGGAACAACCCTTTACGGCAAATTCCCTGCTGGAAGTTCCGATTACCGACAACATGCGTGTTTACGCAAGATTTGAAAAGATCGGAGACAACAATCAAAATCCGGGGAACGAGAATCCCGATCCCGAAAATCCCGGTGGAAACAATCAAAACCAACCTACCCTTCCAACGCTTGACGCGGTAAAGCCCGAGGTTGGAAAGGCATATCACCTTGCAATGCTTCACACCAAGGTGCGCACAATCTCCTATGCCAACGGCAAAACCAGCACCTACTATCTTGCGGGTGTAACGGATATTGCAGAGGCGGTCAACGTCTATATTGAAAATTCCACCGCTGAGAGCGGAAAGTATTTCATCTTTGCCGTGGTTGACGGAGAGAGACAGTACATCAATCTGGTTCGTGACGGCAATTTTAACAATGCGGTTTACGCAGACTTCCCCGTTACCTCCTACCGCTATGACGAAGCACTCAAAACCATGGTTGGAACCGTGAACGGTGCGGAGCTCGTTATCGGTACGAACAGTGAAAAGGAATTTTTGACCTTTGGTACGCGCTATCTTGATGAGCCCAATTGCGTGGCACAGTTTGTGCTTGCCAAGGATCAGAGCGCAACGATCCCGCCCGCCAATAAGCCTGTGGTAGAGCTTTCCTCTATCTCGGATATCATTGCCGGAAACGTCGGTACGCTTTATAAGGCGGAAGGCATTGTTATGGCAGTGAACGCGCAGAGCTTCCTGATTGAAGACGAAAGCGGCATGATCCTCGTTTACAAAGGGGCTACTTGGACTCCCGACGTATTGGTTGGAGACATTTTGACCGTAGAGGGTCCTCTTGCAACCTATGGAAACGCAATGCAGTTTGGAACCGCTACCGAATATGAACGAATCGGCAGTGAGGATGAAATCCTTTATCCCGCTCCCAACGCTCCGTTGTCCGCTGCGGAAATTGACGAGTACCTGACCATTGCTCCCATCAAGCCCGAGTTTGTATCGGTTATCGGTACGCTCAGCATTTCGGGCAATTACTACAATCTTGTATTTGACAATGCGGAGCTGATGGGAACGATCACCTACCCCACGCCTGAGATCAAGGAAATTCTCGACACGCTCGACGGCACAGAATTGGTTGTCAGTGGTTATATCACCGGGGTTACGGGAAATCAGACATTCCTTAACATAATGATGGTCAATATTTCCCTTCCCGCACCTCCCGATCAGCCCACGTTCAAGACACTGGCAGAAGTTTTGGAAAGTGATCTTGGCTTCCACTACAGCGGCGGTTACGTAGTTGGCGTCAACGCGCAAAGCTTCCTCTTGTATGATGAAAGCGCACTCATGCTTGTTTACAAGGGCGAGGCTTGGGACTGCGATTTGTCGGTTGGCGACATGGTGCTTGTCGCAGGAACGACCACCATATACGGAAAAGCAGTTCAGTTTGGAACGGATACCGTTTACGAAAAGCTCTCTTCTACGACCATTAACCACGGAATCCCCACCGAATTGACCGTGGATCAACTCAACTACTATCAAGCGGCGGGATCGATCTCCCCCGTCTATACTACCATTACGGGAACGTTGACGATCAGCGGTTCTTATTACAACGTCTATATTGACGGTGCAAACGTCATTGGAAGCATTTCCTATCCCGATGAATGGAACGCAACCGTTTTGACAGCTCTCAACGGTAAAACGATCAAGGTAACGGGATATATCACAGGCGTTACCGGAAATCTCAGCCAGTATCTCAATATCCTCGCAATCTCCTTTGAAGAGGTGGAAAATACCGAGCCTCAACCGCCCTTTGAAGGCTCTATTGCAGGCGCGAAAGAGATTTCGGACGGACTTTCCGTCGTACTTTCGGGCGCCGTCCTCTCCATCGATACTCCTTGGAACGATGCAACAGGTTGTATGACCGTTACCATCACCGACGGTGAGGATTCCATCAAGCTCTTTAAGATTTACACGCAGGTTGCTCTCGGTGACGTGATTACCGTGCGCGGTACCATCGGCACTTACGCGGGCAATCGCCAGGTTTTGGAGGGAGCAACCGCGGAAATTACGGGTCACACCACTCCCATTGAACCGACCGAAATGACCATTCCCAATGCGTTGCTTGCTTTGGACGGTATGCCCGTGATTGTGACGGGTACGGTCGTTTCCGTTGACAGCGCGTGGAATGAGACCTACGGCAACATGAACGTTACCATTGCCGATGATGAGGGAAATCTCCTTTACGTTTACAGGCTCTGCACCCTCGTTGAATTTGGTGACGTGATTACCGTAACGGGTAATATGGCAACCTTTAACGGAGAGAGACAGATTGCGCAAGGCGCAACTGCCGAGATCGTAGAAGAAACCCCGCCCACGATTCCCGACGATACCCTTTTGATTATGGATATCATTCAAGGTACGCTTGGAGAGACCTACAAGGCACAAGGCGTGGTGATCGGTGTCAACGCACAGAGCTTTTTGATCTCGGACGGAAGCGGCATTATGCTGGTGTACAAGGGTGCATCCTGGGTGCCCGACGTAGCGGTTGGAGATCGATTGAACGTTACGGGTCCTTTGGCAACCTACGCCAACGCAATGCAATTTGGAATCGCTACCGAGTATGAAAAGATCGGAACCGAAGCCGTTACCTACCCCGCTCCTGCTGAGCTGAGCGCAGGAGACGTTGACGTCTTTGCTTATGAAAATCCCATTCGTCCCCAATACGTCAAGATCACGGGCACTCTTGTGATTGACGGCAGCTATTACAACCTCGTAATTGAAGGGGCGAGCTTGCTTGGAAGTATTACCTACCCGACGAATACCGAAGTACTCGCCGCACTGAACGGTCAAACCGTTGAAGTGGTTGGCTACGTAACGGGCGTTGCGGGCAGCAGACAGTATCTGAGCATTATGGCGATTGAAGTGGTTGGAGTGCAAAACGACGATAACGAGGAAGAGGATCTTCCCGACGGAGTGACCACGATTGCCGACATTAAAGCAGCGAACAACGGTGAATTCACCGCGCTCGGTGTTGTCGTCGGGGTCAATGCGCAGAGCTTTCTTTTAATGGATGACACCGGATTGATTCTTGTTTATAAGGGTTCTTCCTGGACTCCTGACGTAGAGGTTGGCGATAAGGTTACCGTAAGCGGATTGACTACGGTTTACGGTGGCGCAAAGCAATTTGGAAACACCGCGGTCTATGAAAAAAACGGCACCGAGGCCGTTACGTATCCTTCTCCTGTTGTTCTGACCGCTGAAGAATTGGACGCATATGCCTCGATGACGACCGTAGCACCGCTGTACGTGAAAATCGTTGGCACTTTAAGCATTTCGAATGGAAGATTCTATAACGTCACCATTGCAGGCGCAGCAATCAAGGGCAGCGTTACCTATCCTATTGATACCGCTTCCCTTGCCGCGCTTGACGGCAAAACGATTGAAGTAATCGGTTATATTACAGGCGTTGTAAACGGTGGGCTGTATCTGAATCTGATGGCGACCTCCGTTGCGGAAGCCGAAGCGTAAATCCTGTTATCCACTCATAAGCATCAAACGGGGCTGAGTCATTGACTCAGCCCCCTTTTTGTATTGCTATCGGATGATCATTCTTCCGATTCGGGTCCCATTGGATGCTCTTCGCCTTCAAAACCGCTGGTCGTGAGAATGTCATTGTCCTCTGCTGCGATCACTTGGATCTGCGGCATTTGGTAAATCGATTTGATCGTCATTATACTCCCCTCCTTAGTTTTGAATTGCAAGATAGCGCTCGGCAGATACACCGTAGCGATAGAGTGCCAATGCAAGCGTTTGCATTTCGGAATTGGACGTTGCACCGTGATTCATCGCATATGCGTATGCATTGACGCTGTAGTTCAGCGTTGCAACATTCTCTCCGTTGTAAGAAAGAACCATTTCAAAGTCCTTATCAAACTCGGTTGCCTGAAGTCCTTCGCTCTTGAATCGGTAAATACCGTCCTTGAGTGCTTCAAGATCGGTCAAAGCATACGCGATTCCGTTCACCGTGAGCGTAACGTTTTCAAGATCCTCAACATCTGCCAAAATTTTGACGTAAATCGTGTTGACGTGATCGAAGAAGACGGTTGCGGAATAGAAATGCAACTTGGAATCGGTGTTCCCCGTCAAAGTCATGCCGCTTTCGGGAAGAAGATCGGAAGGAATCAAGCCCTCAATGCCATCGGTAACAGAACCGTTGGACTCGTAGTCTTTGTACTCACGAGCAGCCTCGCCATAGATCAAGAGGTCGGAAACAAGGGTCTTAAGGGATGCATACTTGCTTTCGCTCATTCCAAGCTCCTCTGCAGTATAGGCAAGAAGCGCTTCACAGTTCTTCTTCACACTATAATCTTGGTAGGAAGTGATTTCCGTATCTCCCGCATAAAGAACCGCATCGATCAGATCTGCCATCTGCTGAGGCGCAATTCCCTCAAAGGTAAATACGTATTCTCCGCCAATGATCTCGTAGTCGGTTACCGTAACGGTCTTGCCGTTCATGATGAACTGCATCGAAAGCGTGCCGAGACTCAAGATACTGCTATCGTGAATCTTAACGTAGTAACGAATCGAAAGATCGTCGCCAAGGTTAACGGATGCGTAACCGATGTTTGCGCGTCCGATACCGATGACGTATTCGCCGTTTGCTTCACCCTTGATCACAAAGCCCTCGCCCTGATCGGTGTTGACCGCGCCAAGCTTGGGGGTTCCGGAGGTCAGGAGGTACTTGAAATACTCGCCCGCGTTGTTTGCCTTGTAAGTAACAGTGGTTCCACTGCCGGCATTGACAAGGGTGATATGGCTGTGCGTGCCCTTGAACAAGCCTCCCTCAAAGATGATATCAACGTTGTTGCAAGCACTGCTCGGATTGGTGTAGATCACCGTGGTATCCTTATTGGGAACAACGGTTTCCTCACTATCCGTAAAATCAAATGTGCAATTCTTAAACAGAATCGTTGCGCTGACCTTTCCGGTTGCACCGGATACCGTTCCGTTATCACGAACTACCACTGCATACAAGCCTTGATCGGGATTGTAATTCGTCTTGGAAATACCGAACGTAACGTTTTCAAAGGTGACGTTGAAGCTCTTGTTCAGGTCGTTATTCGCCTGGATCGCCACAAGGTGTCCACCGTTGGTAGTAGATTTGCCCGCCAAGAGCGTACCGTTCTTTACAATGATATTGGAAGTGAATTGGCACTGCTCCGCGGTAAGTCCGTTGGTGACAAGCTCCATAAAGGAGTTGTCCTTACGGCACAGGCTGAAGCCGCCAAGATCCAATACGACCGTTCCGTTGAATACACCCGCAGACTTGAACCAATCCACAGTCTCTACGTCGCGGCGCATCTTAACATATACCGTTGCTCCTGCATGAGAATTGAGATAATCTCTTGCCTTCTCCTGTGCTGCTTTCCAGCTACCGGAAGCACTGATCAGCGTTCCGTCCACGTAAACGATGAAAGGATACTTTTCAACGTCTTCGTATTGTTCAAGAGCAATGAACGCGTTACCGAATTCTGCCGCCTTGACTGCAAGGGTGTAAGCATTGCCCGACTTTACGAACTTCACCGTTCCGCGATCGGAATTGAATTCCGTACTCGGAGCAGAACCTGCTGTCAGGTTAAAGTTGAAATATTGACCGTTAGAGTCCTTTTTGAAGGTGATGGAGCTTGCACTGTTGAGGGTAGCAAAGGTGATACCGCTCATCGTGCCCTCGTAGGAACCGCCCTCGATGGTAATGGAAATACTGTTCACTCTGCCATAGAAGAGTCTTGTAGATGCGGGAACAACCGTTGCGTCACTGTTGATCATACTGATCGTACAATCGCGCAAGATTACGTTTGCGATAATGGTGCCGGTTGCTCCGGTTGCATTACTATTATCACAAAGGATCAGATTTCCAAGTCCTTTTTCGCTGTTGTAGTAGGTTGCAGAAACGCCAAAAACAACGTCCTCAAAGGTGATGTTATAGTTCTTGTTATACGTACCGTGAGATTGAAGTGCCAAAATATGTCCGTTTCCGGATGTGGACTTTCCTGCATAGAGGTAACCGTTCTTTACAATGATGGTTGTCGTGAATGCGCATTGTGCCTCGCTCAATCCGTTTGTGTTTGCCTCGATGAAGGAGTTATCTCCGCGGTTCATAACGTGTCCGCCAAGGTCCAGTACGATCGTACCGTTTGCCGTACCTGCCGACTTATAGCCCGCATTGTTATTCTGATCCTTACGCATCAGAATATAAACGGTTTTACCCTTGTTATTGTTCAAGTAATTCGATGCCTTTTTCTGCGCGTCGCCCCAAGAGCTTGCAGAATTCACAAACTGCTTGTTCGCATCAAACAAAATGAAAGGATACGAATCAACGTCCGCTGCGGAATCCGGGATCGTACCGTACTTGGTGATGAGGGGATTTCCTACCATCGTATAAACCGTATAGTCGCCCTCGGTTACACCGTTACCAAAGGAAACGCTGGTGCCGTCCTTATCCACTCCACCGAGAGTCGTACTCAGGGTGTAGCTTGCGGGAAGGGTCATCGTCGGATAGGAATTGTTGCTTCCCTTACCCCAAACAAAGGTATCGTTGGTGGTATCAAGCGTGAGGAAGGTGATCTGATCCAAAGAATCCGCCTTGATCGCACCGCCACTGAAAGATATATCAGCGGAAACGTGCGTGGTGGTAGAAGCAAAGGAGAATACCGTATAAACACGCTGAATACCGCGCAGATCAATGGTACAGTCGGTAAGTGCCAAGGTCAGGTTTACGTTTGCTTTGCAGTTGTTTTGTGCATAGAACAAGGTATTCTTGTTGCCTTCCGCAAAGTCGGAATCGATACCGAAGGTTACGTTCTCAAAGGAAGCGTCAAAGCTCTTTGCGTAAGTGGTATTGTTTTGCACACCGAATACGTTGCCCTTGCCCTGCAGAACCGTACCGTTCTTGACAACCAAGGTCGTCTTATAGCTTCCCGTGTAGTTTGCATCAACACCAACCTCAAAGATCGAGGTGGTCTTTGCGGTAAGCGTCTTGCCGTTCATATCCAAAAGAATCTTACCGTTCATATAGCAGAGCCAGTTAGCACCTCCGACGTAAGAGGTGATCTCTCGATTCTTTTGCATCAGGATCTGAACCTCGCTTCCGGGCTTTGCGTTCAGCGTTTCGCGCACCAGACTCAAGGTATCCTTCCACGTATCCTTACCGCCGATGCATTGACCGTTGGTAAAGATCACGAAAGTGCTATTTGCATATTCTGCGGGAATTGCACCATAAGGAGATGCGGAGGTATCGTTTTTGAGCGTATAAACATCGCGATCCGTACCGTCGCTGACCAACATGGAGAAACTGAAAATACCATCCTTGGTAGGAAGGCTGACGTTGGGAGCGGTGCCGTTGGGAACGCTCAAAGTAACGTAAGAGCCGTTCTCGCCCTTTTCAAAGCGGATACTATCGGTTACGTCCGCGGTGTACCACGTGACGTTGGAAAAACTATCCGCAATCAACGCACCACCGATAAAGCGCACGTTTGCCGCAACCATATCGTTGCTGGTATAATAGTTAAACACCGTATAAGGCGTTGTAATACCGCGCAGATCAATGGTACAATCAGTCAGAGTCAGATTGATGTTGACCTGTGCCTGACAGTTGTTCTGTGCGTAGAACAGATGCTTTATCTTACTGCCGTCAAAGTTTTCGGTATCCACAGAGAAGATAACGTCCTCAAACGAAACGTTAAAGTTCTTTGTGCGCGTCGTATTGTTCTGTACGCCGCAGATATTGTTGTTCCCCATGAGGATATGACCGTTCTTGACGATCAGAGTCGTATCAAAGCTTCCCGTATAGTTCGCATCTACGCCCGCCTCAAAGAGCGATGCCGTTTTTGCGTGCAGGGTCTTGCCGCCAAGGTCAAGAACGATGGTGCCGTTCATGTAGCAGAGCCAGTTTGCATTGCCGATATACTCGGTTACGGAACGGTCTCCGCGCATCAGAATATTTGCGGTGGCACCGGGCGTTGCCGTAAGTGCATCGCGCACGAACGTGCAAGCATCCTTCCACGTCTTTGCACCGTTGATGAAGGCTTCATTGACAAAGATCGCAAAGGGATATACCGAAGCGTCGGCGTATTCGTTGGGAACTGCGCCATACTGCGTGGAATACTCCGCATCCTTGACCGCATATACCGCATACCCATTCTCCGTACCGTCAGTATCCAAGGACGCATAAACGCTTCCCTTTTTGAAGGATGCCTTGGGAACCGTTACCGACGCGGGAATAAGGAGCTCCCAATATTCATTTTCCGTATTTGGATTGACGCTGATCACGGAATTGCAGAATACCGAACCCATGAAGCTGTTGACGATCATTCTACCGCCCGTGAAGGAGTAGTGAACGGAAAGGTCGGAATTGCCCGAATGCATCATAACCAAGCCGTTGAGCATTCTTGCGGGGAGATTTTCACGTTCGATATCGATTACGGAATCGATAAAGTTGAGATTGCTCGCAACCTTAACGCCTGCCGTGATCGTTCCTTCGCTGAGAATGCTGAGGCTGCTTGAAGCCTTGGCAACAGTCAGATAGACGTTTTCAACGTTGACGTTAATGCTCTTGCCCTTTTCTGCTGCCGTGGAGCTTGTGTAAGCCACCAACGGCGTGTCACCAAGGATCACCGTACCGTTTTTGAGCGTCACGGAAACAGCCGTGGTGTTGGTTGCCGCAACCCAAAGAGGCGCGCTCTTGGTATTTTGTGCCGTGAGACGATAGCCGTTCAGGTCAATTACAAGGTTGGTCTTGGAGGAAAGATCGACAAGATCACTATCGGTAAAGGTGTAGTTGGACTGCATCGTAACGGTAGAACCGTTGGTTGCCGCGTTGAACGCAGCCTTCCAAGTCGCGTACTCGGCAGTGCCTACCCGAAAGGCATTACCGGAAACAGGTGCCTTAACAGGTTTGTCGCTATCTGCTTTACTGACCAGAAGAATTTCGGAAACAACAATATCGGTAAAGACCTCTTCTACCTTGAGGTGATCCAGATAAATCGGAGCACCGTCACAGCCCCACTGAGGCGTGAACTGTACGAACAGATCCTTCACCTGCGTCTTCCAAGCGTATTTCATTTCATATACGGTGTAAGGAATTGTGAACTCACACCATTCGTTTGCCACGGTTTGGAAGGTGTAATAAACGCGGTCGTAGTCAATCCGCTCGGTGGAACGCTGCGTTCCGCTATTCATGTACATACGAATGGGTCTGGAAACCGTATCGTACACACGCATAGTAATAAGGAAGGTTCTTCCCAAATCTGCCTTCGTTACCGCGGCACCGTTTTTGATGAGCTTGTTGGTACTGAAGGTGTATGCGTTTTCCATATTAGGATAAACGTTATACTCACCGTTACGTGCATCGGTGGAACGAACGACCTTAAGTGCCAGCTCCCCATCGATTTCCTGACCGGGAGTCAATTCGCTGAACTTAAAGCCCATGCCGCCGTTGTCGCTGTTAAAGTTCTCTTCCCAATGCGCAACGTTGCCGATTGCGTTGGCGGTTTCCAAGCGAACGGTCACGGTCGTTCCCGCAGTGTAGGATGCCAATGCATCGGTCAGGTCCACGTCGTGGAAGCCCGTGCCGCTGATGCGAGTGCTAACCATCAAATCTCCCGTTGCGGTGTTATAAACGTTGAGGGTGTTTGCAGCATGGTTGGTGACCAATACGCGGAGCGCGTAGCCGCTTGCCGCATTTTCGGGAACGGTCAGGGTGATCGTCTTGCCGGTTTCATCCAGTACAGACGCGCCTTCGATGAATTCCGCGCTGCCCTCGGGACGGGTGTAGAAGGAAGAGGTGAACGTTTGACCCATCTCTTTTCCGTTCGATCCGACGATATTCGCGGGAACGGTAAGCGTATAAGCGGTAGCACCGTTCAAACCGTCGGCGGTAAAGGTCCATTCGGTCTCTCCGTAATCGCTGACCCACGTACCCGTCATCACGTTGCCGAGCGCGTCGGTAACGGTGACCTTTTCGATCTCCTCTGCGGAAACCTCACCGATAAATTTGACCGTAATACCGTTGGTAGTGGGGATCACGCCACCGTTTGCGGGCGTTGTATAAGCCACGGAAACGGGATCTGCTTTCAGATAGTAGTTCATAAATTTGAAGAACGCATCGTAAGCATCCACACCGTGATTGACGTCGATTCCCTGTGACAACGTATGCGCAATATCAACCTCAAACCAAAGTGCGGGAATGTTGAGGTTGCGGCAAAGGTTGATCATAATGTTCTGTTGACCGTACTCGGTATATGAAGTATCGGCAAGGTTGGCGGTAAAGAACTGCGGTGCGTACCCCTCGCAGAAATAGTCCATAAATCCGCCGCAGCTCGAGTAATTTGCCTGAACACCGGAGGAAATCTCGTTTCCGCCATATACTGCCCACGGCTGAAGCTCACCACCATCGATCGTAGCGCCGTCAACCGTTACCGTTGTAACGTCACCGTTATCGTAGCGCGTTCTGCCGCTGGATTGCACGGGCAAAAGGAGCTGAACAAAGGAGTTGATCTTATCGTTGACGTGCTGAGCGATCTCCGCCTCGGTCTTGCCGTCAGCCACAGTCAACAGATCTCTCCAAAGAGCGGGAGCGCCGAGCTGGGTGTGCCATGCCGTTTTGGAAATACCGTACGCACCAACGTGATCCACGTCAAAACGATAGGTATCCGATTCGGAGAGTGCCAAATATCTTGCAAAACGCAGAGCAGCGGACGCAGACTGCGTTGCATTGTAAGTATAGGTGGCGTAGGTCATATTGATACCCGTAACACCGCCCGTCATATCACCGCTGAAGCTGCCGAAATGATCGGAGCGTCCCATGGGGATCCACGCATACTCCGCAATCATTCCAGCGTACCCGTTAAAGAGGAAACCTGCAAAGTGCGGGCGATCCGCCTTGTTGATGCACTCACCGAGAGAACCGGACGAGGAATACAGCACCATTAAAGGAACTTCTTTGTCGGGGTGAGTCGGGTAAACCATGTGAGAATACAGGTTGAGGTCGATGGGAGTACCGTCGGGCTTGACACAATCGGTAATCTTCTCTGCCTTGGTATGCGCAATCTTAATATATTGACCGTTGGCAGAATCTGCCTTCGTTCCCGCGGCATCGCTGTACCAAACGGGAGCGGATCCGTCAAAGCCGACTTGCGTCGCCTTACGCGTTCCGTCGGCGTGTACCCATTTTACAACTTTGGAGCCCTTGACGCCTCGGAAGTCGTTGTTCCAGAGCTTAACGATCTCTTCGAGCGTTCCGTCAACACCGTGCTTATCCAATTCGAAGAACACGTCGTTGAGGCGAACGTCATAGCCTGCGGGAACCGTGAGGGTATCCACGTAATTTCCGCTCGGGAAAACGGCCTTGTCCGCAAAGTAATCCCCTGCCAATGCTTTTGCTCGAATCAGCTGGGAAGACCACTCCAATGCGGGAGAAACCGCCTTTTCATGATTCAAATAGTCAACGACCACAACGATATATCCGCGATCCATCATCGATTGGATAATGGAGGTATCGCTGTCGGTACCGATGCGCTCTGCGCGCGTGTTGACAACGTAAACCATTACGGGAGTAGCACCGTTGGTCATGTACCCCGATTTTGCCGCTCCGTGTGTCGCGCTGTCATAGTAAACCGTTACCTCGTACGGAATACCGATGTATCCGTCGTTGGTAAAGCGTTGCGTTTCTCCTTTGAGAAAAGGAGTCAGCGCAGGGTTCTCTTTGATCGCTTCCATCGCATCTATTTGCACGTCGCTGGCAGCTTCTTCCGCAAAAACTGTAAACGGAACGGCGGGAAGCATGGTGACGAACATACAAAGAAGCAAGAAAGCACTTAAGAGTCTGTGTCTTGTCTTCATAGGTTTTCTCCTTTCAACCTAAAAAATAAGCAGAGTCAATCCACACGATTCGGTTCGGGTACCTTCCAGTGGCTTGCTCTGCCTATTTATATCATAATACATTTTTATGGGTTTGTCAATGCCATATTCTACGATATTTGTGTCATATTCTCCGATTTTTCTTATTTTTTAGATGCGATTGATGATTTTTTGGAGCGGATACATCACGGAGTCACTTTGAGAGACCTTTTCCACCGCACGGTAAAACGTCTTCATGCTTCCAAAGCCGCACATTGCCGCCATTCGGCTCACCGAAAGCTCGGGACATTGCTCTCGGAGCTTATAAAACTCGATCAAACGGCAGGTGTTAACGAAATCGGGAAAGCTACTCCCCATAAACTCATTGAAAGCACTTGAAAAATAGTTTGCGGAATACCCGTAAACCTTGGCAACGCTACTAACGGTCAACCGCTCGGAATAATGCTCGCAGATATATTTGACTGAATCCAGAAGTGCCGCGCTCTGCTTTTCCATGTCCTTTTTGGGAAAGCTCGGGTAATAGCGCGTCATTAAAAACGCAAAGGTATCTGCGAATGCGCGCTTACATAACAAGGATTCGTCATCCCAGTGCTTGATCGCGTAATCCAAGTAGCTTTTGACAATATCAAAGTGCTCGCATTTTTCGGAATGGGAAGCAAAGGAAATTTCTCCAAGACGGTTCACGTCCGTAAAAAAGCTGTTGCTGATCAGAACGATGTAGCACTTGACATCGTTGTTATAATGATATTTATGCGGCTCTCGGCTGTTCATAAAGCAAACCTCGCCCGGATTCAGAAAATGTGATTTCCCGCTGATCACGATCTCCATGCTTCCCTCGATACCAAAAGCAAATTCAATCGAATTGTGAAATCCGGGAAACGGAGTGCCGCGACTTCCGTAGCCTTTTCCTTCGTGAAGCGCAAAGTAAAGACAATCCTTTTGGTCTCGAATTTTTTCGTACCACGCGTATATCATCTTTTTCCTCCTTTGCTTTTTTGTTCAGTATAGCATATTTTCGGATTGGATTCAAGTGTTTTTGACAATTACGGTTCATTTTCGTCCCCGTCAGCACCTCCGCGCAATAAAATCCCAAAGCAAGCGTCATCCTCCAATTCGAGCCTTACGCCTTCAATATGCAAAAAACGCGCTTGGGCAAAGGGATACGAGGAGATCGGACGATCCAAGGCATCATCGGATTGCGCTGAAACGTAGATTTTCCCATCATCAATCCGTGTGATTATTACCGTATGATACCAATCCCCTTCCGCGTTGGCGTACTGTACTGCATCTCCGATTTCAGCTTCCTCAATGGGCACCTCGCTGGCATACGGACCGACGCCGCCGTTTTGCTCGACAAACTCCATCTTTCCCGTGATAAAATCATAGAAATATTCCACACTGCTCCATGCGGGAGAACGTTCCTCGGGAGAGATGTAATACCAGCCGAAATCGGGCGTGTAGTTCATGGTACAGCTCCCCGCCAGAATACACTGTGAAACAAAATTCGTACAGTTTCCGCCGATCCCCGTAAAGTCGATAAACAGGGGATTGCGACGGAGTGCCCACGTTCGCGCGTATTCAACGGCTCTGCCGCGGTTATAGGGTTTGGTAATCAGCATAAAAAAAGCCCTCCTTGCAGGTTTTCGCTACAGTATATGCGAATCCCGTTCGGAGGGCTATCGGATTCAGGAATTGACCCCCTCGTAGAGCGTCTTTGCATCCTTCATCACGTCGTAAGCATTGGCGGCTTTACCCGTTACCGCAATATAAACCTTTCCGTCTGCCGTTTTTGCAAAGCTGACCAAGGAAAAGATCCACGGATCCTTCTCACTTCCTACCCCAAGCGTTCCCGTTTTGCCGCCCGTCAGGGTTGCGCCGTCAAGCGAAAATACACCGTATTTTTTTTCATATGCGCAAATACGGCTGTCCTCCCCCTCTTCGCGCTTATTATTAAACAAGGAGCTGTAGTATCGCATCGTCCATCTGGCATAGGTCTCACCGTCATCCTCCAACCGTTGGATATAAAAAGCGTGATTTTTTGCAGAAAGGATCTCAACGATCAGGGGGCATTTCATGGCGTACATCATCATTGCCGCCATATCTGCCGCGGTGGCATAATTGTTGTCACTTTCGTGACCGATGATATTGTCAAAATGCGTACTTTGTAAGCCGAGTGCCTGTACGCACCGATTCATCAGCTCGACCAGCTTTTGCTCCGCCACCGCCTCCGAATCTTCTGCGTAAAGTGCCTTGGCAGCAAGAACGGTACAATCCGCATCGGATTCCACACCGATGCCGTACAAAAGGTCTCTGAGCTTGATCTTATCCCCTTTTACAAAGCCAAAGCAACGGGAATCCCGATACGCACCCGTGGTAACGTATTCGCGAAGCTCTGAGGTCATAACGATCTCTTTGTCAAGATCCTCCTCACTCAAATTTTCGCAAAGCGCAATCAAAGTCATTATCTTGGTCATTGACGCGGGATTAAAGCGCACGTCGTGCCCCTTGGAAAGCAGGATCTCGCCTGTTGCGGCATCAATCAGGACACCGTATTCCGAAGCGATCTCGGAAGAAAGCGTTTTGGTTCCGTCAATCGTGTGCGGCAACGTAGGGATAGAACTCCCCGAAAACACGGGAACAAAGGGTGCCGTCGGATTTTCGTCTTCGGGATCGGCGGGAGCGTCCGGTGGATTGGTATCGCTCGGTTGAGGGTTCGGGTTTGGCGTATAGGTGGGGGGCGGCTCCGGCAAAAAGGTCCAAACGACCAAAAATGTCGTAATTGCAACGATCAGCACGCTGAATATGAAGAAAAAAACAGCCAAACGGACCTCCGGATCCGTTGCTTTTTTAGACTTTGGGGAGAGATTTTGAGGATTCACGCGTCTTGTTCCTTTCCATGGTTTCTCTACAAAAATTGTACCCGAAATGATCGCCAATGTCAAGGGATTTTCCAAAACATTTTGCAAAAAAATATCAAAAAAAACGATTGACAAGAAGAGTGAATTATGCTACAATAAATTTGCAGGACAAAATGCCTGAATTTTACACATATAAGGAGATACGTAATTATGAAAAAGTGGAGATGCACCGTTTGCGGTGAAATCGTTGAGTCGGACGTTCGTCCCGATAAGTGCCCTCTTTGCAAGGCACCCGGTGAAAAGTTTGAAGAGGTTGTTGAAACCGAGGAAATGACCTGGGCTGCCGAGCATATCGTCGGCGTTGCCAAGGACGCTCCCGCAGAGATCATCGAGGGTCTTCGCGCAAACTTTCAGGGCGAGTGCACCGAGGTTGGTATGTACCTCGCTATGGCAAGAGTTGCTCACAGAGAGGGATATCCCGAAATCGGACTTTACTGGGAAAAGGCTGCCTACGAGGAAGCAGAGCACGCTGCAAAATTCGCAGAGCTTCTCGGTGAGTGCGTCAGCACCTCTACCAAGGAAAATCTGACCGTTCGCGTTGCTGCCGAAAACGGTGCTACCGCAGGCAAATTCGAGCTTGCAAAGATGGCAAAGCAGCTCAACCTCGATGCAATCCATGATACCGTTCATGAAATGGCACGCGACGAGGCTCGCCACGGAAAGGCATTTGCAGGTCTTCTTGCAAGATATTTTGAAAAATGATTTTTCAAACCCTTTCGGTTCCCGATAACGTTTATACCGAAGCTTCCGACAACGGCTTTTCCAACGCACTTCTGACCTCCGTATATTTCCGTGCGGAAACCGACCGCCATGACACGCCGGTCAGTTGCAAAAAAAGCTATGTTTTCCGCCATTCTTTGGACAAAACCGAAGGACACGTCTTTTTCCTCACCTTCCCTGTTTCGGGCAAGAGCATCGTTTATATCGTTCCAACACCCGACCACGTCACCCCCGCCCTTTCCATCCACAAGGGAGAGCTGCGCATTGAATGCGGTGGCTATCCCATTGTCAGAGGGGAATGCTTGATTGGTGAGGAAACCAAACTTTGCCGTAACTGGTATCGCACGCTGTATCACCCTCAACAGTTGGTTACCATGTCCAACACCTGGGGCGATCGCGGTGGCAGAGAGGTCGTGACGGAAGAATTCGTGCGCGGCGAAATCGATTTGGCAAAGGAGCTTGGAGTTGACGTCGTTCAGGTGGACGACGGTTGGCAAAAGCAAGCTCCCAACACCTACAACGAGGATGGAAAACGAGTTTTTGAAGGCGATTTTTGGGACGTACAGGAATCCGTATTCCCCAACGGGATCGAATCCATTACTCCCTACGCAAAAGAACGCGGTGTAGAAACGGGGCTTTGGTTTGCCCCTCACAGTCGCAAGGATTTCGAGCATTTTGAACGGGATATTGCCATTTTGAAACGCGCATATGAGGATTGGGGATTCCGCTATTTCAAGCTCGATATGCTTCAGCTCTACACCAAATCTCAGTGTGAGCGCGCAGACGCGTTTATTCGGGAAATCCTCAGCTTTGGCGAGGATGCCACCGTTGAATTGGACGTGACTGCCGATCAGCGTCTCGGATATCTGGCAAGCGCTCCCTTTGGGACGTTATTTGTTGAAAACCGATACAGTGCGTGGGAAAATTATTATCCGCACGCAACTTTGCGTAATCTTTGGAAGCTGGCTGAATATATTCCCGCATCCAAACTGCAATTTGAGCTGGTCAATCCGGAACGATTTGCAGAAGCTTACCGCGAGGAGGACATTCTTCGCCCCTCACTTTACAGCATTGATTATCTGTTTGCGAGCGTAATGGTTTCCAATCCACTTTTGTGGATGGAAATGCAACATCTCTCCGCGGAAAATCGAAAGAGATTGCGCAACATCATTACCGAGTGGAAGCAATACCGTCAAGAGCTGCTTGCAGCAGACGTGCGCCCGATCGGTGAGGAACCTTCGGGGGCTTCCCTTACGGGATTTATTGCTGACTCTGAAGACGTGCTTCACGTTATTCTGTTGCGCGAGGTAAGCGATCGAGACACCTTCTCCCTTGATTTGGGAGCGGGCTACGATGCGCCTGTTTTGGTTGCAAGCAATACCAAAACTACCGTAACGCTTGAAAACGGTAAATTGACGGCAACACTTGAAGATCGACGTTCTTACGTTTGGTTGCGGTTGCAGAAAGCAAAAAAAGCCTAAACACTCGAAAAACGCCGGTTGGATGCAGATGCAAGTTGCCCAACAAACCGTTTGGGAATTTCCATAAAGCACATTATGATATCAAGAACGGGACGAGGAGTTGTGATCAATTCCCCGTCCTGTTTTCTTTGTGACCCAAAGACAGAATGCAAATGCACATTCCCTTCTCGTTAAATCGCTTTTCTCTTATATGCTATGCGAAATTTGCGATTATTTTTTTAAATTCTTTTCGAAATGCGGTTGACATCGAAAAAAAAGTGTGTTAAAATTAAATCAGAAATATTTATACATACGGAGGGTCATAATGGGACTTTTTAAGAGAAAACCAAAAGCAGAAAAGGAAGAAAAGAAGGAAGAGGTGAAGGTTGCCACTGCTGAACCCACCCTCGAAAAAAAAGGACCGTCCATTCGTGACGTAAAGGTTCCGGCGGCAAAGACTGCGGCTCCCAAGACCGTTGAAAAGGCACCCGCTAAAACCGCGACCAAGGCAGCCCCCAAGGCATCGGCTGTCAAGGCGGCTCCCGCAAAGGCTACTGCGGCTAAACCCGCGGCAAAAGCCCCCGCAAAAGCAAGTGCCACCAAAGCAAACACCACCGCGGTACCGATCGTTTCCCGCCCCTTCTTTATGAAGACGGACGAGGACGTTCGCCTCGCATTTGACGAGGCAATTGCGGCGGCAGATGCACAGATTCTGAAAAACGGTGCAAAAGCAGTCGGCAAATACGAATTTGAGCTTGAAGTAGATGGCTATCACTTCTATTTGATCGCAAACAACGGTCAGGTACTGTTCGACAGCCCCGGCTTTACGACCCTGATCGGTGCACTCAAAGGCATCGAGACCTTTAAAAAGACGGTTGCAGAGGGTACGTTTGATATCCGCGTTGATAAATACAACCGCTACCGCTTTATTTTGGAGCGCAAATATTTCGGTGAAAATTACACCACCAAAGATCAGTGCCAAAAGTGCGCAGAGTCGGTCAAGAATTTTGCAAACAATGCAAAGATCATCCGCTTTACCCCCTCCAAAGAGGCTGTAAACGAGTTTGAAGCGGCAAAGAACGCAAAACGCCGCCCCGATGACATTGATTGGAAGGCAGTGGAAGCCGCTGAAAAAGCCGCTCCCCGTATGGGTAAGTTTGAGATCTGCAAGGAAGACGATCAGTACACCTTCTATCTGCTTGCAAACAACGGTCAAATCCTCTACTCCAGCCGTTACTACGCCACCGAGGCAGCGGTGCGCAAGGGCGTTGAATCCTTTAAGCGTGCGGCATACGTTGGCAATTTCTTCGTCGATCGAGACAAGTTTGGCAACTATCGCTACGTGCTCAAGAACATCGGCTCTGCCCCCTCCTTTATCGGTGAATCCTACGATAACAAGCCCCAGTGCGAAAAGATCATTGAATCGGTGAAAAAGTTCATCGTTTCCGCATCTGTCGAGCTGGAAGAAAAAGCATAAAAAACAACCGCTCGGAAACGATTTGTTTCCGAGCGGTTGTTTGATATTATTGCTTCATAACCTTTTCCTTCATGATCGTAAGGCGCATATAGAGGATGCAAACAACGCAAAGGAATACGGAAATAAGGGAGAGGAGCTGCTGACCAAACATCGGAATTCCCAAGACGGTATTCCCTGCCGCCTGGACGGCATCCAAAATCTTGCCCGCCACAAGCGAGCACAAAAATCCAATGACACCGCTAACGCAGTTTTGCAAAGCCATTGCCTCGGCTATGTAATTGGAATCCACGTAACTGTAGGTCATATTCAATGCATTCTGTCCGCATCCCGCCGCGCTGACCGCATACAAAACGGTATATCCAATCATCAAAAACCAGGTTTGCGTTGTGGTAAAAACGTTGCAAGCAAACGCCGCTACTGCGACAAACATCGAAAGATAGAAGCCCGCCGCAAAGGAACGCTTATCGGAATAGTGAGCGAACGGTTTTGTGACGAAAATCCGCACAACGTTTCCAACCATTGCAATTACCGTTACAAGGGTCATCGTCATTCCAAGCCCATTGCCCGCGGTATCGGTTTTGAAGGTTCCCAAAAAACCGATGGTAAAATATTGTGCAGCTTTCCACAGCGATGCAATGATAACAAGTCTGCAAAAGTTTTGATTGCCAAAGGTGTTGCGCAAAATATCACTCAGCTTTTTACGCGGGATCTCCTCCTTGGGCAGTTGCTTTTCACGCTTGATCGACAAAAGACAAACAAAATCACAAACGTTGGATACAAGAACCAAGATCGCAAGGAACAAAAATCCGCCGCGAAGATTGCCGGAAGCCTCGTACAGATCAAAAACCTTACCCGCAACAAGCGAGAAAATGATGCCGCCAACCAAGGAAATGATCTCTTTCATGCCCGAATAGGAAGCACGCTTATTGGGGTCCACGTAACTGTTTGCCCATTGGAACAGGAAGGTGGAAACCAAATATTTGCACAGGTAGGCACCTACGATAAATACGTAAACCAATACGCGGCGAAGCGATTCGTCTATCCCGATAAACGGCAACAGATACAAAGCAAGAAACAATGCCTGACCGCTGACGTCCAAAACGATAATCATGGTCTTTTTGCTTCCGCGTTTGCGAGCCAGGAGCAACGAAAACATTTGAAAAACAAACGCCAAGGAAATAAACGACGAGATAATACCGATGTCACCATCGCCGAATCCTGCGCTTTGAAGAAGCTTTGCCAAAAATGAATCCGCTACGAGCAACGCCACAAAATACTCAAACATTGCATGCAAGGTATATGCATTGCGCGAGCGCTTATATTCTACAGTTGAAAAATCCTTTTCCACCGCGATCACTCCTTTTTTTTGTGAAAACACTTTATAAATTATAGTAGATTTCCTCAGAAAAGTCAATAGCCTTTCTGAAAAAAAACAGTTTTCACACAAAAAAAGCAGAATCGACCGAGCGGCATGAAAAGAAATGAAAATCATAGTAAAAAGATTGATATATTTTATACGCAAATTGATCTATTTTTTTAATATGATTGACATTTGGCACGGCACATGCTATAATTCGATAAAAGGTTTCATCATTTTCTACATTATTATTTACGAAAAAAGGAGTCTGAAATGAAGAAGATCAACGTTAGCACTCAGAAAAAGCATTCCATCTCCCCCTATCTCTATATGCAATTTATGGAACCCCTTTCCAATGCCGACACCTCTGTGGATGCCGCTTGGGACTACTTGCACGATTGCTGGCAGCCTTGCGTCGTAGATGCCATCAAGGAGCTGGCTCCCCCAATGATCCGCTTTGGCGGTTGCTTTGCTTCCTACTATCACTGGAAGGAAGCGGTTGGACCGCGCGACAAGCGTGTTCCGATTCTCAATCAGTGCTGGGACGGCGTTTTCTCCAACCAAGTCGGTACACATGAGTTCATGCAGCTTTGCCGCGAGGTTGGCGCTGAGCCCCTGATGTGTGTAAACACCGAATCCGACGGACGTATGCACTGGGCTTACCCCAAGGCAGGCATGGATCGTTTTGGTACGGTTGAGGAGGCAATGGAATGGGTTGCATACTGCAACGATCCCGACAACGCTCTGCGTAAGTCGCATGGTGTAAACGATCCCTACAATCTCCGCTACTGGCAGATCGGAAACGAGACCTCTTACGACAAGCGCGGTTACGATGCCGATAAGTCCGCAGAAGTTTCCGCAAAATTTGCCAAGGGAATGCGCAAGGTTGATCCTTCCCTTAAGCTCCTCGGTTGGGGCGACGATTTCCGTCGCTTTGACGAAAAATGGGCACAAAAGCTCTGCGAAGCTGCGGGTGACGACATCGATATCGTTGCTTATCACTATCACTACGAAACCTATCCCCATGAGCTCAAGGATCAAATGGAAAACAACAATTACCGTATGAATCCAGAGCGCACGTGGGACAATCTGATGAGCATGTATCAATATATGGGAACCAGAATCGACCAGATGCGCGAAGCGGTCGCTCCCTACGGAAAGAGACTCGCTATGACCGAGTCTCACTTCAACCTTCCCGGTCGTAACCGCAACGAAATGCTCTCCTCTTGGGCAATGGGCGTAGCTTACGCAAGAAGCTTGAATACCGTTGAGCACAATGCGGATATCATTGATATTGCAACCTCTGCCGACTTCTTCGGCACTCGTTGGCAGGTCAACGCGATCCTCTTCAACAATCCCATCAATCCCAACAGCCGCGCATATCTCCAGCCTGTTGCAGAGGTAATGAAGCTGTTCCGCCACCACATCGGTGCAAACGCACTGGATGTTTCGGGTCTTGACGCACAGGATATCACCGCCAGCCTCTCCGCTGACGGAAAGACCGCATATCTCCACGTGGTCAATCCTTCCGCTCACACCGAGCAGCCTATTGAGATCGCAATTGACGGCAAGACCGTTAAATCTATGAAGATCTTTGAAATTGCAAAGAATCCGACGGACGAGATCATGATGACCTGCCCCGACCTCTTCAAGCCCGAGGAAAAGACGGTGGAAGGCGCGACGTACAAGATGCCTCCCGCAAGCGTCGCGGCAATTGAGGTTACTCTTGCTTAATGCAATATGAAAACAGGTGTGAGTCAAAAGCAAACTGCATTTGACCCACACCCGTTTTTTTGATTTTTATAAAAAGAAAGACGCCCGACAATCGGAGCGTCTTGCTTTTTCATCAGATGGTCATCACGTTGATGATGATGTTGAGCGCAATGGTGATCAAAACGATCAGAACTGCAACAACCACGGTAACCTTGGAAAGAACCTTGTCCATAGAGGAGCCCTTGGTCTTGCCAAAGAAGGTTTCGGCGCCGCCTGCGATGGTGCCGGAAAGACGCTTGTCTTTTGCGGATTGAAGAAGAACTACTGCAACCAAAACGAGTGCAAAGAAAATCAAAAAGCCGCCCAAAACATACTGAAGCGTACCGGACAGAGTAAGTGCAGAAATCATAATAACCTCCAAGAATTGCTATTTGGCATCCGACTTGATCGGTGCTCATAATCACTTTCTATATTTTATCATATTTCTTTCGGAATTGCAAGTGTTTTTTTTGATTTTTTTGTTTTTTTCAAAAATCTTTTTGCATCTTTTGGATACAATTGTCATACGAATGATGAAAAATTGCCGTTTTTTACGCAAACGCTTGACAAATCCATATTTTGTGGTATCATAAAAACAAGAATTGATATTGAGGTAAACGATATGCAAACCAACGATTCCGCGCTCTCCCTTCTTCGCTCCAAGGAGCTCTTCGTCTTTGATCTGGACGGAACGGTCTATTTGGATGACGTTGTCTTCCCTTTTGCCGTTCGTTTGATTCACAATCTGCGTGCAGCAGGCAAACGCGTGCTCTTTTTTACCAACAACGCCTCTCACTCTCCCGAATTCTACCTGACGAGGCTGACACGCATGGGTTTTGATCCCCGACAGAGTGAGATCATGACCTCGGGCGACGTAACCGCAGAATTTTTGCTCCGTCACCGCCAAAACGCTCGCGTGTATCTGATGGGAACAGAGGATTTGATACAAAGCTACCGCGCGCGCAATATTCACCTTGTGGAGCTTGGTGAGCCTGCCGACATTGTAATTACAAGCTTTGACACGAGCTTGACCTACAAAAAGCTGGAAAACGTTTGTACGCTTATACGCAACGGTGCGGAATATCTTTCGACTCATCCCGATTTCAACTGCCCAACGCAAAACGGACCGATTCCCGACAGCGGTGCGATCAGCGCGTTTGTAACCGCTTCGACGGGTGTAACCCCCACGTATTTTGGAAAACCGTATCCGCAAACCGCCGAAATGATCTGCGAGGCAACGGGTGCGGATAAAGCGCAAACGTGCATCTTTGGCGACCGTCTTTATACCGATATCGCACTCGGAAAGAAAAATGGGATCACTTCGATCCTCGTATATTCCGGAGAAACGCAAAAGGAGGATGTGGAACGTGCCGAGGAATCTGCACGCCCCGACCTGATCTTCGATTCGCTTGACGACGTTGACCGTTTGATGTTCCCTGTTCAATAATGGTAAAACCGCTGTTCCGTGGAGCAGCGGTTTTGTTTTACATCATTTTCGAAATGGCATCCCCGATTTTGCTTACGGTATCGGATGCGATCATGCTGATGGGATTCACGGCAGCTTCGGCAAGCTCTCCCGCCATTCCCGCAATATACGCTCCGCAAGCAACTGTGAGCGGTGTTACGGGCGAATATCCCAATAATCCGGCTAAAATTCCCGCCAAAACGTCTCCGCTTCCTGCCGTTGCCATGCCAGCGCATCCGCGATCCACCAAAATCGTCACGTCTCCGTCGGTTACCACCGTACAGCTTCCCTTTAAAAGCAAACAGACACCGTATTCCTTGGCAAAATTGCTCGCGTGTGTGATGGGATCCTTTAGGATCTCCTCCATCGGAATCCCTGAAATTCGTTCAAATTCCTTTAAATGCGGTGTCAGAACGACAGGGCACGACGTTTTCTTTAAAATGGATTGATCCAGCGTGGCAAGCGTATTCAAGCCGTCGGCATCAATCAAAAGCGGGATTGATCCATTCTGCAAAAGATACTGTAGAATTTGTGTCTGCTCCTCCGAGCGTCCCCAGCCCATTCCCACGGCAATTGTCGCCTGTCTGGAAAGAAGCGAATCCAAAATATCGGTATCAAAGCGCATATGCCCCGCTTCATCGGACGGAATTGGCAAAAGTGTACTTTCCAGCAAAAACGGTGCTACTGCGGACGCAATGGATGCGGGAACGGCAAGCTGAACAACACCGCATCCCGCTCGCAAAGCCGACGCGCTCATGTTGGCAAGCTTGGATGCACCTGCGTATTCAATACATCCTCCCATAACGGTCACGTAGCCGTAATTTCCTTTGTGAGAGGATTGTTTGCGTCGGTGCAGGATCTCACGAAAATCCGTTTCTTCGGCAAGGAAAAGCTTACACGGCGGCATATGAATGCCGATATCCACGTTTTTACGCTCTCCGATCCAATCCTTTGCGTTTCCAAGAAACAATCCGGTTTTATACGTACCGATCGAAACAGTCAGATTGGAGCGAACGGCAAGATCGCAAAGCCCATTGTCACCGTTCAAGCCACTGTTGATATCGGCAGAGATCACGGTTTGCGCGGTTTGATTGATCTGTATCACGGCATCCCTTACAAGCCCTTCAAGGGGTCCGCAAAAGCCTGTTCCGAGGATGCAATCCACCACGGTATTGTAGTCGGAAAAATCCGTTCCCTCAAGATATTGTACCGCGGGAACACCGAGCGCGCGACATTGCTCATAGTAATAAAATCCGTCATCGGAAAAGCGCTCCCCCATCAAATAGAGCGTACAGTCATGACCGGATGATTGAAGAAGCGTTGCTAAAGCATAACCGTCTCCACCGTTATTTCCCACGCCACATACGATTGCAGTCTTCCCATTCCAATCGTGTGCGCAAAAAATCCCCTGTGCCGCACGCAGCATCAGTTCTCTTCCCGAAATCCCGCTTGCGATGGTTTTGGCATCGCTCTTTCGCATGGTGGAAACCGTTGTCAATTGGATCAATGAACACGCCCCCTCTCTTTTTTTATATTTTATCACATCCCGATCATTCTGTCAACAAATTACCATATTTTTAGGGGTTCCATTTTGCAGGCTTACGGATTATAATATAAGTAAGATACCACCGAAAGGAGTGACCTTTGCATGGAACTGATCCGAATCAGTGACCGCAAGCTGAAAATCATGCTGACTCCGACGGATATGCATCACTTTGAGTTAAATCCCGACACCTTTGGAGAGGACAGCGCGGGAATGCACCGTTCCTTCCGACTGCTTTTGGAAGAAGTCAAAAAGCAGACCGGCTTTGATGCGGATGACCGACAGATCTCGGTACAATATTTCCCTTCCCGTGAGGGCGGTTGCGAAATGTTTATCAGCCGTGTGCCTCCCGTATGCGAAGCCGATCGCGCTTCCTCCCCCATGACGCAATCGTTGCAGATTCGCCAGCAAGGCGTTCGGGGGGCATTTCATCGCGAATGTGCCTACCGTTTTCAATCTCTTGACCAAATTCTCACCGTATGCCGTCGGCTTTCTCAAATTGGGTACATAGGAAGCAACAGCGCCTACTGCGACAACTTCGATCGCTACTATCTGCTTCTCTCCGTACTGGCGGAAAGCCCGTTTGCCACGCCTAACGAACTTGCATTTATCACGGAATACGGAATGATTGAAAACACCTCTCTCCTCAAAATTTATCTGAAGGAGCACGGGCGCGTAATCTGTAGTGAAAATGCGGTTTATCAGCTTGGAAGATTGGGTTAAAATAAAAAATGACTTCCCGAAATGCGTGTTGTTCTTAAGGACAGTTGATTTTGTTGAAAAACAATTTTATGTAGCAAACAAAAAAGAACCGTTTCGGTGCAGACGGTTCTTTTTTGCTTTAATAATACTTGGGTCTCAAGATCATCCAAATAATCCAAAGTCCACCTGTAATACATATCATAAAGATATCAAAAAGTAATGAATGTCTCCGTCTAATTCTACCACCGACGGCTGCAGACGCTGCTGCTGAGGAGGATGCTGAATTGTTGTTGTTTATAATGATTGGTTGATCTTTTGTCTGCTTGTCGTTTTTATAATTTTGTGTAGGACAGCCACAATGTACACATACTACAGCTTCATTGTCAATTTCTTTTCCACATTTTGAGCAAAACATATTTACCTCCAAAAACAATAAAAAGTGCGGCAACCGAAGTTTACCGCACCGAAAAACGCAAACCCCAATTGTCGCCAAACAAAAACAACGATATGGGTATAACTCCCCACGGCAGTTGCGGAATTTGCGTTTTTGCAAAATTCAACATCTGCCGTAAAATAGGGATGAGCAAAAAGCCCCCTATAAAAACAGAGAGTTCACCCATAATATCGTTATTTGTTTTTGTTTGGCAAAATTATTATATCACATTTTTTGCAGTTTGTAAATATGTTCAGTAAATTTTATCGAATTACTTTCCGAAAGGTAAAAAAGAGCCTCCCTTGTGTAAAGGGAGGTGGCACGCGTTAGCGTGACGGAGGGATTGTAAAAAGATAAAATCACGCTAAAACAATCCCTCAGCCGCCTACGGCGTCAGCTCCCTTTACACAAGGGAGCCTTTTCTTTTTGTTCACCTATGCCTTGCCAATTTTACTGACAAGCCTGCATTTGTGTCCACAAAAGCAAAATACGGCATACCTCTTTCGAGATATGCCGTATTCCATAAAACTGTCCCTTAGAGCGACGCTCTGAAGGAAGTCAGTTTTTATTTAGAATTTCATCGTCAATTGGTCGGTTTCGCTAACGTTATCAAGGACACCGTTGGCGCGAAGCATTTCAATGACTGATTTACTGATTTTTGCACGGATCTGAAGATCCTCAACCGAGAAGAATGGTTCTTCATCACGTGCGTGAATGATGTTTTGTGCAGCATTTTCACCAAGTCCCGGAAGTGAGGAGAACGGCATACGGATCGCTCCGTTTTCGGGCTGGAAGGCATAGGAATGAGACTTTTGCAGATCCACCGGCAAAAAGCGGATGCCGCGTGCCATTGCCTCATTGATGAGCTGCAAAACGGGGATACTGGATTGCTCCTTGGGAGATGCCTCCTTACCGCGCTTTTGAATATCACGCATCACAGCAACGACACGGCTCTTCCCCCCCATAACCACCTGTGCGTCAAAGCCGTTGGGCGCGACGGTAAACATCGTGCAATAGAATGCAACCGGCTTATGTACCTTATACCATGCAAGACGGATTGCGGACATGACGTACGCCGCCGCGTGTGCTTTGGGGAACAGATATTTGATCTTTTTACAGGACAGGATATACCATTCGGGAACACCGTGCGCACGCATCGCATCCTCCCATTCGGGGGTCAGTCCCTTTCCCTTTCGCACTGCCTCCATGATCTTAAATGCCATTGCGTTTTCCAAACCGTATCGGATCATGTCCAGCATGATACCGTCACGCGTACCGATGACGCGGGAAATGTCGCAAACGCCCTCTTTGATCAGATCCTGCGCGTTGCCCAGCCATACGTTGGTACCGTGGGTAAGACCTGAGATCTGCAAAAGGTCCGCAAAGTTACGCGGCTTTGCATCAAGAAGAACCTGCTGGATAAAGGGCGTGCCCAATTCGGGAAGTCCATACGTACCGATGGTACATCCCTCAATATCCTCGGGGGAGATGCCAAGCGGTGCGGTAGATTCAAAAAGCTCATACACCGAGCGATCGTTCATGGCAACGTCAAGCACCGAGGTGTCGGTAAAAGTTTCGAGCCATTTATACTTGGTAGGCACATCGTGCCCGAGCTCGTCAAGCTTTAAGATCGTATCGTGAAGATACGAGAACGCAAAGTGCGTTGTAACCGTATCGGCATTCGGATCATCCGCAGGATGCTGAACGGGTGTAAAATCATATACGTCATACGCCTGTGGTACAACGATGATGCCGCCGGGATGCTGACCCGTACTCTTTTTAACGCCCATACAGTTCAGCGTCAATCGGTTCATCTCGGCTCTTGGCAGGCTGATTCCCTTTTGCTCCACGTATTTGGCAACGTAACCGTATGCCGTTTTGTCGGCAAGCGTTGTCAGCGTTCCCGCGCGGAACACGTGTCCCTCACCAAAGAGCTCCTCGGTGTATTTATGGACTCTTCCCTGTACGTCTCCCGAAAAGTTCAGGTCGATATCGGGAGATTTATCGCCGTAGAAGCCCAAAAAGGTTTCAAACATAATATCGTGTCCGTCGGCACAATACTTGGTTCCGCACTTGGGACACATTTTATCGGGAAGGTCAAAGCCTGAACCGACAGAGCCGTCGGTGAAGAACTCATTGTGCTTACATTCCGGATTTGGGCAGTAGTAATGCGGTGGCAGAGGGTTGACCTCCGAAATTCCCGCCATGGTTGCAACAAAAGACGAACCGACAGAGCCGCGAGAGCCAACCAGATATCCCTGTTCCTCGCTGTAATGCACCAAACGCTGTGCGATCAGATACAAAACCGCAAATCCGTTGTTGATAATTGAGGTCAGCTCCTTTTCCAAACGTTTGGAAACAAGTTCGGGAAGCGGGTCACCGTACATCTTCTTGGCGCGCTCCCAGCACATATCCTGAAGCTCCTGCTCCGCCCCCTCCATTTCGGGCGTGTAGTTGCCCTTGGGGATAGGACGGACAGGCTCGACCATATCTGCAATCATGTTGGTGTTGGTAACGACGACCTCGTAGGCTTTTTTTTCTCCGAGATAGGAGAATTCCTCAAGCATTTCGTCGGTTGTGCGGAAGTAAATCCCAACGTCCTTATCAAAATCCTTGAATTTTTGTCCTGCCAAAAGAATCTTGCGGTAAAGCTCGTCCTCCTGATTCAGAAAATGCGCGTCACAGGTAGCGCATACGGGCTTATTGTATTTTTCACCCAATTCCACCACGCGGCGATTGAGATTGCGCAAGCCCTCGTCATCCGCCACGCTACCCTCGGCAATCAAAAAGCGATTGTTGCAGATGGGTTGAATCTCCAGATAATCGTAAAAGGATACGATCTCCTCAATCTCGGATTCGGGACGGTTTTCCAGAATTGCGCGGAACAGCTCGCCCGCCTCGCAAGCAGAACCTATAATCAATCCCTCGCGGTGCTTTTCGAGCGCCGTTTTGGGAATACGCGGATAGCGCTTGTAAAAATCGAGATAACTCATAGAGATGAGCTTGTACAGATTTTTCAGTCCCGTCGCGTTCTTAACGAGAATGATCTGATGGTACGGCTTGAGCTTGAGCGGATCTGCCTTTTCGGTCATTTCCTGCTGCAAGGATTTCAAATCCCGAATTTCAAGCTTCTCCATCAGCTCGATCATACGAAAATAGATCATCGCCAGCATCTCGGCATCGTCACACGCGCGGTGATGATTGAACTCACCCAATTCATACGCAGTTGCAATGGCATCCAGCGTATGCTTTTTAAGTTCGGGATTGATGTGCCGCGAGAGCGCAACGGTATCGAGGTAAGGGTTATCAAACGGAAGTCCCGCCTCTTTTGCAAAATGGCGGATAAAACCGATATCAAAGTTTGCGTTATGCGCAATGAGAAGCGGCTGTGTAGCCCTTTCCTCACTGTTGCCGATAAAATCAAAGAACGCGCGCAACGCCTCCGGAAATTTGGGTGCCCCAGTCACCATCTCGTCGGTGATCCCCGTCAACCTGACGATCTCCTCGGGGATCGGTGTTTCGGGATCGACGAAGGTGTTGAAACGGTCAAGCACCTCTCCGTCTTTGATCTTGACCGCACCGATTTCGGTAATCTTACAGTTTTGCGCCGAAAGACCGGTGGTCTCAATATCGAACACCACACACTCCGAACGGAAATTGGGATCAAACTTGCCGGCAATCGCGCTTGCCGTGTTGTTGACAAAATATGCTTCGATTCCGTAAAGAACCTTAAAATCCTTATCCCCCGCCGCCTTTTCGACCGTCAGCATCGCATCGGGAAAGGCTTGCACATTTCCGTGGTCGGTAATGGCAACGGCAGGCATTCCCCACTTGAGCGCGGTTTTGACCGCAACGTCGGGAGGGATCAACGCATCCATTGTGGACATCGTGGTATGTAAGTGCAGCTCCACGCGCTTCTTCTCTGCCTTGTCCTTGCGCTTGAGCTTTTCAATTTTGGCAATATCGGTATAGTAGAAGGTAAAATCGGTATCGGTCTTTCCCTTTCGGGTCACCTGCTTGACGTATCCGCGCATGGCAACCACAGCTCCATCCGAAATCGCGCCCGACAGCATGTCCAATTCCTCGGGCTCCATGCCAAAAGTTCGGTGCTCGATAGATGCGTTTCCGTCAAAAATATCAAAGGTGACGTCAAACTTATCACCACCGCGGCTTTCTTCTTTTGTAAATCCAAAGATCTCACCAACGATAACGACGTTTCGTTGCGGTCTGTTCAAGGACGCGATCGAAACGGGTCGGATCTCAAACGGCTCTCCCAAAACGTATTCGGGATTGGAAAAATCATAAGTCACAAAGCCGATTTTGCAGATTCCCTCGCTGATTTCGGGAATGCAATCCTCGCTGTAAATGGAGGATGCACGAGGAAGTGTGGGTTCTTCCTCTACCGCTACGGCGGTTTCCCCACCTCCACCGTGATGCTGGGATTCCAGCATGGCATGATACTGCGCCTCAGCACGCGCCGCCTCACGTCCCATTTCCTCAAGGCGCGCCTGCAAAGGATTTTGGAATTCCGACGGATCAAAATTTTCCATACGGCGGATCTCGACCTGCACGTGTACGCCAAACTCGGAAAACAGGATCTCCTGCATCAGTTTTGGCGTTTCGGCATTGTAGATCAGCTCTACACCGCTTTGTGTAAACGGAATTTCAATCGACAAAACGCCTCCGGAAAGCCGATAATCGCAACGATTAAAAAAGCCGTTGGCTACAATGCCGCGGCGGTTGGTCTCCATCAAAAGATCGGGAATCTGATCTACATCAAACAATGCAGACGGATATTTGGGGCAAATACGTACGGAGTTGAGCTCATACGCCGCGCGGATCTCCTCCTCGATGCGATATAACACGCGCTTGGGAATGATGCGCGGAAACGGCACGGTCGTCTCAATGATGCGCTGTGCCTTGTCTGCACGCAACGCGATCCCGGACGCATCCGCCGAAAGCAACAGCTCCGCGGTGGCAGCGTCCGGATGATAGCGATTGAAAATCTCCAATAAATTCTTACTCATTACAATGACTTTCTTTCCATGCTTGGATTTCTGCAATCAAACGTTCGATAATGCGTTCCTCAGGAATCTTTTCGACTGTTTCTCCATGGCGGAAGAGCACAGCCTCGCCCTGCCCTCCTGCAATTCCGAAATCAGCCTCGCGGGCTTCACCGGGACCGTTGACAACACATCCCATCAAAGCAACCTTTACGGGGACGTCCAAAAGTCCCGCATCCCGCACAGCTTCCTCAAATCGCTTGACCAACGGGATCAAATCAATCTTTGTGCGTGCGCAAGTGGGACAGCTGACGATATCAAGCCCCTTTTGTCCGTCGATTCCGACCGCCTGCAAAATCTGCTTTGCCGCACCGATCTCCTCGACGGGGTCATCTGTGAGAGACACGCGCAAGGTGTCTCCGATGCCGTCACAAAGCAAGGAACCGATACCGATCGAGCTTTTGATCAGCCCGCGGTTTCCACCTCCGGCCTCGGTAACGCCCAAATGCAACGGGTATTCACATTTTTGTGCCAAAAGGCGGTTGGCTTCGATCATATCCGCCACGGTGGATGCCTTGATAGAAACCAAAGTGTCGTAAAAGCCGAAGCGCTCCAAAAGTGAAATATGGTACAAAGCACTCTCACACAGTGCCTCCGGGGTGGGCGCACCGTATTTGTGAAGAATATGCTTTTCCAAGGATCCGCTGTTCACTCCGATTCGGATCGGAATCCTTCTTTCGCGGCAAGCATCGCACACCGCCTTGACACGGTCATCGTCTCCAATGTTTCCGGGATTGATGCGGATCTTGTCAAAGCCCAGCTCCGCACAACGAAGCGCGATGCGGTAATCGAAATGAATATCCGCGACGATGGGAATACGGACGCCCGCTTCCTTGATCTTCCAAACGGTATATGCAGCCTCCTCTGTGGGAACGGAAACGCGCACAACATCACATCCCGCTGCCTCAAGGCGACGGATCTGGTCAACCGTTCTCTCGGCATTCAGCGTATCGGTATTGGTCATAGATTGGATCGCAATGGGGTTGTTTCCTCCCAAAGCGATACTTCCAAGCTTTACTTCTCTTGTTTTTCTTCTGATAGCGTTATAATTCATAGCTTTTCAATCCTTAAAACAACGTAAAGATATCCTTGAACGCAACGATCACCGCCAAAGACAGGAGAAGGACGAGACCGATAAAATTGATCATTCCTTCCACTTCTTTTTTCAGCGGCTTGCGGCGCACTGCCTCGACAAGGTAGATGAGAATATGCCCCCCGTCAAGCGCGGGCAGAGGCAAAAGATTCATCACACCGAGATTGATGGAAATCACGACGACAATATTGAGCACCGTGGTAAAGCCGTACTGTGCCGCCTCGCCCACAACCTTGGTAATACCGACAGGACCCGAAACGGTTTCGACACCGTATCTACCCGAAAAGAGCCCAACGATAGAATCGAACACCATTTTAACAGTTGAAAGCGAACGGAACCACGTATGCTTGATGACCGTTAGAAAATCGAAGGTAGGCTCCCTATACGGAATAAAATCCACCGCTCCAAGCGTTGCGCCTCCTTCGGTTTGCGTGGGAACGAGCACGTTTTCGATGACGTGCTCCTGACCGTTACGCAAAACTGTGAGCGTCATGGGCTTATATCCCTGATTCATCACCTCATACGCAAGTTCATTGTAGGTATGCACACGGGTGGAATTGACCTTGATTACGGTGTCGTTTCGCTCAAGTCCCGTACTGTTACTCACCGAGGGAGTAAAGGATTTGAGGAAGGTCTCGTCCATTGTAACCCCCTTCAGGGTAACGTATTCGGAATCCATGCCGTCCTCGGTCTGACGCAAAACGATCACGTCGAATCGCTTGGTCTCACTCTCTCGCACTACCGTTTCCAGATCCTTGTAGGACAGGATGCGTTTGATACTCTCGCCTTCCGCGATTCCGTAAAAATAATCGTTGACCCGAAAGCCCTGCTCCTCTGCCTCGTTTTCGTAAACGATGAAAAAGCCGCCAACCTGATTGGTCAGTGCCTGATCGTGTCCCGAGATCAGCACCATGACCAGCATCAAAAGAAATCCCAAAAGGATATTCATAAGGGGGCCCGCAATGGAGATCAGTATCCTTTTCCAGACGTTTTGATTGCAATACGCCTGCTTGGCAAGCTCGGGATCAAGCGGGATCGGTGCTTCTTCAAGCTCCTCCAAAGCATTTTCGCGTTGCTCGACAGGCGCGATTACGTCTGCCGTATGATTGATGAGTGAGGTCTCCTCATAGGCTTCTCCCTCCTCACCGTTTGCTCCCTGCACCGCCTCCATTCCGTTTTCTCCGAGCATATTGACAAAACCGCCAATGGGAAACAGTCGCAACGCATATGCCGTTCCGCTTTTTTTGCTCTTCCACGAAAGGAGTTTGGGACCCATTCCGATTGCGAACTCTAATATTTTCACGCCGCAGCATCGTGCGACCAGAAAATGTCCGAGCTCGTGAATAAAGATCAGGATCCCGAAGATCAAAAGTGCCAAAAGGATATAAAGAATCGTCAAATTAAGTGCCTCCGTTGGGATTTAGCAAAGCTTGCTTCGCTTTGCCATAAATTCGTTGGCAAGCGATCTTGCCGCGCCGTCAAACGCAAAGATGTCGTCAATGGAAACAATTCTCGCGGCATCCGAGAGCGCATTAACCGTTTGCTCTACGATATCAAAAATGCCAAGAAAATCCAATTTCTTATTCAAAAACGCACCAACCGCAACCTCGTTTGCCGCATTGAGCACTGCGGGAACCGCTCCGCCCACTCGGATAGAATCCAAAGCGAGACGTAAAAGCGTGAAGGTCTCGGTATCGGGCTTGGCAAAGGTCATTTTGCCAACCGCGGTGAGATCCAAGGTAGGAATGACCGCCTCGGTGCGCACGGGGTGCGTGAGTGCATACTGCACGCAAAGGCGCATATCCGGAACAGACATTTGCGCGATGACGCTGTTATCAATATATTCGACGGCGGAGTGCATTATGCTCTCACGATGCACCAGCACCTCGATCTGCTCGGGACGCACGCCGAAAAGATGAACCGCCTCAATGACCTCAAAGCCCTTATTCATCAGCGTTGCGCTATCGATGGTGATCTTTGCTCCCATATTCCACGTGGGATGTGCCAAAGCACGCTCAGGGGTAATTTCGGCAAGCTCTTCCCGCTTCATTCCGTAAAAAGGACCTCCGGACGCGGTCAACAAAATCCGCTTGATCTGCTCCTTGGCCCCGGAGCGAAGTGCCTGGAAAATCGCACTGTGCTCGCTATCTACGGGTAAAATTTCCGCCTTTTTCGCTTCTGCAAGCTTCATAACAAAGTCACCCGCGCAAACCAACGATTCCTTGTTGGCAAGTGCCAGCTTTTTACCGGCTTGCAGGGTCGCAATAGTCGGGCGCAAGCCCGCCTCACCGATAATGGAGTTGACAACCGCCTCCCCTTCGTTGTCGTAGGGTTGCGCGATCATCTCGCAAATACCGTCCGCACCTCCGTAAACCTTAATGGAAGTATCCGCCAATCGGGTCTGCAGGTCACGCGCGGCATCTCTGTCTGCCATGGCACATGCTTTGACACCGAGACTTCTCGCTTGCATTTCCACGCGGGAAACGTTGCGGTTTGCGGAAATCGCATTGACGGTAATTCCGTTACGGCGTGCAACGTCAATTGCCTGCTCGCCAACCGATCCCGTAGAACCCAAAATCGTAACGGAAGGATAAATTCGGTTTTGTTCCATCTTACATCACCTCAAAAAACGTAAAGAATGAGCTCAAAGATGCAAGCGCAATGGCAACGGTGAGAATGGAATCAAACCGATCCAAAACGCCTCCGTGTCCTGCAAAAATCGTTCCGTAATCCTTGATGCCGTAGTGACGCTTGATAACCGACATAAAGAGATCTCCGAGCTGCGCTACAACGGAAGCGACGAGTCCGCCGATGGCAAACATCCAAAGGCGTGCGTTCAGCGCGGGATAAATGAGAGAGCACACCCATCCAAACAACGTCATAAACGCCATACAGAACAAAATTCCGCCAATGCTTCCCTCCACCGTTTTTTTAGGACTGACATCCGGCAGCAGCTTGTGTTTTCCACCGCGACCGAACAGCATTCCGCAGAAATATGCAAACACGTCTGTAATCCAAGCACCGATAAAGATTGTGAGATACAGCAAATGTCCCGCCTCTCCGCGCTGGCTGTACATCACGACAATAGAGGTAAAGCCCATCATGATGTAGAAAGACGTGGTAAAGAGCACCGATACGTTTTCGATACTGTATTTTCCATGCGAAAAGGTCATGATCGCAAAGAAATAGAACAAAGCGACAACGATGGTTATAAAGTTGACGCGACGCAAAATTTCCGCATCTGTCAGATAACGGTTGAGAATCGGAAATACCGCGGCGCAAAGATAAAGCGGAACGGTAAACAGATGTGCACGGCTCATTCCGATGCAGCGCGCCATTTCATAAACGGCAATCACGGCACAAAGCGATACCAAAGCCGGCAAAATCGGCGTCCAGGAAAAGATCACGACTACGATCAGCGCAATCAAAATCGCCGTTCCCGTAATAATACGTTGCTTCATGTGGTAAAACTCCTCCTTAAAAGGCTCAGACGCCGCCAAAGCGACGCTTTCTCGCATAGAACGCGGCAACCGCCTCGTCCACGTTCTCCCCCGTCATATCGGGCCAAAGAACGTCTGTAAAATAGTATTCGGTATATGCAGATTGCCAAAGCAGAAAATTGGAAATGCGCAGGTCTCCCCCCGTGCGGACAACCAAATCGGGATCCGGACACCCCGCCGTATAGATATGCGCATTAAAATCCGCCTCGGTAATTTCTTGCTTTCCCTCTTTGATCAGCTCGTTGCACGCGTGCAGAATCTCTTCGCGTCCACCGTAGTTGATTGCGATATTGAGGATAAAGGGCTTGTGTGAGGTCTCGCGGTCGATGCGATCCATCTTTTCCCGTAAAGCGGGCGGAAAGATATCCAAATTTCCGATAAAACGGAAATGAACGTTATCCTCCTCCATCTCAAGGAAGCATTCCTCAATGTAATCATCGAAGATCTTCATAATGGTATCCACTTCCTTTTGCGGGCGCTTCCAGTTTTCGGTGGAAAAGGCATATACGGTCATGTATCGAAGTCCGATGCTCTCGCAATACCGTCCGATCTTTTTAAAGGTGGCTGCACCGTGAGAATGTCCGAATTCGCGCGGCATTCCGCGCTTTTGCGCCCAGCGACCGTTTCCGTCCATAATAAACGCGATATGCTGCAAACGCTCGTCAACCTGTATCTTTTCCCGCGGTTGTTTCTTTTTTTTAAAGAACATACTTCCCTCACTGTTTTTTGATGCGTCAAGCGCGTTTTATCATTTTTTTGGCACTTTGGATGCGGGGGCTGACTCAAACGAGCCCGCCCCCGAATACCGATCAGATCTGCATGATCTCTTTTTCTTTCTTAGCGGTAATCTCGTCAACCTGCTTGACGTAGCGGTCGGTCAGATCCTGTACGGATTTTTCGCCTGCCTTTTGCTCGTCCTCGGTCAACAGACCGTCCTTTTTCTGCTTTTTGATCTCGTCGTTTGCGTCTCTGCGAATGTTACGGATCGCAACGCGAGCCTCCTCCGAGAGTTTTTGGATCTGCTTTGCAAGTCCCTTACGGTGCTCCTCGGTCAAAGGCGGGAAAACAAGACGGATCACGGTGCCGTCGTCAACGGGGTTGATGCCGATGTCGGACGCCTGAATGGCCTTGACCATTGCCTTGAGAGTAGAACGGTCGTAAGGAGTGATGGTCAGGGTCTTGGGGTCGGTTACCGATACCGATGCCATATCGGTCAATTTGGTTGCCGAGCCGTAATAATCAAAGGTGACCTTGGCAACGATCGCGCCGTTTGCCTGGCTGGCGCGGATAGTGGAAAGGTTGTTTTCGTAAGCACTTACGCTCTTTTGCATTTTTTCTTCATGCTCTTTGGTGTTGAATTTCATAGTTCAAAATCCTTTCTATGTAGTTGATTATGTAAATTTTATTTTTGCTCAGTTATGGATCGCCGTTCCTACCGCTTCACCCATCACCACGCGGTAGATGTTTTCGGGATCGGCAAGACCAAAGGCGTATCCGTTGATTCCGTTATCCATGCAAAAGATCGCAGAGGTCATATCCAGTGCTCTGAGATTTTCGTCGAGGATCTGCTTGTAGGTCAAGTCGGAATAGCGAACGGCATTGGGATCCTTTTTGGGATCGGCACTGTAAATGGCATCGATATTTTTTGCCATGAGAATGCAATCGGCTTTGATTTCCGCCGCACGCAGAGCCGCAGCCGTATCGGTGGAAAAGAACGGAATACCCGATCCGCCGCCAAGAACGACGACCTTTCCACTCTCCAACGCTTCGATTGCGCCGCGAGAGGTATAGTGATCGGCAAAGGTATCCATCTCTACAGCGGTCATCGCCACAGCCTTCATACCAAGGCGAAGAAATACGTCCTGCAAAGCAAGGGCGTTGATGGTGGTTGCGAGCATACCCATGTGGTCGGCACGGCATTGATCCATACCGGTTCCCTGTCTGCCGCGCCAAATGTTTCCTGCACCGACAATGACAGCAACCTGCACTCCCGCATCGACACAGCGCTTGATTTGTTCGGCAACCTTTTCGATGAAAGCAAAATTCAAAATTCCACCGTCATTGGGAGCAAGTGCCTCACCGGACAGCTTTAACAAAACGCGTTGATACTTTGGTTTTTCCATAATCTGATCACTCCTTAAGCTGCTACTATATATATTCTTATATATTGTACTACAGAATCTTCCTTTTGTAAACACCTTTTTTGTAAACAAATCGATTTTTTTATCCATTTTTTATTAAAATCGTCAAAAAAAGCACCGGCGGGGCAACTCCATGAGGATTTGCCCCGCCTTTTTGTGTTAAATCGGTAAAAGTGCGAACAGATTATCGTTATTGAGTGCAAAGCTTTTTTGCATTTTTTTATTTGCCGATGCAAAATCTCCCATGCACCTATCCATCAAAGCCGTAAGGTAAAGAGCGCGCGATTGGCGCAGACGTTCGGGAGCTTCAATAAAGGGCATGAAGAAAGGTGTGGTTGCAAAGAATCCGTTATCCTTGACCGCGGCAATCCGACTCCAACGGCGGCGGTACTCGGTGACCAGCGTTTGTGCCTTCAGCTCCTCTCTGAGATGACGCCACGCAAGAACTTGATAGTACGGAAGCTCGGGAAGGTGCATATTGCTGAAATACTCGATTTCAACGTTGGCGATGTATTGATAGATCTCTTTTGCTTCATCGCCACGTCCCAAAGCCTCAAGGCAGAGAGCTTCACGATAGCGGAGCGGAATTCGTTTGGTATGATTCCAGATTCCCGCACCGAGACTTTGCGGCAATGTCTGCCCTTCTGTCACATATGCAAGTGCGTTTTCGTAATCTCTTGCCTCATACGCGCGGATACCGAGCGCAAGATATGCAAACATATACTGATCGGCAATGGCGTGCTCACCACCCTCGCAAGGTGTAAACGGATGCTCCAAAAGCGTTTTGATCGCCTTTTCGTATTCCCCAGCCTGATTATACGCCTTTGCAAGCTCCACTCTTACGTCCTCACGCGTCACGCGGTGCGATTGGATCAAATCGATCTTTTCCAAGGGAGAGACGTTCATTTTATTCATCAAAACCACCGTTTCGTAAAGCAGAGTCTCGTCATCCCCATGCTCCGCAAGCACCGCTTTCATGATGCGAAGCGCATCCTCGGCGCGTCCCAAATGGCTGAAATACGCCACGGCAAGATTGCGTTTTGCAACGTAATCCGCGGGGCAGTTCTCCCACAGTTCTGCCGCCTCGGAATATCGACGGCGGTGATAAAGATGGCAACCAAGTAGCATTTTTGCGTTTTTGCTCTCCGTTTTTTCAATAGCAAAGCGCAACGCCCTCTCCTCCATCGGACGATTGGGGAATGCAGGACCGATTTTCCAATCCTCTGCAAGTTGGAGTGCTCCTTCATATTCCTCTCCGCAAAGAGATGCCAGATATGCCACTACGTATCCGAGAATACGGCAAGCAGATTGCGGAATCTCCTTGAGAAGTCCTTCCAAAAGTCGTTTGGCCTCTGCAAAACAACCCATCGACATCAGATCCTCGCACACATCCAAACAGGTTTGCGCGGGATTTGCGGAAAGAGCCTGATAAAAATCCGATTTTCCGCTCAAAAAGCCGATCAGATGCTCCAACGGGTCCTTTGAAAGATACGCGCTTGCTCGTTGTTCGGCTTGTGCGTATCTACCGAGTGCACGCTCCGCAAGGATGCACGCAGCGGTTGCAAGTGCGTTGTTTCTGCCATAGTCCAATGCCCATTCGGCATGGCGCAACGCCTCGCCAAAGTTCTTTTGGAAGAGATCCAATACCGCAACGCGCGTCATTGCCTTGGAAACGCAATCCGCGGCAAACGCGGCGCGGTAGTAGCAATCATACGCTTCTTTACGCGCTCCCTTTTCTTCGAGGATCCGTCCCAAAACGTAATCACATTCCCCGCTTTGCGGATGGTGGTTGAATGGGCTGAGCGCATCGCTTGCACGACGTGCGTAACTTTCGGCAAGATCAAGATTTCCAAGCTTGCAATCATAGTTTGCCATAGCGATCAATGACGGAATATGCTTGATATCGCGCTCCAAAGCCTTTTTCCAATACGCATCCGGCTTGACGGCGGGATCGCGGTATTGATCGACGTGAACGCCCGCTAAATACAGTTCCTGTGCCGATTGCATCGTTGCCGCCTCCGGCATATCGGTAATCGGATCAGGCATCTTGCAGTTATCAAACCGACGCTCGGTATATTGGGCAATCACGTCCCCCTTCTCATCGCAAACCGACACCGTAACGAAGGAAGGAATTTCGCCCATTGAAAAGGTGTAGCTTTGGTCGGGAGCAAGATCCACGGTTGTGGCAAAAAGTTGCGTTTCCCCGTCTCTTACCGTAATTTGGGCACTGTTAAAAGCTCGATTGACTTGCAGATGCAACGCGCTATTCGGTTGATCACGGTCAATGCGGAACGCGCAATTGAGATTGGCATAAGTAGGTGCTCCAATGGCAGAAATCGGATACCAGTATTGCGAAAACTGTTTGGTTTCGTAGGGGGCAAGCCATGAAAAATCGGGCTGATTGTCCGAATACGAGCCTGCCATCAGCTCGGCGTACTGACCGTCGGTATCGGTCAACGCCTTTTCCCATGATTTGGAAAGCTGACCGTATGCCCACGTAAACATCTTTTTTCCCGGGGACACGTGATGATCCCCGATATGAACGACACCGCAATTCTTTCCGTAATCGTATCCGCCGAAGAAATCGTATTCCGATGCGCTTGCAAAATAAGAGGTTGCCTCACGCGTATTCTTATGCCACGAAATATCGCGCGGCTCTTGCATGGGGATGCCGTTGAACACACCGTTGCCCGCTACGGGATAGCTGATGCGGGATTTGAGATAATGGAAATTGACGTACGTAACGTCCTGCGGGAAAAAGATCCGATACTGCTCGTTAACCGGGACGGCAGCATTCTCCCACCAAAGGAAGGAATGTGGTTCCGACGTGCGGTTATACAAACGCATCCTCGTTTCAAACAGGCGCTCTCCCGGGCGCAAAACGATGCTGACCATTCCCTTCATGCGGTCGATGGGATCGTGATCGCAAACGTGACAAACCGCACTTCCGTCCTCAAGTTCCTCCACGTGATAGTCACACGCCATATATCCGGAGGCTCTGTGATGGAATGGCCAGTTAAACTCCACTCCACCCGAAATCCAAGAACCGAGCACACCGATGAGCGCAGGCTTGATCACGTGTTGCTTGTAAAAGAAATCATAGCCCGTGGTCTTATCCGTCGCGCTGTAAATTCTGCCCCCGAGCTCGGGAAGGATCACCACGCTGACGTATTCGTTTTCTAATCGAACGGCAACGTATGCTTTGTCGATGGGCGCAGTTCGGTCAACGCGCGCAACGATCTTATTGGGATACGGGTTTCCGCTCGTGCGCTGATGCACACGGTTTTCCGCAAACATCGGGAGCGACTCCGCTTCCGGCTCGCGGTAGGTAGGTAAAACCAGCGATTCAATTTTCGCAATCACCTTTTCACTCATGCTTTCTTCCTTTCGTTGACAACGTGGTTTTTTTATGTTATACTATTATTATAACGCCTCAAAGATTGCTTTTCCAGCCAAAATCTTACGGATTTTTGATAAAATCTTACTACGAAAAGAGAAAAAAAGAATGAAGGATTTCAAGCTCCCCAATAACCTGCTTTGCGGATATTTTGATTGCAGCGTATTTGCGGGTCTTACCGCATCCCCCGAACGGACACGAACCCTGTTTGAAATGGAATACTATCTTTCCGATGGGCTGACGACTTATACAAACGGACGCGCTTACCCCATCAAACGCTCGCACGTCCTGATTGGCAAGCCGGGGGAACGGTGCAACAGTCTTTTGCCCTTTCAAACCAAGTTTTTAAAGTTTGATGCCGACGGAACGCTTGCCGACCTTTTGACCGCACTCCCGGAGTATTTCCCCGTTCGCCATACAGAAGAGATCGAGTCGCTTTTGGATACGGTGATTGAAAAAAGTGAAGAGACCTCTCCCTTGTCGCATATACAACTCGGAGCCGCGTTTTGTTCCTTGATCGCACTTTTATGTGAGGACGCGGCACGCACTTCGGTGATTGATGACCCGAATACCAAAGCCATCAAAAAAGCACAGCACTTTATTTGCGAGCATTTGAAAGAACCGATCCAACTATCGGATATCGCCGCAGCGGTGTCACTCAGTCCGTCCTATTTTCATGCCCTCTTTACCGCATCCGTTGGAATAACACCGCACGATTATTTGCGCGACCGTCGCATTGATGCGGCAAGAGAAATGCTTTGCATGACTTCCCTTTCGATCAGCGAGATCGCGGAGCGATGCGGGTTTCTGAATCAGCAATATCTCGGTACGGTATTCCGCAAAAAAACAGGCACGTCCCCTGCCAAATATCGCAAAGCGTACCGAGAGAATTATTTGGTGTAGTTTTATGCATGTTCTTGCGTTTTACAATCAAAAAAAATGCAAGTTTTTCGATTTTACCGCCGAGAATTGACAACGGCAGCGTTCTGACCTATAATAAAAAAAACACACGGAGGTTTTTTATGAATTATTGGAAAGAAGGCCGCGACCATATTTACGTAGCAGCACATCGCGGTGATAGCGCAACATATCCCGAAAACACGATAGAAGCATTTAAAGCAGCCATTGACGAAGGCGTTGACCAGATTGAGACCGACGTGCGCGTGACGCGTGACGGTGAGCTCGTCCTCATCCACGACGCAACCGTTGACCGCACGACAAACGGAACGGGCAAAGTGATCGATATGACGCTTGCAGAGCTGAAGAAATTAGATGCGGGAAGTCACAAGGACACACGCTTTTGCGGTGCACGAATCCCCACCTTGATAGAACTGATGGAGCTGATCAAGGATCATCCGTCGATCACGTTGGATCTGGAGCTGAAAGAATATCCGGACGGAGATCACGAAGCCATCGCCTTTGACGTTTGTGACCGCATTCTTGAGATCGTCGACCGTTACCATTTTACCGACCGCGTCGTCATCAACAGCTTTAGCGGCAAGCTCAACGAATACGTTTACAAAAAGCACGGCAAAAAATACCGCCAGCACGTATTTTTTCCGATTTCCTGCCTTGGCACTACTACCATTGACCCCTATTCCTACGCATTTTGCTGTTGCATGTTCAGTTCAAGCGGTGATATCATGGCAACACCGGAAGAATGTGCAACAATGGCGGCGCGCGGTGTAGAGCCTTGGGTTGGTGCAGGGGTAAAAGACGAGAACGGTGTAGATAAGATGATCACTTGCGGCGCAACACTTGTAACCTGCAACAATCCCGATGAAATTTTGCGCCTTTTGCGTGAGAAAGGTAAGCGTTGTGACTGATATGGATGTAAAAAAGATCCGTTTGGTCGCGTTTGACCTTGACGGTACGCTGACACAACATAAAAGCAAGTTGGACTCCAAAAATCGCGCGGTTCTGGAGCAGTTGCGCCAAAAATATCGCCTTTTGATGGTAGGCGCGGGAACTTGCCGACGCATTTTTGAGCAAATGGAGCATTTCCCGATCGACATCATTGGAAACTACGGAATGCAATATGCCCTTTACCGCCCCGAAATCAATGATATTGAGCTGATTCGTGACGTCCGCCTTCCCATCGATCGCCAAAGCGTGGAGGCGCGTGTCACTTCCCTGCGCAAAGCCTACGGTTTTACCGAATTTATGGGAGAAAACGTTGAATATCATCCATCCGGGTGTGTCACCTTTCCCCTCCTTGGTACCCAAGCAGAGCTTGCTGATAAACTGGCGTTTGATCCTGACAGAAGCCGCAGGCGTGCGTTTTATGCAGACGTCAAGGAAAAATTCTCGGATTACACCGTGTTTGTGGGAGGCACCTCCTCGTTTGACATGGCGCCGACTCCCTATAACAAGGCATATGCCCTTGACGAATTTTGCCGTGAAAACAAAATCGCGCACGACGAGGTGACCTACGTTGGTGACGACTACGGTATCGGCGGCAATGACGAATCGGTCTGCCGCTCGGATTTTCATTTTATCACGATAGACGATTATACGACGTTGGAAGAACGGCTCGCAGAGTTGCTGAAATAAAAAAATCGGAAATCAGATGCTCGTTGCATTTGATTTCCGATTTTTCATTTTCGTGTTGCAAAAGGCATTAACGGTTAACAAATTTAACCGCTGTGCCGTAAACGATCACCTCAGCAGCCCCCGACATCACAGCGGCGGACGCATAACGGATATTGACAACCGCATCCGCTCCAAGGCTCTCCGCTTCCTCAACCATGCGTTTGGTTGCCAGTGCTCTTGCATCGTTCATCATCTCATTATAGGATTTCAGCTCACCGCCTACCATCGCCTTAAAGCCCTGCGCGATATCCTTTCCCAGATGCTTTGATTGAATGGTGCTCCCCTTTACGAGAGAAAGCATTTCCAATTCCTTTCCGCTAATATAATCAGTATTGACTAAGATCATCTTCTTCTCCTTTTTTGATCTCAAGAATCCTTTCGATGCATACTTTCACCGTTACGACTGCAAACCCTATCGGAAGCAACCCCAACGCGTATTTCCAGATGCCGTCAAGCAGCGCGATCAATATACCAAAATAGGCAACGTAATAAAGAATCAGGATAAGTGCAACCACGATCGGTGCAATCATTTTTTTCCGTTTTGATCTCAAAGCCGTTTTCTCCTATGCGGTGAGCCAAACGCTTACGCCTTCATAACGGCAAGTCCGCACCAGCCGTTATCGACCAGCTGCTCAACGATCCGAAAACCGTTCTTCTCAAAACATTCGATCACGTCCTCACTTCTCTCCTTGATAATTCCGGAAGCCAGGAGAACGGTGTTTTCGTGCATCAACTCCCCTACGTCGGGAGTCATTCGAATGATGATATCCGCAACAATATTCGCACAGATCAGATCGTACTTTTTTGAACGGTCAACCTGACGAAGCAGATCGGAAACCTCGCAGGTAATGTTGGAAAGTCCGCTATCCTTAATGTTTTCGTTTGCCACACGAACCGCCATGGGGTCGATATCGTATGCACGGCACTCCCCGGCACCCAGTTTTGACGCGCAAATGGCAAGAATACCGCTTCCCGTACCCACGTCGAGCATACGACAGCCCTCTTTGGTGTATGTTTCAAGCAATTGGATCACCAACCGCGTGGTTTCGTGCGTACCTGTTCCAAACGCCATGCCGGGATCCATGCGAACGATCAATTCCCCTTCGGCGGGTGTATATTTTTCCCATGCGGGAACGATCACCAAGCGGCTACCGATCTTGATAGGCTTATAGTACGCCTTCCAAGAGTTTGCCCAATCCTCCTCGTTGACACCGACCGTCTCCAGCTTTTCGATTACAAGCCCCGTAGAAGCAAATCGCTCCTTTAAAAAAGCGATGCACTCAGGAACGCTCTTTTCCGCAGGAAGATACACCGAAACCGATGCAATGGTCTTGTCGGCATTGAGGATACTCTCATCGATCAGATCCCCGTAACAGGTTTTGAGATCGATATCGCTGTAATCCTCAATTTGCAAATTGTTGGAAACCATGCTCATAATGGCTACCAGCTCGTCCAAAAGCTCCAGCTTTACGGTAACACGAACCTGCGTCCAGATCGATTCATCACCAAAATCACCGCATACGTAATCCTGATCTACCATGTTTTTCCTCATTTCTGTCCAAAGATCTTTTTAAAAAATTGCTTATGTTTTGCGTAATTACTTTCTCCACAGCTATCGGCAAACGCCTTCATTGCCGATTTTTGCTTTTCGCTGAGTCCCTTGGGGATCTCTACCGTAACGCGGAAGATAAGATCTCCTCTGCGTCCGTTGCTGTTGACGTACGGAATTCCCTTGCCTCTCATGGTAAATTTGGTGCCGGGCTGCGTGCCCTCCGGAATTTCGTATTTGACGTTGCCCTCCAGAGTGGGAACGTCGATCTCCGCTCCGAGCGTCGCTTCCGCAACCGTCAAAGGCACCTCGCAATAAACGTTGTAGCCGTCACGCTCGAAGATCGCATGGTTGCGAACCGATACCGTGATGATCAGATCTCCTGCGGGACCGCCGTTTCTGCCGTCGTTTCCCTGACCTCGCAGTGCGATACGTTCCCCGTTATCGATACCTGCGGGAATGGAAACGGTAAGGCGTTTGCTCTCACGCGTCATACCCGAACCGCGGCACTTGGAACAAGGATTTTTGATGACCTTACCCGTTCCGCGACAATGATCGCACGCCGCCGTAGATTGGAACGCCATGCCACCCATGCGCTGTACTCGGCTGACCTGTCCGCGTCCGTTACAAACAGAACAGGTTTCGACTCCCGAAGAACCCTCGGCTGCGCCCGTGCCCTGACAGTCGGCACAACGGCACACGCGGTTGTAGGAAATGTCCTTTTTGACACCGAAAACCGCTTCCTCAAAGGTAATGCTGACCGACGTACCGATATCGTCCCCGGGAACAGGACCGTTACGGCGACGGGAAGAACCGCCACCAAACGCACCCCCGAACATTCCTCCGAGAATATCACCAAGGTCGCCAAAATCACCGAATCCGCCAAAGCCGCCACCAAAATCGCCAAAGCCTGCGCCGCCCCCCGTAGAGGGATCAAACGCCGCGTGTCCGAATTGGTCGTATTTCGCCTTTTTGTCAGCATCCGAAAGGATTTCGTATGCCTCGTTGACTTCCTTGAACTTTTCTTCTGCTACTTTATCTCCCGGATTGGCATCGGGATGATACTTCTTTGCCAACTTATAATATGCCTTTTTGATGGTTCCCGCATCCGCATTTTTATCGACGCCAAGAACCTCGTAATAGTCTCTCTTGTCTGCCATATATACCCTTTCCGCTGTAATTGGTATTGCTGTCATCCACGCCTATTTGACAAATACGTATGGATGACCGCAATACACCCGACGGGAAAGGCGGTTTCCCGCCTTTCCCGATGTGTGTTTAAAATCAGTTATTGTTCGAGTTATCCTCATAGTTTGCGTTGTAGTAGGTACCGTCTGCGCCGTTTGCTCCCATGTTGGGATCTGCGCCCTGTGCACCTGCCTGCTGGCTGTAAAGCTTTTCGGAAATCTTATAGAAGGATTTCTCAACTGCCTCGGTATCAGCCTTGATTGCTTCCACGTCACCGCTCTTGAGGGTCTCCTTCAGCTTTTCGATCGCGCTCTTAACGGTCTCGGCATCTGCCGCGTCAACCTTGTCGCCAAGCTCGGTCAGCGTCTTTTCGCTCTGGAAGATGATGGATTCCGCGCGGTTCTTGACATCAACGGCTTCCTTTGCCTTCTTGTCTTCCTCAGCGAACTTCTCCGCATCCTTAACGGCGCGGTCGATGTCCTCCTGACTCATATTGGTAGAGGACGTAATGGTAATGTGCTGCTCCTTACCCGTTCCCTTATCCTGCGCGGTAACGTTTACGATACCGTTTGCATCGATATCGAAGGTAACCTCGATCTGAGGAACACCTCTGGGAGCAGGCGTAATGCCATCGAGAATAAAGCGTCCGAGAGTGGTGTTGTTTGCTGCCATCTCGCGCTCGCCCTGCAAAACGTGGATCTCAACAGAGGTCTGACCGTCTGCCGCGGTGGAATATACCTGACTCTTCTTTACGGGGATAGTGGTGTTACGGTCGATGATACGGTTGAATACGCCGCCCAATGTCTCGATACCGAGAGACAGAGGCGTTACGTCGAGCAGGAGCAGATCCTTGACCTCACCGCCAAGCACACCGCCCTGAATTGCTGCACCGATCGCAACACATTCGTCGGGGTTGATACCCTTGAAGGGATCCTTGCCGATGAACTTCTTGACCGCTTCCTGAACCGCAGGAATTCTGGTAGAACCGCCTACGAGAAGAACCTTGTCGATCTGGTTTACGGAGAGCCCCGCGTCCTGAAGTGCCTTCTTGGTGGGACCCATGGTTCTCTCAACGAGATCCGCGGTGATGCGATCGAACTCCGCACGGGTCAAGGTTGCCTCAAAGTGCAAAGGACCTGCGGCGGTTGCGGTAATGAAGGGCAGGTTGATGGACGTGGAAGCCATACCGGAAAGCTCGATCTTTGCCTTCTCAGCGGCATCGCGCAGTCTTTGCAGAACCATCTTATCCTTGCGAAGATCGACGCCGTTTTCCTTCTGGAACTGATCTGCCATCCAATCGATGATTCTCTGGTCAAAGTCGTCACCGCCAAGACGGGTGTCACCGTTGGTTGCGAGAACCTCAAAGACACCGTCAGAGATCTCGAGAAGAGATACGTCGAACGTACCGCCGCCGAGGTCGAATACCATGATCTTCTGGTTTGCTTCCTTATCCATACCGTAAGCAAGTGCCGCAGCCGTGGGCTCGTTGATGATACGGAGAACCTCAAGACCTGCGATCTTACCCGCGTCCTTGGTTGCCTGACGCTGTGCGTCGGAGAAGTATGCGGGAACGGTGATAACCGCCTGGCTGACGGTGGTTCCGAGATAGCTTTCTGCGTCTGCCTTCAGCTTTTGCAGAATCATTGCGGAAAACTCCTGAGGAGTATAGGACTTATCGTCGATTGTCTTCTTAAATCCCGTACCCATCTCACGCTTGATGGAGATGATGGTGCGATCGGGGTTGGTGATTGCCTGTCTCTTTGCGACCTGACCAACCATTCTTTCCCCCGTTTTGGAAAACGCTACGACAGAAGGAGTGGTTCTTGCTCCTTCGGGGTTCGGAATCACGATAGGCTCAGAGCCCTCGTAAACCGCTACGCAAGAGTTGGTTGTACCCAAGTCGATACCAATGATTTTTCCCATGATAATTTCCTCCAAATTTATCTATACAAAATATAAACGGTTTAATTTGCCGGCAAGATCAGTTTGCGACCTTGACCATGGCATAGCGGATGACCTTGTCACCCTTGGCGTATCCCTTTTGGAATACCTCAACAATTTCGGATTCGCCATACTGCTCATCCTCAATGTGCATCACGGCATTGTGAAGATTGGGATCAAAGTTCTTGGTCTCAATCTCCGAAACGCCCATTTTTTCAAGCGCATCGTCAAACGCCTTAACGGTCAATTCCAAGCCCTTGGTAACCGCCTCGAAATTCTCTGAGCCTGCGGCTCTTTCGAGGTTATCGAGAATCGGCAGGAGATTGGAAATGCAATCGCTGTATGCATCGGCGTAAACGCCTTCCTTTTCCTTTGCGCTTCTCTTGCGGAAATTGTCGTACTCCGCCATCATGCGCATATATTTGTCGTTTGCGGCATCACACTCGGCACTTTTTTCTTCCAAAAGCTTTTGCAAGCGCGCAATTTCCGCATCCGCCTTTTTGTTCTTCTTTTTATCGTTCTTCTCTTCCGCAACGATTTCTTCGGTTGCTTCAGCTGTTGTTTGTTTCGTTTCCTCCATCGGAGCCTCCTTGAGTAAGTTGATTATTGGAATGGATCATATTGGAAATATTTCCGCTAAGCCCCTCCAGAGTTGCCAGCACCTTTGCATAATCCATGCGGCGTGGTCCCAGAACACCGATCGCACCAAGCGTTTTTCCATCCTTTACGATAGGCTTGAACACCAGCGCGGAATTGTTCATCACCTTGACCTGGCTTTCGGACCCGATGACGACGCTGATATCCTGATTCTCGTTTTGTGAGACCAGATTGAGAATATCCTCTTTCTTTTCCAGTGTGCCGAGCAGCTCCTGCAATTGCGACACGTCGCTGTATTCGGGATACTGCAAAAGTCGGTCAATGCCGCTGATCCGCATTTCTCCGTCGTCCATCTCGCCCAAAAGATCGTAAACCGTTTTGATCGCGTCGTTGACGATGGAAGCGTACTGCCCCATTTCGCTCTCCATCCGCATCATCAAAGGGAGTGTAATCTGATCGGCGGAATGCCCGGACAGATGTGCATTAAGAACGCAGGAAAGCCTTGCCACGGAATCGGGAGTGACCGGCGTATGCTCGCATCGGATATGCTTGCTCTTGACGTTTCCGCCCGAATCCACCGCCACAAGGATGTAGTGGTCGGGTTCGAGGTAAATGGTGTTAAACTTATTGATACTGACTGACGACACCGGCGGTTTGATGGCAATTCCCGTATAATTAGTCATACTGGACGCCAGATTGGATGCTGCCAACAGAATTTGGTCAAGCTCCCCCATTTTCGCCTTGAGAAGCGCGTTGATCTGTGCGATCTCGTGCGTGGTCATGGCGTAACGTTCGATCAGAGAATCGACGTAAAAGCGATATCCGAGCTCGCTCGGAACACGCCCTGCCGAAGCATGGGGCTGCTCGAGATATCCCATTTCTTCAAGCTCTGCCATTTCGTTTCGAACCGTAGCGGACGAGCAATTCAACTGCTGATTTTGAAGGACGTATTTGGAGCCAACCGGTTCACCGCCCTCGATATGCGCATCAACGATCGCTTTTAATATTCGCTTTTTTCGCTCGGTTAATCCACGTCTTTCGGAGCTCATTTTCGATTCGCCCCCTTTCCTGTCCTTTTTTGTCTGTTTTTAGCACTCGAATAAGTGGAGTGCTAAATCACGATACAAATTTACCACTTTTTTGCCGTTTTGTCAAGGGCTTTTCGCATGAATATTATGAACAAATTGTAAATATCGCAAATGAGTGCTAAAAACAGCGTGCCCGACAATCGAAAAATCGATTTGTCAAGCACGCTGCTCCGAGGTTATTTTATCGGTACGTTTGGAACGGCATCAATTGCATTTCAAGCCTCTTCATCCTGCTTTTTTTCTGCCGCCTCAACCGCACGAGTTTCAAGCTTGCAAAACAGATTGAGCACCAAGGAAATAGCTACACAGCCCAGAGGGATTGTCAGAAGGTCGGTAATGTAATAGGAGATCATCACGATCACTTCCCCGGCTCCCTCCACCTTCATTCCAAGATTCAAAATCAGATCGAGATCGTAGTAGAGACGCTCCAATACACGGATGACCGCAGGCACGGCGGAAATGATCAGTGCGGTCAAAAGTGCGGAATTGGAAAAATCCAATCCTTTTCCGATCGGCATATAGCGACGCGCCAACTCTCCCGTTTTGTAAAGAGAGGGATCCTTTTTGATTTCTCTCTTCCAAATCAAAAACAGCGCGAGGAGCAGGATTCCCATTTGCAGCCAATCCATGAGCGTGCTGAAAATCATGCCGAAAAGGTCGTTGAGAACGAACTCGCTCCAACGAATTGCTCCCATAACCGACATATAGGAAAAGATTCCCGAAAAATTACGGATCGCAGTAAACAGCGCATACATGGAGACCGAAAACTTGATGTTTACAAATCCAAAGCGGAACGTATGGTAAATGACGAACGCAAACGAGCCCCAATACAGAGTGTAATTCATCAAAGGTGAGATCAGCTCCATCCAGAGGAGCAGAAGCGGTGAATCCACCCAGATGACGTTACTGGAAAGCAGATAATAAACGGGCATATAGATCATGGCATAAAAGCCTGCGCAAATCGCTAAAAAAACGGTAAAATATCTGCGCATTTTTTGACTTCGGATCGAATCAAAAAGAGAAAGCGGCATATTTTCCTCCACTTTTTAATTTGTTTTTTCTATTATAGCACGATTGCGCGGCAATTTCCATCCTTTTTTGTAAATATTTATGATTTTGCGCATATTCTGTTACCGTAAATCTTTTTTTGGAGGAATCAGATGAGAGAACGATCCGATTTTGCCCCAAACGGCGAGTGCCCCTTAGATTATAGCGAATTGATGAAGGAATTAAATGCGCTCACCGAGGAATATCCGTTTGCCGAGATGCTCTATCTGGGAAACAGCATTCTCGGCCGCTCGATTCCAATGCTGAAGCTTGGACACGGACGCGGTGAGGTGCTTTTTGTGGGGGCTCACCATGGAATGGAATGGTTGACCTCGGCTCTGCTTCTCCGCTTTTTACGGGAGCTTTGTCGCTATGCCGCAGATGAAAGATGCTTTGGTGCTACCTCCATCCCCCTTATGCTCTCCGCGCGCACCCTTTACATCCTTCCGATGCTCAACCCCGACGGTGTGGACTATCAGATCCATGGCGTTAGCGATGACAATCCGCTCCGTGAGCGTCTCTTGGAAATGAACGGTGGAAGTTATGATTTTTCGCATTGGCAAGCCAACGCACGCGGTGTAGATCTGAATCACAACTATGACGCCGGCTTTGCGGAATACAAAAAACTGGAAAAAGAAGTGGGGATCCTTTCGGGGGCTCCCACGCGCTACAGCGGCGAAGTTGCCGAGAGTGAACCCGAGGTGCGCTTGCTTTGTGATTTTATCCGCTTTCACGATTCCTTGCGTGCCGTCATGACCCTACACACGCAAGGAGAAGAAATCTTTTATCAAAGCGGTGGGGTTGAGCTTCCCCGCTCCCGTGTGATTGCGCGGCGACTTTCCGAGCTTTGCGGCTACCGATGCTCTCGCGCAAAGGGAGCTGCAGCCTATGGAGGACTTACCGATTGGTGTGTGCAGGTTCGAGGACTTCCCTCCTTTACGTTGGAATGCGGAAAGGGAGAGAATCCGCTTCCCGCCAAGGACTTGGAACCGATTTGGCACCGAATTGCTCACGCGCTATTTGCCTTTCCGAGCCTTGTATGATCCCTTTTGTCAAAAAGCCCGAAAAAACCATTGCAAAGCAGATGGAGATATGCTATAATTAGGAAGGAAGAACAAAAGGAAGGAGCTTTCGTATGGTGGACGTTTCTCTTGTCGCGTGTGATTCTTATGAACCCCAAACGGTCAAAAACGCGCTTGAAGCACTTCTCTCCCCGCTTGGCGGTCTGGATTGGGTCACTGCGGGTATGAAGATTGCAATCAAAGCCAATCTCGTATCCATGATGAAGCCAGAAGAAGCGGCAACAACGCATCCCGCACTCTTGGTAGAGCTTGTTAAAATGCTCAAGGAGCGCGGTGCGGAGGTCATGATCGGTGACAGCCCCGGCGGACTTTACAACGCGATGGCGGTCAACCGTATCTACTCTGCCACGGGAATGAAAGAAGCCGAACGTGTGGGAGCTCTGCTCAATCAGGATTATTCTACTGCCGACGCGCATTTTGAGGACGCGTTTGTTGCAAAGGATTTTACCTATACCGCATATCTTGACTCTGCAGATGCCATTATCAATTTTTGCAAGCTGAAAACACACGGCATGATGGGAATGAGCGCATCGGTAAAAAATATGTTTGGTGTGATTCCCGGAACGTTTAAGCCGGAATACCATTTCCGTTATCCGAATCATAAGGACTTCGCCCTGATGCTACTGGACCTCAACCGCTATTTTGCAGATAAAATCAAGCTGTGCATTGCGGATGCCGTGGTAGGAATGGAAGGAAACGGTCCGACCCAAGGAACGCCGCGAAAGATCGGCGCACTTTTGGCATCCGCCTCTCCCTACGCGCTCGACCTTGCCTGCGCGCATCTGATCGGACTGGGAGTTAAAGACGTTCCCACTCTGCAAGTATCTTATGAAAAGGAATATATCCCGGAAAACGTGTCCGAGCTGACCGTTTGCGGCGCACTTTCGGCATTTACCGTCAGTGATTATCAAAACATCCACGTGCGCAAAAGTTTGCAGTTTGAGGGGCACGGTAAATTTGCGGCAACCTTTGTCCGATCTGCGCTTCGCGCAGAGCCGCGCCCCAAAAACAATCTTTGCATCGGATGTAAAAAATGTGCCGAGATCTGCCCTGCACACGTCATTACGATGGTCAACAACCGCCCTCGCATCGACCGAAAAAAATGCATCAGTTGCTTTTGCTGTCAGGAATTTTGTCCCGTTGGCGCAATGAGAGTGCATCGCCCGCTCATTGCTCGGATTCTCAACCACAAACGCTAAGAGGTGAAACACAATAAGAATAGCCATCCGACAGCCTTTTGAAAGCTCTCCAATGGCTATTCGTCTTACTCTACTCCTTGTTGGAAGGAGAACAATGCGTGTACTTAAGACGCGTCGCCTCTCCTCCTCTCAAATGCCGCTCCTGCTTGTTTTTCAAGAGCAACTCCTTGACCTCAAGATAGAGCGCATGATTGACCGAGCGAAGCCCCTCGGTAACGTCCTTATGTACTGTACTTTTACTGATTCCAAACACCTGCGCCGCTGTACGAACCGTCGCCTTGTGTTCGACCAGATATTCTCCCAACACAACACACCGTTCTCTGTTATTCCAATTTACAGACATTGCCCTATCGCCTCCGCTTGCAAAAAATTCCCTTGGTGTATTCTATGCAAGCATACGCGCGTTTAGAAGCACAAGATCAAAAAACGAGGATTGCCATGATAAAAGAAGAACAAAAATTTACTCCATCGGATATTTTGGAGGGAATGACCTCGATTTCCGCTCTCTTAAATTCCGACGAAACGAATGACCGTAAAATCGAAAAACTTTGGATCGATCGGCAAAAGCGCAAAAGCCGCTCGGCTGAGATCGGATTTTTGACGGCAAAATCTCATGAATTGGGATTTCCCATTGAATTCGTATCTACCGAAGAGATTGCCGCGCACACCGTAGGAAATACACACGGCGGCATTCTGGCGTTTTGCACGGCAAGAACCCTTTCGGAATTGAGTGCCGAGGACATCCTTCCCGATTCCTTTTACGTCTATCTGGAAGGGATTGAGGATCCTTACAACTTTGGATACACGGTGCGCTCTTTGTATGCCGCAGGTGTCGCGGGCGTGATTTTGCCTCCCCGAAACTGGATGAGTGCCGCGGGCGTAGTAGCACGCGCATCGGCAGGTGCTTCTGAATTGATCCCTATGTACGTTTGTTCTCCGGAGGATGCCGTAACTGCTTTTCGAGCGCGCGGATATCAAATTTTGTGTGCGGGGATCCGCGATTCGGTATCGGTATTTGAAGAGAAATTCCCCTATCCGCTCCTTTTGGTGATAGGCGGTGAAAAGCGCGGCATTTCCCGTGCGCTTTTGGATCAAGCCGATAAGATCGTGCGAATTGACTACGGACGTGAATTTCGCGGCTCACTCTCAGCTGCATCTGCCGCAACCGTTATGGCGTTTGAGATCTTTCGACAAAACAGATAACATACAAAACAGCGGCTGTTTCAACCTTGCATTGGAAACAGCCGCTGTTTTGTATTATTTTTTCACCTTTTCTTCCCTGTCGCTTTTGCGGAACAGTCCAAACACGCGATCTTTGGTGTTCATTCCGATGAGTGAGGAAAGCATTTTTTGAATGGTTTCATGCACTTTAGGATCAAGCTTTTTACTGTGCGAAAGCCAATTTTTACGCACCGCAACGAGATCGGTCAGAGTCGTAACGCCTTCCACCGAGAACAGCTGATACACCGCGTTGGAAAACTCCTCGCGTTGCTCCGGTGTCATTTCTCTGATCCATTGGTTGACCGTTCGGTCGGTTCGGCGGCTCTCGGCACTGATCTTTTTCAGATGCACGAAGGAATTGCCCATAATCTCCCACGAAAGTCCATTGTGCTGTAAAAAGCCCGTCTTTTCGCGGCTTTTGACAACGGTATAATTTTCGTCATGCTCCAAAAGCATTCCAACAACCGAGGATTGGGGAACCAAGCTGTGGATCACGGGGCGCATTTCAAGATAGGCGGGATCGTCCATCAAGTATCTGCTAAAGCCGGGTCCGTCGTTGCTATAGACCGCCTTGATGCGGCGGCGAACAGAGCGCTCGCTGTGAACGGCGGCATAAACGGAGAGGTTACCTCCCTTGCTATGCCCTGTACAGACGAGATCCCCGTTGTGTGCCTCTGCCGCGCAGCGAAGATAGTTCACGGCTTCCTCTTGCGAAGGAACGACCGACAAAAAGGACATATTCAGATCCTCTTTCCAGCCAACGAGCGTATCGTCCGTGCCTCGATAGGTGACAACCGCCGTTCCGTTGTCCAAAAGGAACGTCATGGCGGAAAACTGAATCTCTCTCTCAATATCAACCGTATTGACATATGCCTTGATCAACACGTGACGAAACCGTCGCGTTTCCTTGAGCTTTTTGAAGATCCGCAGGATATCCTTGGGAATTAACACCCCCACCGAAAACTTTTTAAGATCGGGATGACGTGAAAACAGGCTGTTTGCAACCGCCTTGATCGAAACTCCGCTTTCGGTGTGAGATGCGGTTACGATTTCCTGATAATCAAGGTACGCGATCATCGAAAAGATCAAACAGTCCACTTCGTTGAGGGGAGCCTCACGAAAAGAAAGATCTCCTCTCCAATCCAAATAATCGTAAATCGTTCCCGTGGCAGTTCAACCCCTTTCGATTTGCATTAGCCGTGGTAAAGACGTTTGGTTTCGTATGCGGGCTCACAGGTCAGATGGAGTCCCAGTTTTTTGAGAGTGTGCTCGTCGTTTGCGGAAAGAATGACCGACGAATGCATTTCGCAATACCGAAGCTTAGAAAGCTGCTCGGTTGCCTGCGCGGCAATGGGATCGTGTACGGCACAGATAGAAAGCGCGATGAGTAATTCATCCGGATGCAATCTCGGATTCTTACTGCCGAGAAGTCCGACCTTGAGATTGGTGATCGGTTCCAAAATTTCGGGAGAGATCAGATCAATTCGATCATCGATTCCCGCCATCGTTTTGAGGGCATTGAGAAGTGCCGCCGACGCAGCTCCCAAAAGGCGCGAGGTCTTACCCGTTACGATCGTTCCGTCAGGAAGCTCGATCGCGGTAGCAGGCTTACCCGTTTGCTCCGCCTTGGCGTTTGCCGCCGCGGCAACGTGTCGGAACTCCTTATCCACTCCGGCAGATTGCATAAGAAGCTTCAGCTTTTCGACCTCATGGTCGGCACCGTTCTCCTTACGCTGATTGGAAAGTGCCGTGTAGTAGCGGCGAACGATTTCCATCTTTGCGGCATCACACACCGCATCGTTATCCACGATACAATTCCCCGCCATATTGACTCCCATATCCGTAGGAGACTGGTAAGGTGAGCAGCCGCTGATACGTTGAAACATGGCGTTGACAACGGGAAAGATCTCTACGTCACGGTTATAGTTGACCGCAATTTTCCCATACGCTTCCAAGTGGAAGGGATCGATCATGTTGGAATCGTTGAGGTCTGCCGTTGCCGCCTCATACGCGATATTGACGGGATGCTTTAAGGGAAGGTTCCAAACAGGGAAGGTCTCGAATTTTGCATACCCTGCCGCAATACCTCTCTTATGCTCATGATAAAGCTGACTCAGGCAAACAGCCATTTTGCCGCTTCCCGGTCCCGGGGCGGTTACCACGACCAAAGAGCGCGTTGTCTCGATGTATTCGTTTTTACCGTACCCTTCGTCGCTGACGATCGTATCGATTGCAGAAGGATACCCCGGAATGGAGTAGTGACGGTACACGCGAACGCCCAGCGACTCGAGTCTGGTTTGGAACTTGATCGCAGCGGGCTGATCCTGCCAGCGAGTCAAAACAACGCTTCCAACCAGCAGTCCGAGACTACGAAAGGCGTCGATCAGACGGAGCACGTCAAGATCGTAAGTAATACCGAGATCTCCGCGCACCTTATTTTTTTCGATATCATTTGCATTGATGACGATCACGATCTCCGCTTCTTCCTTCAGTTGTACCAACATCCGCACCTTACTGTCGGGAGCAAATCCCGGAAGCACGCGGGAGGCGTGATAATCGTCAAAGAGCTTACCGCCAAATTCCAGATAGAGCTTACCGCCAAATTGATCGATACGCTGACGAATATGCGAGGATTGCAGTTCGATATATTTTTCGTTGTCAAAGCCTATTTTATACATGACGATCTCCTTTTATACCGGGTTCTCGCCGCACGTGAGGTGATATTCCCCATCGCGGACAGCGCGAAGCGTGCTACCGTAAAAGGTACTGATAGCATGAACGAAATATTCCATGTCGCGGCAATGCGCGGTCTCCCACGAGGAGTGCATGGCAAGCTGTGCGATGCCGATATCGACGCTGGTAATCGGAACGTGCGTATTGGAGATGGATCCCAGGGTAGATCCGCCGGGAAGATCGCTTCGATTGGCGTAATACTGTACAGGAACGTCCGATGCGCGACAGATCTCTGCAAAGAGCGCTGCGGACATGGCATCCGTGGTGTATTTTTGCGCAGCATTGAGCTTGATGACGACACCGCCCCCCATAACGGGTGCGTTTTGCGCATCGCTGAGCTCGGGATGGTTGGGATGCTTTGCATGCGCATTATCGGCAGAAAGCATCATAGAAGCCGCAAGAAGCCGACGACGGTCGGCACCAAATTGTTCACAGATCCGATCGAGAACGGTCAAAAGGAAATCCGAATCCGCTCCCTGACGGCTCATGCTACCCGTTTCCTCATTATCCGCAGCATAGAAAAGCGGAACGGCAGAAGTGGTGGCCGTGACATTGAGAAAGCCCTTCAGGCATCCCCATAGACTTGCCAGGTCATCAATGCGGGGGGCAGAAAAGAATTCGTTCGAAGCACCGAGCGTGCTTCCCTTGGCGCGATTGTACACATAAAGATCCATATCCGCAATCTCGGATTCCTCGCATCCAAGTTTTGATGCCACCAGAGAACGAACGGTAACGCTCTCATTTTCTGAGAAGAGCGGAAGCATATCTACCGCCGGATTGTACGCATATCCGGAATTGACCGTGCGGTTAAAATGGATCGCAACGCTCGGAATGACCAACAGATCGCGGTCGATATTGACGTTTTTCGCCACAAAACGACCGTTTTGAGACAGGATTACGCGCCCCGCCAAGGAAAGAGGACGATCCAACCAAGTAGCAAGGATCGTACCACCGTAAACCTCGGTGTTCAGCTTTTGCATACGGTCGGAGGTCAGGGAGAGGTAATTGTGCTTGAGCTTGAACATGGGAGAGTCGGTATGCGATGCGGTGATCAAAAAATGATCCGGCTGCTGTTGGGGCACACGGAATGCAATGAGGGCGGATTGGTTACGCGTAACGTAGTACCCCTTTCCCGCTTCCAGCTTCCATTCCTCCCCTTCAAAAAGCGGCAAAAAACCGTTTTGCTCCAATTCCTCGGCACTTTTTTGCACCGCATGGAATGCCGTGGGGCTTTGCTCGATAAACGCTAACAGATCCCGAATCAAGTTCATAAATCATCCCTCGCTTTTTTCGAAAAGATTTCATCATACACATTATCATATTATAACATATTTCAGTTCTAAAATCAATATCAAGAACGGGATTTTCAAAAAACTTTTTCATGAACTTTTCAGAATCCCCTCTTTACAAATCCAAAAAAATATGATATAAATATATAGTTGAAATCAAAACACGCGGAGGTTTCTTTGAAAAACGTTACTCTTGAAAAACGCTACGGCTTATTTACGGCGATCTGCATGGTTGTTGGAATCGTAATCGGGTCGGGAGTCTTTTATAAGGCGCAAAATATTCTCCAACATACGGGCGGAAATATGTGGCTCGGCATTGTGTCCTGGCTCATCGGTGGCGCGGTAATGATGTTATGCGCCTATACCTTTGGCAACTTTGCAACACGCTATCTCAAGGTCAACGGAATGGTTGATTATGCGGAAGCGATCGTCGGAGAGCGTTACGCGTATATGACCGGCTGGTTTATTTCCACCATCTACTTTCCTTCTATGACGTCGGTTTTGGCATGGGTATCGGCACGTTACACGTTGGCACTCTTTTACGGCGCGGATCTTCCCGAACACTTTACGAGCGGTCTTTGTATGGGGCTCGGTACCTTTTACCTCATTCTTTCCTACGTCCTCAACATGATCTCCCCGCGTCTTGCGGGCAAACTTCAGATCGGTACGACCGTATTCAAGCTGATTCCCTTGGGTGTGATGGTGATCGTAGGCACTGTGATCGGTCTCTTGAACGGAAACACGGCAGAAGCCTTTGCGCCTCATCATATATCCGCGGTCGAAAACGGTACGGGTGGCGTCTTTCGAGGAATTGCCGCGGCGGCATTCGCATACGAGGGCTGGATCATCGCCACCTCGATCAATGCCGAGGTCAAGGATTCCAAACGCAATCTGCCGCGCGCACTGATCATTGGAACGGCGGTGATTATGGTCGTTTATATCACTTACTTTATCGGTCTTACAGGATGTGCAGACATAGATACGCTGATAGCGGAGGGGGCCCCCGCAGCCTTTTTCAATCTCTTTGGAAACATTGGCGGAACGCTTTTGAACGTTTGCGTGGTGGTTTCCTGCCTTGGAACGCTGAACGGCTTGATGCTCGCTTCCACACGATCGCTCTATTCGGTGGCGGTCAGAGGTCACGGACCTGCTCCCCACGTCTTCTCCCAAGTCGATCAGGCAACCAATATGCCTTCCAACTCCGGTATCCTCTCCCTCGGCATCTGCGCGGCTTGGTTCTTTTACTTCTTTGCCGCAAATCTTCACTCCTCTCCGATCTTCGGGTTGTTCAGCTTTGACTCCTCTGAATTGCCGATCATTACCATTTACGCTCTGTACGCCCCAATCTTTATCATGTTTATCATGAAGGAGGGACGAAAAGCCAAAGGTGCAACGGCGATCTTTCGCGACGTGGTAATGCCCGCTTTGGCACTTGCAGCATCCCTCTTTATGATTGCGGTTGCAATTCTTGCACACGGTGTTTTCCCGTTCCTTGATGCCAAAGAAAGCGAAACGTTCTCCTTTCCCGTTTTGTTCTATCTCATCGTATTCGTCGCAGTGATGGGAATCGGAGCTCTTTTCTACCGCGGTGGCAAAAAACAGGAAAGCAATTCCGAAAGCTCCTCAAAGTCAGAATAAACGAAAAAGTCGAATCCAACGCACGCCGTGCGAAGGATCGACTTTTTTACTTTTTCATATCTCCCCCGAATAAAAGATCAAAAAAATTAAAACTTTTTTTCAAAAAGGTATTGCAATTTGATTTTGAGTATGGTATAATATACATCGTTGCGGAGGCATAGCTCAGTTGGTTAGAGCGCTTGCTTGACATGCAAGAGGTCATAGGTTCAACTCCTATTGTCTCCACCAATCACAAAAAGAGCATTTGTCCATCGACAAATGCTCTTTTTGTGATTTATCCAAGGTACGTCGAGCCCCAAATTCGGCGGTAGCAAAAAAACGTAAAAAATAGGGAGAATTTCGAAAAAATTCAACCGATTCCCGTCTCATTTCCGAAAGTTCGGAAAGTGAGGCTTTTTTCTTTTCCCCACGGGCTTTTTCGGTCTCGTCAAATATATCACAAAATCCCACCAAATGAAATAGAACGGCAGAATTCGTTACAAATTGAACCGCCTACTAAAACACAAAAAGCTCTGCCGCAGCAGGACTTTTTGCATATAAAAAATAATAACTGATCTCTTGGAGTTTTGGCAACGCCGTTTGATATCCTGAATATCGTGAGTATCGCCCTATAAAGTGTTGCACCAAATTTGCGCCAAAATCACACAAACATTCAACGCTGTTCTGCTCAACAAATTGGAACGTGTTTAACTGTTTTCTAAAACCCATTTCTTTGCCCAAGCAAACAATGTTTCGGACATTGGAATAAAATCAACCGATCCAGCATTTTTCAAATTCAAAAAGGTGTTTACGATAGTCTGTTCATCGGGAGAGGCAATCGACAGCAATTCCTTTTGATGCTTGATGTATTTTCTTGTCTGCTGAAAGACGATCGCCTGCACAACGAAAGAGGCGGATTTATACAGTCCCCGCAAAATATCTTCACTTTTTTCATGGAGCATATTGTGAACACATCCGTGGTATATATTACAGGCACCAATTTTGATGGCTCTGTTCACAGCGCTTTCATCAATTACCGCAAGCAATTCATCAAGACTCCCTTTTATAGGTGTTGTGTCATAATAAAACTGAAAAAGATCGGATGCCTCCCAATTCATGATTTCCTTTTTGCCCGACAGGAATCCACAAATCAATTCCCTGTGAGGCAGGGTTTCCAGTATGTCATGATAAATCCGGATGTCCATAGCAGACAATTCATCCAGAATGACAACAACGTCAACGTCGCTTGTATCACGAGCTTCACCGCGACCATAACTCCCTTGCAACCCAACAAACCATACACGGTTTTCAAATTTATGATCTAACTTTTGCAAAAAATCACCCATCAAAGTAGTGATATCTATCATTTAAATCTCCTCGCCAAATTCAAGTTTATCGATGAGTTTGATTATACCATAAAAACGGCAAAAAGTAAATAGGACGGCTCATTTTTTTACAAATTGAACCGCCCTTTGATAAATTGAAAACATATTGATATTAATTTTCGTTTGTTTATATTAAACTGTCCTGTTAATATATCCTTCTGTAGCGTTTTCTCTACTTATAATTTTAGCAGGATTCCCAATTACGATAGAATGATCGGGAACGTCAAAATTCACAAAACTCAACGGAGCTATTAAAACATCAGAGCCAATTTTAATATTTCCCACAATAACAGCATTCGTACCTATCCAACAATTATCACCTATAGTAGGAACACCTTTTCTTTTGCCTCGGTTTTCTTGCCCGATAGTCACGCCTGTGGAAATATTAATGTTTTTTCCTAAAACAGCGCGTGGGTTAATGATAATGCGCCCGGAATGACCTATATAAAATCCATCGCCGATCTTTGTGCCCGGATGAATTTGTATTTGCGTTTTCATGGACAGCTTTCGCAACTTTAGAACATAATACGCCTTCATTAAAAAATTATGACAACACTGAATTTTTCTAAATGTACAAAGATATTTAATCTCCAATGGGCGAAAAATTCTATTCTTAAACGATTCTCCTTTTTCCCCATACCAGCGGTATAAATCTTTTTTGAACATTAAATTTTTCATAATATTTTCTCCATATATTGAATATGTTAACTAAATTATACCATAAAGCTTCGCAAAAGTAAATAGGACGGCTCAATTTTTTACAAATTGAACCGCCCTTATAAAACACAAAAAACTCTGCATAAGCAGAGCTTTTTGTATATCGAAATAATAATCGCCCTTGGGCTGTAATTATCTCTTGGAGTTTTGAGAGCACCGTTTGATATCGTGAATATCGTTAAATATCGTGTGATATCGTAGCTTTATCGTGTGATTTCGTGCGATATCGTGAATATCGTGAGTATCGTCGCATAAAGTGTTGCACCAAATTTGCACCAAAATCACACCAACGCTTAACGCCTATTCAGCTCGACAAATTGGAATTTGTCGTTATCTATACTCATTTGGAACTTCGATATGAAATGTCTCACACAATAACTTCACATCATG
>JBGVEW010000110.1:0-18445 GCA_045120465.1 Eubacteriales bacterium
CCCCCCCGCCCCCCCCCCCCACTTCTCTTTTGCTCACACCATCGCCATGCGCTTGGAGGCGCGGCGGCTATACTCGGTGGGAGTCATTCCCACACGGCTTTTGAATACCTTAGAAAAATAATTGACAGAGGAAAAGCCGAGAGATTCGGAGATCTCGGTAAAGCTTTTTGCGCTTTTTGCGATCAGACGCTTAGCTTCACCGATCTTCAGATCCATAAAATAATCCATGAGACTGCGGTCGGCTTCGCGTCGGAATTTGCGCAACAACCCCGTTTGGCTCACCCCAAAGTGCGCACAGATCTCCTCCAGCGTCAACTTTTGGGAAATATGCTCGGCAAGGTATTCCTTGACCCGATCCGCAAGCTTGCTCGAATCTAAAAAGGCGTTGACCTTTTGGGATTCATCCTGCAACAGATCGATCTTCATCAAACGGCAATAAACGATCGACAAAAACCGCTCCAAGGAGGACGCGATAAAGCCCAAAACCGCGTCGGGAACGTTTTCCTTGATCCGCCATCCGCGCCTCTCCTCGCTTTCAACGTATGGCTCACAAATACGGGAAGCGGTTTTGATCAGATCGTACAGCGTTGCGCTTTCTTCCTCATTGATCATAAACGGCGGCGCGCAAAAGGTCTGCATGGCGGGAGAATCACACACAAAGCTGATGAGCGCATACCGCACGTGCTCACTGTGCCACTCGTATTTGGAGGTGTGCGCGGCAGGGCGGTAAAGCATCATCCCCGCCTCCAAGGGATAGCTTCCCTCCTCGGTGGTATAGCACCCGCTCCCCTCCAGCACAACGTAGATCTGCGAAAAATTATAGGTCTCCCAATACGGCTCCTTGATGGGGTTGTGCGAAAAGCAAAACGCAGCCACAAGAGCCGACACGTCAAACACCTTGCTGCTGTTGAGCGGATTGAAATGACAGGACGCATCCATTCTCCAAAAACACCTCTCCTTCTGCTCCCATTATACTCTTGCCCTCACGCTTTGTCAAGAAAAAACGGTTGGATTTTACCATCAAAAAGCTCTATTTGGTCAGATTTTACCAAAAATCTGTAGGATTTGCTATTGTATTTTAAAATGATTTCCTGTAAGATAATAGTATCACACACCATGAAAAGGAGATTTTTTCTATGCATAACAAGCTTTCCGTAGGCGTGATCGGACTTTCGATGGGGCGTCATCACCTCAAGGGTCTGGTCGATCGCAATATCGAGGTTGCCGCCATCTGCGATATCAATCCCGAATTTTTGAAAAGAGAAGGCGACCTTCATCACATTCCCGAGGAAAAAAGATTTACCGATTGGCGCGATTTGCTAAAGCTGGACAGCATGAACGCGGTTCTGATCATCACCCCCGACCAGCTCCACCGCGAAATGTCCGAGGCGTTTCTCTCTGCGGGCAAGCACGTCATGTGCGAAAAGCCCTTGGCGATCGTCCGTGAGGATCTGAACGCCATCGTAGCGGCAGCAGAAAAGGCGAACACCGTATTTATGGTCGGTCAGATCTGCCGCTTTACCCCCGCGTTCGTCAAGGCAAAGCAGTTGGTTGACGAGGGCGTGATCGGTGAGCTTTACTATATGGAATCCGAGTACGCGCACGACTACGCCAAGATCATGCACGATTGGAGAGCCGACCCCAACCGCCACGGTGTGGTGGGCGGAGGCTGCCATGCGGTCGATCTGCTGCGCTGGTTCGGCGGCGACGTACAGGAGGTCTTTGCGTACGGTACGCATCTGCTCCTCCCCACAGCCCCCTATAATGACGCAACGGTTGCCTTGATGAAGTGGTCCGACCGCCTGATGGGCAAGGTATTCGTTTCCACGGGATGCAAACGCCCCTACACCATGCGCACTCAGCTCTGGGGCACCAAGGGAACCATTCTTTGCGACAACACCTCGGACACCATGCAGCTCTTTACCTTGGGGGAGGACGGCATTTCGGTCAAGCCCGAGCCCGAAATAATCCCCGTAGATATCAACAACCACAACGTTTGCCACGAGTTTGACGTATTTGCCGATCATATCCTCAACGGCACTCCTGTTTCCATGACTGCAAAGGAGGGCGCAAAAACCGTTGCCACCTGCATGGCGATCGTTGATTCCTCGATGACGGGCAAGGTTGTCGTTCCCGATTACAATTTCAGCTAAAACGCTTGTCATGACAAAAGCCGTGTGTGATCATAAACGTAACACACGACTTGCGTTGATAAAAAAGGAGAAGCTTATGAGAGCAGGATTTTACGAATGTGACGTTACTCCGCCGCTTGGCGGACATATGCCCGGATACTATCGCATCAATCCCGCAGAGACCGTATTTGAGCGGCTCTATGCCAAAGCCATGGTCGTAGAGGACAACGGCAACTATGCCGCGATTCTGGCATTGGACACCTGCGAATATATTGACACGATGACATCCGTCATTGAGGAACGCGTGCGTGCTTATACGGGAATTGGTCCCGATGCATTGTGCCTGCACGTGGTACACACGCACAAGGGGGCTCCACTGGAGGATTGCCCGTGGGTCGGGCAAAAAGCAGACGATGCATACCGTGACGTTTGCTTTCGCCTTGCCGCCGATGCAATCATTTTAGCCTATCAACGCATGGTTGAGGTGGAGGCGACCTTTGGGTGCGGAGAAGTCCCCGACGTTGCTTTTAACCGCAATTACGTATTGGAAAACGGATGCGCGGTCTCCTTTGGTACGGGTGGCAAGCCCGCTCTCGGAATGCTTGCGGGCACCGATCCTTCCCTCCCCGTCATGACGTTTTGGCATGGCCGCACTCCCATTGGCGCGCTGATCTCCTTTGCCTGCCATCAGGATTGCACGGGAAGCGAGGTCAACGGCTATTCCGGAGATTATTCCGCCGTCCTTTCGCAAGAGCTCAAGCGCACCTACGGAGAGCATTTCGTAAACCTGTTTATGATCGGAACCGCAGGCGACATCAACCACATCCACAATGATCCGTCGGTGCAGCGTCCCCCGTTTTATTACCGTGAGATTGGCAAAAAGCTGGCGTGCGAAGCCATCCGCGTCATCCGGTGCTCCGAGCCTGTCGGTGGCGGTGTCGCGGTGATCAAGGAGCCGATCGTATTAAAGCTGCGCCAAGCGGACACCGAAAGCACGAAAAAGCAGCTTGCCGAGTGGACGGAGTGCGGAAGCCTGATGCGCGTGCGCAATCTTGCCTACTATCATCAAGTCAATCGGGCAACCGAGGACACCTTGATCTTGCAGGTCATTCGAATCGGCAACACCTGCATCTACGTCTATCCCGGGGAGATCTACGTCAATTTCGGCTTACGGATCAAGCGCGAAACGCCCTACAAGAATTGCTTCGTCATTGAAAACAGCAATTGCTTTGGCGGCTATATTCCCACGCCCGAGGCGTTTGCGGATGGCAACGATCTGTACGAAACATCGCTTTGCTTTGGAAGCCGACACACCCCCGATGCGGGAGATCTTATGACCGACCGTCTGTTGGAAATGGGCAAGCAACTAATCGATTAAAAACAGCGTGGGGTGAGTCATTTGCGTTTTCGCATTTGACTCACCCCACTTTTTACTTTTTCAAATACGCTCCATATCCTTGGGCATCGCGCGGTTCAAAATGCGAACCATAAAGAAGAGCGAGAGTGCCAGACTCATGATCTCCGCAATCGGGAACGCCCACCACACTGCGTCCACGTTCCCCGTAAGAGAAAGCAGCAAGAACACGGGAAGCAAAACCACCAACTGACGCCCCACGCTTGTAATCAAGCTGTAAATGCTCTTTCCGAGAGCCTGACAAACCGAGCCCGTAACGATGCAGAAGCCCGCAAACACAAAGCTGAGGCTGATGGTTCGCAGAGCAACGCGTCCGATCGCCAACATCTCCTCGTTTGCGTTGAAGATGGAGAGCAATGCGTCGGGAAAGATCTGGAATACGAGCAATCCCAGTGCCATATACCCGACCGCGCAAAAGGCGGAGAGCTTGATGGTAGAAACCACGCGGCTGCGATTGCGCGCGCCGTAGTTATAAGCAACGATGGGAACCATTCCGTTATTGAGTCCGAAGATCGGCATAAACACGAAGCTTTGAAGCTTGAAATAGATACCGAACACATTCATTGCGGTGACTCCAACGTCGGGGAACGTGATCAGAATTTTATTGATGCAGAAGGTCAATACCGATCCGATGGCTTGCATCAGCACCGAGGGGATGCCGATGACAAGGATCTCCAAAAGCAGGAGTGCATCCGGCAACAGATTGCGCAGCTTCAGCGTGATCTCTTTATTGAAGCAGATATTGAGGATCAGCGACAAAGTACCCGACACAAGCTGTCCCACAACGGTAGCGATCGCCGCACCTGCCACTCCCATAGCGGGAAGTCCAAACCAACCGAAGATGAGGATGGGATCGAGGAGGATATTGACGACGGCACCGCTGAGCTGGACGAACATGCTCAACAAGCTCTTACCCGTGGATTGCAGCAGACGCTCACCCGTTACCTGAACGAACAAGCCGAACGATCCGACACAAACGATGGAAAGATAATCGACACCGTACTGCACGATCCCGGCATCGTCTCCCGCCAAGAGCTTGACGTAAGGCGTTACGAAAAAGAGCCCTACGATCAAAAAAAGCGCATATCCGCAAAGCGTTAAAAAGTATCCCTGCCCCGCGATTTTATTTGCCTTTTCAAAATCCTTTTGACCCAGCGAGCGGGAAAGGAGCGCGTTCATACCTACGGCAAGACCGACCGACACCGCGATCATCAGTGTTTGCATGGGAAACGCCATGGTCAATGCCGCCGTACCCTCTACGTTGTTGTAAGCGGCAACGAAAATTGAATCTACGATATTATAAAGCGCCTGTACCAGCATCGAAATGATAATGGGGACAGACATGGAAAACAAAAGGCGTGGGATGGGCATCCTTCCCATTTTATTTCCGCGGGGTTCATTTGCGTTCAAGCGTTCTTCCATTCGGTTTGATTCCTATCCTTTTTTGCAAAATTACTCTTTATTCTATCATAAACGACACGTTCTGTCAAGACCCCCTATCCGTTTTCCACAAAAAAGAAGAAGCAAAAACGGCAAAACAGATCGAAGTGCCGAAATTGTCAAAAAAACAAAAAACACTTGAAAAACGCAAAAAAAGAGTGTACAATATTAGGCGTATTTTAACATCCTATTATATAGAAAGGATTTTTTCTTTATGAAGCTCTTTCAGCCCAAGCTCTTCCAATCCTTAAAGGGATATACGGGAAAGCAGTTGGTCAGCGACCTTGTGGCGGGTCTGATCGTTGCCATTATTGCCCTCCCACTCTCCATCGCGCTGGCGATTGCGTCGGGTGCTGCCCCCGAGCAAGGACTTTATACCGCCATCGTTGCGGGCTTTGTCATTGCCTTTCTCGGCGGTAGCCGCGTCAACATCTCAGGCCCCACCGCCGCGTTTGCCACGATCGTCGCGGGCATCATTGCACAAAACGGCATTGGCGGACTTTACGTTGCCACGGTCATGGCGGGTATCATTTTGATCCTGATGGGTGTGTTCCGTTTTGGAACGCTCATCAAATACATCCCCCACACCATTACCACGGGCTTTACCTCGGGAATTGCCCTGACGATCGTGATCGGACAGATCAAGGACTTTTTGGGACTGACCTTCCCCGCGGGAGCCAGCCCCGTGGAAGCCCCCGAAAAACTGGAAGCCATTGCACATTCCATTACCACCGTCAACTGGTGGGCACTGCTTGTCGGTGCGGTCGGTCTTGCGATTTTGATCGTATGGCCCAAGATCAGCAAAAAGATCCCCGGCTCTCTCATTGCCGTACTGGTCGGTTCGGGACTCGTGATCCTCTTGGAGCAGTTCGGCATCGAGGTTCTCACCATCGAAAAGGTCTTTCACCTTTCCGAAAAAGAAAATCTGATGCTCGGATTTTCGGATTTCAGCAGCTTTGAATGGAACATGATCCCCACGCTTCTCCCCTCGGCGTTCACCATCGCAATCCTTGCCGCAATCGAGTCTCTGCTCTCCTGCGTGGTATCCGACGAAATGATCGGTGACCGCCACAACTCCAACACCGAGCTGATCGCACAGGGCGCGGGCAACATCTGCTCCGGACTCTTCCGCGGTATCCCCGCAACGGGTGCCATTGCGCGTACCGCCGCAAACGTCAAAAACGGCGGACGATCCCCGATTTCGGGCATGGTACACGCCGTCGTTCTCCTTCTCGTTCTCCTGTTCCTCATCCCCTACGCGGGATATATTCCCATGCCCATCATCGCCTCGATCCTCTTTATCGTGGCGTACAATATGTGCGAGTGGAGACAGTTCGTCAAGATCTGCAAAACCGCACCTAAGAGCGATATTCTCGTATTGGTCGTTACCTTTGCCTTGACCGTCATTTTTGACCTCGTGGTTGCCATTGCCGTTGGCATGGTTCTCGCAGCCGTTCTCTTTATGAAGCGTATGGCGGACGTCACCTTTGTACGCTCCTGGAACGACGACGAGTTCCTCGCGTCTCACGACAACAGCCGACTCAAGGACATTCCCACGGGCACTGCCGTATTTGAGATCGAAGGGCCGATGTTCTTTGCTTCCTCGGATAAATTCGCCGCGATTCCCGTAAAGGACGACGCACGCGTTGTCATTCTTCGTATGCGTGACGTTCCCGCTTTGGATGCCAGCGGTATGAAAAATCTGTTTGCCATTTTGAAAAACTGTCAAAAAAGCGAACGCATCCTGCTCATTTCCCACGCAAACGAGCAGCCTATGCGTGTGATGCGTCACGCGGGCTTTGTTGCCGCAGTCGGCGAGGAGAACTTCCTCCCCAACATTGACGAGGCACTCACCAGAGCCGAAGAGCTTTGCGCAAAAGAATAAGATTGAACGGAGGGGGGGAGTCAAATGCAAAATGCATTTGATACTCACCCCCGTGGTTTTTGTTTTGGCGGTTGAACACCGCCATTTTTGCCTCATAAGAGGCAAAAAACAACAAACGCTTTTCCAAAACAACGTTAATCCTTCGGTTTTCCCTTTGCAATGAGGCACGCGAGATAGCCAAAGACTAACGCGGCGGCAATTCCGCCCGCGGCGGCACTCAAACCTCCTTTGAGAATTCCCAAAAGCCCTTCCGCATCCACAGCCTCACGTACTCCCTTACTGATCAGATATCCAAACCCCGTTAAAGGAACGGTTGCTCCCGCCCCCGCAAATTTCACCAGCGGCTCGTAAAATCCGAACGCTCCGAGGAGCACGCCTGCCACCACGTAGGTAACGAGGATCCGCGCGGGAGTCAATTTGGTGCGATCGATCAAAACCTGCGCGATCACGCACAAAATGCCGCCCACCAAAAACGCCCACAAATAATTCCACACACCACCCGTCATCTCCCATTCTCCTTTCCCGCATCCGAAGTCAGCTCCACCAGATGCGCCACCCCCGGAATGCTTTGCCCTTGCTTGAGACTGTCGGGGCTCATCATCGCTCCCGTTCCGAGAAAGAGAATACGGCGAAGCGCTCCGCTTTGCATCTGCGGTAAAATATGCGAAGCCAGCACCACTGCCGAGCATCCGCACCCAGAACCGCCCCCGTGTACGTCCTGACGCGCTCTGTCATAGATCAACTGCCCACAATCGGTATATCGGCACAGGGGAGCGTTTGCCGCGCGCATCAATTCCTCCAAAATCGCACCGCCCTCAAAGCCAAGGTCGCCCGTTACGATCAGGTCAAAATCTTTTGGTTCTTCCCCCGTAGCGGCAAAAAAACGCAAAAGCGTATCCGCCGCCGCGGGTGCCATTGCCGCCCCCATATTGTTGGCGTCGTTGATCCCCTTTTCTACCGCCTTGCCTCCCATGGCTCGCGTGATCCTGATCGAAGTCGCGCATGGAACGTCGCTTCGTCCCACCAAAAACGCCCCCGCTCCCGTAACCGTCCATTGCGCCGTTGGTGCGCGTTGCGCACCGTATTCGATCGGCGTTCGGTACTGACGCTCGGCAGAGCAATAGTGCGAGGAGGTGACCGCACCGCAAACCGCGGCATTCCCCGACGACACCGCCAAGGATGCCAGCAACAGCCCCTCGGCACAGGTCGAGCAAGCACCGTACAGCCCGAAATACGGAATATCAAAGCTCAACAACCCGTATGCCGAGCCAACGCATTGATTGAGCAGATCCCCCGCAAACAGCGCGTCGATCTCCGAGTCGCGCAAGCCCGCCTTGGTCATGGCAACCCCAAACGCCATCCGTTGCATCTCGCTCTCGGCACTCTCCCACGTTTTCATCCCAAATCGCCCGTCCGGGTCACGCAGATCAAATTTCTCTCCCAAAGGTCCGTCCGACTCCTTTTTGCCAACCGCAGACGCCGCAGAAAGAATGCGCGCGTCAAGCGTATAAATTCCCTGCCCCATTTTTTCGCCCCCCTTTTTGTGAGACAGTATGTGCCCAAAACGCAAAAAATATACCCCTCGCGCAAAGAAGGAAGAAAACACGGCTATCTTGCGCTTAAAAACAGAGTTTGACACAAAATATCGAAAAAAAACCGAAAAAATCCTTGAAAATTCATTGACAAGTATTTTTTTATATGTTATACTTATAATTGGATAGTTAGCGAAGCTCCGCTTTGCTTTACACATAATCGAAGGCACTGAAAATACGGTTTTTGCGCAGCCAACGTAAAAACGGACGAAACGAAGAAAGGAATACGAATACCATGAAAAAAAGATTGCTCGCGCTGATTATGGCAGGTCTTTTGACTGCATCGATGGCTTCTTGCGTAGCCACGGGAAATCAGGACACTACCGGAGGCGGCGAAAATAAAAATCCGATCATCACGGAAGATCCCAATAAAAACGACAAGCCCACCGAGGTCTGGAAGGACGTTGACAAAACCCTTTACACCTTTAAAAAGGCAGAGCTCCGTGCCGAGGCAAAGGCAACGGGTCAGCTCCTGTTGACGCTGGAGGCGGAGACCGAGCTGCACTGCACCAAGCAAAACGCGCAGTGGAGCTACGTGGAGTGCAACGGTCAGAGCGGATACGTTTCCAACGCTTCCATCACCGATATCGACCTTTTGGCAAAGAGCTTTAAGGCGGTTGAGGGCGGTGCCAAGACCATGTACGCCACCGCAAAGCTCAACGTTCGTCTCTACCCCGCTTCCGAAAAAGAGCTCAGCGTCTCCAAGGTCATGGCAACGCTCGATTGGAACGACGAGGTTACCGTGGTTTCCAGTAACGGTGAGTGGAGCCGCATCAAGATCGAAGTGAACGGTGCTGAAAAGTTCTACTTCGTTTCCACCGAGTATCTTGATTCCGAAAAGCAGATCGACCCCAACGACAAATCTCAGTGGGAGCATCTGTTCGAGGATTGTGATCCTACCTACATCCGCTACACCGCTGGAAACGTTTACCTGAGAAAGGCGCCCTCCTCCAAGGAAGGCGTTGAGATCATTATGACGCTCGATCCCAGCACCAAGGTTACGGTTCTTGCAACCGGTCAGATGACTGCGGAAAGCAACTGGAGCTACGTAAGAGTCGAGATCGCTCCCAAAAAGGAAGGCGACGGAGTGACCTACGAAGAGGGCTTCCTCAACTCCCGTTACCTCCTGGATAAGCCCAGCACCGCGCCCGTAACGCTCGATGACGTTCTGGCACTCTATCCCGGTTTTGAAAAGCTGACCACCGAAAAGACCATGTACGCAACGCAGGGCGTGTATTTCCGCTCCAATCCCACCAGCTTTAAGGCGGCATACACCGCAAACAAGGTTGGCACGCTGGCCGCAAAAGAAGCGGTTACCGTTGTTGCTTCCGGTGTTTATGAGGATTACACCTGCCTCGTATTCAAGTACAAGGTAGATGACAAGGTGGGCTTCTACTTTATCCTTGCGGATTACCTCACCACCAACGCCGACGGTATTCCCATGGTAACGCTGGATACGCTCACCATCAAGTATCCCAACTTTGAGATCCTGAGCGCTCCTCAGTCCGCTACCGTAACCACCTCCAAGGCAAACTGCTACCTCACGCCCGCCAATGCGAAAAAGCCTCAGCTGGTTCTTGAGCAGGGCACGAGCGTAAAGATCGTTGCCAAAGAAAGCGGCGCGTCTGCCGCTTGGTACGTCATCCAAGTTGCTTCCGGTGAATTGTATTTCGTCAATAAGAGCTGCATCGACTGATTGTAAAGAAATGACCGCTCCGAACAACCGTTCGGAGCGGTTTTTTGCACCAAAATCGATCCCTCTTTTTTGTGCAAAACGCATCTTGACAAACGCCTGTTCTGCCGATATAATTTAATAGGTAGTTTTTTGGCAATATTCTATGAAAAAAGGAGTTTTTATGAAGAAAAACCACTGGCTCAAATCCCTTCTCCTCGTGCTTTTGTGCTGTCTGACCGTGATACAGACCGCCTGCACGACACCAATTGAAACCACGGGTACCACCGAACCCCCAAAGCCCGATTCCCCCACCCCACCCCAGGGCGGTGAGGAAACCGAACCCAAAAAGCCCACCGTTTTAAAAACGGGCGCGATGTTGAACGACGCGCGCTACACCGATTCGGAGTTCTATTTTACCACCAAGGACGGCACCGAGTGCCGCGTGACGCTGGACGGTACACACGGCTGGCGACTCCAGGCGCTGGACCCCGACGTGATGCGCGGGGGATACATCGCCTTTAACGACGTTGGCGCGGCGCAATCCCTTGCCAAGTATATGGGCGAGGATTACAACAAAACGCACACCCCCTTTACGGTCACCCAAGAGAACAACACCGTTACCATTCGCTCTACCGCCATCGATAGCTACGTCACGGTCGAGATCGGCAACTCCTTTGATCTCGCCTTCCACCAAAAGAACGGTGACGTTTTGATGAACGTCTCCTATATTTCGGCGTTTGGAAAGATCATTACCATGCGCGGCGACCTCACCCCCGACGAAGCAGTGCTTGGCGGCGGTCAACGCTTTGACACCGTCAACCGTCGCAAGACCTCATTGAGCCTCTACACTTACGATGCCTACAACGCAGACGGTGGCAAGGGCACCTACGTTGCAATCCCGCTCTTTGCCACCACGCGCGGCGGCGGTATGTTCATCAACCGTTACGAAACCATGACCGCGGAGTTTGACCGCACCTCCCCCAACGAGTGGTCGATCAAGCTCGACAACGATCTGATGGACGCGTACTTCTACGCGGACGGAGAGATCGCCGACGTTCTGCACGCTTACACCGACCTCACAGGTCACGCAACACTCCCCGAGGAGTGGGGACAGGGCGTTCTGGTTTGCCGTTACTCCCCCGACCTCAAGCTTTTGGACGGTGAGCAAAGAATCTACAACGCGCTTGAGGAGATTCCCGGCTACGAATCTCTCTACGCCGACAACAAAAAAGGTACGCTTGCCAAGGACGCGACCTTGAAAAACAAGCAATATCTTTACAATTCCTCGGGACGCATTCAGTACTACTATCAGGACGGTCAGTTTATTCGCGTCAGCCCCAAGGGCAACCCCGGCGGATACGGGGTGCGTGAGGTCGTAGAAGGATTGATCGGTGCGGGCATGACTCCCACGGCAGTGATGCTCGAGCCCTTCTCCTGGGGATCGATCGGAAACTCCCCCGAAACGCTTCAGGAGCTTAAGGACATTATCGCTTGGCTCGATTCCCTCAACATCAAAACCATGCTGTACATGGGCGTTTCCGCAATGGGAACCACCTTCGAGGGCTACAAACCCGAATACTATCTGACGGCAAAGGTCACCACCACGGTAAACGGCGAGGTCAAGGAGCAGACCACCTCTAACATTCCCAAGGTGGATAAATCCGAAAACCCCGATGCGGCAGGCTCCAAGACCCAGCGTTATCTGGACATCACCAATCCCTATGCGGTCAAGTGGTACATGGAATCCATGTGGGGCGTTTTGCTGGAGCTCGGCATTGACGGCATCAAGATCGACTTCTGCGAAACCATGCCCAACGAGGGCACCTACCCCAACGGCATGACCATCAAATACAACTTCTTCAACCGAGGCGTATTTGCCAACGAGGGCGATACCATCCATCATGCCTACTCCACCTACTTCATTTCCCTGTTCTACAGGAGTATGTTGGAACAAAAGGCGGCAAAGAACATTGACGACGGCTTTGTGGTGCTCTCTCGCGGAGGCGGAATCGGTTCTCAACGCTCTCCCTATATGTGGGCAGGCGACCAAACCCGTGTGATCCATAATCTGAGCACACAGCTCATTGCAATCCTTTCCTCGGGCGCGTCCGGCATTCCCTTTATGACCTACGATATGGCGGGATATGCCTATAGCTCGACCGGCGGATATTTCAAGAACGGTGCATTGGAGCTGGAATCCGAGGTGTTCATCCGCTCCATCCAGTACACGGCGTTCACCTCGGTGATTCAGACACACGGTGACGTTCGCCACCTCTATCAGCTCACCGAGGAGGCACAGCGCATTTCCGCGGCATACACCGCGATCCACTACGAGCTGATGCCCTATATTCGCAAGCTCTCGCAGCTGGCGTGCGACACGGGAATGCCCATGAGCCGTCACTTGATCCTTTTTGCTCCCAAGGATACCAACGTTTACAATATCAACGACGAGTTTATGCTTGGTGACGCACTCCTCGTCGCTCCCATTCTGACCGAAAACACGATCACACGCGAGGTGTATCTGCCCGAGGGCAAGTGGATCGATCTGATCAGCGGTGAAGTACACGAGGTTGGAGAGGGCGGCACGACCCTTTCGATGAACCTGACGCGGGAGCAGATTCCCGTATTCCTCAACGCAAACTCTGCCGACGCAGAGTCACTCCTCACGGTATTTAACGGTGAGACCTGGCAGGCGATCAACGGCGGAAACGCGATCAATTTGCAATAAAATCCATATTGTTGTGGGGGAACTCTGACAAGGGGCTCCCCCGCGCCTCTTTTCCCCCCTTACAAAAACCGAATTTACATAGAAGAGAGCAGAAAAAGCATAGAAAACACCTATTAAACATGATATAATGAAATTGAACATTTTTGGAAAAGGAGCTTTTCGCATGAAAAAAAACTGGCTAAAAACCGCACTTCTCACGTCATTATCCTGCTTGACCGTTATGCAATGTGGCTGTACGTCCCCCGCTCCTCAAACAACGTCCCCGGACGACTCCGCGCCCACACCCCCTGCTGACACCCCTCCTGCCAAGGAAGCAACCGTTCTGGCAACAGGGGCCGCATTGAAGGATGCTCGTTATACCGACTCCGAATTCTACTTTACCACCAAGGAGGGTGCCGAGTGTCGCCTGACGTTGGACGGCGGGCACGGTTGGCGCTTTCAGGTGCTCAATCCTCAGGTCACGGGGGGCGAATACACCGCCTTCAATGACGTGGGTGCGGCACAATCCCTATCCAAATATCTCGGAGAGGAGTACAACCAAACGCATACTCCGTTTACCGTCTCCAAAGTCGAAAACACCGTGACCCTGCGCGGATCGAAAATCGACAGCTACGTCACGCTTGAAATCGGAAACAACTTTGATCTCGCCTTTCATCAAAAGAGCGGCGAGGTTTTGATGAACGTTTCCTATATCTCCACGTTCGGAAAGGTGGTCACCATGCGCGGCGACCTCACCCCCGAGGAAGCCGTTATGGGAGGAGGTCAACGCTTTGACACCGTCAACCGTCGTGGCACCTCGATGAAGCTCTACACCTACGATGCCTACAACGCAGACGGTGGTAAGGGCACCTACGTTGCCATTCCGCTCTTTGCCACCACGCGCGGCGGCGGTATGTTCATCAACCGCTATGAGACCATGACCGCGGAGTTTGACCGCACCAAGCCCAACGAATGGTCGATCAAACTGCAAAACGAGTTGATGGACGCGTACTTCTACGCGGACGGTTCCATCCCCGACGTATTGCAATCCTATACCGATCTCACGGGGCACGCGACGCTTCCCGAGGAATGGGGACAGGGCGTTTTGATCTGCCGCCGTTCCCCCGACTTTTTGACTCTTGACGGAAAACAAAAAATCTACAATTCCCTTGAGGAAATCCCGGACTACGAATCCATTTATATCGACAATAAGCAAACAACGCTTGCCAAGGACGTGATTCTCGAAAACGGTCAGCGACTGTTCAACTCGTCCGGAAGAATACAGTATTACTATCTCGACGGTCAATTTATCCTCACCACCAAAAACGGCAACCCCGGCGGCTATGGCGTGCGCGAGGTTGTAGAAGGCTTGATCGGCGCGGGCATGACTCCCTCGGCTGTCATTCTGGAGCCCTTCCCCTGGGCGTCCGTCAGCAACTCTCCGCAAAAGCTTCAGGATCTCAAGGACATCGTTGATTGGCTGGACACGCTCAACATCAAAACCATGCTGTATATGTCGGTTGGCAGCCCCGCAAGCGACTTCAGCGGCTTCCGAAACAACTACTACCTCACCGCGGACATCAACGGCAAAACGACCAATCTCATTCCCCGATTGGGAAAATCCGACAATCCTGACGCGGCAGGCTCCAACGCTCAGCGCTATCTCGACATCACCAATCCCCGCGCGGTGGAGTGGTATCTGAACTCGGTCTGGAGCTTTCTGCTGACTCTTGGCGTGGACGGCATTAAGATCGATTTCTGCGAGACCCTGCCAAACGAAGGAACCTACGAAAACGGCACCACCGTCAAGTACAACTTCCATGACAGAAGCATTTTTGGCAACGACGGTGACACCATCCACCATGCCTATTCCAGCTACTTTATTTCTCTGTTCTACAAGAGCATGCTCGAACAAAAGGCGGCAAAGAACATTGACGACGGCTTTGTAGTGCTCTCTCGCGGAGGCGGAATCGGCTCTCAGCGCAATCCCTATATGTGGGCAGGTGACCAGACCAGAACCGAGCCTAACCTCAGCACACAGCTCACAGCAATCCTCTCCTCGGGTGTGTCGGGCATCCCCTTCATGACCTACGATATGGCAGGCTATTCCTACCCTAAGAGTTGCGGCTATTTTGGGGAGGGCGCTGTAGAGACGGAATCCGAAATCTTTATCCGCTCTGTTCAATACACAGCTTTTACCACGGTCATTCAAACACACGGTGACGTTCGCCACATGTATGAACTTACCGAGGAGGCACAACGCATTTCCGCAGCATACACCGCGATCCACTACGAGCTGATGCCCTATATTCGCAAGCTCTCGCAGCTGGCGTGCGACACGGGAATGCCCATGAGTCGTCACTTGATCCTTTTTGCTCCCAAGGATACCAACGTTTACAATATCAACGACGAGTTTATGCTTGGTGACGCGCTCCTCGTCGCTCCCATTCTGACCGAAAACACGACCTCGCGCGAGGTTTATCTGCCCGAGGGCAAGTGGATCGATCTGATCAGCGGTGAAGTACACGAGGTTGGAGAGGGCGGCAAGACCCTTTCGATGAACCTGACGCGGGAGCAGATCCCCGTATTTCTCAACGCGGAGTCCGCTGACGCGGCGTCTCTCCTTTCCGTCTTTAACGGGGACACGTGGCAAGAAATCAACGGCGGCAACGCAATTGAACTGAATTGAACTGAATTGAATGAAGTATGATGGGGGCTGAGTCATAGACTCAGCCCCCCCCTATTATACTAATAAATCTGTTAAAAAAGCAACAGTTCATCAAAAAAACAGATGCCATAGTCGCTTTTCTCTTTGACACCGTAGGCGCAAAGAGAAAAGCTATCAAAAGAGAAACGCCAAAGAATATTTTCGCGCTCTGCGGAGCGCGAGGAGGGCGTTGCCCCTCCACCCCACAAACTTTTGAAAAAGTTTGATCAAAACTTTTTCGGCAATTTGACAGTGCTGACTCCTTTGTCAGCAAGCCGGACTCTTCGTCAGGAAAGCTCTTTCCTGATCTCGTTGATCTCACTTGCGATCATGGGGTCCATCAAAACCTTGCCCGCAATGAGGTTGTAGGAGTAGATAATAGTAGTATGGTCACGGTCAAACAGCTTTGCGATACTCGGGAAGGAAAGCTCGGTGATCTCGCGGATGAGGTACACGGTAACGTGTCTTGCGCTGACGATCTCCTTGTTTCTCTTACTTCCCGTCAAAGCCTCTTTCGAAACACCGTATTTGCGCTGTACCGCCGCAAAGATCTTTTCCACGGTTACGCTGACGGGCTCTGCACCGCCCAACAGCTCGGAAATGCACTCGTGAGCCAATTCCATGGTGATCTCCCTGCCGTTGAGGAAGCTGAGCGCTCCCAGCTTTTTGATCGCGCCCTCGATCTGGCGGATATTGGAGCGCAGGTTTTCGCCAAGGAAGGTCAAAACCTCGTCCGGAATGACGACGTTTGCCTGTTCCGCCTTCTTTTTGATGATTGCAATACGCAATTCCAGATCCGGCGGCTCAACGTCCGCAAGCAATCCCCACTCAAAACGAGTGATCAAACGCTCCTCAAGCGTTTTGATGTCGCGCGGCGGACGGTCGGAGGTCAGAATAATCTGCTTTTTATGCTCAAACAGATCGTTAAAGGTATGGAAGAATTCCTCCTGCGTAGAGGTCTTTCCCGCGATAAACTGGATATCGTCGATGAGCAGTACGTCGCATTTGCGGTACTTGTTGCGAAAATCCTCCATCGTCTTGTTGGCAAGGCAGGAGATCATGTGGTTGGTAAAATCCTCGCCCTTGGTGTAAATGATCTTGACGTTGGGATTGTTCTGCTTCATGCGGTTGATGGTCGCATACATCAAGTGGGTCTTACCAAGACCACTGTTACCGTAAATAAAGAGCGGATTGTAATTGGTTGCGGGGTTGGTTGCCACCGCAACGCACGCCGCCTGCGCAAATTTGTTGGTGCTACCAACGATAAAGTTTTCAAAGGTGTATTCAAAATTGTACTGAAGGAGATCGGTCGTATCGTTTGTCTCTTCCTCAACCTCCACTGCGGGAGCCTTCGGTTCCTCACGCGCGGGTTCTTTTGGAAGTCCGATGATCTTGGATTTGACGCGGTCGGCAGAGACCGCAGAACCGGTAAAGCGAAGATCGACCTCAACGTCAAAGCCGAGCGCGTGGCAAAATTCCTCACGGATCATGCCGATGTACTTATCGTGAATGATTTTGAATTTTAACTCGGACGCCGTTCCCATCGTGATCAAAAATTCATAAGAGGTTGCGGGGTCGCCGGAGCGATCCTCAAACGAGAGGATTTCAAGCTCACCAAACCACAAATTGACTGCGGTTTCGGTCATTCTGTCACGGAATGCGATTTTTACGGCATCCCATACCTCACGAATCTCGTCGATGTAGTCTTTCGATGGCATACGCGTTCTCCTTTCTGTTTCCTGCTTGCAAATAATTACACATATTATAACATAAAAATATAATATTTACAATATATAAAATAATAAAATAAGAAAAATTTACAAATAATTTATAATTTCACCCGATCTGCTTGGTAAATGCAAAGCGCAAAGAACGGAATAAAGACAGAAAAATACCTCATCACCCGACTCCGTCGGGAGCTTCCCCCGGGGGGAAGTCTTTCAAAAAGCGTTGCAAAAAGCGTTGCTTTGAGTGGGAAGGATTTGAACGAGCGGGTAGCACAATCAAAAGATAAGCGCATAAAGCAAAGAAGCACCGTGTCATCACTGAGCAGGAGCACAAAGCAAAAAAATAACGTGTCATCCTGAGCGGAAAAAACGCCACAGTGCGGCGTTTTCGCAGTCGAACCCGACCCAAGGGAGGGCGGCATTGCGTAGCAATGACGGGATCTACTATGGAGTCTTAATAGCTTTCCACATGCAAATGTTACTTTTTCTATCAAAAGCTATTGGTAATCGTTCGTAGATCCCGCTTCGGGCACAGCCCTCGCGCTTTGCTCCATTCGCGGCACTGCGTGCCCATGGCTCATTCCGCAAAGTTCGACTACAGGCTACGCCTTCCGCTCAGGATGACACGAAAAAATGCAAAATGCAAAATAAGGAAAAGCACCATGCAAAACTACTTTTCGTGATCATTTTGGGTCGTGGGTCCCAAAATGATAGCGGGAGCTATTGCTCCGTCAGCGTGCGAGAGAAAGGAAGTAAGCAGAGTCTGCTCTGCACGGTGGCTTGCTCCAAGCGCAGAGCAGAAAAAGAGGGAGCACTATGAGAGCGATTCTCGTAGAGGGTACGTTAACAAAAATGCGGTAAAAGTTTTGAAAGGGTTTGGGAAAACTTTTTCAAAAAGTTTTCCCAAGAAAAAACACGCGCAACTAACTTACGTGAGCGCGTGGCGGTGGTGGGACCCACGGGCTTGCGGGAGCAATTCTTCCGTCAACGTTCTAAAGCTATAAATCAAGCAGAATCTGCTTTGCACAAACGATTTTACCAAGCGCAGAGCATGAAAAAAGGAATTGCCATGATCGCAATTCCTGATGAGGGTACACATAAAAACGCGGTAAAAGTTCTGAAGGGGGTGTGGGGGAAACTCTTGCAACAGTTTCCCCCACAAAAAA
>JBGVEW010000111.1:0-24546 GCA_045120465.1 Eubacteriales bacterium
TTCGCACAAGTACAACCCCTCAGTCAGCTTCGCTGACAGCTCCCCTTACACAGGGGAGCCTACCGCTGCGGCGGAAACTGTGCAAAGCTAAAGCTTTTTGGAACCACCAGCACTGCTGGTGGTTTTCGTTTCACAAAAAAACGGTGCGTTTCATGTAATCGTGAAACGCACCGTTTGCAGCTGTTCAGTTTTCTGCCTTCAGCGCCAGATCCAGCCAAACCAGACCCATGCTGAACGCATCGTAAAGTCCCTCTTTTTTGCCCTGCTTGATGATCTTGGTGGGATCCTTGGAGTCGATCACCTGAATCAGAATATCCTTGGGCAGCTTTTTACCGCCTACTTCCTTTTGCGACATGATCTCCAGTACCAAAATGCACTTTTCGCTCATATCACCGTAGCAGATCGTATTTCCTTCGCGGACAAGCGGCTTTTCCAGATACTCCAGATACTTGCCCTCGACCTGCGCTCTCGTTTCCTTCGACATACGCGTTCCTCCTTCTATATGCTCATATAACTGATATACCGCTATTATGATACCATGTTTTACGAAAAAAGTCAATGCCTATTTCGCTTTTCGCTCAAAAATTCTCACCCGTAAGGTGTTTGAAGAGCGTTTCGATCTCCTCCAACGTATTTGCCGTCATCACGGCGTTGCGTGCCGCTGCCGCGCCTCTGACACCGTGTAAATACCACGCCATGTTCTTGCGCGATTCCGCAATGCCGACTCTCTCGCCCTTTTCCGCCACCAATCCGCGGGCGTGCTCCAGAGCAACCGCAAAGCGTTCCTCCGTCGTGGGCGGCGTGTACTCCCGTCCCTCGGCATCGGCAACCAGCTCGGCAAAGATCCACGGGTTTCCCTCAGCACCCCTTGCCACCATAATTCCGTCACAACCGGTTTCCTCACGCATCCGTCTTGCGTCCGCCGCGCAAAAGATATCCCCATTGCCAATGACCGGAATTTTGACCGCTTGCTTGACCGCGCGGATGACGCTCCAATCCGCTCGCCCCGCATACATCTGCTCTCTCGTTCTTCCATGCACGCAGATCATCGAAGCCCCCGCGCCCTCCAGCCGTTTTGCAAGCTCCACGGCATTGACGCTTTCCGCATCCCAGCCCGCGCGGATCTTGACCGTAACGGGCAATTTGACCGCTCGGACGGTCGCGCATACGACCTCGGCGGCAAGCTTTGGATTCTTCATCAAGGCACTTCCCTCACCGTTTCCGACGATCTTTGCCATGGGGCATCCCATGTTGAGGTCGATCACCGAGGGGGGCACCTCACCGCACGCACCGCGATACTCGTTGCACTCGAGCAATTGCGCCGCACGCGCCATAAATTCCGGATCCGCGCCAAAGAGCTGAACCGCCATGGGAAGCTCTTCACGAAGCACTGCCGCCAAGGGGGCTGTACGCGTGCGTTCCTCGGTAGCGGGACGTTTACAAAGCTGCTCGTAGCACAGTGCCTTGGCAGATACCATTTCGCTCACGGTATATTCCGCTCCGTAACGTCGCGCCATGCGGCGAAAGGTGCGGTCACTTACCCCCGCCAAAGGGGCAAGGCAGATTCCGTTTTTGATCTCAATATCCTTGATCTTCATTTCTACTCCATGCGCCACGGGCGCGTTTTCATTCTTCCCTATTATAACAGAAAAGCCGGCGTTTGTCAACTCCGTAAAACCGTTCGACAAAACCTTCCTCCTTCGTCGCTTTCCTTGCAAAAATCAACACACGTGTGTTCGTTTTCCGCATTTTCCACTCTCTTTCTGTCCCTTTTTGAAGAACGAATTTTCTTGACTTTCCATCCCGTTTTATGCGATAATACAAGCAGAAAATACAGGAAAGGACGTTCAAATGAAATCCAATATGACGCAAATCTTAACCATATCCATCGCCATTCTGTTTGCCATGGCACTTGCATTGACCGTTGCGCTCATCTGCCTTTCCTACGTAGAAGGCGGAGAGCCCGAGGAGGGGGAGGAGTACGACTCCCGTGACACGGGAACGCTCCCTTCCCCCGACCGCACGGAAGAATCCACAACCGCGCCTCCCGTGATTCTTCCAAAGCCGGAAGAAATCAAAAACACGCTTGCCTTTACCTCAAACGGCGGCGGAACCTGCACCTTGACGGGAATCGGAAATTGCACCGACACCTATATCGTCATTCCGTCCGTCTCCCCCGCGGGCGAGGTGGTCGTTGCGATTGCTCCTCGCGCGCTCTACGGATGCCCTGCGACCGCCATTCAGATCCCCTCCACGGTCAGTGCGATCGGCGCGCTCGCCTTTGCCGATTGTCCCAATCTCATTCATATTTCGGTTGACATTCAAAACGCCTACTACTGTGACATCGACGGGGTACTTTACACGTCCGACGGCTATAGCCTGCTCACCTACCCCGCCATGCACGCAGGCAAGAGCATCACCATCAGCTCCGTGACCTGCGAAATTCTCGACATGGCGTTTTACAACTGCTCCTATCTCTCGCATATCTACTACACGGGAAGCGCGGAGGATTGGGAACGGATTGCCGTGGGAAGCAAAAATTACAGTCTTTCCGCCGCATCCAAGACCTTTTACGGGGGGACGTGAATGATGAAAAATAAAATGAATTGCACAAAGGAACTAAGTCAAGAATATATGCTCTAAAAGACAGATTTGAAATAACCAATATTAAAAAAGCGAGCTGAAAAAATCAGCTCGCCAATTTTATACCACACCGATATTTCGGCCTACGGAGTGGCAATCAAAGATTATTTTTTAATCAACGAAGGTCAGCGTTGCCGACTTAATATTGGTATTTTGCACCATATAATAGAAAGTCTTACTTTCTCCGGGCTCAAGCCATGTTGAATCAACCGCATAAGTCCAATCGGTGTCAACAATTGAGCCGGAATAGTTCTTAAACTGAGCCTTCACTTTAACATATCTGTATCTTGTTGCAACATATTTCGAACTTACATTCGTTACGGTACAATAAACGTATGTATAGTTACTGCTGGTTTTTATACTATCAACCTTCAAGGAAAGACCTATACTTTTATCTACTCCCGAACTGTAATAGTTATTGTAGCCACTACCATAGGAACTACCTCCATAAGAACTTCCCTGGTCTTGTTCGTTAGCATCAACAAATCCCCAAACAGATAAACTGACACATAAAATTATCAGAACAACAGACAAAACTGTAAAAGATTTTCTTGCCAGCAATTTTATAGATTTGAGCTTCAAATTAAGTGCAAATACGCAAGTCAATACAACAAATCCAAGCAACATAAAAACCAAACTGGTCGTTGTTAATTTCGCTGTAAAATCATATCCACCATATAAATAGACTTTACCATATCCAATGAAGCTAACAAGAACAATTCCTATAAACAGTATCGTTCCAAACGTAGCAGAAATAAATCCGCCAAGAAATAACTTGTCTGCTATTTTTCTGTACGTTTCTTCAAAACGATTAGTCGATGAAAGAGTGGTTATCTCTTCCTGGCATTCAATTTTAGCATTGATAGTCTCATCGTTTTCAACGTTCTCGTTTAAAACGCTTTCTTCTGCTTTATATCCGCAATTAGAGCAGAATTTGCTATCGTCGGATAACTGTGTGCCACAATTTTTGCAAAACATAGCCATTTCCTCAATTATGTGTAGCTTTAATAGTAATACTATCGGACGATTGATCTACAACTGCTGAAACGGTCCAATTTTCATAAGTTTTTGAAGATCCATCACAAATGATACTTAAAATATCATCAGTAAAATCATTACTATCAAAGTTTTCATTTCCATAAAAAACTCCAACCACACCCATAGTTGCACTAAATGCATTGCAAACCTTAAAATCCCCATATGTTAAATTTTCAGGATTAGACAATAATATTTGAACAGCATTTTTTGTGAAGTTTTTATCCACCAATTTTTCAGCATTAATTTCGGTTACAACATAATTAAAAGCTAAAACATCTTCCGAAGAACCACTTGTGATGGTTAAAGTTCCATCCAATTCACCGTCAGAATTCATCAATTCGGTTCTTATGAATTCTTCGGTAATCTTCAATTCACCGTCATCACCGTTACCACTGTTCCCACACGCGGCGAAAACCAAAAGACACATAATAAGACTTAAAGCGATGGTAGTAATTTTCCAAAATTTGTTTTTCATTTTTCTTCTCCTTTTTGTTGATTAAATAAAAAGTGCGGCAACCGAAGTTACCGCACCGAAAAACGCCAACTCCAATTGTCGCCAAACAAAACCAACTTCACGGATAAACACCATATGCAAGTCAGCGGAGCAAGCATTTTTGCCTGATTTATTCTGACTCGCAAAAATAGAAATGGGTATAAGACCCCCCTATAAAAATAGGGCGTTTATCCTTAAAAGTTATTTGGTTTTGTTTGGCATGATCATTATAACACAATTTTTTCGGTTTGTAAATAGTTTCGAGCAATTTTTTATCTAATCACCTTCCGAAAAGCAGAGAGCGCCTCCCCTGTGTAAGGGGAGGTGGCTTGCGAAGCAAGACGGAGGGGTTGTAAAAGCATAAAAGAACGCCAAAACAATCCCTCAGTCAGCTTCGCTGACAGCTCCCTTTACACAAGAGAGCCTTGGTTTGTGCGAGCCTTTCGCATATCACTTCAAGGTGAAAAAAATTTGTAATCCTTAATTAAGGCATATATTTGTGTCCCAAAAAAGCAAAACACGGCATATCTCTTTCGAGATATGCCGTGTTTTTTTTACTATCCTTTAAAATAACAATCTAATGACTCAGTCTCTTTTTTATAATTTCTAACTTCATCAACCGCAAATCATAAAACATTATATTCCCCACGTGATCTGTCCGCCGAGAACGACGAAAATGACGATCAGAGATCCAACCGTCAAGAGCAATGCCGCCGCAAAGATCAAGAGAGAGCGCAGGTCCATGCGTAAGGGGTGCTCCGAACGCGGCAAAATCCCCGCCCTTTGCATCACCAGTGACAACGGCTTATAAAGCATCAGCACGAGTCCCACGTTTAAAAGACCTTTAAAAAGATTGAACGGGAACAAAAGCACAGGGATCAACCCCTGCACCGCTTCTACCGTAACTCCCATGTAATAAGGCGTTACCAGAAGGTTGAACAGCATCATAACGGCAACCATAACACCCGCACCGCTGACAAGTCCCAAAATCGCCCCCCAGAGGCTCTTTTTGTACTTGTAGATCACGCTCGCCGTTACCGAAAGAGCCGCTGTGCCAAGAAAGTTCATAAGAAAGCCGTAAAGCCACGTAGAGCTGACGGTCACCATTTCTAACAGCGGAACCAGTACTGACAACGAAAGCGCCGCCAAGGGCCCGAAATACAGCCCTGCGAGCGTAATCACAACGTCCTTGACGTCCATTGTCAAAAACTGCACGGGAATATGTACCACCAGCATGACAACGTAAGAAATAGCACCGAACAATGCAATCAATACAATGCGGCGCAGCTTGTCGGCATCCAAACGATACTTCGACATCAACAATCTCCTTTCCCATCCGGACTGTAACCGTCGGTTCGGGAATCTCACCCGATCGGCTCCTCTTGGGAGTTCGCAGACTTCCCGTCAAACGGGTACACTGCCGGTATTGGAATTTCACCAATCCCCAAAGTATTTTATTCTGTTTGTAAAGGGGTTGCTACACTTTCGCATAGCAACCCCACATTTGGCGTTTAATTAAGCGATGATGCTGGAAACGACGCCGGAACCAACGGTTCTACCACCCTCACGGATAGCGAAACGGAGACCCTGCTCGCAAGCAACGGGCTTGATCAGCTCAACGGTCATATCAACGTTATCGCCGGGACGGCACATCTCAACGCCCTCGGGGAGCTCGATGTTACCGGTAACGTCGGTAGTTCTGAAGTAGAACTGAGGTCTGTAGCCGGAGAAGAAGGGCTTCTTACGGCCGCCTTCCTTCTCGGTCAGAACGTAAACCTGACCTACAAACTTGGTGTGAGGCTTGATGGAACCGGGCTTAGCCAGAACCTGTCCTCTTTCGATGTCTTCCTTAGCAACACCACGGAGCAGTGCACCGATGTTGTCACCGGCCTCTGCCTGGGGCAGGAGCTTGTGGAACATCTCGACACCGGTAACGGTGGTGGAGGAAGCCTCGTCCTTCAGACCGACGATTTCAACAACGTCGGAAACCTTAACGGTACCACGCTCAACACGACCGGTAGCAACAGTACCACGGCCGGAGATGGAGAATACGTCCTCGACGGGCATCAGGAAAGGAAGATCTGCCTGGCGCTCGGGAGTAGGAATATAGTTGTCAACTTCGTTCATCAGCTCGAGAATGCAAGCATACTCAGGAGCGTTGATGTCGGTGCTGGAAGACTCAAGAGCCTCACGAGCGGAACCACGAACGATCGGGAGATCGTCACCGGGGAAGTCGTAGGAAGACAGAAGATCACGGATCTCCATCTCTACGAGATCGAGCAGCTCATCGTCATCAACGAGGTCGGTCTTGTTCATGAATACAACGATTGCGGGAACGCCTACCTGACGAGCGAGCAGAACGTGCTCACGGGTCTGCTGAAGAGGACCGTCGGTACCTGCAACGACGAGGATTGCGCCGTCCATCTGTGCAGCACCGGTGATCATGTTCTTAACGTAGTCGGCGTGGCCGGGGCAGTCAACGTGAGCGTAGTGACGGTTGTCGGTCTCGTACTCAACGTGACGGGTGTTAATTGTGATACCTCTTGCCTTTTCCTCGGGAGCGTTGTCGATCTGGTCATATGCCAGGAACTCAACGGCACCGTTCTTGAGAGAAAGGGTCTTGGTGATAGCAGCGGTCAGAGTGGTCTTACCGTGGTCAACGTGACCGATGGTACCAATGTTAACATGGGGCTTTGTACGTTCAAATGTAGCTTTTGCCATTTTGAATTTCCTCCGTTAAAATAATAAATTCTTTTTTCTTTTTTAGTATATTGGTGACACAATCGCGGAATTATGCGTTCTTCGCGCGTTCCTTGATGATTGTTTCCTGAATAGACTTCGGAACCTCTGCGAAGTGGCTGGGCTCCATCGAATACTGACCGCGACCCTGCGTCTTGGAACGCAGATCGGTAGCGTATCCGAACATGTTGGAAAGCGGCACGTATGCAAGAACCTCAAGCACGCCGGCGCCGTTGGAATCCTGAGACTGGATCTGACCGCGGCGGCTGTTGAAGTCACCGATGACAGCACCCATATATTCCTCGGGAACGATGGTAACGACCTTCATCATAGGCTCGGTGAGAACGGGATCTGCCTTTCTCATTGCTTCCTTGAACGCCATAGAGCCGGCGATCTTGAACGCCATTTCCGAAGAGTCTACCTCGTGGTAAGAACCGTCGTACAGCGTAACCTTAACGTCAACAACGTTATAGCCTGCCAATACACCGCACTGGAGAGCGCCTTGCATACCTGCATCGACTGCGGGAATGTATTCCTTCGGGATCGCACCGCCGGTAACAGCGTTGACGAACTCGTAGCCCTTGCCGGGCTCGTTGGGCTCCATGATGATCTTGACGTGACCGTACTGACCGGAACCACCGGACTGCTTCTTGTACTTGGTCTCGTGATCGACCTTCTTGCGAATGGTCTCCTTGTATGCAACCTGGGGCTTACCGATGTTTGCCTCGACCTTGAACTCACGAAGCAGACGGTCTACGATAATCTCAAGGTGCAACTCACCCATACCTGCGATGATGGTTTGTCCGGTCTCATCGTCGGTGTAGGTACGGAAGGTCGGGTCTTCCTCTGCCAGCTTCGCCAGCGCCAGACCCATCTTTTCCTGACCTGCGCGAGTCTTAGGCTCGATCGCAACGCGGATAACGGGTTCGGGGAATTCCATCGACTCCAGAATAATGGGATGCTTCTCGTCACAGAAGGTATCACCGGTGGTGGTGTTCTTCACACCGATCGCAGCAGCGATATCACCTGCGTAGCAGCAATCGATATCCTTTCTCTCGTTTGCGTGCATCTGCAAGATACGACCCAGACGCTCGTCCTTACCCTTGGTGGAGTTGTACACAGTATCACCTGCGTTGACAACACCCGAGTAAACGCGGAAGTAGCAAAGCTTTCCAACAAACGGGTCGGTCATGATCTTGAATGCCAGAGCCGAGAAGGGCTCGCTGTCGGAAGAGGGTCTCTCCTCTTCCTCGCCGCTCTTGGGGTTCACGCCCTTAATTGCGGGAACGTCCACGGGAGAAGGCATATAATCAATGATAGCGTCCAGAAGCTTCTGAACACCCTTGTTACGGTAAGAAGTACCGCAAACAACGGGAACGATTGCGTTGTCGATGGTTGCCTTACGGAGAGCGACCTTCAGCTCCTCAACGGTGATCTCCTCACCCTCAAGGTACTTCATCATCAGCTCGTCGTCGGTAGAAGCAATTGCCTCAACCATCTTTTCACGCCACTCGTTTGCGAGATCGACCATGTCCTCCGGAATGGGCTCAACGCGCATATCCTTACCCATGTCATCATAGTAGATGTCTGCTTCCATGTTCATCAAATCGACGATACCGCGGAAGGTCATATCCTTACCGACGGGAAGCTGGATCGGAACTGCGTTTGCGCGCAGACGGTTGTGGATCATATCGATAACGCGGTAGAAGTCCGCACCCGTGATATCCATCTTGTTGACGTAGATCATACGGGGGACTCTGTACTTATCAGCCTGACGCCAAACGGTTTCAGACTGGGGCTCAACGCCACCCTTTGCGCACATAACGGTTACGGAACCGTCGAGGACACGCAGGGAACGCTCTACCTCTACGGTAAAGTCAACGTGGCCGGGGGTATCAATAATATTGATACGATTATTCTTCCAGAAACAGGTGGTAGCAGCGGAAGTGATGGTAATACCTCTCTCCTGCTCCTGAACCATCCAGTCCATGGTTGCTGCGCCTTCGTGAGTCTCACCCAGCTTGTGCGTCTTACCCGTGTAGAACAGGATACGCTCGGTTGTGGTGGTCTTTCCGGCGTCGATGTGAGCCATGATACCAATATTTCTGGTATTCTCAAGTGAATATTCTCTTGCCATTGTGTTTTCTCCTTAGATCAACTCAGGCACAGATCAATATCTGTAGTGAGCAAACGCCTTGTTTGCTTCTGCCATACGGTGCGTTTCTTCCTTTTTCTTGAAAGCTCCGCCTGCGCTGTTCTTTGCATCGATGATCTCGCCTGCAAGTCTTTCAGCCATGGTCTTTTCTCCGCGCTTTCTTGCGAAGAGAATGAGCCAACGCAGACCCAAGGTCTGACGGCGCTCTGCGCGAACCTCCATCGGTACCTGGTAGGTAGAACCGCCTACACGGCGAGCCTTAACCTCCAGAACAGGCATAATGTTTTCAAGTGCTTCCTGGAAAATCTCCAGTGCGTTCTGACCCTGCTTTTCCTCTACGAGCTTGAATGCATCGTAAACAATGGTCTGAGCAACGCCCTTTTTGCCATCATACATCACGTTGTTGATCAGCTTGGTTACAAGCTTGGAACCATACAGCGGATCCGGCAATACATCTCTTTTGGTAATACGACCTCTTCTCGGCACTGTAGTTCCCTCCTTCATCAATATTATGAAATCATTGGTACTCAAAAGCATCTTCTGTTAGCGCCGTCGGGTTTACATAAACATTAAATTTACGAAAAACGCGTGGACGGGCGAATTCTGCTTTTTTGTGTTTTTGGCGGTCTTTCCGCCGGGGCATCAAAGAAAATTACTTCTTCTTTGCTCTCTTTGCGCCGTACTTGGAACGGCTCTGGTTACGGTTTGCAACACCCTGTGCGTCAAGAGTACCGCGGATGATATGGTAACGTACACCGGGAAGGTCTCTTACACGACCTCCTCTGATCAGTACCACCGAGTGCTCCTGCAGGTTGTGACCGATACCGGGAATATAGACGGTTGCTTCCATACCGTTGGTAAGACGTACTCTGGCAATCTTTCTCATTGCGGAGTTCGGCTTCTTAGGGCTGGTGGTAGATACCTTGGTGCAAACGCCTCTCTTCTGCGGTGCGGACTGGTTGATTGCAGCGTTCTTCAAAGAGTTGAAGCTCTTCTGCAGCACGGGAGCCTTGGACTTGTAATCCTTCTCGCCGCGACCCTGTCTGACAAGCTGGTTAAAGGTTGGCATTCTTCAGTTTCCTCCTTCTTCCGAAAATTTAATGTTTATATACAGACACCCGACGATTGTCGTGTGATTCTGCCATGCACAAACGCCTCATTTTAAACAAGGCACACTACGGGCATACCCCCGCAATTACAATCTATTATAGCACTTTCCTACGATTTTGTCAAGAACCAAGCATTCCTTGTGCATTTTTCTCCCTTTTGCACAAATTCAAATCATTTAAATTTGATTATTTGCCATATTTTTCAGTTTTATACGCCAAAAACGCTCCAAAAGTCATTTTAAAAGCAACAGAATGGCTGTCGCGCAACGCGCGACAGCCATCTTGTTTATTCTTGAACGGAATCAAACCGCCTCGGTCTCCTCGACCTTGCGAACGCCGACACCCTTATAGCAATCCATACCGGTTCCGGCAGGGATCAGCTTACCGATGATCACGTTCTCCTTCAGACCGCGCAGGTAGTCAACCTTACCGTGGATCGCCGCCTCGGTAAGAACCTTGGTGGTCTCCTGGAAGGATGCTGCCGACATAAAGGATTCGGTTTGGAGCGATGCCTTGGTGATACCCAGGAGAATGGTGCTTCCCACAGCGTGGGTAAGTCCCTCTTCGCCATTCGCAATGCGTGCATCGATCTCGTTGTTTGCTCTTTCGAGGTCCATCATATCGATGTTGGAGCCTACGAGCAATTCGGAGCTTCCGCTATCCTCAACGCGCATCTTTCTGGTCATCTGACGTGCGATGATCTCAACGTGCTTATCGTTGACGTTACAGGACTGCGAACGGTAAACCTTCTGAATTTCCTTGATGAGGTATTCGTAAACCGCATCCAGACCCAGAATGCGCATAATATCTGCGGGAGCCTTGTTACCCTCGGTCATTGCCTCACCAACCTCGAGGTGCTGACCCTCGATGATGGAAAGCTTGGTGCCGTAAGGAATCTGATACTCCTTGACCTCTGCCACAACGCCCTCGGGCTGCGTAGCATCGGGGCGAACGGTAACGGTGTGGATGTTGGAGTTCTCCGCCATACCGATGTGCGCCGTTCCGTTGATCTCAGACATGATTGCGGGCTTTTTGGGCTGGCGTGCCTCGAACAATTCCTCGACACGGGGCAGACCCTGCGTAATATCCGAACCTGCGACACCGCCCGAGTGGAAGGTTCTCATGGTCAACTGGGTACCCGGCTCACCGATGGACTGTGCCGCGATGATACCGACTGCCTCACCGACGTTAACGAGCTTACCGTTTGCAAGGTCAGCGCCGTAGCAATGTGCGCAGATACCCTGCTTTGCATGACACTGAATGACTGTACGGATGTTAACGCCCTTGACACCTGCAGCGGTGATCTGATCCACGATCTCCTCGGTGATCATTTGGTCGTCCTCAAGGATGACCTCACCCGTGGTGGGATGAAGGATGGGACCCATGGTAAAGCGTCCGACGATACGGTCTGCCAAAGGCTCCAGTACGCTCTTCGCTTTTTCATCCATAATATCGGTGACGTATGCGCCCTTGGTGGTATCGCACTTGATCTCACGCACGATCACCTCTTGGGAAACGTCAACCAGACGGCGGGTCAGGTAACCGGAGTCAGCGGTACGGAGTGCCGTATCCGACAGGGACTTACGGGAACCCTTTGCGCCCATAAAGTACTCGAGAATGTTCAGACCCTCGCGGAAGTTCGACTTAATCGGCACCTCGATGGTACGACCGTTGGTTGCGAACATCAATCCGCGCATACCTGCCAGCTGACGCATCTGTGCGATGGATCCGCGGGCTCCGGAATCCGACATGATCTTGATCGGGTTGAACTGGCTGAAGCTGTTCTGCAATGCGTTGGTCACGTCGTCGGTGGTCTTATCCCACAGCTTGATGACCGCATTGTAGCGTTCCTCGTTGGAGTACATACCCATGCGGTAGTAATCGTTGAGAACGTCCACCTGCTTCTGTGCCGCGTCGATAAACGTGGACTTTTCCTTCGGGATGGTCATATCGTAAACCGAGATCGAGAAGGATGCCTTGGTGGAATACTGGTAACCCAGTGCCTTGATATCGTCCAGCATGGTTGCGCAGACGTCGGGGCCGTTGTTACGGATACAACGGTCGAGGATCTGACCCAGCTGCTTCTTCTTGATGACAAACTCGATTTCGAGCTTGAGTGCGTTTTCGGGCTTGGAACGATCCACAAAGCCGAGATTCTGAGGAATCACGCGGTTGTAGATCAAGCGACCGAGCGTTGTAACGATCACGTCCGAACGCATCTCGCCGTCGATCTCCTTGGTAACGCGGATCTTGATCTTGGAGTGAAGTCCCAGCGTACCGTTTGCGTGTGCCATCATTGCCTCGTCCATATTGCGATACATATGATAGTTGTAAACGATCTCGCCCTTTTCATCGCGCAGGATCTCACCGTTTTCATCACGAACGGGTACGCGGTCACCGGGCTCGCCTTCCTTCTCCATGGTCAGGTAGTACGCGCCGAGGATCATATCCTGAGAAGGAACGGTAACTGCCTTACCGTCCATGGGCTTGAGCAGGTTGTTGGCGGAGAGCATCAGGAATCTTGCCTCTGCCTGTGCCTCTGCGGAAAGCGGAACGTGCACGGGCATCTGGTCACCGTCGAAGTCCGCGTTGAATGCGGTACATACCAGCGGGTGCAGCTTGATTGCACGTCCCTCAACCAGCACGGGCTCAAACGCCTGAATGGACAGACGGTGCAGAGTAGGTGCACGGTTGAGGAGCACGGGATGCTCCTTGATCACGTTTTCGAGCGCGTCCCAAACACACGCGTTTGCGGGATCGTACGCACGGTCGATCTTCTTCTGTGCGTCCTTAACGTTGGTTGCCTTGCCCATCTCGACCAATCTCTTGATGACGAAGGGCTTGAACAATTCGATCGCCATTTCCTTCGGCAGACCGCACTGATAGATCTTAAGGTTCGGTCCTACGACGATAACCGAACGACCGGAATAGTCAACACGCTTACCCAAAAGGTTCTGACGGAAGCGTCCCTGCTTACCTCTGAGCATTTCGGACAGAGACTTGAGAGGACGGTTGGAGGGACCCGTTACGGGCTTGCCGCGCTTGCCGTTGTCGATCAGAGCGTCAACAGCCTCCTGCAGCATTCTCTTCTCGTTACGGATGACGATCTCGGGGGTACGGATCTCCATCAGCTTTTTGAGTCGGTTGTTACGGCTGATCACGCGACGGTAAAGCTCGTTGAGGTCGGAGGACGCAAAACGTCCGCCGTCCAGCTGTACCATCGGACGGATGTCGGGAGGAAGCACGGGGATCACGTCCAGAACCATCCAATCCAGATGGTTGCCGGATTTACGGAATGCCTCTACGACCTCCAAACGCTTGATGATACGGGTCTTTTTCTGACCCGATGCCTGCGCAAGCTCTTCCTTCAGGCTTGCCGCAAGCGCCTCAACGTCAATTCCCTGCAACAGCTCCTTGATCGCCTCGGCACCCATGCCCGCACGGAATTCGTTTCCGTACAGCTCGCGGTATTCTACGTACTGCTTCTCGGACATGACCAAGCCCTTTTCCAAGGGGGTATGACCGGGATCCAATACGACGTTCTCTGCAAAATACAGGACCTGCTCCAGTGCCTTGGGCGACATATCGAGGATCAGTGCCATACGGGAAGGAACTGCCTTGAAATACCAGATGTGAGATACGGGAGACGCCAATTCGATGTGTCCCATTCTCTCACGGCGCACCTTTTTGGTGGTTACGTCAACGCCGCACTTTTCGCACTTGATAATTTCCTTGCTGTGCGAATTCTTATACTTGCCGCACATACAAGCACCATCCTTGGTAGGACCGAAGATACGCTCGCAGAACAGTCCACCGACCTCTGCCTTGAGCGTTCTGTAGTTAATGGTCTCGGGCTTGTTGACTTCACCGTAAGACCACTCGCGGATCATATCCGAAGATGCCAATCCAATTTTTATAGAATAAAATTCTTTATGCTCCACAGTTATAACCATGAACCCTTTCTATCTATACTCACGGCGGACGGGGGAGGCACTTCCCCTCCCGCGTCCGATACCCGCACCGACGTGCGGATCATCTGCAATTATTCGTCTCCCTCGGAGAAATCGTCATAAGACTCCTCTGCCTCGTACACCTCGTCCGATGCAAACTCGTCCTCCTCTTCCTCGATCACGTCACCGTTCTCATCCTCCATAAGGAACGAACGGCGCAGATCCTCATCCATAGCGCGCTGACCGAGAACCGCATCGATTGCGTCCTTATCAGCACCCTTGGTAACGGCATCCTCCTCAGCACACAGCTCGGAAAGCTCGATATCGTTGCCATCCTTGTCCTGTACGCGGATATCCAGAGCCAAGGACTGAAGCTCCTTGACCATGACCTTGAAGGATTCGGGCACGCCGGGAGTAGGAATGTTCTGACCCTTGATGATCGCCTCGTAAGCGCGACGACGTCCGTTGATATCGTCGGACTTGACGGTCAAAATCTCCTGCAGCGTGTAAGCCGCACCGTATGCCTCCAGTGCCCAAACCTCCATTTCTCCGAAACGCTGACCGCCGAACTGAGCTTTACCGCCCAAGGGCTGCTGCGTGACCAGAGAGTACGGACCGTTGGAACGTGCGTGGATCTTATCGTCAACCAGATGGTGAAGCTTGAGGTAGTACATGATACCGACGGTAACGGGGTTATCAAAGGGCTCGCCCGTGCGTCCGTCATACAAAACGGTCTTACCGTCAAGGATCTTCAAACGCTTTTCGGCACGCAGGCTGTTCATAAACGCCTCGTCCGCGCGCTCCTCATCGGAGAGCGTGCGCAAAGACTTGACACCCGTTTCGGGATCGGTCGTCTCCTCGTAGAGAGCCTTGCCCTCGGGATTTTCCAAGGGGAACATATCTCTCTGCATACCCGCAGCCTCAAGGCACTCGAGAATATCCTTCTCGTTTGCGCCGCCAAAGACGGGGGTCATGATCTTCCAGCCAAGCTTACGGGATGCAATACCGAGATGCACCTCAAGCACCTGACCGATGTTCATACGGGAAGGTACGCCCAGAGGATTCAATACGATATCCAGAGGCGTTCCGTCGGGCAGGAAGGGCATATCTTCAGGAGGAAGGATGCGGGATACGACACCCTTGTTACCGTGTCTTCCTGCCATCTTATCTCCCACGGAGATCTTACGCTTCTGCGCGATATAAACCTTTACGACCTTGTTGACACCTGCGGGGAGCTCGTCGCCCTGCTCGTGAGAGAAGACGCGAACATCTACGACGATACCGGATTCACCGTGTGCCAGACGCAGGGAGGTATCACGAACCTCGCGGGACTTCTCACCGAAGATCGCACGCAAAAGTCTTTCCTCTGCGGTCAGCTCGGTCTCGCCCTTGGGGGTGATCTTACCGACCAGAATATCGCCGGAGCGAACCTCGGTACCCTTCTTAACGATACCCTCGGCGTTCAGGTCGCGCAGTGCGTCCTCACCGATGTTGGGGATCTCACGGGTGATCTCCTCCGGGCCGAGCTTGGTGTCTCTTGCCTCGTGGGTATATTCTTCGATATGCAACGAGGTATAAACGTCGTCGCGTACCAATCTTTCATTCAACAGGACTGCGTCCTCGTAGTTGTAGCCCTCCCAGGTCATAAAGCCGATGAGAGCGTTCTTACCGAGAGACAATTCGCCGTTGCTGGTTGCGGGACCGTCGGCGATGACCTGACCTGCCTCCACGTAGTCTCCCTTGGAGACGATGGGACGCTGGTTAAAGCAGGTGCCCTGGTTGGTTCTCTTAAACTTGAGCAGCTCGTAAACGTCCTTGACGCCGCCCTCGCAAGCAATCACGATCTTGTCTGCCTGCACGCGCTCAACGTAGCCTGCTCTCTGTGCGATGATGACAACGCCGGAGTCCAGCGCAGCCTTGTATTCCATACCCGTTCCGACGATCGGAGAATCGTTGATCAAAAGCGGCACTGCCTGCTTCTGCATGTTCGATCCCATCAAGGCACGGGTGTTGTCGTCGTTTTCAAGGAAGGGGATCATTGCGGATGCCACCGATACCAGCATCTTGGGCGCGACGTCCATATAATCGACGTCACAAGCATCCACCTCAACGATCTCGGTCTTGTCACGGCCGATGACCTTTGCGTTGACAAAGCAATCATTCTCATCCAAAGGCTCGTTTGCCTGTGCGACGATGTAATGATCCTCGTTGTCCGCGGTCATATATTCCACCTCGTCGGTTACGTGATGGCGGAAGGTGCCGTCACCGTTGTCGATGTGCTCGACCTTACGGTAAGGCGCTTCGATAAATCCATACTCCGAGATACGCGCATAGGTGGACAGATAGGAGATCAGACCGATGTTAGGTCCTTCGGGGGACTCGATCGGGCAGATACGTCCGTACTGGGTATAGTGAACGTCACGCACGTCGAAGGACGCACGGTCACGGGACAAACCGCCGGGACCGAGTGCCGAGAGACGGCGCTTGTGGCTCAATTCTGCCAAGGGGTTGTTCTGGTCCATGAACTGAGACAGCTGGCTGGAACCGAAGAACTCGCGGATCGCGGTGGTAACGGGACGGATATTGATCAGTGCCTGAACGGTCAGCTTTTCGTTATCCTGCGTTGCCATACGCTCCTTGATGATCTTATCCATCCGCGCAAAGCCGATGCGGAGCTGATTTTGCAGCTGCTCACCAACCGAGCGGATACGACGGTTGCCCAAGTGGTCGATATCGTCCACCGAGCCCACGTCATGCGTCAAGCACAGCAGATAGTTGATGGATGCCATTACGTCGTCCACAGTCAGGCACTTGGGGCAAAGATCGGCAATACGATCCTTAACGGCAGCCTTGACAGCGTCGATATCACCGCCGCACTCCTGAAGAATCTCGAGAAGAACGGGGGTGCGAACCTTTTCGCGCACGCCGCAATCCTGCAAATCAGTGCCAAGCACGTACACAGGATTGACGGTGTTGTTACCCATGACCTTTACAACCTCGCCGTTGTCCATGGCGATCATGATCTCGTTTACACCGGCGTGCTCAATATCACGCGCCAGAGCAGGAGTGATCACCTCGCCCGCGTTCAGGATGACCTCACCCGTAATGGGGCTTACGACGTCCTCTGCCAGGCGGCGGTTGGCGATACGGTTGTGAACCGCCATCTTTTTATTAAATTTGTAACGACCGACAGGCGCGATGTCATAACGCTTGGGGTCAAAGAAATAGTTATGAAGAAGGGTGCGTGCAGCCTCCTCCGTGGGGGGCTCACCCGGGCGGAGCTTCTTATAGATCTCCTTCAAAGCCTCTACGCTTGCGGTAGAACGGCTCTGCGCCGCGAGCTCCTCGCTCTCATCCTTTTCAAAGGTGAGACGGAGATGCTCATCCTCACCGAACAGCGCGTAAACCTCCTCACGAGTTTCCAGTCCGAGCGCGCGGATGAACATCGTCAGGGGCAGCTTGCGGTTTTTATCGATACGGACGTAGGCAACGCCTGCCGCGTCGATCTCGTACTCCAGCCATGCGCCGCGGTACGGGATCACGGTGGTGGCATAGGTCTTTTTACCCGCCTTATCAATTTCGGAAGAATAATACATTCCTGGGGAACGGGTGATCTGGGAAACGATGACTCGTTCCGCACCGTTGATCACAAAGGTACCCGTTTCGGTCATGAGCGGGAAATCGCCCATAAAGATGTCAGCCTGCTTGACCTCACCCGTTTGCTTGTTGGTCAAGCGTACGTTGACCTTTAAGGGTGCTGCATAGTTGACGTCTCTCTCCTTGCACTCCTCCACGGGGTACTTGGGATGAGCCTCATCAAGGGTATAAGAGATGAACTCGATTACGAGGTTGCCGTAGGTATCGGTGATGGGAGATGCGTCGCGCAAAACCTCCATCAAGCCTTCCTTCTTGAACCATTCGTAGGACTTGGTCTGGATCTCGACCAAGTTGGGCAGAGGGTAATCAAACCGAGCGCCCGAGAAGCTTTTTCTCGTGTTCTGACCAAGCTTTTGATCTTTTACTTTGATCATTAATTCAATCACTCCATTCAAAGAATTGATAACGCGTAGAAAAATCACAATCGAAAAGCGGAGCCTTTTTGACATCCGATGATTTGTGCAATTTGCCATTTATGCAATTTCACATAAATCACCAAAGTTTCCACAATACGAGCGATTATAATGCAGTTTAATATTTTATCATGTTTTTTGTCAATTGTCAAGTATTTTTTGTAAAAAATTTCATTTTTTTATTTTTTATTTTTTTCGCCTGTTGTAAAGTTTGTCAAAAAACGGTGCATCCCGAAGCGGAATATGCACCATATAATAATAGGTAGCATTTTCAAAGGCAAAAGCGGTGCGCCCCGAAACAGAGGCGCACCGCTGAAAAAAAACGGATTTTTTACAAGGAGTTCTTCGCTTTTGCATCCCTGATCAGGGCAAACAGAATGGAAGAAACCGATGCCGCGTTAACGGCAAGGCTCCACACGGAACCAACAAGCACGGAATAGATCATCCATGCGGTGAGAGCGGGCAACGAGACAAGACGCAAGCGTCGGGGATCGCTGCACCAGAGCCCGAACACGTTGAGAGAGGATCCGACGGCGGGCAACAAGCTGATCATTCCTTGCCACGACAGCGCTGTCATCAACAGGTTGAGCGCGAGAAAGGCGAACGGCCACAAAAGATGCGAAGCCCATCGTTTTTCCTTATGATAAAAAACCCCTTCCCTCACCACGTTGACCGCATTGATCATCGCACCGGAAGCGGCATCGAGCAAAAGGTAGTGTACCACCCAGAGTGCATCTGCCGTAAGCTTTGCCAAAAGGATTTTCCCTCTGTGATGAAAGGCGTACGTCACAAAGCCCAACAGCATTGCACAAAGCCCCAGCACCTGTGCCGCAACGCTCTCGGGAGTGGCAAACATTGCATTGAAATCCATAGCAATCTCCTATCATTGTCAAGCGAACGAAATTCGTCGTTTGGTCTACAGTCCGCGAGGGGCCGCGCTCTGTGCGCGTGCCCACCGCAGGTTGTAGACCAAAGGGACTTAATTTGTTAATATGTACAAATTCCTTTATACCGCATTTTCTTTTGACCAAAAAGGCGCAAAAGAAAAAGCTTGGCAAAAAGAAAAGCGCCGTGTTTAGGGGGGCTTTCGCCCTCTGCGGAGCGCGACCAAGGCTCCCCCTTTGGAAACCGCAACCATATGAAAAATCATCACCAAACCTATTGTCAAACTGACGAAACTCGTTGGTTTTGTCTACAGTCTGGCAAGGGCACGCGCCGTATGCGCGTGCCCCCGATTCTTTTATTTGGTGCACTTTGCAAAAGGACAAACGTCTTCCGTGCGAACGGGGAGAAGTCTGAGTGCAAAGTGGAAATCCTGCTCCAGTCGCAGTGCGCGATCAAGCACCGGACCGCAGGAATTCGATCCGATACCGCTGTGCGCATAGTCCAGATGCAGAACCGTCTCTGACAAGGGCTCCAGCTCATAGTCATGCGCGGTCGCGGTCAATTGCTCGTCGGTAAAGTGCGAGCAGTTGAAGCTAAAGGACGCGCTCGTCTCGGTATTGGTAACGAGCAATCCCTGCCCCGCTACGTTGTAAACCTCGACCCAACGGGAATCCACGTGTGCCATGTTCTCCTGCGGACGCACGTAATGCTCAAAATGCTCGGTGACGGTGGTTGCGTAACGCCCTATACGGGAAGCCTGCTTTTTATCCGCATAGGATTCCACAGGGCCGCGACCAAAGTATGCCAGTTGCTCGCAATCGGCGGGCATTTTACATACGAAGCCGAATCTGGGCAGAAAGGCATCCTTTTGCAGCACCTTGGCATCGGTCTCGATCGCCACGCCCTCACCGCGGCGGAAGCGATAGATCACCTCCAAACGGAGAAGCGGCAGCTTTGCGGGTGCTGATACCGACAGGGTTGCGCACACCTCGATCTGCTCCTCGGTCTCCTGAACCGAGCAAGCGTAGCAAGCCGATTGCATTTTATGATAATGCTCGTTGAACCAGCGGTTTTTAACATCGCGGTCGTTGTCGGTGGGAGCACGCCAAACGGTAGGCGTCAAGGGAGACACTAACAGCTCCTTGCCCTGTCCCTTGATCGAGGAAAGAAGTCCTCGTTTGCGGTCAACGGTATAAACGTTGTCTCCGTCGGTAATGACAAACGAACGTTCGGTCTCCGTTACCGTAAAGGGCTGCTCCATACCCTTTCGTTCCGGCACCTCCATGGCGGGAGTATCCAGTTCAAACTGCTCAAATCCAACCTCGTATCCGCATACCGCCCAAGGAAGCGTGCGGTTGGTGCGGTAGGAAAGATTGAGATAGCAGAAGCCGCGAAGCCCACGGAGAAGATCCTTTGCCAGCACGTAGGTACGGCGACGGCCGTTTGCGATCTTCAGCTCCGTCACGCGTCCTTCGCGCACCACGCGTCCGTTTTGCTCCACCGTCCAATAAAGATCGAGATCCGAAAGATCGGTAAAGCGGCGCAGATTATGAAGCGTAACGCTTCCCTTTTCCGCATCGAACGCAACCGCGCGACAAGGGCGCAGAACCTGCTTGAGCTCCAAAAGTCCCGTATGCGGACGACGGTCGGGATACACAAGACCATCTACGCAGAAGTTTCCGTCGTTGGGGAAGGTTCCAAAGTCACCGCCGTAAATGAACTTGGGGTTACCGGGCGTTCCGATATCCACCGAGTGATCCAAAAGCTCCCATACGCATCCGCCAACGAACCAATCGTACTTGTAGATCGCCTGCCAATATTCCTCAAGGTCTCCGGGGCCGTTGCCCATCGCGTGGCTGTATTCGCAAAGGAAGAATGGCTTGCTTACGATCTTACTGTTTCCATAGTCTCTCTCGATATCCTTGACCGAGGGATACATGCGGCTATCCAGATCGATATAGTCCACGTTCATCGTGCGGGTCTTGAGCGCGTCTCCGGTCGCCGCGCGGTACTCGTTGAGTGCCTGGCGGGAGGCATCCTCGGAATGTACGAAGCATCCGGGCATACGCTCGTGGAAATACGCGGACATCAGGCGGTGGTTGAGCCCGATATAGCTCTCGTTACCAACCGACCACATCAATACGCACGCGCGGTTCTTGTCGCGCTCCATCATTCGCTCGGCACGGTCGAGATACGCCTCGCTCCAATCGGGGCTATCGGTCAATTTTCCCCAGCAATGCACGTGACCAAAACCGTGCGTTTCGATATCCGCCTCGTCGCAAACGTAAAATCCGAGTCGGTCGCAAAGCTCCAAAAATCTGGGGTCGTTGGGATAGTGACTGGTGCGCACCGTGTTCACGTTGTGCGCCTTCATAAGATACAGATCACGCAGCATATGCTCCATGGGAGTGGCAGAACCCAACTGCGGGTGGCTGTCGTGACGGTTCACGCCCTTTAATTTGATCTTCTGACCGTTGACGTACATCACGCGGCCGATGATCTCAAAGCGACGCAGACCGATCTCCTGACGGATGTGCTCCTCTCCGCAATCGAGATACAGCGCATACAGCTTCGGTTCTTCATCGTTCCAGAGCACGGGAGCATCCAGCTCCATTTCGATACAGCCCTCACCACAAACGCGCACCGTTCCCTCTTTCACGGTCTCTCCCATCGGGGAAACGAGCGTATAGGCAACGTCGCTCTCACCGTTCAGTGTCAGCTCGGCACGAACGGTTGCGTGGGAAAGATCGGCATCAACGCTTTGGCGCACGTAAAGATCCTTCAGATGTACCTTGTCGCGCAAAAGCAGGTAGGCCTCGCGGAAGATTCCCGAGGTGCGGATCTTATCCTGATCCTCCAGATACGAGCCGTCGCACCACTTCATCACCAAAACCTGAACGGTGTTCTCGCCCGCCACAAGATAATCGTTAACGCAAATCTCGCTGGTCATATGGCTGACCTGGCTATATGCCGCAAATTTGTGATTGACGTAGAGATAGAAGCAGGAATCCACGCCCTCAAAATTGATGTAGATCTGCCGATTGGCAAGTGCCTCGGCACTGACCGTAAAGCTGCGCTCGTAAAGCCCGCAGGGAACGTCATCGGGAAGATGCGGGGGATCGACGGGATAGGGATAGTTGATATTGGTATATTGCGGCACATCGTATCCGCGCCCCAGCGCGTACTGCCAGCTCATGGGGACGTTTAATCGATCCGCGCCATCGGTCGTCCATGTGTCCGCGGTGAAATCGGGAAGCTCACGCTCACTGTTGTAATAGCGGAAGCTCCACTCGCCGCAAAGGGAAAGGAATCGGTCACTTTCGGCACGGTTCAAGGTATTTGCCGCCTCACGGCTCTGATACGGAATAAAATACGCGCGGGGCTTTTCGCATCCCACGTGCAGATCCGCAAGCGAACGGTGATAAGTCAGGTTCATCATACGAAACTCCTTATATTTGATATAGTGAAAGAGCAATTCTTCTTTACGTCTATTATGGCATATTTCTCCTCTCTTGTCAATAACAAAATGCTCCAAAATATAAAAATCCGACACAAATATTACCGTCCCCCGGATTGACAGATACAAAAAAATATGGTATGATAAACAAGCGTCAAAAAGCCGAGCGCAAATGCGCTCGGCTTGCCCACAGGGGATCAATTATAAAAATCGTGTTTTCCGATCGTAAACGCATAGGGGCGGTTTTTCGAGATCCAATTGCTGGTTGCAATACGCGGATTCATAAAAAACAGTGCCGTATCCGTGATCGAATACCCTTCCAGGCAGATCTTTGCGGCAATCACCGCACTTGCACTCGGCTCGCGGTAGATCGTCCCATAGGACACGGGCGAAAATTGCGTTCCGTGTTTGCGATCAAAAATCACACCGTAAATGGTATTGGGATAGGATTTGCTGCGCACGCGGTTGAGCACCACGTTGCCCACGGCAATCTGTCCCAAAAAGGGCTCGCCGCCCGCCTCTGCGGAAATGATGCGGGAAAGCCAATAGACCTCATCGCTGTTATAGCTTGCCCACGCAACCATCGGTTTTCCCTTGGGCGAGGTCAATTCGCTCCGTCTTGCCGTCGCATTCCACGCCAACTCGCTGTTAAACGCGCGCGCCAAGGGGCGGATCGGAACGTAAAGGCTGCCGCCCCAGTTCTGCACCGCGCCAACCGTATAAAAATAATGTCCGTTGGCGTAGATGTACAGTGCTCCCGTTTTGATGATGAGCGTCATACCGTGTGCGGTATTGACGGTTGCGGTGTTCGTTTTCCCATTCCACGAAAACGTGCATCCGTCAAACAGCAGACAAAATTTTCTCAAGGGCACGTATGTAACCGAATTCCAGATCACGCAGTCGCCGTCCAGCACCTCGTATCCGTCGAGATACACCTCGGTAGGGGAAGAACCGCTCGGCACTGCCGTTCGTGTCTCTGCGCCAACGCCAAGCATCAACGTGCCAAAAAGCATCAACAGCATCATCAAAGCGCACGCTACGCGCAAAGCACGCCCGCGCATTCCGTTTTGTGTTTTGGTGACCATCACTATCACACTCCTTTCCTGAATTTGCATCCAAAGGAGTCCTGCACCATGGGGTCAATGCTATGCCTATTATACAGGGTTTGATCCCCCCTGTGCAACCCACAAATTCAGGAACGTCAAGCAAAAAAACCCTCTCCTGCCGTCCGCTTCCGCTTTTCGCTTCAAAATCAATCAAATACAGGAAGATGTAAGGGGCTTTGCCTCACATTTCCAACAGAAAGGAACACCATGCAATCAAACAAATACACCCACGTCGTATGGGATTTTAACGGAACGATCCTCGATGACGTTGACGCTTGCATCCAAAGCGCCAACACCCTGCTCGCCGCTCACAAGCTCCCCTTGATCGAGTCCAAGGAAAGCTACCGCGAGGTATTCGGCTTTCCGATCATCGATTACTACCGCCGTCTCGGCTTTGATTTTGACAAGCTCCCCTACTCCGAGCTTGCCGTGGAATGGGTCGCCTACTATCTGGAAAACAGCAAGACCTCTACGATCTACGAGGGACTTTGCGAAGTCTTTGAAGCAATCAAAGCGCGCGGACTCTCCCAATGGATCCTCTCCGCCACCGAGCTCGGTATGCTGACCAAACAAATCGAAGGTCTTGGCATCCGCTCTTACTTTGACGGAATCTTGGGGTTGGAAAACATTCAAGCCTACAGCAAGCGCGAAGTGGGCGTGATGTGGAGACAGCAAAACCCCGACGCGCGCATTTTGATGGTGGGAGACACCGACCACGACGCGGGCGTTGCCGCCGCTATGGGCGCGGATTGCGTTCTCTTGACCACGGGGCATCAAAATCGCGCCACCTTGGAGCAGCATCCCTGTCTGTTTGTTGCCGACCACGCGCGGGAGATTTTGGGGATATTATGATTTTTGTGGGGAATGAGTTTTGTGGGGATGATTTTTTGTGGGGGAACTT
>JBGVEW010000112.1:0-24690 GCA_045120465.1 Eubacteriales bacterium
CCGCTGTGTTTTTGGGGCCACCCCGGCGCGGTTTTTTTTGTTTTTATTTTGTTTTGTGGGGGTTATTTGTTTTGTGGGTATTTTTTTTTGTGGGGTAATTTTGTAAAAAGTCCCCCCACGCCCCTTCAAAACTTTTACCGCGTTTGATAGGTGTACCCTCGGCAGGAATCGCTCTCATGGCGATTCCTTTTTTCATGCTCTGCGTTTTGGTAAAAGCCCCGATGCGGTACAGACTCTGCTTGATTTGTAACTTTCGCACGCTGACGGAAGAATTGCTCCCGCAAGCGTTTTGGTACCACTTCTCGCTGCGGCTCGGTCACGCTCGCGTTCTGACACCACACCGTGGTGTCATTCATCCCGCTCGCGCCGCTTCGCTACCCAAAACGCTCACCTAAGTTCATTTGCGTTGATTTTTCGTGGGGACTCGCGCTTCGCATTCCGCATTTTGCATTGAAAAGATTTCAATTTTTTTTAAAAATATGAAAAACGGCTTGCAAACGCGAAAAAATTATGCTACAATACAGTTGTCACACAAAACCGAATAACATGCAACGGCAATCCACTCTGTTTTGATAGGGGGTGGGGTTTTGTCTTTGTGTTCATTTGTCAATACTGAATTTGTAAAAATGCAAATTCCACTTGGCAAATGGATACTTTTCTCCGTTCTTGTTAGGTTTTGTGTGACAACAATCGGAGTTTGCGTTTTTGGTGCGTGCGACTGCGGTTGTGCGCACTTTTTTATTTGTCACGCACAAATTTAACACGAACAGGAGATTGTCATGTTTCATTTTTTCAGAAAAAAAACTCCGTTTGAGCAATACTACGAAAAGTTCATTTCTCAGCCCGTTATGCAACGGTGTCCGTTGCACAAGCCGATTACCGCCGCATATCTCTATATTCTGTCCGATTACTTTCACCGCGCCTCTCCCCGTCGCAATGAAGTCGCGCAAAAAATCTTCAATTGCTTGGAAAAACGATATTTGTCAGAAGATGAATTGGCAACTTTTGATTATACTACGGGTTTATTTGCAAGAGTTCTCAACGACGAGATTTCTCCGCGTGGGGATTGGTGCTTTCACGATGGAGACACTTCCACTCCGTTGAGCAGTCTTTTCATATGCTACGGCGATCTGATATTCGACTTCGATCTTCTCAATGAATACACCAATTTTACGTATCCGGTCACCATTCGCCCCATCGACGTCCACATAAAATTTATGCTCAGCTTCAGAAAACTGGCTGTTTTCATCAGCCAATATCAGCTGGCAATCACACAGCAGTAACTACAAGGGGGGAGTCAAATGCGTTCGCATTTGACTCCCCCCCTTGATCTTATTCGTTTTCGTAATAGATCTGTCCCGCTTCCAGCTCCCCGTCAAACAGCTCGCTGACGGTAACCACGTCGTAGCCCATTTCGTTCAGGCGTTGCAAAATGATCACTGCGGCATCATAGGTGCTTTGATAAATATCGTGCATCAGGATGATCGATCCGTCCGTAACTCCGCGGAGCGCGTTTTCAACGATCACATCTACCTTTGCCTGCGCGGTTTCGTCGGTATCGTTCTTGTTGTAGGTATAGTTATAATCGGTGGTATCAATACTCCACATAATGATAGAGTAGGGGCAGATTGTTTGAATATCCGCGGAAATATGCCCGCCAATCGGGCGCATCAAGGTGGGTTCATACCCGGGAACCTGTCTTTGGATCGCGGAAACGGTCTTGTCCATTTCCCAAAAGAACTCCTCCTCGGTGCAACCGTCGTAATAGACGTCATGGGTATATCCGTGGATGCCGATCTCCATTCCCTTTTCCACCGCGTAAGCAACCGCATCTCCTCCCGCCACGCGGTTTCCAACCACGAAAAAGGTTGCGCGGTAGCCGTATTTGACAAGCTCATCGACAAGGCTCTTGGTTTCCTCATTGTTATAATGCTGCGGACCATCGTCAAAGGTGAGTGCCACGCGCGGACGCTTGGGGGTCTCGTCGCCCTTTCCGCCGGGATCGGTCTCGTTAAACGCGGGCAGGTCTCCCGTGGGTTCCGTTTCGGTCCGCTCCACCGTCACCGAGCACGAGGAGAGAGAAAGGCATAGAAAAAGCACCGCCAAAAAAAGTGCGATCGGGCGGCACAAGGCAGGATGTACAAAACAAAAACGGCGGCGCATAGTTCTCCTTTCAAGGTCAAGCGTGGGAAACGTGATTCTTTAGTTTTATTATAAAGGCAAATTCTGCCGTTGTCAAGAGGGATCGGATGGTTTTGTCAAAAAAAGGAGCTTTTCTCGCATCTTGCGGAAAAGCTCCTTTTGGAATTTAGATTATTTACCTGCCACGCTCATGCCGCGCACCAATACGTCGGGAGAACCGAACACGGTAAAGGAAAGCGGCAGACCCCAACGGATCTCGTTGCCCAGCGTATCGATCGCTTTGAGCAGTTCAAAGAAGTTGCCCGCAACGGTAAAGGACTTGATCGGCTCGGCTCTCTTTCCGTCTCGGATCATAAAGCCCGCGCTCTCAATGGAAAAGTCACCCGTTACCGCATCCGCGCCTGCGTGGAAGCCCTTGCACTCGGTGATATAGATCCCCGTTCCAACCTTTTGGAACATCTCGTCAAGCGTTGCGTTGCCTGCGCACAAACTAAAGTTATAGGGAGCAATGGCAACTGGAGAGGAGTATCCTCCCTTTTGTCCGTTCCCCGTAGATTCCACACCCGCCTTTTTCGCGGTGGTCAGATCGTACAAGAGCGTCTTGAGGACACCGTTTTCGATGATTGCACGACGCGCGGTTGCGACTCCCTCGCCGTCAAACGGTGTTTTGATGGGAGCTCCCTCTCGCATCGGGTCGTCCGTCACCGTTACGCAGGAGGCGGCAACCGTCTCGCCCTCCTTGCCCGCAAGCAAGGAAAGTCCCAATTGCGCGTTCTTTGCGGAAAACGCGGAAGCAAAGGCAGAAAGGAAGGAACGGAACTCGCGTCCGTCGAATACGATATCGTATTTTCCCGATTCCGCAACGGTGGCACCCATCTTATTCAAGGCATCGGTAACGGCAATTGCGGGAATGGCGGAAAGAGCCTCGTAATTCTCACCTGCCGCAAACTCAAAGCTTTCCTGCGCCTCCTCCCCGTCGCGCACCACAGGGCAAACGTAACCGCCGCTGACACCGACGCGGTTGGAAAGAGAGAGACCGTTGGAGTTGTAGAGTCCGGTCTCGCTGACCATGGACATTGCCACGCTCTGCGTACCGTCCGTCACCTTATCGCTTTGCGCGTAGGTGTCTCTCTGCAAGCGGAGCGCATTGTCGCGCACAACGCTCGCATCCGCGAGCCTGACCTCAGACGCGTCGAGCTTTGCGTAAGCGGGAGAGCCCGCAAAAATCAAGGGCTCGTCCTCGCTATCGATGCAGGCAGCATTGGAAACGGCACGCGTTACCAGCTCTTCCATTGCATCCTCGGTCAAAAGCTCGCCCGAAGCGTAGCCCATCTTGCCACCCACGATACAGCGGAAGCAGATACCGCCGCTGACCCCCGAGGAAAAGGAACTGATCTCGTCCTTCAGCGTTTCGGCATTCACGCTCTCCTCCATCTGATAATAGATCTCATATTGGGTAAGCCCCGCGCGCTCGGCAGCGGCGATCAGGGCGTTTTTCATCTGTTCAAACAACATATCAACGACCTCCTACGGTAATGGAAGAAACGCGGATGAGCGGCTGTCCCACGTCGGTGGGAACGCTTCCGCTGGAAGAGCCGCACATTCCCTGTGCGCGGTCCAAATTTTGTCCTACCATGTCAATGTTCATCAAAATATCCGAGCCGTTACCGACCAAGGATGCACCGCGAACCGCCTCACAGATCTTACCGCCTCGGACGATATATCCCTCGGCAACCGAGAAGTTAAACGCGCCCGTTAAGGGATTGACCGATCCACCGCCCATCTTGCGGCAGTAAAGTCCGTATTCCATCGACGCAATGATGTCCTCGTTTTTGTCGGGACCGTTTGCGATAAAGGTATTGGTCATGCGTGAGGTTGCCTCGTATCCGTAATTCTGACGGCGCGCGTTGCCCGTCATTGCCATGCCCATACGGCGCGAGCCGAGACGGTCGATCATGTAGCTCTTCAAAATTCCGTTTTCGATCAGAACGTTTCTCTGCGTGGGAGTTCCCTCGTCGTCAATATTGACCGATCCCCATGCACCGGGAATCGTGCCGTCGTCAATTGCGGTCACCTTGCTGTTTGCAATCTGCTGACCCAATTTACCCGCCATTTGCGACGCGCCGATGGCAACCGCGGTCGCCTCCAAAGAATGTCCGCAAGCCTCGTGGAAAATCACACCGCCAAAGCCGTTTTCAATGGCAACCGTCATCGTGCCCGCGGGGCAGTAATCCGCGCGGAGATTGACCGTTGCCGAGCGGGATGCCTCACGTCCGATATCGATCGGTTTGACCGTTTCAAAAAACTCCAATCCCATACCGGCACCGGGGCTGCAGCTTCCCGACTGATTGACACCGCCCTCACTTGCCACCGAGGAGATCGCCATACGGGTACGGACGTGGCGGTCGGTGGTGTAAAGCCCCTCGGTATTGGCAACCAAAATGGTATGATCAACGCCCGTGATCGAGCCCTTGACCTGGGAAATCACGGGGTCATATTCCTTTGCCGCAAAGTAACCCTCGCGGAGAAGATCGGCACGCACCTTTGCGTCCGTCGAGGTAGGAATGACGCGTGCGGGGTGGATATTGGGGAACATCCGCTCACAAAGAAGGATGGATTCGACCGCGCGCAGGTCTCCCATTGCAGCCGCAACCGAACGCGCGCACTTGATCAACCCCTCACGCGTCGTGTCCGACGTAGAGGCAAACACGGTACGCGTGCCGAGAAACGCGCGGATGCCGACACCCGAGATCAGGTTATCGGTTGCGCGATCCACCTTACCGTCCACCATTTGCACAACGTTGTTGCGCGTGATCTCGCCGTAGATCTCGGCAAAATCCGCGCCGCCGCTCATGGCAACGCCCAAAACCTCTTCAGCCAATGCTTTTGAAATCATCATGTATTCTCACTTTCCAAATTGAATTTTTCGATCAGTGTGGGCAGCTCCTCCAAAGAGTCGATCCGTGCCCAAAGCAGGGGAATCAGCTCCTCGGTAGCAGGCATCAGATCGGGGATCATCACCGTTTTCATTCCTGCAGCGTGTCCTGCCAAAATACCGTTTTTCGAATCCTCCGCCACAATGCACTCCTCGGGAGCCACCCCAAGCATTTGTGCCGCGCGCAGAAAAATTTCGGGATCGGGCTTGCCGCGCTCAACCATGTCGCCCGTGACGTATGCGTCAAACCAAGGATCGATCCCCGTTTGCCGCAAAAGTCCGCGTGCGTATGCCTCGCCCGAGGAGGTCGCTACCGCAAGCTTGATGCCCATCTCTCGGAGCATGGGCAGAATCTGCGCAACGCCTGCCTTCAGGGGCGGTGTGTTGGTCGTTAGCCACTCACTCAGATATTCCCGTCTGCGTGCTCGGATTTCATCGAACGGAAAGCGTTCTCCGTACATTTCCAGACACGCCGCACGCATATCCTGAACATTCATTCCGGAAACGCGCTGAAAAAAACGCTCAAAATCAAGCGTCCATCCCATCTCCTCGATCGCGCGCTTCCACAGCACCCGATACAAGGGCTCGGTATCGATCAGCGTTCCGTCCATATCAAACAACACCGCACGGATCAAGCACTCTCGCCTCACTTTCTTCACTTTTATTATTGTATCACATTTTTTCTTGGAAAACAATGCCCTATTCGTTTTTTTGTTGAAAACTTTATGGTTTTGACGTTTTTTTTGAAAAAGCCTTTGACGCAAGGAGGCTCTTTGCCGTCTGATACAAAAAGGGGGTGAGTACCAAATGCGTTTTCGCATTTGACTCACCCCCATGTTTGATTCCTTCTAAAAACCCCGCCGAGCCGTGTAACCGGAATGTTGGAACCCTGTACTCCAGGGCGGTGCCGACGTCGCATGCTTTACTGCTCCCAACGTCCGTCACACAGCCGAGACAAGTCAATCGTTGCTGTATGCGGGAGGTCTGCAAACCGCAGGCGAGTTTGGCTCCTTTCATCAATTGTGGGTTCACTTATCGCCGATTATCACGCACTAAGCAGGAAATATACCGTATCAAAAAGGATTATTTACCGTCGTAATCGATCTCCTCGGAGAACTGATCGTCAAAAATGTCGGCAATGTTATCAAACTCCTCATCGTCGTCAACGGTAACGAGAGAGTCCTCGCCGTTTTCGTCCTTTTCGAGCTTGAGAACAACGTACTCGCAAAAGCCGTCGTCAGAGTTTGCGCCCTCGGTGGGGATCATTGCAAAATAGGTCACGCCGTTCATCTCGGCTTCACCGATCTTTTCAAATTCGATCTCGGTTCCCTCTTCGTCAACGAGGGTAAAAAATTCGCGTTCGTTTTCGAGCTGATTCTTGTTTTCGTTCATCATTAGCATCTCTTTTCTGTAAGTATTGGGTTCTGCTATCATTTTACACGATTGTGTGAGAATTGTCAAGTGTTTTTTTTCGCTTTTGCCGCATCGCCCGAAAAATCCAATAATTCGGAAAGTACAGCATTGGAAAGGAGCATCCCCTCCGCGGTAAAGCGGTACCCGTTCTCCGAGTGCAAAACCAGTCCCTTTTGTACAAAAGGTTCGATAGCACTGCCGAACAGAGCGTCAAAGGAACAGTCGAATCGTTTCTCAAAGACCGAGGTGACGATTCCCTCTCCCAAGCGCATCCGAAGCATCACGTATTCGTGAATGCGTTCCATAGGCGAAGGCTTTTCGCGTTCCAAAAGGATCTCCTCGCCTGCGATATACGCATCCACGTCACGGGAATATCCGAATCTCTCTCCCGCAAAATCCGAATACGCGGCAGGGCCGAAGCCGAGAAACTCGTCACAATTCCAGTATTTGAGGTTATGGCGGGATTCATACCCCGCTTTTGCAAAATTGCTGATCTCGTACTGCCCGTATCCGTTCGTTGCCAAATATTCGGCACCTCGTCGGTACATTTCGCACACCGTATCCTCATCGGGCAAGGGTAAGCGGTCTGCCATGCGTCCAAATGGTGTCCCCTCCTCGATTCCAAGACCGTAGGAGGAAATATGCTCGGGGGAAAGCGCGCACAACTGCTCCAAGGTATTCAACAAACTCTCGGTGCTTTGATGCGGAATCCCAAACATCACGTCAGCGCTCAAGTTTTCAAAGCCCGCCTCCCGCGCCGCGAGAAAGGTAGCGCGGAACGCCTCGAAATCATGCAATCTTCCCAGTGCCTTCAACTCGTTTTTTTGTGCGCTCTGGAGTCCGATGCTCAGCCGGTTGAGCCCCGCACGTCGCAAACGTAAGAGCGTATCAAGACCCACCGTAGCGGGATTACACTCGGCAGTGATCTCCGCATCGTCCGAAACGCGGTAGTGCGTCAATACCGTTTGGAGGATCCGCTCCAACGCATCGGTGGGCAGCACGGTGGGCGTGCCGCCGCCGAGATACACGGTATCTACCGTGTAATCGCGGCAAAGAGCCGCTTTTTTCGTCAGATCCCAGCAAAGCGCGTCGGTATAAGCGTACATCTTTTCTTCGGTTGCCCGAGGAATTGAGCAAAAATCGCAATACAGGCATTTACTGCGGCAAAACGGAATATGAAGATACAATCCAAGTGTCTTCATCCCTTACCCCCTGTCCGCGTGGCAGACCATATAAACGATCTGATAGTCCCCTGCCAGCAGATCCAGCATACGTCGCGCGGCAGAAAGGCGGCGGTCATCGAGATTGACGAAAGGATCGTCCAACAAAAGGAAGGGCTTCTCCCCCTCGTCATACAAGGCATCCGCCAAGGAAAGGCGCGTGCAGAACTGTACGGCATCCCGCCAGCCGCGGCTGAAGCTCTCGATCTCTCTTGTTTTTCCGTCCTCGCGAAGCTTGACGTTAAAGTTCGCATCCATCACCGATTCGGGTGCTTCATCCGAGGTGAGCGCTGCCAAAAAACGCGCAAAGCTCTTTTGCATACCGCTGAGATAGCGCGTGGAGAGCGCCTCTTTGGCGTCCTCTAAAAACTGTTTTGTCAATTTAACGGTTTTCAGATTTGCCGTTGCGGTCTCTGCTTCTTCCGCCAAGCGCCCGATGTCCGCCTGTACGGCATCCAACCCATCGGCTTGCCTTGCGAGATTGTCAATTTCGGATTTCAAGGTCGCGGTCTCGGTTTTCAAATCGTCGCACTTGCCCTGCAACTCCTTCTGACGTGCAGAGAGCGCATCGTAATCCAATCCCTCGTAATCCACCGCCTCATCCAGCTTTTTCTCGCGGATAAAATCGGAAAGCGCCTTTTGCTTGATGTGGTAATCACGGCTCGCGCTTTGAAAATCTCTTTCGTATTGCTTTACCCGCTCAAGGCAAGCGGCGGCGGATGGCATTTTACGCAGGGGATCAAAGCGATCCAAAAACGGCTTGATGCGACTTTGACAGTCGCGGTATTCGGCATCTGCCCGCGCGCGCTTTCGTTGTCGATCAGCTTCCTCATTTTTTACACGAAGAAGCATTCTGACATCCTCGTCAAGCGCCTCAAGCTCCGTGCTGTAGCTTCTCTGTTTCTCCGCCTCGATTCCGAAGAGGCGGAGCGTGGGGAGCAGAAAATCGTAGATCCGTTGTTTTTCTTTGGCACGCGCCTGACGCTCCTCTGCAGCCGTTTCCCATTCCTCTCTCGCGGCTCGGTAGCCTCGAAGGTCCGCTCCAAGCTCGTACAATTCTCGCTCCGGGTCATGTCCTTCCGTTCCGTAACGTGACAAAAACCGTTTGAGCACCAAAAGCTGCTCCTGCGCCTCTTGCTTTTTGGCTTCTGCCGCGCTGTCGCGCTCAACCAAGAACCGCTTGTTCTTTCCGGAATGCGTCACGAATCCAACGACGGCTCCAACGATGCACAGCGCCGCGCCGATGAGCCCAAGGGGAAACCACAACGCACTGACCACCGCCAGAACGGCCCCCAGGCACAGCAACACGATGGCAAGCGCGGGGGCGTGCTTTTGGATCGGCGCAGACTTGATGCGCTCCGCTTCCCGCTCGGCATTCTTTGCGGCATTGAGCGACTGATACGCGGCATTGATCTCCGCGTCACTTGGAGCCCCCTGCGCAAACCGTCTCCACGCGGGATTTCCCTGCACCGACGCTTGCGCCTCCTCGCGCATAAAAATCTCTTCCAAGCTGCGGTTCTGTTCCTTCATCCGCAAAATCAGGTCGGCATTGGGAACGCTTTCCGCCATCCGCGCGGGCAAAATCCGCAACGCCTCTCTCCGAATCGGCTCCGAGGGGATCGCGTCGTACCTCGCCTTCGCATCGCGCACGTCCTGCAGATCCCTCTCCGCCTGCTCCAATTCCGCGTCGGTCGGGTGCTGACCGTCCAGCGCCTCCTCGGCAGCCCGCCGCTGTTTCTCCAGCCCCGCCAATTCCGCAAGCATTTGATTTTTGTGAGTCAGATGCGCGTCACGCTCCCGCAAAAGTCCCGCCTTTCCAAGATCGCGGCGCACGTTCGTCAACTCCGTTTCGTTTTTCTTCAATTCGCTCATTTTGAGGTCATACAAAGTCTCTTTTTCGATCAGCGACTTTTGAACTCCCAAAAGCTCTTCCAGCTCTCTTTGCGCGTCATGGTGGTTCTGCTCCAATTCGGCAATCCGTCCGCGGTTTCCCGTTTTCTCGTAGTATTGCCGTCTCTTATCCAACGCGGCGATTGCGCCATCGTAATTTCCAAGGTCGTCCACGGCATCCAGCAGCCCGTTCAATTTTTCGGTGATGCTGAGATTCTCGCCCGTTTTTAGGCTTCTCTGTGACAAATAGACCGTTCGCTCAAACCCTTCCGCGTCGATCCCGAATAGCGACTCTCCGATCGGCTCCTGATAGACCGTTGTGGGGTGATTGGTGGAAAGATCGTAAAGCGTGACCTCGTCGTCACTCTCCTTCGCGCCAAAAAAGCGTTCCACACGGAAGCGTCCGCGGTCGGTCTCAAACTCCAGACTTCCGCCAAACGCGCCGCCCTGCCACGGGATATACTTTTTGCGCTCGTTTTCATCCAAAGAGCGTTTGCCGCTGCTCGGCAAGCCGTAAAGCATCGCCTTGATAAAAACGGCAAGGGTGCTCTTTCCCCATCCGTTTTCGCGGTGCAGCACGTTGAGTCCCTTGGAAAGCTCCATGCGGTAGTCCTTCAACGTACCAAAGTTTTCGACGTGTAACCGAATCAGTCTCACAGTCCCACCTCCTCACCGCTCAGCACGCGCAAGCCGCACGCGATGATCCGTTCCTTTTCACTCTCTTCAAGATCCGAAGCCAACACGCGACGCACGAATTCTCCTTTGAGCGAAATATCGTTTTGGTATTCCTCGGGGCGGATCACAATTCCGCTCTCATCCCGAATCTTTGCGAAATAGAAACGCTCCGAAAGCACTTGCCGCAAGTGCTCAACGTCCTTTTGCGCGTCTGGCAAAGTTTTTCCAACCAAAATCACCTTGACCATATCCTCACGGTCGATCCCCTCGGTTGCCTTGCGAACACAGCCCTCCAGCTCCCACGCACTCACGGCATCGGAAATATCACATTTGACCTCGTGCAACCGACGCGTGGCAAACGGAACGAAGGTGTGCGTCAATTTTCCGTTGTGGATCTCAATCAGCACGTATCCCTTTTCTCCGCACTCGTCAAAGCCGCGCCCCTCCAGACATCCGCTATAGCAAGCAATGCCTCTTTGATCGATCGGGGCGGTTCGGTACTCGTGGATATGCCCCAGCGCCATATAATCGATCCCGCGTTTTTTGTATTTACCGAAATGGATCACGTCCTCACGTGCCGCGCCCTTACCGCTTTTTTCCTGCCCGTGAAGCATCACGAGATTGACGTTGCCCGCATCCAGCGACAGCGTATCGGGGTTGGGACGTTCGCTTCCCGTCAGCGTCACGCCCTGACACAGCGTATAGCTCGTCCAGGTGTCCTCAAAGGTATAAAGATTGTCGGGGCGGGTCGCGTCACACTTGATCGCGCTTCCTCTGTCGTGATTTCCCGCAAGATAGTAAAAGTCGATCGCGGGCACGGAGCGGATCAGCTCCAAAACGTAGGTCGCGGTGCTTTTGGTCACGCGTTCACCGTCAAACAGATCTCCCGCGATCAGAATCGCATCCACTCCGATGTTCTCTGCCTCGCGCACCATTCGCGCAAAGGTCGCGCGTATTTCGTTTTTACGCTCCCTGGCCTTCTCCGACGATAAATTGGATTCCATGGGCGAATCCAAATGAATATCCGCACAGTGAATCAGTTTCATTCGCATCTCCCCTTTCAACGCTGCTTGAAAGCGTTACTCAATTGACGATCTGCACCTTGAGCAGATTGGTAGTCCCCTCAATGTTGAGCGGTACGCCTGCGGTAATGACCGCCTTATCCCCCTTTGCAACAAGGTCGATCTGCTTGGCACAATCAATGGCGTGCAGGAAAAGATCGTCGGTACTGTGCTGATGCAATGCCAATACGGGAACGACGCCCCAGGAAAGGCTGAGCTGGTGAAAGGTCTTGACCTCAGGCGTTGCCGCAACGATCATCTGCGCGGGACGGAACTTGGACACGCGGCGCGCGGTCAGCCCCGACGTTGTCACCGCAATAATGACCTTTGCATAGACGTCACGCGCGGTGGTTGCCGCCGCGTCACAAATGGCGTTGGTTACGTCGGAGGTATCCGAATCGTACTTGATACCGCCGTAGATATCCATTTCAAAGGCGTCCTTTTCCGCCTGCTCTGCGATCTGCGCCATGACCTTAACGACCAGCGCGGGGTGGTCTCCCGCTGCGGTCTCGCCCGAAAGCATGACCGCGGACGTGCCGTCGAATACGGCGTTTGCAACATCGGTGATCTCCGCACGGGTAGGCGTTGCGGAATGGATCATGGATTCCAGCATCTGCGTTGCGGTAATGACCATTTTGCCCGACTGATAGCACTTGCGGATAAAACGCTTCTGAATTCCGGGCAGGCGCTCAAACTCCACCTCTACGCCCATGTCTCCGCGCGCGACCATGATACCGTCGGAATACTTTAAGATCTCGTCAAAATTGTTGACGCCCTCGATATTTTCGATCTTGGAAATGATCTTGATGCTGTGTCCGCCGTGATAATCGAGGAACTTACGGAGCAAGATCACGTCCTCCTTGCAACGCACGAAGGATGCCGCCACAAAGTCGATATCCTGCTGGATTCCAAAAATCAGATCCTCCTCATCCTTTTTACTGATGTAGGGCATATCGATATGGAAATTGGGAATGTTGATGCTCTTGTGATTGGAAAGCGCGCCGCCAACATCTACGCGGCAACGGATCTCGCCTTTCAGGATCTCCTCTGCGTGCATTGCAACCTTACCGTCGTCCAACAGAATGCGCGTACCGACCTTTAGCTGGTTGGGCAGATCCGCAAAGGTGATCGAAGCCTCCTGCTCATTGCCCATTCTTCCGTCGGTAGCCAAAGTAAAGAGCTCGCCCTTTTTGAGCGTGACGCGTCCGTTTTCAAAGTCACCAAGACGGATCTCAGGTCCCTTGGTGTCCAGCATCAGTGCCGCAGGAACGCCCAAACGGTCGCGCACACGGCGAAAACGCTCCATGGTTTCTTTATGATATTCGTGTGTCCCGTGAGAAAAGTTGAAACGCGCAATGTTCATGCCGTTTTTCAACATCTCCTCCATAACGTCCTCATTTACGCAAGCGGGTCCAAGCGTGCAAACGATCTTTGTTTTTCTCATTTTCATCGTCCTTTCCAAAATTTCTCCATTTTACATGATAGCACGGAATTGTTTCAAAAGTATGTCTATTTTCCTTTTTTGCGGCTTTTTCAAAAAAAGACTTTACTTTTTTCTTCTGACATGATACAATGAAAGCAGAATATCCATACATGGAAAGGAACCGAAACGATGACCAACCAAGAACGTTTTTTAGAGATCTTTCGCACCAAGATCACCCGTGAGGGCTCGGATAAGCTGCTCGACTTTTTGATGAACGGAAGCGACTTTTTTACCGCTCCCGCATCCACCCGCTATCACGGGGCTTACGAAGGCGGGCTCCTGGAGCACAGCCTCAACGTTTACGATTGTCTTGCCGATATTTTGGCACGCCCCCGCATGAAGGAGCTGTACGGCATTGAATACCCCGACGAAAGCATTGCCATCGCAGGGCTTTTGCACGATATCTGCAAGGTCAATTTTTACAAGACTTCCTTCCGCAACGTCAAGGACGAAAACGGAAAATGGGTCAGTGCTCCCTATTACACCATCGAGGACACCCTCCCCTACGGACACGGTGAAAAATCGGTCTATATCGTTTCCGCCTATATGAAATTGACCCGTGACGAGGCATTTGCCATTCGCTATCACATGGGCTTTTCGGGCACCGAGGACACGGGCAACGTAGGACGCGCCCTGGAAATGTTCCCCTTGGCATACGCCACCTGCTGTGCCGACATGGAGGCCGCCTTCCTGATGGAGGGAAAGCTTGCGGGAGAATTGAACAAATGAGCCGCCCCTCCCTCCTTCGCACCGCACTGCACGGAGTCTATCTCTTGCCCCTGCTTTGCTTCCTCATATTTTGCATTTACTCGGCAATTCCGCATATCTGGTTCGTTTACGAGAGCCAAGCGCACGAAACGGTCAGCCTGTTTGAGCTTTGGCAAAACGTTTCCCAAACCTGTCAATCGGCACAAAACAGCGGAACGGCGGATGAAGCCACGCTGCAATTTGCAGACCTGATGGGGGCTGCCTCGGTATTCTTTTGGATCGTGATCGCGCTCTACGGGATATTCGCCTTGGCAACCGCCGTTTGCAGCACCGTTGCCTTTTTGGCACCGCCCACGTCCGTCCTCTCCAACAAAACCAAGCGCATCCTCGGTTTGATCTGCCCCTCGCGCATCGTCTATCTCCTGCTTTCCCTCCTTCCGCTCCTCCCCTCCCTCTTCCCTCACTTGCTGACGTTTGCTTACCGCACGTTTTTGGGGCTGGAGATCAAGGCACACGCCGCCCCCCTTGCGGATTGGGTGCTGGCGTTGATTCTGGTCGCTCTGACCGTAATCCCCTATATCGCCACCCTCCCCTATCAGGCAAGCGAACGCTTGGATCTCTTTCGCATCTACCGCGCGGGCAACAAGCCCCTCTCGAAAGGAGACGAACGCGCATGAAAATGACCACGCTTTGTTACCCCGAGCGCAACGGGTGCTACCTGATGCTCCACCGCACCAAAAAGGAAAACGACGAAAACCGCGACAAATGGATCGGTGTCGGAGGCAAGTTTGAATACGGTGAAAGCCCCGAGGATTGCGTCAAACGCGAGGTGCTGGAAGAAACGGGCTTGACCCTGACCTCCTACCGCTACCGCGGCATCGTCACCTTTGTCTCCAACGAATACGGCACCGAATACATGCACCTCTTTACCGCCTCGGATTGGTCGGGAACCTTAAAGGAGTGCGACGAGGGCGACCTCGAATGGATCGACAAGCACCGCCTATTTGATCTGACCCTTTGGGAAGGCGACCGCATCTTTTTGCGTCTCTTGGATTCTGAAACACCCTTTTTCTCGCTCAAGCTGCAATACGTAGGCGAAAAACTGGTGTCCGCAGAGCTGGACGGGAATAAGATCCAAACGACTGTGTAAAACGCATCAAATGTTTTTATCATTGTTCAAGGGGCTGTCGCAAATGGCGACAGCCCCTTGATGCATATCTTATAAAATTCTTTTGAGCAGTGCGCGGAGCTTTGAGCCTTTTTTAAACAGCAGCACGCCGAGGGTATAGATCAGATCGTTATGGATGATGCGATCCTGCATACGGATCTTGCCCTTAGGAATGATATGCTTTGCGCAGTTGCAATAGCGGATCTCCTGTCCGCTCGCGCGCAGACGCTCCAGCGTTTCCCTGACGTATCGGTCGCGCTTATCGTAAAGGATGCGCGTCGGTGCGTTTGCGTCAAACAACGGACGCAGAGCGCGGTCGATCTCCTCAAAATTCACGGGCAAAAGCTTTGCCTTATAGTACACGGAGCTATCCTTCCAGGTGGATTTTTTGAGTTCCGTAACGTCATACGTTTTCAAAATTTCGGGATACAATCCCTCGAATTTGTTGGCAGACGCGTGCGAATAGTGCGACCGCGACATCAGTGCCATCCAACGTTTGAGATCGGGGAACAGTGCGTCGCGGTCGGGATGCGTTTCCAGCTCCTCTCGGATCTGTCCGAACACCATGCCGATCGATCTGATCTGCCCCAAAAGGCGTTCCTCGCTCGTTACGTTGACCGACTGTGCCGAGTGGATGCGGTAAAAATAATATCCCGTGTGCAGATTGCAGATCCTTTTTGCCGCGCGATAAGCGTAAAAATTCAAGAGAACGTCCTCGCCGTAGCAAATGTTTTCCTTGCCGTATTTTCCACCGAGGATCTCCTCTCTGACGCGCTTCATCATCTCCGCGCGAAAGATCTTGTTCCACGCCACAAAATAGGATTGCTCCCTGCCGCCCTGCGCCATCAATGCGCGCAAGACCTCTTTTCCCTCAAGATCGAGCTCTCCCGAGATTAGCGAATCACGGGGGCAAGCATAGCGCGTGCGCTCGGTGCGGAACGCCCAATCGTTGATCACGATATCCGCGCCCGTTTCCTCCGCTCGATCCAGCATGGGCTGATGATAGTTGACGGACACCGTATCGTCGCTGTCGAGAAAGGCAATATAATCTCCCGTTGCCATGTTGATGCCCGCCATACGAGCCGCCACCATGCCACCGTTTTTCTGCTTGTAAAGACGCGCGCCGAATTCCCGCGCCAATTCTCCGTAATCCAACGAAGAACCGTCATCCACCATGCAGATCTCTACGTTGCGAAGAGTGGATGACGCAATGCTTTCCAAGGCCTCTCTGACGTAGCGGTGCTCGGTGTTGTAAATAATGATGACGATGGAAAGCTTCATATCATTCCGTCTCCTCTACCAAAATCTCCACCGTGTCCTCCGCTTCGGAATAAGGCGAGACCTCCGCTTCTTCAACGCTCTGCTCGGTTGCAAAAACCGATTCCTCCCGTTCGGGCACAGACGCAGAAGTCGCTTCCGTCACTGTTTCCGTCACCGTTTCCGTCTCACTTTGCGTCTTGGATTCCTCCGCGCGTTTTTTTGCCGCGTCCAATTCTGCCTTGAGGGTACGAAGTGCCAAAAGCGCATCGTTGACTCCCGACACCGCTTGAGCAACCCTTTCCGAATGATCCGCGTCGGAGGTAAAATGCTCGTAGGAGACGCGTCCCAAAGCGGCATAGGCTTCCTCTAACTTTTTCTCCGACATCGATACTCTTACCTGAAGCGTAGCGATATCCGCGGTTTGATTGATCTTGACTGCGGCACGGTTTGCCAGATGCTTTAAATTGCTATAGACGTGATTCCAATCCATACGTATGCTCCTTCGTTTTCTTCTATCCAATAGTATATACTGTTTTTTTGAGGTTGTCAACCGCATGAAAGGAAAAAACGCGGGAAAGACTAACGAAAACGGCGAAATATGCCGTCATTTCTCATACAATGAAAGGAAATCGGTTATGAATATGGATCGCACCACCTACAAGCGTTACGCAGATGCCCATGCGCCGCACTCTCCCCTTTTGAAAAACTGTATTTGGGCGTTTTTCGTCGGAGGCAGCATCTGCCTGTTTGGCGAAGGCTTGCGCAATCTTTTGGAGTGGCTCTTTCAAATGGAAAAAGAGACCGCGAGCACGTGGACCTCAATCGCCCTGATCCTCATTGCGGTCATCCTGACCGCTTGCGGCATTTTTGACCGCATTGCCAAGCACGCAGGGGCGGGAACGCTCGTTCCCATTACGGGCTTTGCCAACGCCGTGGTCTCCCCCGCCATCGACAGCCATGCCGAGGGGCTATTGCTCGGTGTCGGTGCCAAGATCTTTACCGTCGCGGGCCCCGTCCTTCTTTACGGAACGCTGGCAGGCACGGTTTACGGTATCCTGTATTTTCTGTTGGGGATCGTCCTTTAAGCGAAAAAAGGGGGGACTTCTTTGCAAAGCCCCCTCTTTTCACTCGCACGTTACGGATCAATGCGAAACAGCCGCGTTTCAAATTCCTTCATTTCGAGATCGGTGTGAATTCCGTCAAACAGCTCGATCTCCTCTCCCGTATCGGTATCCGTCATCGAACGGACGTGCATGGGCAGATAGATGCGCTTCTCGCCCGCCGTACACGCGTGAATCGCAAGGTGATTGCCCCCCGCATAGATCACGTCGCCGCGCTTGGTGTAAACGTGTGCGCCCGAAAGCGTTGCGATCTCACGGAGCAATTCGGGAGGAAGATCGGGAAGCAGACTGACGATGCTCCGCCCGTTCTCATCCTCGCGCGCGACCACAGCAGGCGTATGCTCCCCCTCAAAGGTTGCCAAGGTGTAAGTGCCAACGAGGCTCTCCTTGGCAAAGCGCGGTGCAGTGACCGCCTCTTGGGGAAATACACGATTTTCAAATTGACCGCAAACGGGGGTGGTGTATGGGTCGTACACCGTTTGAAAGCCCGTAAAGGAATCGTGAGAAAATTGGCACCACAAAACGGTCTTTCCCTTTTTCATCAGCTTGGTTTTGACCGCATGAAGGATCTCCTCGTTTGGGGAAAGAAACCCCGACAGGATAAAGAGCTTATAACGGTCCGCAGGAAAATCCTCTCGCAACAGATCCTTCGCCTCGAGCATATCCACAGGTGCTCCCATGTGCGAAACCGAGTCGATCTGCCGGCGGTTGATCAGATCGGCAGGGCTATGGTTGCGGCGCATATAAAAAACCCCGCTTTCGTCAATGATATACGCGATATCACGGTGCAAGGGACCGTCGGTACGCTTGTTCATCGAATCGACAAAGCCCTCCAAAAGCTCCATCACGCGGGGATGGTCAAACGCACCGCCAAACATATCAAACCACCAAACTCCAACGCCCTCGGTCAGCACTCTGGCGCTCGCCTTTTTGATAGCGGACACCGTAAGATCCATGGACGCGAGCGGTGCCCATACCGGTGATTTGTAATAATTGTTATGAGATACCACGTGCGGAAGCATTTCGCCAAGCGGACGCGTCAGCGAGGTACGGATATCCCCCTCGCAGAAAAAGAGCTTTCCTCGCAGGTTTGCGGACGTCAGGCTTGCGTTATTCGACCACGCGCCGCCCGCCTCGGGGTGATTTCCCGTTGCGGCGATAAAATCCACGTCGGGCGAATCCAAAACCTTGGAAAGCGCAAAATGCCCCTTGTCGGGATGGATCAAAAAGATATTGTAGCCGTAAAACGCACCCGCCAGCAGATTGCCGCCCGAATGCTCCTTGACCGCGTGGCAAAGCGTACAGATGGTATCGGCAAACAGCTCGTTGGTGTATTCCCAAAAATCGATCGTCTGCCTCTCGCGCGCGGGGTCACGCAAAGAACCGTTTTGCGCGTAGCATCTGGCAAGAAGACTTGGAAACTCGGGAGCGGAAAAATCCGTACAGGGCTTGTTCCATGCCGCCTGCCACGCATCAACGGTGTGATATTTGCGCTCCAACCACTTTCCAAAGGCGTGGCGGTTGGGCTCCGAAAAATCCATGCGAAAGATCTGATTATCGTAATGATGATAGGTCCATTCCTCGGTAGAACCTGCGGCAATGTGATAGCCTACCACACATTCGCGCCAAGGGGATGCCTCAATGTGGTCCATCAGGGCGTGAAGCGCACGGATCGCGTCCTCTCTCCAGCGTTTTGAAGCAAAGGACTCGTGGCACGCAATGCCCTCATCGTCGCGGCAAAGCTCCTCCGGGTATTTCTGCTCCCACCACGAGGGAGTGTTGAGGTAAACGCGGGGAAAGACGTAGGTCTCCTTACCCGTGGGGCAAACCGCGGCAAGATCACGGTCGATCTGCGAAAAATCGTAGGTATCCTCTCCCACCCAAAAATGCGGTGTCATCGGATAAAGCCCTGCGTATTCGTTGATCCCATGATCGGGGGCATACGCGCCAAAGCTTGCAAAACGCACGCCCGCGCGTGCAAAATCCGCAAAGATCCGCGCATCGGGGCGGTAGGTCATAAACGCTACGGGATCGATCCGCTCTCCGTTGACCTCAATTTTTACCAATCCATCCTGCTTGACAACTCTTGCTTGCATGATGCGTACCTCCCTATTTCAAGAAACGGTTTGATAATCGTATTATACCATCCGCGCACATTTCTGTCAATCTCTTCCTTCACATTTTCCGGAAAGCGTTTATTGCGGCATAAAATCGTTTTGGGGCTGTCTCAAATTTACAATCCGAGACAGCCCCAACGGCTTCAAATATTATTTTTCGGGATCCATGTACTTCCAATAGGAAGCCAGATAGTTGATGCCCGACCACAGGGTAAAGATCAGCATCACTGCGGTGGTAAGGGTGGACAGCGGCAGATATGCGCCGAGGAACTTCAACGCTTCCACGTTATGATACACCACGCGCTCACCGATGCAAGCGACCACGCACGCGATCTGCGCACAGGTCTTGATCTTGCCCAGCATATTTGCCGCAACCACGATACCGCTCGAACCCGAAACCACCAAGCGGATGGACGTGACCGCCAACTCGCGGAAGATCACCAGCATCACCGCAACCATATAAAGGGTTTGGAACCATGCGGGTGCGCCTCCCATGACCTTGTAAAGGATGACGAGCATGGCACCGATGACCATAAATTTATCCGCCAAGGGATCTAAGAATTTACCAAAATCGGTTACCAATCCGTACTTGCGCGCAATCTTTCCGTCCAGCATGTCGGTAAAGGAAGCGATCACAAAGAGCAACAGCCCCGTAACGTTTGCCCACACCGCATCCGAGAGCATCATGATCACCACGAAAACGGGAACCATGCAAAGGCGCAAAACAGAGAGCTTATTGGGAAGATTCATTTTCATAGGATTAACCTCTTTTCCAAGCTTATTTTGTTACGATATTGCCGTACAGATCGTAATCCACAACCCGTCTGACCTTGACACGCACAAACGTGCCGGGAGCAATGCGAGATTCGCTCTTAAAATAGACCTTTCCGTCGATTTCGGGAGCATCCGCAACGCTTCTGCCAAAATGCACCTCCGCTACGGGATCGTAATCCTCACAAATCACGTCCACGATCTTACCGACCTTTTCGCGGTTGAGCTCCTCGTTGATCTCCATCTGCATCCGCATCAGAATATCCATGCGGTCCTGCTTGACCTGCTCGTCGATCTGATCGGGAAAATCGTATGCGGGAGTGCCCTCCTCGCGGGAATAGGTAAAGACACCTGCGTGGTCGAATCTCTGCTCCTTGACAAACTCGCAAAGCTCCTCAAAATCCGCCTCGTTCTCTCCGGGGAATCCCACGATAAAGGTGGTACGGATGACGATATCGGGTATCTCGCGCTTGAGCTTTTCCAACACGCCGCGCACGGTTTTGGAGTCACCGTGACGGTTCATGGCAGAAAGCATACGGTCGCTGATATGCTGGAGCGGCAGATCGATATATTTGAGGATTCTGGGATTGTCACGCATCTCTGCGATCAAATCGTCCGTGATCTTATCGGGATAGCAGTAAAGCAGACGAATCCACGGAATATTCGTCTCCTCCGTAAAGCGGTGCAACAGCTCCGCCAAGGAATACTTTCCGTAAAGATCCACACCGTATCGCGTAATATCCTGCGCTACGACCACCAATTCCTTAACGCCCAAGGACTCCAGATCCTTCGCCTCGGCAATCAGCTCCTCCATGGGGCGGGAGCGGAATTTTCCGCGGATAGACGGGATCGCGCAATACGCGCATTTGTTGTCACAGCCCTCCGCGATCTTGATGTATGCGGTATAGTCGGGAGTGGTGATCACGCGGTCGCCTCCAAGGCGCACCGTGTTGGCATCCTCATGCGAAAAATACTTACGCGCCGAGCCCTTTTTCTTTTTGTCGGTCACCGCCTCAATCGCCTCTACAATGTTGTGGATGCTTCCCACGCCCAAAACGGCATCCACCTCGGGAAGCTCCCGGAAGATCTCCTCACCGTATCGCTCGGCAAGGCATCCCGTCACGATGATCGCCTTGAGCTTGCGGTTCTTTTTGAGCCATGCAACGTCCAGAATGTTGTCGATGGCTTCTTTTTTTGCACTCTCGATGAATGCACAGGTGTTAACGATAATCACGTCTGCCTCGATATCCTCGGGCGTGATCTCGTATCCCGCCTGCAAAATTTCGTGCAGCATCACCTCGGTGTCAAGCTGATTTTTGGGACACCCGAGAGAAACGAATCCAATTTTCATAAATACAATTTCCTTTGTTTATTCCAAGGGGAGGATGTTTGTCCACGCCCGTTTTCCGTTCTGATCCTTGACCTGTACGCGCAAAAAGGTCTCGCCTTCCTTGGGTTCGTAATACGCTTCGGTCATGCCCTCCCCCACAAATACGCGCGGACACCATACAAGGTTCGAAAAAAACACGATCTCGCTCACGGGGGAGCACTTGACGCGGTAGGCCTTCCCTTCCTTGTACAAATGCACCTCGGGACCTTGCGTTGCGTAAAATTTTTGGCGGCGGATGGCACGCAGCAAAGCGTCCCGCGTGTTGTCCTCGGCCTCTACCATGATCCAGGAAACGCAATCGTCACTACCGTCGTAGTAATGCACGTCGTCGGTGGCAAGAAGCGGCAGATACTGCCCTCTGCACGCCAGCATATCAACGATCAGGGAGGAATCCGCTCGACGGGACTCATGCACGTCGGAGACCGAATTATAGATCTCGGTCGCATCTACCCCTTTCAGGTTCATCAACATTTCCGGCGTATTGAGCGACCACGCGGGATGTGCCAATACGGCAATACCGCCCGCGGCATGGATGCGGTCAATGATCTCCTGTGCGCTTTGATGCTTGGTGACCGAGGGCTGGCGAAGCGTACCGATTCCGAGGATGTGATACACCCCATCGGCTCCGTTCGATCCTCCCACGTTATATTCGCCGCCCGAAAGCACCGTAATGCCGTCCTCCTCACCGCCCGTACCGCAAAACCAGTGGTCGGTCAGTGCCACGGCATCATATCCTGCGTCGCGGTAGCGTTGCAACGCTTCGGCAGGACTTTTTCGCCCGTCGGACAGTGTGGTATGCATATGCAGATTGACCTTATAACGGATCCGTCCAAACAGATCAACGTTCATCCAAAGCACTTCCTCTCGTATTGTTCTCTATACATTGTATCATATCCCCCTCTTTTTTACAAGAGCTTTGCGCAAAAATTCACGGATTTCAAAAAACTTATCCCAAGCTCTTCAAAAGAAGCGCAAAACCTCTTGCATTTCACGCAAAAAAATGGTATTATTAAAAAGAATACAAGCACAAGGACGGTGTGAATATGCAAAAGAGATATATCCCCGGCATCGGTATCCTCCACGGTGCTCGGCAATTTTCCGTTGAAGAACAGCTCACTATGCTCCGCCGTGTCGGATGGGGAGGCGTTTTTACCGAGTGGGATCGTGAAAGTACCACCGCTTGGGCAAATGCCGCAGACCGCATGGGGCTGATCTACCAATCCATCCACGCACCGTTCAGCGGTTGTGATTGGATGTGGCGCGAGGGCGAACGGGGACGCGCGTATGCGCAGATGCTGATCGATTGCGTCACCGACTGTTCCGCGCATCACGTTCCCGTTATGGTCATCCATCCCTTTATCGGATTTGGCGAGCACACGCCTACCGATGTAGGAATCGAAAACTACGCGCGCGTCGTGGACGCGGCAGAGCGGCTTGGCGTTACGCTTGGCTTTGAAAACGTTGAGGGGGAGGAATACCTTGCGGCATTGATGAACGCATTTTCCGATTCTCCCGCTTGCGGATTTTGCCTGGATACGGGGCATGAGCTGTGCTACAACGAAGGACGCGATATGCTCTCCCTTTACGGCACCCGCCTGTGTCATACCCACTTCAACGACAACCTCGGTGTCTATGATCCGACGCTCACGTGGGAAAACGATCTCCACCTTTTGCTTGGCGACGGCATCGTGGATTGGAAGCGCGTCATGGATCGCATCGACGCAACCGCATACGAAGGCGTTTTGATGTGCGAGCTCTCGCTCTCAAACAAGCCGAATCTCCACACGCACGACGGATACGCGGCAATGCACCTCGAGGCGTTTTACGAGCTTGCGCTCGATCGGATGCGCGCCGTTTTGAACCGCACGCTCGTCTCCCAACCAATGAAACTCAAATAAAATACATATAAAGAAAAGAGGACTACACCATGAAACTGAGTGTTCTTGCCAACCTTTACGGTCAAAAGTCTTTGGACGAGACCCTGCAGATCTTAACCTCTCTCGGCGTTCACACCGTAGAGATCGGTGCGGGCGGATACCCCGGAAAGGCACATTGCAATCCCGAAGAGCTGCTTGCCGACGAGGGAAAGTACAACGAGTTTATCAACACCTTCAAAAAGTACGACGTAACCGTTTGTGCGCTCGCAACGCACGGAAACGCGCTTCACCCCGACAAAGCAATTGCCGCACAGTTCGACAAGGACTTCCGCAACGCGGTATTGCTTGCCGAAAAGATGGGCGTTGACACGGTCATCACCTTCTCCGGCTGCCCCGGTGATTGCGAAACCGCAAAATATCCCAACTGGGTCACCTGCCCCTGGCCCGAGGACTTCTTGGCGATCTTAGATTGGCAGTGGAACGAAAAGCTGATCCCCTACTGGAAGGAAGCGGGCGCGTTTGCTGAGGCTCACCACGTTCCTCACATCGCGTTTGAAATGCACCCCGGCTTCTGCGTTTACAATCCCGAAACCCTGCTCCGCCTGCGTAATGCCGTAGGCCCCGTCATCGGTGCAAACTTCGACCCTTCTCACCTCGTCTGGCAGGGCATGGATCCCGTTGCGGCGATCCGCGAGCTTGCGGGTGCCATCTACCACGTCCACGCAAAGGACACCAAGATCGACCGCTACAACACCGCCAAAAACGGCGTGCTGGATACCAAGCACTATGGTGACGAGCTTCACCGCTCTTGGGTATTCCGCACCGTCGGCTACGGAAACGGTGAAACCTACTGGCGCGACCTCGTTTCCAATCTCCGTCTCTGCGGCTACGACCGCGTCCTCTCCATCGAGCACGAGGACAGCGTAATGTCCATTGACGAAGGTCTGCGCAAAGCCGTCTCCTTCCTCAAAGACGTTATCATCACCGAAGAAAAGCCTACCTCCATGGCTTGGGCTTGATGGCGATATGTGCTTTTTTGCAGGGGATTTTCGTGGGAAACTTCTTGAAAGAAGTTTCCCACACCCTTCAAGAACTTTTATCGCGTTTTGATAGTGTCCCCTCTACAGGAACCGCTCTCATATCGGTTCCTTTTTTCATGCTCTGCGCTTGGTAAAAGCGTCGATGCAGTACAGACTCTACTTAACTTGTTTCTCTCGCACGCTGACGGAGCATTAGCTTCCGCAAGCGCGTGGGTCCCACCACCGCCACGCGCTCACGTAAGTTAGTTACGCGTGTTTTTTCGGGGAAACTTTCGAGAAAGTTTCCCCGTACCCCTTCATAGCTTTTACCGCATTTTTATTGGCGTACCCTCTACGGGAATCGCTCTCAAAGTGCCCCCTCTGTTTCTGCTCTGCGCTTGGCGTTAGCCTTCGTGCAGAGCAGACTCTACTTACTTTCT
>JBGVEW010000113.1:0-1991 GCA_045120465.1 Eubacteriales bacterium
GTGAGGTATAGATAGTTCGTTTGTGCAGGATACTCTGCGGCAAGAGTGTCAATTTGTTTCACTACGGGAAGAATACCCAACGCCTTTCTGTGTGCACGAACTTTCAATGCGCCTTGCTCCACATCATCTTCCCCGATGGCACGTGCTATCTGAAAATCGGAAAACCCTTGTCGTTTAGCCTTGTGTAACAGAGCGGAGGGTACGGATTGCAGAGCGTTATAGGTGTGAAGCTCTTTTGAGGTCTCCATAATGTACTGCAATTTATACAAGAACCATTTGTCTATTTTGGTCAATGAATGAATCAATTCGGCGGTATAACCTGCACGCATAGCCTTACTGATAACGAATATACGTTTGTCGGTAGGCTCACGAAGTGCTTTGTCAATATCCGCAATCTTCAGCTCCTTATTCTCTACGAAGCCGTGCATTCCTTGCCCAATCATACGCAATCCTTTTTGGATTGCCTCCTCAAATGTTCGCCCTATGGACATTACCTCACCTACGGATTTCATAGAAGAGCCTAATTCACGTTCCACGCCGTGGAATTTACTCAAATCCCATCGAGGAATCTTGCATACGACATAATCCAGTGCCGGTTCAAAAAAGGCAGAGGTTGACTTTGTTACGGAATTCTTCAACTCAAACAATCCATATCCCAAGCCGAGTTTTGCAGCTACAAAAGCCAACGGATAACCGGTAGCTTTTGATGCCAAGGCTGATGAACGGCTCAAACGGGCATTCACTTCGATAACCCGATAATCTTCCGATTCAGGGTCAAGGGCATATTGTACGTTGCACTCGCCAACGATGCCTATATGACGTATGATGCGGATGGCCAGCTCGCGTAACTTATGATATTCGCTATTGGATAACGTCTGCGATGGAGCTATGACGATTGACTCACCCGTATGAATTCCTAACGGGTCAAAATTCTCCATATTGCATACCGTTATGCAGTTGTCATAGCGGTCACGGACAACTTCATACTCAATCTCTTTCCAACCCTTCAGACTCTTTTCCACTAGAAGCTGTGATGAATATGAGAACGCCTTTTCGCAGAGTTCGTCCAGCTCCTGCTCATTATTGCAGAAACCTGAACCGAGGCCTCCCAATGCGTATGCCGCGCGAATGATTACGGGATAACCCAACTGCGTTGCGGCACGGCGTGCCTGCTCTGGGTTGCTGACCGCTTCGCTGCGGATTGTCTTGACTCCGATCTCATCGAGTCGTTGAACAAATTTTTCTCTATCCTCCGTGTCGATAATAGCCTGCACGGGCGTACCCAATACTTTTATGCTATATCGCTCCAAAACACCACTTTTGTATAAATCAACGCCGCAATTAAGCGCAGTCTGACCTCCAAACGAGAGAAGAATACCGTCGGGTCGCTCCTTTGCGATGACCCGCTCGACAAAATAAGGGGTTACAGGCAAAAAATAGACATTGTCGGCTATGCCTTCCGAGGTTTGTACGGTAGCGATATTGGGGTTGATAAGTACCGTTTCAATGCCCTCCTCCTTCAATGCCTTCAGAGCTTGTGAGCCCGAATAGTCAAATTCGCCGGCCTCGCCGATTTTCAGAGCGCCAGAGCCTAAAAGCAAAACCTTCTTTACATTGTATCGTGCCATCGTTATAACAATTTTATAAATTCATCAAAAAGGAATTCCGTGTCGGTCGGTCCCGCTGCAGCTTCAGGATGGAATTGTACCGAGAACCACGGTTTGCTGCGGTGGCGTATTCCTTCATTGGAGCCATCGTTCATATTCTCAAACAGAGGCAGCCACTCTTCGCTAAGCGTTGTGCCATCAACTGCATAACCGTGATTCTGGCTGGTGACAAAACATCGGTCACTGCCGACCAATCTTACGGGTTGATTATGACTTCGATGTCCATATTTTAGTTTATAAATGGCGGCTCCGCTCGCTTTGGCAAGAAGTTGGTTTCCCATACAAATTCCAAAAATCGGTTTGTCGTTCAGCATCGCACGTCTA
>JBGVEW010000114.1:0-2963 GCA_045120465.1 Eubacteriales bacterium
CCGTACGTCATCCTGAGCGAGCGCAACGCCCGGGACGAAGTTTTGGTAGTGAAGCATCGCGGAACGGACAAAACCTGCACAACGTGCCGGGATCTACGAAGGAGTCTTTGTGACTTTTCATAGGTAAAGTTACTTTAATTATGTAACGGGTCGTCGAGGTAGCGAAGCGGCACGAGCGCAATGAATAACAGTCCGGTGGACTGTTAGAACGCGAGTGGGCCGAGCTCACGCGAACCCCCAAAACTCGACTGCGCTCGTTTCGGGGAACCCCTACCGCAGGCGAGACCGCCGACCCCTACGAGTTTGTGCGAACACACAAATAGCCTTCTCCAGCGGGTAGCGAAGCGGCGCGAGGGTCTTAAAAAACAACACAGTGTGTTGTTTTTCCCCGAGCGTGACCGAGCCCGCAGGCGAGACAAGGTGGATTGCGAAGCAAGACGGATGAGGTGTTTCAAAGCAAAGTAACTTTCCCTACAAACCGGCGGGAGCAAGACAGTCGCCCTACGTTGAGGGCAACGGCGGGTGCACGGAGTGCCCCCCTACACAGGTAAGAGCGTAGCCGTTTTGTATTTTATATGGCTATCCACACAGTAGCAAATTACAGATTTTCGACAAGGGAGAAAATCGTTATGTGTTGTGGAACAACACAATTTGCGCGGATCAAGTGGGCTTAGCACTGACTAAACAGCTATTGTGCGTAGCTCCATTAAGCTTTTTTGCCTACTTTTTTCTCGAAAAAAGTAGGTCTATAAACCAACCTCACACCGCGCCTTGAGCGAGCATTGCGTCGGCGACCTTTAAGAAGCCCGCGATATTCGCACCGGCTACGAGATCACCCTCTCTGCCGTACTCTTTTGCGGCGCTTGAGGCGTTTTTATAAATATTTTTCATTATCTCACGAAGCTTTGCATCGACCTCGTCAAAGCTCCAGGAGCATCTCATTGAATTCTGAGTCATCTCAAGTCCGCTCGTTGCGACTCCGCCCGCGTTTGCCGCCTTTGCGGGAGCGAAAAGCACGCCGCTTTCCTGCAAAAGTGCGACCGCATCGGGTGTTGTGGGCATATTCGCGCCCTCCGCAACGGCGATGCAACCGTTTTTAACGAGCGCCCTCGCGCCCTCAATGTTAAGCTCATTCTGAGTTGCGCACGGAAGCGCGATATCGCAGGGAACTGTCCATATATTCTTGCATCCCACGCGATAAAATGCCCCATCTCGCTCGGACGCGTATTCGCTTATCCTCTCGCGACGTATTTCCTTGATCTGTTTCATAAGATCAAGATCAATTCCGTCCTCGTCGTAAACGTAGCCGTTTGAGTCACTCATCGCAACAACGGTCGCGCCAAGCTCAATCGCCTTTTCCGCAGCATAGATCGCCACGTTTCCGGAGCCCGAGATCACAACGCGCGCTCCCTCAAAGCTCTTGCCTGCGTCAGAAAGCATCTCGTTTGTAAAATAGCAAAGTCCATAGCCCGTAGCCTGCTTTCTGCCAAGGCTTCCGCCGTAGCTCAAACCCTTGCCCGTTAGCACGCCGACAAATTCTGTGCGAATTCTCTTGTATTGACCGAACATATATCCGATCTCTCGCGCGCCAACGCCAATGTCCCCGGCGGGAACGTCGGTATTTTCACCGATATATTTGTAAAGCTCCGTCATAAAGCTCTGGCAGAAGCGCATTATCTCGCCGTCGCTCTTGCCCTTGGGATCAAAATCGGAGCCACCCTTTCCGCCGCCCATGGGAAGTCCCGTGAGCGAATTTTTAAAGGTCTGCTCAAAGCCGAGAAATTTGATAATGCTCTCGTTTACAGAGGGGTGGAAACGAAGTCCGCCCTTGTATGGGCCTATCGCGGAATTGAACTGCACGCGATATCCTCGGTTCACGCGCACGCATCCGTTATCGTCAACCCACGGAACGCGGAATTTTATGATCCTTTCGGGCTCAACCATCATTTCGATAACACCGCGCTCTAAGTATTCGGGGCGCGATTCGATCACGGGCTCAAGACTCTCAAGAACCTCGTAAACCGCCTGATGAAATTCCTCCTGCTCGGGATCTCTGCGCTTTATTTTTTCAATTATTTCAAGTAATTTTTCATTTTTAATTGCCATATTGACTCCTCCTAATATGTGTACAAACGAAGTATATGCAATAGATAATTAATTATATCAAACTAAAGAGGGAATTGTCAATAGATTACGGCAAAAATCCCATAGCGAGAGATCTGCACCGTTTCATTGGCAATGCGGCTACGCTATTACCTGTGTAGGGGCGCGTTGTGCGCGTCCGCTCCAAAGACAAAGTTACTTTCCTGCAAACGGCGGGAGCAAGCCCCCGCCCTACGATAAGGGCAACAGCACAACCCTCGTAGGGGGGCACTCCGTGCACCCGAGCAAACATCCGCCCACCGCAAACGCCCCCTCAACACGTCATCCTGAGCGAGCGCCAGCGAGACGAAGTTTTGGTAGTGCAGCAAAGCGGAACGGACAAAACCAAGCGCCTTGGCGCGCAGTGATCTACGAAGAAATCTGCACTGACTCTTAAATTCAAAGAAATATTTTCGTATTACTTGGGGTTTTATGAGAAGGAAAAGTAACTTTGCCTTTGGAAAGGGAACTCCCTCACCGCCTGCGGCGGAGCTCCCTCCTCGGAAGGAGCCTTCTGCAAGATGACCTTTTGTACATAGCCGCTTTGATTGATTTATGGCTACTGCACTGCTATAAAACACCGCCAACCCTCGTAGGGGGGCACTCCGTGCACCCGTCCGCGCCGTCATCCTCGAGGGAGCAACGCGACCGAAGGATCTTGCGCGGCGCACAAACTTGTAGGGGGCACTCCGTGCACCCGAGCAAACATCCGCCCACCGCAAACGCCCCCTCAACACGTCATCCTGAGCGAGCGCCAGCGAGACGAAGTTTTGGTAGTGCAGCAAAGCGGAACGGACAAAACCTGCACAACGTGCAGGGAT
>JBGVEW010000115.1:0-1639 GCA_045120465.1 Eubacteriales bacterium
TGGTTGAGCATGAGTCAGACGCGCCGCAGGCCTAGCATTTTTTCAAAATCCCGCCGCCGTTACCGCAGAGCAGTGGAGCCGAATCAAGGAAATTCACGCAAATATGCGAACTTGATCACGCAATCAATAAATCGCGTGAACCAAGCCTTGATTTTAGTTATATTATATAACTTGAGATCTAGTAATTACGCCGGCCGTGTAGAGCTTGCACAGGATGCCGGGATCGGAGACTGGATCAAAGGGTTCACCAAAAAGGCCGCAGATACCGCCGCAGCGCTTATGGTTAAGGCGCAAAGCAGCATAAAGGCGGCTGCGGACTGGTTCACTAATGCGACCGTACGCGACACGACCACCGCACAAAAGGACGCCTTGAAAACGGCCGGAATGAGTGAGGCTTTTATCGCGGAACACTGGACCGAGCCCACCGACTGGGGTCAGTATGTTGCGCCGGAGGTCCGCGGAATGATCCCCGGATTTATCCGTGACCAGACCGAACTAATAAGCAAAATAGGCGGGCGCGAGCTGCAGAAGATCCAGGATATCATGGCCGAGAGCCTTAATGCCGGCGTGACTATCACGGACATTGAAAGACTGCTGCGGAGCGTTGAGGGTTTTGACCCGGCACGGGCTAAGCGTGTAGCCCTTGACCAGTCGATTAAACTTAATCAGGCCATCCAGCGCGGCAATGACCTGGCACTGGGAATAACCGAGGCTGTTTGGATCCACGTACCCGGACAGTATACAAGCCGCGAGGCCCACATAAAGCTAAACGGCCAGGCTTATGACCTGCGGACCGGAATATACGATCCGGAGGTTGAGAAAAACATCCAATGCGGCGAGTTGCCATTTTGCCGGTGCATTTACCGGGCAAAAATGCCGGAACTAATCGCGAATGTGACGCCGCCGCTTAAGGCAATGCGGACGTACATCACAGAGGCGCCGGAGAAAAAAGGCCAGCTGGAGCTGGAATTTGAAACAAAGCCGAGAAAGCGGACCGTTAAGAAAAAACGCACTTATACAAGACATAAAAAGGCGACTCCGCACGGCGTACAGATGCAGTTAGATTTTGACATGGCACAGATTGAGCAGGAATTTGCGCCGCAAACAATTAAACCGAAAAAAACCGGAAGGAAAAAGAAAAAATGATCGTTGATACAATGGCCTTTGATGCTAAGAGTGTTAGATCTATCGACTCTAACGGTTTTATGCACATCAAATACTCGCCCTTCACCAAAGAGCAGGTTGCACCGTATTACGGACGCGAGATCCCAGGCTGGGAGGCCGCAGGCCTACAGGCCGATAAAACTTATTACGGGTACAGATCTGCGGAGGAACTGAGCAAACCGGAAACCGTGGAGAGCCTGAACGGGATCCCCGTACAGTTCCGCCACCATCCTGACTTTGCGGATGCTCCGGCAAAAGAAACCCGCGTCGGAGCCGCCGGCACTGATGCAGAGTGGAAACGCCCTTATCTGTTTAACTCTATGACCATATATGACGATAAGGCCAAGAGTGTGATCAATAACGGCTTTATGCGTGAGTTATCCCTGGCATATCAGTACAAGCCGGAGTTTAAAAAGGGCACGTTCGACGGCAAGCCTTACGATTTTATAATGCGTAATATCCGCGCCAACCATAT
>JBGVEW010000116.1:0-84987 GCA_045120465.1 Eubacteriales bacterium
AACGCTTTCACCAAAACGCACAGTACCCTCGGGGGAATGGTTTGGGATGCCATCCATACGAGGGTGCATATCAAAAGACGGTGAAAGTTCTTGAAAGGGGTGTGGGGAAAACTTCTTTAAAGAAGTTTTCCCCACAAAAAAACTGCTCACATAGTCATCTTATCCTGCTTGACCTTGTGATCCACCAGGTGGCGGGAGGCAAGCTCGTCGTGGATGTCTTCGAGCGAGATGCCTGCTTGGATCATCAGGACCATCACGTGATAGGCGAGGTCTGCGATTTCGTAGATCGTTTCCTTCTTGTCCTCTGCCTTTGCGGCGATGATGACCTCGGTAGATTCTTCGCCTACTTTTTTCAGAATCTTGTCAAGGCCCTTTTCAAAGAGGTAGGTCGTATAAGAGCCTTCCTTCTTTTCGGTCTTTCTGCCCTCGATCAGCTTGATCAGCCCTTCCAAGGAGAACTCGTGGCGTTCGTCGCTTTCCCAAACGAGATCGTTAAAGCAGGAGTCCGTTCCCGTGTGGCAGGCGGGGCCGTCCTTTTCGACCATAACGACCAGAGCGTCGCGGTCGCAGTCTGCCGTGATGGAAACGACGTGCTGATAGTTGCCGCTGGTTTCTCCCTTGAGCCAAAGCTCTCCTCTGGAACGGCTCCAGAAGCAGGTCAGCCCCTTTTCCATCGTGATTGCAAGGCTTTCACGGTTCATGTATGCCAGTGTCAGCACCTTTTTGGTCTTGGCATCGGTTACAATAGCGGGGATAAGCCCGTTTTCGTCAAATTTCAATTCATCAATATTCAGCATAACAGAGTTCCTTTCTCAAAGCCGCGCGGGAATGCCCGACGAAGCCATTTGTTCTTTCAAATCGCGGATGCGTACCTCACCAAAGTGGAAGATCGAAGCGGCAAGCCCCGCATCTACCCCGGGGAGTGTGTTGAACAGCGTGATAAAATCATTGATGCAGCCCGCGCCGCCCGACGCGATAACGGGGACGGAGACCGCGTTGCAGACCGCCTCGAGCATCGGCAGGTCAAAGCCCTTTTTGACACCGTCGGTGTCAATGGAATTGACCACGATCTCGCCCGCGCCCGACTCAACGCCGCGGCGGATCCATTCAATGGCTTCCATGCCCGTGTTTTCACGCCCGCCTTTGGCAAACACGCGGAAGACACCGCCTACGCGCTTTACGTCAACAGACAGCACCACGCATTGGTCACCGTAGCGTTTTGCCGCCTCGTAGATGAGGCTTGGATTTTTGATCGCACCGGAATTGACGCTGACCTTGTCCGCTCCGCATTTGAGCACGCGGTCAAAGTCGTCAAGGGTGTTGATACCGCCGCCCACGGTCATGGGAATGAACACGCTTTTGGCGGTTTCGGTGAGGATGTCGGTAAAGAGACGGCGACCGTCCGAGGATGCGGTAATGTCGTAAAACACCAGCTCGTCAGCACCGCATTCGCTGTAGTATTTTGCCAGCTCCACAGGGGAGTTGACGTCGTTAAGTCCTTCAAAGTTGACTCCTTTTACCACGCGCCCGTTTTTTACGTCGAGGCAAGGAATAATGCGTTTGGTGATCATTTAGCCACCTCCAGTGCCTCGGCAAGATCGATCGCGCCCGTGTAATAGGCTTTGCCGATGATTGCACCGTACAGCCCCATTTCGGCAAGTGCCTTTACATCGTCCAGCGTGGATACACCGCCCGACGCAATGATTTGCATGGAGAAACGCTCGGAGAGTGATTGGTAAAGGGCGCGGTTGGTTCCCATCATTGCACCGTCCTTGGAGATATCGGTGCAGATCACGGTTTTCACCCCGATTTCTTGCATAGAAGCGCAAAACGCTTCCAAGGAGAGAGCAGAGGTTTCGGTCCAACCCTTGACGGCGATCATGCCGTCCTTAACGTCGGCACCCACGGCAATTTTGTCGCCGTATTTGGCAACTGCTTCCCGAACAAAGCCCTCGTTTGTTACCGCGGCAGTGCCGAGGATCACACGGTCGATTCCGTTTGTCAGATAGCGGTCGATGACTTCCATCGATCGGATTCCGCCGCCCACCTCGCAGAACAGTCCCGATGCCCGTTTGATGGCAAGCACCGTTTCAAGGTTGGGGGTATCTCCGCTTTTTGCTCCCTCTAAATCCACCACGTGGATGAACTTTGCGCCTTTTGCGGCAAAATCGCAGGCTACGTTGGTGGGGGTGTCGCTGTAAACGGTCAATTGCGCGTAGTCGCCCTTGTACAGACGAACGGCTTTGCCGTCGTAAAGATCAATTGCGGGAAAAATATTCATGAGTGTACCTCACAGTCACAGAATGCGCGCAGGATGTCAAGACCGACCTTACCGCTTTTTTCGGGGTGGAACTGGCATCCGAAAATATTGTCCTTTTGTACCGCGGCAGTCAAAGGCGCACCGTATTCGGCGGTTGCGATGACCGAATCCGCGCAATCGGTTGCGTAGTAGGAATGGACGAAATACACGTGGTCTCCGTTTTTGAGATAACGGAAGATGGGGGAATTCGGGCGGGTGATGGTGAGCGCGTTCCAGCCGATGTGCGGGATCTTATAATCCGTGGGGATCACGTCGGCAATGGGGCGTACCGCACCCGAAAGAAGTCCCAGCCCCTCGTGTTCACCGTATTCGTAGCTTTTTTCAAAGAGAAGCTGCATACCGAGGCAAATACCCATAATGGGTTTTCCGCGCTTGGCTTCCTCGGTGACGAGTGCCGCCATGCCGGATGCAAAGAGTTTTTTTGCGGCATCCTCAAACGCACCGACACCGGGAAGGATCAGGCGGTCTGCCGCGCGGATCACGTCGGGGTCGTTCGTTGCAATCGCTTCTGCACCGATGGCGGCAAAGGAGCTGGTGAGGGAAAAGAGATTTCCGACTCCGTAGTCGATTATTGCGATCATCAGAGAACTCCCTTCGTGGACGGGATTTCTCCCACGGCATCGGGGTCGAGCGAAACGGCGGTGCGCAAACTGCGCGCAACGGATTTGAACGCTCCTTCGATGATGTGGTGGGAATTGAAGCCTGCCTGTTGACGGACGTGGAGCGTGCAAGCCGCAGTGCGGACGAACGCGAGGAAAAATTCCTCGACCAATTCGGTATCAAACGTTCCAACCTTTTGCGTGGGGATATGGAGATCGAATCCAAGATATCCTCTGCCCGAGAGATCGACGGCAGAGAGAATGAGGGCTTCGTCCATGGGAAGAATGCAATCCCCGTAGCGGCGGATTCCGCGCTTTTCACCGAGTGCGTTTGCAAATGCCGTTCCAAGTGTTATGCCGATATCCTCAACCGTGTGGTGATCGTCCACGTTCGTGTCTCCCACGCAGGAAAGGGTCAGGTCAAATCTGCCGTGCTTGGCAAACAGTGTGAGCATGTGATCGAGAAATCCACAGCCGCTGTTGATGCTCGAAGCTCCCGTTCCGTCAAGGTTCAGGGTAAGGGTAATATCGGTTTCCGCGGTTTTGCGGGTCAGTTGTGCAGTTCTCATAAGAGTTCCTCCAAAATCGTTCGGATGGCATCGACAAGGGCTTGCATTTCTCGCTTCGTGCCGATTGTGATGCGGTTATAATCTTTGATGATGGGTTTTGTGAAGTGTCGCACGAGAATGCCGCGCGCCCGCAGACGCTCGTAGAGCGTGCCGCCCTCGATGTTCGGATGCTTTGCAAATACGAAATTGGCTTTGGAATCGGTAAGCGTAAAGCCAAGCGCGCTCAGCTCGCGCATCAGATACGCGCGGTTTTCGATGATCGTTTGGCAGTTTTGCTTGAAATAGTCCCCGTCAAGGAGCGCACCGATCCCCGCCGCTTGCGTCATTGCGTTGACGTTGTAGGGGTTGGTGGAATATTTGACGGTGTTGAGGTCACGGATCAGTTCCGCACATGCGACACCGAATCCCAGTCTTGCCCCCGCCATGGAGCGGGATTTGGAAAAGGTTTGGGTGACCAGAAGGTTGTCGTATTTTTGGGCGAGCGGAACACAGCTCTCTCCTCCAAAGTCCACGTATGCCTCGTCAATCACCACCACGCGGTTGGGATTGGAGGACACGAGCCGTTCGATCTCCGAGCGGCTGATCGCAATTCCCGTGGGGGCATTGGGATTGGCGAGAAAGACTGTTCCCTCGGTGTTGATATAGTCCTCAAGATCGATCGTAAAATCCTCTTTCAAAGGGATCTCGCGGTAGGGAATTCCGTTCAGCTCCGCGAACACGCTGTAAAATCCGTAGGTGATATTGGGAAAGACGGCAGGATGATCCTTGTCGCAAAACGCCATAAAGGCGAAATTAAGGATCTCGTCCGAGCCGTTGGTCATCAGCACGTTTTCGTAGTTCACGCCAAGCGTTTTGGCGGCAAGCGTGGTCAATTCCCGACATTCGGGATCGGAGTAAAGCTGTAATTTTTTCGTTGCCTCCGACGCAAGAGAGATGGCTTTGGGGGAGGGGGGAAAGGGAGACTCGTTGGTGTTGAGCTTGATATATTTTTGATCCTTGGGCTGTTCCCCCGGAACGTACGGCTCAAGAGTTTGATATTTGTTGCTGAAAAAGCGACTCATGCTTTGGGATCCTCCAAGCGTACCGTCGCGCTTTTTGCGTGCGCGGTGAGTCCCTCCTGGCGCGCAAAGTATGCAACGTCATTCGCAACGCGCTCCAAAGCTGCGCGGGTGTAATAGGTGTATTGGGTCTTTTTAATGAAATCATCTACCGACAAGGGGCTTGAGAATTTTGCCGTTCCGCTGGTTGGAAGGGTATGATTGGGACCCGCAAAATAATCACCGAGTGCCTCGGGACAGTTGCGCCCCATAAAGATCGAACCTGCATGGCGGATGGCATCCAGATAATCAAAGGGATTGTCCACGCAAAGCTCCAGATGCTCGGGAGCAATCTCGTTTGCAATATCGATGGCGACGTCGAGCGTGGGAGCGACGATGATCTTTCCGTTTTGGTCGATCGACGCACGCGCGATCTCGGCACGCTCCAAAAGCGGGATCTGACGCTCCAGCTCCTGTTGTACGGCAAGTGCCAATTCCTCGGAGTCGGTGACCAGCACCGCGCTTGCCAATTTGTCGTGCTCTGCCTGAGAGAGCAGGTCAGCCGCGGCATGACGCGGATCGCTTTTTCCGTCCGCTACGATGAGAATCTCGCTGGGACCTGCGATCATGTCGATGGAAACCTGACCGTACACCTGCTTTTTTGCTTCTGCGACAAAGGCGTTGCCGGGACCGACGATCTTATCCACGCGCGGGATGCTTTCGGTTCCGTATGCGAGTGCGGCAATCGCCTGCGCACCGCCGACCTTAAAGATACGGTCGATACCCGCAATTTGTGCCGCCGCGAGGATGACGGGGTTGACCTTTCCGTCCTTGGAGGGCGGGGTTACCATAACCACCTCTCGCACACCTGCGATCTTGGCGGGAATGGCATCCATCAAAACGGTGGAAGGGTATGCCGCTGTGCCACCGGGAACGTAAAGGCCCGCACGATCCACGGGGATGATCTTTTGACCGATCACGATCCCGTTTTCGTTGTTGATGATAAAGCTGTTGCGTACCTGCTTTTCGTGAAAGGTGCGGATATTTTTTGCAGCGTCTCGAAGAACTTCAAGGAATTTCGGCTCGACCAGGGTCAATGCTTCCTCCAATTCTTCCCGTGTGACCAAAAGGGAATCAAGACGCACACGGTCGAATTTTTCACAGTATTCATAGAGTGCGCGGTCACCGTTTGCGCGCACGTTGGCGATGATCTCGGCAACCGTATCCTCTACCTTCATTTCGGGTGCCATGCGGGAAAAGATATCCTTATTGGCAACCTCTCCGTATTTGAATATCCGAATCATTTTGCGTTTTCCTCCGATCCGAGCTGTTCTGCAATGCTTTGCACGAGCCCTTTGATCTGTTCGTTTTTGAATTGATAGCTGGCTTTATTGACGATCAGACGCGCGCTGATCGGAACGACCGTTTCGATGACCTCAAGATCGTTTTCTTTGAGCGTCGTTCCGGTTTCCACGATGTCCACGATGACGTCGGAGAGACCCAAAATGGGGGCGATCTCGATCGAGCCGTTGAGGTGGATCATGTCGATCTGTCTGCCGATGGAAGCATAGTAATTTTGTGCGACGTTGGTGAATTTGGTTGCAACGCGGAGCGTTTTTGCGGGATCGTCCCGAAAGCCCTTGGGGGCGGCAACCGCCATGCGGCAGATGCCTGTGTGCAGATCCAGCAATTCGTAAACGTCGGGTTCGTACTCCAAAAGGATATCCTTGCCCGCAACTCCCACGTCGGCGGCACCTCGTTCCACATAAATGGCAACGTCGGAGGGCTTGACCCAAAAGTAACGCACGCCTGCTGTCGGGTTTTCAAAAATCAGCTTGCGGTTATTTTCTTTGATCGAGGGGCACTCAAAGCCCGCTTTTTCAAACATGGCGTACACGCGTTCGCCCAGTCTCCCCTTGGGGAGTGCTACGTTAAGCATTGGTTTCAAGAGTTTGCACCCCACTTTCCGTAATACGAAGAAGCTGACGGTATCTCAGCTTTTCGGGGATCGATTTTTGCGCCAGAACGCGGAGTCCCCGTTGTGTCAATTCTTCTATGGCGCTTCGCACCTGCGTCGGAGCGATGCCGTCACCGTAGAGCAGCACGGTATCAACGTCGTATTGCGCTTTTTCCGTGTCCAAGGATTCCAGGCGGTCAAGGTAGATCGCAAAGCCGATCGCCCCCGCCTTTTTCTCCATGCGGTGCATCAGATTGTCGTACTGACCACCTGAGAGGATGCGCTCGGGAACCCCTGCAACGTATCCCTGAAAGACGGTTCCGTTATAGTAGCGCAGGTCGTTGATGACCGAGAAATCGATGCGTAAATGCTCCAGGGGAAGCCCTGCAACGCTTTCTTCAAAGGCTCTTACGGTGCTTTGCCATTCCTCGTCCGCTTGCAATGCGTACAGCCTTTGAAATGCCGAGATCACGTCGCCGCTGCAATCGGTCAAGCCGTGTAACAGGGCGATGGATCGGTTGGAAAGTCCTTCCGTTTGGCAAAGCAGTTCCGCCTCGTGCGTGTTTTTTTGCGCAACGCATTCCAAAAGCGAGCGACGGGATTTTTGAGAGATGCCGATGCGATCGAGCACGAGAGAGAGAAGTCCTACGTGTGATACGCTCAGGATATAGTTCTCCTCAATGGCACCAAGACTTTGGCACGCGAGTGAGAGTACCTCGCCGATGCAGTAGGCATCGATGTCACCGATACATTCCAGACCGACCTGCATGATCTCTTTATAGGATTGGCTTCTGCCGGAAATGCGGTATACGTTTTCGTTATAGTAGAGTTTTTGCACCTGCCCCGGAGCATCCTTGCTGTTTTTTACGATCGAGAGGGTAACGTCGGGCTTGAGTGCCAACAGCTTGCCGTTGGTATCGGTAAAGGTGATGACGCTGTCTGAGATCAAAAAGTTTTTGTTGCGAACGTACAGGTCGTACTCCTCAAATTTGCTCATTTTATACTGGGAGTATCCGTATCTGCCGTACAGCTCACGCAAACGGAAGATGGCTTGCTCCTCTTTTTTCAGTTTACTCATATCAAAGGTCATAGTGCCTTCTCCTTTGCTTTGTCAAGAGCTGCTCTGTAGCCGCTCCCGTATTTGAGACATTTGCTGACGCGGCTGATGGTTGCCGTGCTGATGCCCACCGTTTGCGAAATATCCTGATAGTTCATTCCGCCGTCCAGAAGGAACGCTGCGTCAAGGCGTTGTGCCATATCCTGCAATTCCTTGATGGTGCAAACGTCCTCAAAAAAGCGATAGCAATCTTCAACGGTCTCAAGTCCGAGAATAATTTCAAAGAGACGGTCGAGCGAGGGAGAATGAAAATCCTGCATAAATACCTGTACCTTCCTTTGTTTGATAAAGTATGATGCATTTTACCACTTTATCATGCTAAAGTCAAGGCTTTTTCGGAGTGTTTACAAAAAGTTCATACTTGCAACGTTTTTTGTGCAGAAGGATCGAGTTTTCGGTATAAAATGCATAGGAGAGTGCGCGAAAAAAGGAGATTTTTTGACTTGACAAAAACACTGTATTATGTTATAATTACGTTGTTGAAGGGTTTCTGCGACTGACGGATGATTGTGGGGTACCACAGGGGAACAGAAATCAATAAGCGCGGTGTCATTACCGCGAATGCCGACCGTCTGGGCGCACGTTTCCAAAACAGTGGGAGTCGTGCGCCCTTTTTGTATTTTCAAAACATATCAAACACAAGGAGACCGAATTATGAAAAAAGTTGGAATCGTTATGGGAAGTGCCAGTGACCTTCCCGTTGTACGCAAGGCGATCGATACGCTGGAGTCTTTTGGCGTACCCTGCGAGGTGCACGTATATTCCGCGCATCGCACTCCCGTAGAAGCTGCCGAGTTTGCGGCAAATGCCCGTAAAAACGGCTTTGGCGCGATCATTGCCGCTGCGGGAATGGCAGCACATCTGGCGGGTGCCGTGGCTGCAAAGACCACTCTGCCCGTAATCGGTATCCCTTGTAAATCCAATACGCTTGACGGTATTGATGCCCTGCTTTCCACCGTGCAGATGCCATCCGGTATCCCCGTAGCCACGGTTGCGATCGACGGAGCTGTCAATGCCGCTTTGATTTGTATTCAGATTCTGGCACTCTCCGATGAGGATCTGGCACGCAAGCTGGACGAAAAGAGAGCCAAGGACGCAGAGGGCGTTCTTGCAAAAAATGCCGAAGTAGAAGCGGAATTCAACAAGTAAAACGGTCCCAAGAGGGAAATAAGGAGAAACTTTATGGGTGGATTTTTTGGAGCGGTCTGCCGCGAGGATGCGATCGCAGACGTCTTTTTCGGAACGGACTATCACTCCCATCTCGGTACCAAACGTGCCGGAATGGCGGCGTACGGAACGGAGATCGGATTGCAGAGAGAGATTCATAACATCGAAAACTCTCCCTTCCGTACCCGATTTGAGCATGTGTTTGACGAGATGCACGGCAATGCGGCGATCGGTTGTATCAGCGATCACGATCCTCAACCTCTTCTCATCGGCTCGGCACTTGGCACGTACGCCATTTGCGTGATCGGTGTGATCAACAATCAGGATGAATTGATCCGTTTGTGCCTTGAAAAAAACGGCGGACATTTCAACGCGATGACGGGCGGCAAGATCAATACCACGGAGCTTGTGGCGACGCTGATCAATCAAAAATCGGATTTTGCCGAAGGGATTCGTTATGCACAGGAGCTGATTGACGGATCGGCATCGATCCTCTTGCTCAAAAACGGCGGAACGATCATTGCGGCACGCGACAGACTCGGCAGATTGCCGATGCTCATCGGCCGCGGTGAGGAAGGATATTGTGTGACCTTTGAATCCTTTGCTTATAAAAAGCTCGGATACGCGGATGAAAAGGAGCTGGGACCGGGGGAGATCGTAGAGCTCTCCGCTGATGGAGTCAAGCAGCTCATGCCTCCGGGTAAGGAGATGCGCATCTGCTCCTTCCTTTGGTCCTATTACGGATATCCCAACGCAACCTACGAGGGCGTTAACGTTGAGATCATGCGGTGCCGCAACGGCGAGATCATGGCGCGGAACGACCACGCCGCGGGAAACAACGTGGGTGTGGATTACGTTTGCGGTGTTCCGGATTCGGGAACGCCTCACGCCATCGGATACGCCAACGAGAGCGACATTCCGTTTGCTCGCCCTTACATCAAGTACACGCCCACGTGGTCGCGCAGTTTTATGCCAAACAGTCAGGCTGACCGCCAAAAGGTCGCCAAGATGAAGCAGATCCCCGTGCACGAGCTGATCGAGGGCAAGAGCCTGTTGTTTGTGGACGATTCGATCGTGCGGGGCACACAACTCAAGGAAACCGTGGATTTCCTTTATCAAAACGGTGCCAAGGCGATCCACATGCGTTCGGCGTGCCCCCCCATTATGTACACCTGCAAATATCTCAATTTCTCACGCTCCAATAACGAAATGGAATTGCTTGCCCGCAAAACCGTGATGGAGCTGGAGGGTGAGGAAGGCTTTCAACATTTGGAGGAGTACAGCGATTCGAACACCGAGCGCGGCAAGCGTCTGCGCGAGAAGATTTGTGAGAATCTGCATTTTGATTCCTTGGAATTTCAGACGCTGGAGGGAATTATCGAGGCGATCGGTCTTGAGCCCTGCAAGCTGTGCACCTATTGCTGGAACGGCAAGGGTTGATATACGTACTATTTTAAGATTGTAAAACCACGAAAGGGAAAGGGATAGATTTATGAAAAATTCCAGATCTGAAAGCTATGCTGCGGCAGGCGTTGATATTACGGCGGGCTACCGCGCGGTCGAGCTGATGAAAAAGCACATTGCACGCACCAAAAACGAAGGATGCCTGGACGACGTAGGCGGCTTTGGCGGATGCTTTGGTCTGCCCGTTGCGGGTATGGAGGAGCCGGTTCTCGTGTCGGGTACCGACGGATGCGGAACCAAGGTCAAGCTTGCCATTCTGATGGACAAGCACGATACCATCGGTGTAGATGCCGTTGCAATGTGTGTCAACGACATCATCTGTTGTGGAGCCAAGCCCCTGTTCTTCCTTGATTACATTGCGTGCGGCAAGAATATTCCCGAAAAGATCGCGGCAATCGTTGGCGGTGTTGCAGAGGGCTGTGTGCAGTCCGGCGCGGCACTCATTGGCGGCGAGACCGCGGAGCATCCCGGCATGATGCCCGAGGAGGATTATGACCTTGCGGGCTTTGCCGTCGGTATCGTTGATAAGAAAAAGATCCTTGACAACACCAAAATGTCCGAGGGGGACGTTGTGATCGCACTGGCTTCCAGCGGCGTTCACTCCAACGGCTTCTCTCTGGTCCGCAAGGTGTTTGATATCAATCACAATCCCGATTCTCTCTACGTTCCCAACGAGGAGCTTGGCGGAAGAAGCATTGCCGAGGCACTTCTTACCCCTACCAAAATCTACGTCAAGTCGATTTTGGCACTGCTTTCCGAGGTCAACGTCAAGGGAATCAGCCATATTACGGGCGGCGGATTCTATGAGAACATTCCGAGATCCATTCCCAAGGGACTTTCCGCAAAGATCAACAAGAGCGCGGTCAAAGTGCTTCCCATTTTCGATCTGATCCAAAAGACGGGCAACATTCCCGAAAGAGATATGTACAACACCTTTAATATGGGCGTTGGTATGAGTGTTGTCGTTCCCGCGGGCGAGGTGGATCGCGCACTTGAGATCCTTCGTGCAAACGGTGAGGACGCATACGTGATCGGTACGGTCGTCAAGGGCGAGGACGGCGTGATCCTTGAGTAATATGGAAACGCGTAAAAGAATTGCCGTGCTGGTGTCGGGCGGCGGCACCAATCTGCAGGCATTGATCGATGCCGAGGCAAGAGGCGAGCTTGGAAACGGAGCGATCTCTTTGGTGATCGCTTCCAAGCCCGGCGTTTACGCCTTGGAAAGAGCCGCGAATCATCACATTCCGTCTATGGTGCTGGCGCGCCGTGACTACGAAAGTATTGCCGCGTATTCCTTGGCACTTGCCGATGCATTGACCGATGCCAAGATCGATCTGGTCGTTCTGGCCGGATTTTTGACCATCATCGACGAGCAGGTTTACCAACGGTTTCCCAATAAGATCCTCAACGTTCATCCCGCGCTCATTCCGTCCTTTTGCGGAAAGGGCTATTACGGCTTGCACGTGCATGAGGCGGCACTGGAAAAGGGCGTAAAGGTTTCGGGCGCAACGGTACACGTCGTGACTCCCGAGTGTGACGCGGGACCGATCGTTTTGCAAAAGGCGGTCGAGGTGCGCGAGGACGATACCCCCGAGACCCTGCAAAGAAGAATTATGGAAGAAGCGGAGTGGAAGATCCTTCCCTTGGCGGTAAAGCTCTTCTGCGACGAAAGAGTGACCGTGACGAACGGTAAAGTGTATATCAAAGGAGAAGAACGATGAAGATCTCAACGATTGCAAACGAATTGAACTCTCTTGCCTATCACGGCAGAGGCATTATGATCGGAAAGAGCGCAGACGGCAAAAAGGCCGTTACGGCGTATTTTATCATGGGCAGAAGCGAAAACAGCCGTAACCGCGTGTTTGTTGCGGAGGGTGACGCGATGCGCACCAAGGCGTTTGACGAATCCAAGATGACCGATCCCCATCTCATTATCTACTATCCCGTCCGCGTGTTGGGCAACAAGACCATCGTAACCAACGGAGATCAGACCGATACGATCTACGAGCTGATGGATCGCCAGATGACCTTTGAGCAGGCTTTGCGCACCCGCGAGTTTGAAGATGATAAGCCCAACTTTACCCCCCGTATTTCGGGTATCATCCGCCGCGAGAGCGACGGCATGAACTTTGCGATGTCGATCCTCAAGAGCGCGGAGGGAGACGATTCCTCTTGCGAACGTTTCACTTACGCATATTCCAACCCCTTGGCGGGACGCGCAAAATTCATTCACACTTACAACGGCGACGGCAATCCTCTGCCTTCCTTTGAGGGAGAGCCCAAGACGCTGGAATTGCCCGACGTGGATATCGATACTCTGACCGACCTGATCTGGACCAACCTGAATGCGGATAACAAGGTCTCTCTCTTTGTCCGATACATCGACATTGAGAGCGGTGAGACCGAGACCCGCATCGTCAATAAAAATAATTGAGGTGCTGAACATGAAGGAATTTGAATTGAAGTACGGTTGTAACCCCAACCAAAAGCCTGCGCGTATTTACATGGCAGACGGAAGCGAGCTTCCCATCGAGATTTTGTGCGGCAGACCCGGATACATCAACTTTTTGGATGCGTTCAACTCCTGGCAGCTTGTCAAGGAGCTCAAGGCGGCACTCGGACTTCCCGCTGTTACCTCCTTCAAGCACGTCAGCCCTACCTCGGCAGCGGTTGGTATTCCGCTGTCGGATAAGCTCAAAAAGGCTTGCTTTGTAGATGACATCGAGGGCTTGGACGAGTCTCCTTTGGCTTGTGCTTACGCAAGAGCGAGAGGAACCGACCGTATGTGCTCCTTTGGCGACTGGGTGGCGCTCTCCGATGTGTGCGACGTGACCACCGCACTCATGATCAAGCGCGAGGTCTCCGACGGTATTATCGCGCCCGGATACGAGCCCGAGGCACTGGAGATTCTCAAGACCAAGAAGAAGGGCAACTATAACATCGTCAAGATCGATCCCGATTTCGTTCCCGAGGCAATCGAGAGAAAACAGGTTTACGGCATTACCTTTGAGCAGGGAAGAAACAATTTTGAGATCAACCGTGAGCTGCTCTCCAATATCGTTACCGAAAACAAGGATTTGCCCGAGAGCGCGGTGCGCGACCTGATCGTGGCACTCATTACCCTCAAATATACCCAATCCAACTCGGTCTGCTATGCTGTTGACGGTCAGGCGATCGGTGTCGGAGCGGGACAGCAATCCCGTGTGCATTGCACCCGTCTGGCAGGCGGCAAGGCAGACACGTGGTTCTTGCGTCAGCATGATAAGGTACTGGCTCTCCCCTTTAAGGAGACCCTTGGCAGACCCGACCGTGACAACGTCATCGACGGTTACGTCAACCAGAACGAGGAGGACGTTTGTGCGGACGGCAATTGGCAAAAGTATTTCACCGAGCAGCCCGCTCCCTTTACCCGTGAGGAACAGAGAGCATACCTCGATACGATTACGGGGGTCGCTCTCGGCTCGGATGCGTTCTTCCCGTTCGACGATAACGTTGAGCGCGCAAAGAAGAGTGGTGTAAGCTATATCGCAGAGCCCGGTGGATCGATCCGTGACGACGTTGTCATCGATTGCTGCAACAAGTACGGCATGACCATGGCGTTTACGGGCATGAGACTGTTCCACCACTAAGGAGAAGCACTGTATGAAAACTTCACTCAGTATCTGGTCGCAGTTCTACTATGAGCTGTCTGCCGAGGATGTGGTTTTGGCGTTCTTGCGCAACGGGCTTGACACGATGGAGCTTGCGGACGAACACGGCTTGGAGCTCCTTTCCCGAAGTGAGGACGTCGTAGCGACGGGTCGAGCGTTCGCCGCTTTTTTGGAGGAGCATCATTTTTCGGTTCCGCAAGGGCATCTGTGGCTCAGGATCAAGCTTTGCGAGGATGCCGATGCTATGGAGAAGCTCTTCCGATGGGTGGATCTGTACGAGGCGATCGGTATCCGCAATATGGTGCTGCACTGTGACCCCCTGAGCCGGACGGATCTTTCCTTTGACGAGCGCATCGCGCGCAACGCGGATCGTTTGCGTGAGTTGGCGGCATATATTGAGGGGAGAGAGATCTGTATCTGCCTCGAAAATCTGCGTGGCTTTACTACGTCCGCAGATCATCTCTTGGCGGTGATCGATCAAATCGGGAGCGAGCAGTTCGGTATCTGTTTGGATACGGGACATCTCAACCTCACCGAAAAGGATCAACGCGCGTTCATCCTCAAGGCAGGAAAGAGACTTCGCGCGTTGCACATTGCCGACAACGAGGGAGAGCGCGATCAGCACATGATGCCGTTTGGTCGTGGAAATGTTGATTTCGAAGAGGTTGTGCGCGCTTTGCGTGAGGTGGATTACGAAGGCTTGTTCAATCTGGAGATTCCCGGCGAATCTCACGTGCCGATGGAGGTACGCGCGGCAAAGATCCGCTACGTGCGGGAATGTTACGATTATTTGATGCGCTGATAGGCGGCGCGTATGAAAATCAATTAGGAGAGCTTGCATGAAGATTATGGTTGTAGGCGGTGGCGGACGTGAGCACGCCATCATCAAAAAACTAAAGGAAAACAAGACGATTACCGAGATCTACGCGCTTCCCGGCAACGGTGGAATCGCCGCAGATGCCGTTTGCGTGGACATCGGTGCAAAAGATATTGAAGGAATCGTCTCTTTTGCGGTTGAAAAGGGAATCGACTACGCGGTTGTAGCTCCGGACGATCCCCTGGTTTTGGGCGCGGTTGACGCGCTGGAGGCAAAGGGGATTCCTTGCTTTGGTCCTCGCGCCAATGCGGCAATCATCGAGGGCAGTAAGGTCTTTTCCAAAAACTTAATGAAAAAATACGGAATTCCCACCGCGGCGTACGAGGTCTTTGACAATATGAACGCGGCACTGGAATATCTCGAAACCGCGCCCATTCCCACCGTAATCAAGGCGGACGGTCTGGCACTCGGCAAGGGCGTTATCATTGCGATGACGCGCGACGAGGCACGTGATGCCGTGCGCTCCATGATGGAGGATAAGGTGTTCGGTAAGAGCGGTGACCATATTGTGATCGAGGAGTTTTTGACGGGACCCGAGGTTTCCGTTCTCTCCTTTACCGACGGCATGACCGTGGTTCCCATGGTTTCCTCGATGGATCATAAGCGCGCGGGGGATCATGATACGGGGCTCAATACGGGCGGTATGGGAACGGTCGCTCCCAATCCTTATTACACCAAGGAGATGGAGGAGCGATGCATGAAGGAGATCTTCCTTCCCACCGTAAACGCCATGAACGCCGAGGGCAGAACCTTTAAGGGATGCCTCTATTTTGGCTTGATGCTGACCGAAAACGGACCCAAGGTCATTGAGTACAACTGCCGCTTTGGAGATCCCGAAACGCAGGTCGTGTTGCCGCTTCTGGAAAGCGATCTTCTCACCGTGATGCAGGCAACTACCAACGGAACGCTGGGCTCCTGTGAGGTCAAGTTTGCAGATCGCCATGCGTGCTGTGTCATCATGGCATCCGAAGGATATCCCACGGCATATGAAAAGGGGTATGAGATCACGATCCCCGAGGACGAGGCGCATAAGGTCTTCGTTGCGGGAGCGACGCTCAAGGATGGCAAGCTTTTGACAAACGGCGGACGCGTTTTGGGCGTTACGAGCGTTGAGGACAGCCTCAAGGATGCCATTGACGCATCCTACCGTTCGGTCAAGCGTATTAGGTTCGGCAATGCATACTATCGCAACGATATCGGGGCAAGAGCCCTGAAGGCGGGAGGACAATAATGGTTTACAGAGTGTACGTTGAAAAAAAGGCAGAGCTCGCGCACGAGGCGAATTCGCTTTTGGGCGAATTGAAGAATCTGCTTGGCATCCGCGGATTGGAGTCGGTTCGTATCCTGAACCGCTATGACGCGGAGAATATTACAAAGGAGCTGTTTGACGCGGCGGTCAATACCGTTTTTTCCGAGCCTCAGCTCGATATGGTGACCGAGGAGGTGGATGCGCGCGGCGGCATCGTATTTGCGGTTGAACCGCTTCCGGGTCAGTTTGACCAGAGAGCGGATTCCGCGGCACAGTGTATCCAGCTTCAAAGTCAGGGTGACCGTCCCACGGTTCGCTCCGCAAAGGTTTACGTTTTGGGCGGAAATTTGAGCGAGACTGACGTTGCGGCTGTCAAAAAGTACGTGATCAACGCGGTTGAGAGCCGCGAGGCTTCGATGGAAAAGCCCGAAACGCTTGCCATCGAATACGGTACTCCCACCACCGTTGCAACGGTTACGGGATTTACCGCGCTTGACGAAAAGGGGCTTTCTGAGTTGCTCGATAGCCTGGGGCTTGCGATGGATCTGGACGATCTGAAATTTTTGCAGAATTATTTTCAAAACGAGGAGCATCGTGATCCCACCATTACCGAGATCCGCGTGGTGGATACCTACTGGTCGGATCACTGCCGTCATACCACCTTTTCCACGCATATTGACAGCGTAAAGATCGACGATCCCGCGGTTGCTCGCGCATACGAGCGTTATCTCGCGGCACGCGTTGAGGTTTACGGTGAGGAAAAGGCGGCAAAGCGTCCGCAGACCCTTATGGATATTGCAACCATCGCGGTCAAGACCCTCAAAAAGAGAGGCAAGCTGCCCGAGCTTGACGAGAGCGAGGAGATCAACGCCTGCTCCATTCACGTAACGGCAAAGGTCAACGGTGAGGATCAGGATTGGCTTTTGATGTTCAAAAACGAAACGCATAACCATCCCACCGAAATCGAGCCCTTTGGCGGTGCGGCAACCTGCATCGGCGGATGCATCCGTGACCCGCTTTCGGGTCGTGCGTACGTGCATCAGGCAATGCGCGTAACGGGTGCGGCAGACCCCCGTAAGCCTCTTGCCGAGACCTTGGCGGGCAAGCTTCCCCAGCGTAAGCTGTGCCAGACGGCGGCAGCGGGATATTCCTCTTACGGTAACCAGATCGGTCTTGCGACCGGACACGTAGCGGAGGTCTATCACGACGGATACGTGGCAAAAAGACTGGAGTGCGGTGCCGTTGTGGCAGCCGCTCCCGCATACAACGTTCGCCGTGAACGCCCCGTTCCCGGTGACGTGATCATCCTTCTTGGCGGACGCACCGGACGCGACGGTATCGGCGGCGCGACGGGTTCCTCCAAGAGTCATAACATGAAATCTCTTACCACCATGGCATCCGAGGTGCAAAAGGGAAATGCACCCGAGGAAAGAAAGATCCAGCGTCTGTTCCGCGATGCCAACGTGACCCGTTTGATCAAGCGTTGTAACGACTTTGGCGCGGGCGGCGTATCGGTTGCGATCGGTGAGCTTGCCGACGGACTTCGCATCGATCTGGATGCGGTGCGCAAAAAGTACGAGGGTCTGGACGGAACCGAGCTTGCAATCTCCGAGTCGCAGGAGCGTATGGCAGTGGTCGTTGCTCCCGAGGATGCGGATCGCTTTATTGCGTATGCCGAGGCGGAGAACCTTGAGGCGTACCGCGTAGCGGTGGTTACCGAGGAAGCAAGAATGGTGATGTCCTGGAAGGGACAGACCATTGCGGATCTTTCCCGCGCATTCCTCAATACCAACGGTGCGGATAAGCACGCAACGGCAGAGGTCACGGCGAAGGATCTGTCGGTATTCTCCAAAGCACTTTATAGCGATCTGCGCGAAATGGCGGCGGATCTGAAAACCGCAAACCGTCGCGGTCTGGTTGAGAGATTCGACGGTTCTATCGGTGCCGGTTCGATTCTCATGCCGTTTGGCGGAAAGACCCAGCATACGCCCGCACAGGCAATGGCGGCACTGCTTCCCGTTCTTCCGGGACAGACCACCAACCGCGCAAGCGTCATGGCATGGGGCTTAGATCCCGACCTTTTGACGGCAGACCCCTATACGGGTGCGCGTACCGCGGTTTACCACTCGGTTGCAAAGATCGTGGCGGCGGGTGCGGATTATCGGGACGCATATCTGACGCTTCAGGAGTTCTTTGAAAAATTGCGTAACGAGCCCGCGCGTTGGGGCAAGCCCATGGCGGCTCTCCTTGGCGCGATGGACGCACAGCTGGAATTGGATGCGGCGGCAATCGGCGGCAAGGACTCTATGTCGGGTACCTTCCTTGATAAGGACGTTCCTCCCACGCTCATTTCCTTTGCAATCGCTCCCATTGATGCCGAGAACGTTTTGTCTCCCGAGTTCAAGGCGGCGGGACGTCCCGTATATCTGTTCGCTCCCACAAACGAGAGTGCCGAATCCACCAAGGCAGCGTGGGATGCGTTCCACGCGCTTTGCAAGGAGAAAAAGGTTGCAGCCGCTTGGGCGGTTGAAAACGGACTTGCCGAGGCAGTGATGAAGATGTCCTTCGGTAACGAGATCGGCTTCCAGTCCGCAGGTACGGTTGGCGACAACTGGTACAACGGCATGATGCAGGACTTTATCGTTGCGGAAATGACCGAGGAGATCTCCTCCGAATACGCGCTTCGGATCGGTGAGACCACCGAGACGGCAGAAATCGTTTTGGATGGCGATCGTGCAAGCATTGCCGAATTGTTGGCACTGAATGAGGGAACACTGGAGGATGTATATCCCACCAAGGCACCCGCAAAGAGTTCTCTTGAGACCTTTTCTTACCGTGCGGGCACGCAGGCAGCACCCGCAATCAAGTGCGCACGTCCCAAGGCGCTCATTCCCGTATTCCCCGGCACGAACTGCGAGTATGACTCTGCGCGCGCGGTGGAGGCGGCAGGAGCGGAGGCAGAGATCGTGGTGATCCGCAACCTGACAGCGGCAGACGTTGCAAGAAGCGTGGAAACGGTTGCAAAGAAGCTCTCCGAGAGCCAGATGGTATTCATTCCCGGCGGATTTTCGGGTGGTGATGAGCCAGACGGTTCTGCAAAGTTTATTACCGCATTCTTCCGCAATCCCGAGATCAAGGCAGAGGTCACTCGCCTTTTGAATGACCGCGACGGTTTGATGCTCGGTATTTGCAACGGCTTCCAGGCACTCATCAAGCTCGGACTCGTTCCCTACGGTAAGATCATCGATACCGACGCCAATTGCCCGACCTTGACCTACAACGTCATCAGCCGTCACCAATCCAAATTGGTGCGCACCCGCGTGGCGACCAACAAGTCTCCCTGGCTTGCGGGCACGGAGGTTGGCGAGATCTACACCGTTCCGATCTCACACGGTGAGGGACGCTTCCTGGCTTCCGATGAATTGATCAAAGAGCTGGCGGCAAACGGTCAGATCGCAACGCAGTACGTGGATCTGGACGGCAATCCCACGATGGATACCGCATTCAATCCCAACGGTTCGCTCTTTGCGGTAGAGGGTATCACCTCTCCCGACGGACGTGTGCTCGGTAAGATGGGACACAGCGAGCGTATCGGCTCGGCACTGTACAAAAACGTAGATGGGCTTTATGATATGAAGCTGTTTGAGTCCGCAGTTAAATATTTCCACTGATCAAAGGGGAAGACGAATATGGCATATTTATCGGATATTGAGATCGCGCAAAGCGCGAAGATGAAGCCCATTACCGAGATCGCACGTGTCGCGGGGGTGGATGAGGACTATCTGGAGCAATATGGCAAATATAAAGCAAAGGTCGATTACTCGCTCTTAAAGGATTTGAAGAGAGACGACGGCAAGCTGGTGCTTGTTACCGCCATCACTCCGACTCCCGCGGGGGAGGGAAAGACCACGACCACCATCGGTCTTGCGGACGGTATGCGCCGCATTGGAAAGAATTGTATCGTTGCTCTGCGTGAGCCCTCCTTGGGTCCCGTATTCGGGATCAAGGGAGGAGCCGCGGGCGGCGGATACGCGCAGGTCGTTCCGATGGAGGATATCAACCTGCACTTTACGGGGGACTTCCACGCCATCGGCGCGGCAAACAACCTCTTGGCGGCAATGCTGGATAACCACATCTATCAGGGCAACCGCTTGGGAATCGACCCCAGACGCATCACGTGGAAGAGATGCGTGGATATGAACGACCGTCAGCTTCGTTTTGTAACCGACGGTCTTGGCGGACGCGTCAACGGTGTGCCGCGCGAGGACGGCTACGATATTACCGTAGCATCCGAGATCATGGCGGTATTCTGCCTTGCCAACTCCATCACCGACCTCAAGGAGCGTCTCTCTCGCATCGTCGTTGCATATACGTATGACGAAAAGCCGATCACGGCAGGCGATATCGGTGCGGTGGGAGCAATGGCGGCACTCCTCAAGGATGCGCTCAAGCCCAATCTCGTGCAAACGCTGGAGGGGACGCCCGCGTTCGTTCACGGTGGCCCTTTTGCAAACATCGCACACGGATGTAACTCGGTCATTGCCACCAAAATGGCGATGAAGCTTGGTGATTACGCCATTACCGAGGCGGGATTTGGCGCAGACCTTGGAGCGGAGAAGTTCCTCGACATCAAATGTCGCATGGCAGAGCTTTCGCCCGATGCGTGCGTCATCGTCGCAACCGTTCGTGCGCTCAAAATGCACGGCGGTGTTCCCAAAACCGAGCTTGGTGAGGAGAATCTTTCGGCTCTGGAGGCGGGCATTCCCAATCTTTTGCGCCACGTTTCCAATATCAAAAACGTGTACGGAATTCCCTGCGTGGTTGCGGTCAACCGTTTCCCGACGGATACCGATGCGGAAATCGCGCTGGTGATTGAAAAATGCCGTGCGCTGGGAGTGAACGTCGTGCTTTCCACCGTTTGGGCGGAAGGCGGCGCGGGCGGTATGGAGCTGGCGCGCGAGGTCGTAAGACTTTGCGAGGAGGAAACGAGCGAATTCCGCTTTGCGTATGACACCAATGGAACGATTGAAGAAAAGATCGAGACGATCGTCAAGCGTATTTACGGCGGAGAGGGTGTTGTCATTGCTCCCGCTGCAAAAAAGGAGATCGACAAATTGACCGCTCTCGGCTTTGACAAATTGCCCGTATGTATGGCAAAAACGCAGTACAGCTTTTCGGATGATGCCACCAAATTGGGGGCTCCCGAGGGCTTTGCCGTCACTGTGCGAAACGTTAAGGTTTCCGCAGGTGCGGGATTTGTCGTGGCTTTGACGGGTGACATTATGACCATGCCGGGGCTTCCCAAATCTCCCGCCGCCGAAAGGATCGACGTGGACGAGAACGGTAAGATCACGGGATTGTTCTAAGAGAATGTAAGGGCTGCGCCAAACGGCGCAGCCCTTACGATTTCTATGGTATCACGCTTACGGCAACCACGCGGGGTTATCGGTTCGTTCCAAGAGATAGTCGATCGAAACGTTGAAATAGTCCGCAAATTTGATCAACGTAGCGTAGTCCGCTTCGCGTTCTCCCGTTTCGTATCGACTGATGCTGTTTTGATTCATATTCAGATCCATTGCAAGCTTTAATTGTGAAACTCCAAGCTTTTTTCGTAAAAATTTTAATCTCATTTTTTGAAATCCCCCTTGACAATATTATCCCATAATGGTATAATAAAAATATCCCAATTTGGGATAATAGTATGTGGAGGATAAAAAAATGGAAGAATGGAATGAAGAAAAGATCTACTCGGAAGAGAGAGTGGGGAAGCGTGGCGGTGCAATCGTTACGGCAGGATTGGTGGTTGGTATCATAGGAATTTGTACTTCCTTTATTCCAATCGTTAATAACGCATCGTTTGTACTGGGTATTCTTGCCGTGGTGTTCGGCGGAATCGGACTTTATAAAAAGCTTGGCAAGGGGAAAGCGGTTTCAGCACTTGTTTTGGGAATCCTTTCTGTCGTTATTACTTTGTCGTTGCAAGCCTCGTGGTCTGCGGCTATCGATGAAAGCCTCGACGAGCTGGATTATATGACAGGCGATAAAACGGCTGAGATTCTTGCAGATCTGGCAAACGTAAGCTTTGGATCTTTTATGGTTACGGAAGGTGATTATTGGGATGAGACATCATTGGCTGTAACCGTTAAAAATAAGACCAACAGCACACATTCCTTCAGCTTTACGATTGAAGCTGTTGTTAACGGTGTTCGAATTGATACGGATACAATTTATGTTAATCATCTTGGAGCCGGTCAGAGCCAGCAATTTGAGATTTTTGAATTCGTTGACGAGGATGATATTTCGAATTTGAAAAAGGCAACGTTTCGTGTCGCCGAGGCTTCAATGTATTAAGATGATTCTGAAAAAAGAGCTTTGCATCGGTAAAGCTCTTTTCTTGTTTTAAAAACGCCCGTTTCTGTTGACTTTTCGGCTTTTATCCTGTATAATATAAAATGGTATTTTGTTTTTGTAAAGGAGATGGAGCCATGGAATACGGATTGCAGCTTTACAGCGTCAGAGATCTTGCCGAAAAGAATCTTGAAAAGGCTTTGCGGCAGGTTTCAGCTCTCGGATACCAATTTGTGGAGTTTGCGGGCTTTTTCGGTCACTCTGCCGAGGAGGTCAAGCGGATGCTGGACGAAAACGGTTTGACCGTAAGCGGTACGCACACGGGGTGGGAGGAATTGCTCCCCGAACGGATCGAGGAAACGATTGCGTATCACAAAACACTCGGAAACACCAATATCATCATTCCGTGGGGCGATTATTCCACCGGAGAAAAGCTGGAAACGGCGATTGCCGCTTTGAACGAGGCACAACCGCGTCTTGCCAAAGAGGGAATCGCACTCGGATACCATAACCATCATTTTGAATTTGAAACCACCGATTACGGCGTGTGCGCGTTTGAGGAAATGCGTTCCCGCACCAACGTGGAATTTGAGATCGATACCTATTGGGCGTGGGTCGCAGGTCTTGATCCGATCGAATTGCTGGAACAACTAAAGGGGCGCGTTCGCGTGATCCATCTCAAGGACGGATGGAAGGATCACACGGGCAAATCCTTGGGAGAAGGGGATGCACCCGTTGCCGAGGTTCGCAAGTACGCCATCGAAAACGGCTTGCGTATCGTGGTGGAAAGCGAGGGGCTGGATCCTACTGGCATCGAGGAGGTCGCCCGTTGTATCCGCTATCTCAAAAACGCCGACGCGGAGGATGCAAACGCATGAAACGTCTTGTTTTGATTCTCCTTTTGCTTTTTGCTTTGCTGCTTGCTTCCTGCACGCCGCTCTTTGAGGGGAATACGGGTACGACACATACCGATGAAACAGGGGTGGGGATTCCCGATGCGGATCCAAACAAGGGAACGCCGGGCGGAGAAGCCGAAAACGAGGACACTCCCACACCGCTGCCGCCTCAAAATCCGCCGTTGAACGATGGATTTCCCAACACGCCCGAGGATGAGGGGACAAAGCGTTATTAACGATTTCATTTTTTGAAAGATAGGTAAACACACAATTATGATTCCAAAGTTGATTTCCGTGGGCAAGCGACTTTCGCTTCGCGCGTATCATACGGAAAAATTCAAAGCGGAGACGCTGTCTCTTTCGGTGGTGCTTCCCATCAAACGGGATACGGCGTATCTGACCTCGCTGTTGTTTTCGGTGCTGTTGCGCGGAACCGAGCACTATCCCACCGTGGCGGCACTCAATCGCCGTTTGGATTACCTTTACGGGGCGGAGCTTTCGGTGCGCAACTTTTACCGAGGGGATTGCCGCATTTTGGGGCTTTCCGCCAACGTGTTGGGAGAGGCGTATCTCGACGAGGAGGGCTCCTCGTTGCTTGTAGATGTGATGGAAGTCATGCGTGAGATCTTCTTTTCCCCCGCACTGGATGAGAACGGTTTGCTGCAATCGCACTACGTGGAGAGCGAAAAGCAGTTGCAATGCGATACCATCCGTGCGCAAAAGAACCATCCGGGGGCATACGCCGCCGATCGTTGCCGCTCGTTGATGCATGAAAACGAGCCTGTCGGAATTCCGATCTACGGAACGGTCGAAGAGGTGATGGCGGTGACTCCCGAGCGTCTGACCGCGCATTGGAAGGCACTTTTGCAAACACTTTCCCTGAACCTCTTTTACGTTGGCGCGGGGGATGAAAACGCGCTGACCGATGCGGCTCGTTCGGTCTTTCTCCCTGCCTTGGAAGTGCTTGAGGGGCGGATTGCGGATGCCGCGCCGATCTCAAAGGATGAACCGACCTTCAAAACAAACCCGTTGTACGCAGAGGAGAAGCTTCCCATCAAGCAAGGGCAACTTGCCATTGGTATCCGAACGGGACGGACGCTTTTGCACGAGGATTTTTATGCGTGCACGCTTCTCAACGAGCTGCTCGGTGCGTCTCCCGTGTCCAAGCTTTTCGTCAACGTGCGCGAGCGGTTGAGCCTGTGCTACTCCTGCTCGTCGATCTATAACATCTACAAGGGGACGCTGATGATCCTTTGCGGCTTGGAGGATGCTAACCGTGCGCTTGCGGAACAAGAGATTTTTGCACAGATCCGCGCGATACAGAACGGTGACTTTACCGATGCGGAATGGTCGTCGGCAAAAAAATCGGTCGAAAACGCCTACCGCCAGCTTTCGGACAGCCCCGTAGCGCTGGAGAGCTACTATTTCGGTCGTGCGTTGTGCGGGCTTGATGGGGAGATCGAATTTGCGCGCCGTTGCTTTGACGGAGTGACACGCGAGGACGTTGTTCGCGTTGCCAATGCGCTTGTGATCGATACGGTATTTTATCTGGGAACAACGGGAGAGGGGGAGGATCTGATCGATGAAGAGGACTGAATATTCGTCGCCCCTTTTGCGCGAATCCTACGTCAAGCTGACGCATGACAGTGGATTGGAGATCTATCTCTTTCCCAAAAAGATGACCTCGGTGTACGCGTTGTTTGCGGTTCGCTTTGGTTCCATCGACAATCGGTTCTCACTTTCCGACGGCGGCGACGAGGTGCTTTTGCCGGACGGTGTTGCGCATTTTTTGGAGCATAAGCTCTTTGATAATCCCGATGGAAGCGATTCCTTTTCACGCTTTTTTGCACTTGGAGTCGATTCCAACGCCTATACCGATTACAACCGCACGGCATATCTTTTTCACGGAACTTCCGGGTTTGAAGAGGCACTTGAGGAGTTGCTCTCCTTTGTCACAACGCCCTATTTTACCAAGGAGACCGTGAAAAAAGAGCAAGGGATTATTGCCGAGGAGATCCGTATGTATGAGGACAGCCCTTGGGATTGCGTTTATCAGAATCTCCTTTCCGCCATGTATCACACGCACCCCGTGCGTAACAATATCTGCGGATCGGAAGAGTCGATCGCCCGCATCACACCCGAGCTTTTATACCGTGCACATTCGCTCTTTTACGCGCTTCCCAATATGGCACTGGTGGTTTGCGGTGACGTGAGTGAGGATGAGATTCTCGCGGTTGCCGACCGTGTGCTTTCCAAAAAGGGACAGGGAGAGCGGCTGTGCCGAAGGATTCCTGCCGAAACCGATCTGCCCGAGCAAACGCGAATTGACGCTCGGATGAACGTTTCCAAGCCGATCTTCAATATCGGTATCAAGGATTCGGTCATTCCCGACGATCCGCGCGAGCGCATCCGCCGCGATTTTGCCATGACGATGCTCAACGAGCTGCTCTTTTCGCAGTCGGGTGAGTTTTACAGCGCGTTGTTTGAGGAGGGGCTGATCACACCGTCCTTCGGGCACGGCTATTCCTCTGCCGACGGCTTTGCGTTCAACTGCATTTCGGGCGAATCCGACACCCCCGAGGTCGTTCTGGAGCGGTTTTGGTCGTATTTGGAGCGCGTCAAGCGCGAGGGGCTTCCCCAAGAGGACGTGGAGCGGGTACGCCGCGTGATGTACGCGGATGAGATCCGTGCGTACGATTCCACCGAGGAGATCGCAAATCGCTTGTTGTCCTTTGTGTTTGAGGATGCCGATATGCTGGAGGCTCCCGAGCTGATCCGCTCGATAACGAAAGAGGAACTGGAAGAATTGCTACGCGGTTTTTACGTGCGCGAGCGATGCGTGCTTTCAACGGTTCGTCCCTTTGAGGATGGATCGGCAGGTGAAGAAAGGAGAGATGGAAATGAATGAAATGACGACGGTCTCGTTTCCGGGACTGGGAATTGAAAAGCTGGAATTCAGCAAGATCGCATTTACCTTGTTTGGAAAGGTGGAGGTGCGCTGGTACGGATTGATCCTGACGGCGGGTATCGTGATTGCGTTCCTGTACACCATCTGGCGCGGAAAGCGCAACGAAAACGTCAAATCCGACGATATCATTGATATCGGTATTTTTACGGTGCTGTTTGGAATTCTCGGTGCGCGTCTTTATTACGTACTGACAACGCTGGATACCCATCAGTACAACAGTTTTCTTGACGTGATCGCCATCTGGAACGGCGGTATTGCCGTTTACGGTTCGATCATTGGCGGCGGACTTGCCATCGTAGGCGTATGCCTTTGGAAAAAGATCTCGTGGCGCAAGCTGTTCGATATGGTTGCGCCCGGGTTGATCATCGCGCAGTCGGTGGGGCGCTGGGGCAATTTTTGCAACGGTGAGGCACACGGCTCGCTCATTACGGGAACGACGCAATTGGATCTGTTTGGAAACGTGATCGAGCTTCCCGCGGGCGGCGGAACGTTTTTTGACACCGTTCGTATGGGGCTTTACGAAAACGGAAGATGGAACTACTATCATCCCGCGTTTCTTTACGAAAGCGTGTGGAATCTGATCGGATTTGTTTTGCTCAATCTCGTTTACAAGCACAAAAAGTTCCATGGGCAAATCGCGCTGATGTATTTTGCGTGGTACGGTCTTGGAAGAATGTTTATCGAGGGCTTCCGCACCGATAGTCTGTATATTCCCGGAACTACGTTGCGTATTTCGCAATGCGTCGGACTCCTTTGCCTGATCGCGGCGGGCGTGATGCTGATCGTATTCCTGATCCTCAACCGTGGCAACAAGCCCTTTGAGGTTGAAGCGGCTGCGGTGGCAGAAGGCGGCGACGGTCAAGCGAAGGACACGCCGGTTTGGCAAAATAAGATCGAAAATCTCTGGAGCCGCGCCATTGAGCGCGTGCTTGGAAAAAAGGCGGAAGAAAAGCCGGAAATACAGGATACGGAGAAAGAGGAATTGCTCGACGAGGTGACAAACCCGCTTGATGAGGATCCGAATTCCGAAAACAACGAAGCAGAAAAGGAGAACGAAGAACATGGCAACGAGAATTGACGGCAAACTGATTTCCGCGCAGATCCGCGAGGAGATCAAAGCGGAATGTGCGACTTTTGAAACGGAGAACGGTTTTCTCCCCGGTCTTGCGGTGATCATCGTGGGCGAAAATCCCGCGTCGCAGGTTTACGTGCGCAACAAAAAGAAGGCGTGCGAGGAGGTTGGATTTTATTCGGTGGTGCACGAGCTTCCCGAATCGATCACGCAGGAGGAGTTGAACACTCTGGTGGATTCCCTGAACGTTGATGACAAGATCCACGGAATCCTGGTTCAGCTTCCGCTCCCTAAGCATCTGGATGAAACCGAAGTGCTCCTTCGCATCGATCCCAAAAAGGACGTGGATGCGTTCCATCCTTACAACGTTGGTAAAATTATGATCGGAGACTACAGCTTTTTACCCTGCACGCCCGCAGGCGTGATGGCACTTTTGGAGCGCACGGGTGTGGAGATCAGTGGCAAAAAGTGCGTCGTCATCGGACGCTCCAACATCGTGGGCAAGCCCATGGCGATGCTGCTTTTGCACGCAAACGGAACGGTTTCCATTTGCCACAGCCGCACCAAGGATCTTGCAGCCGAAACGCGGCAAGCCGACATCCTTGTCGTGGCGATCGGAAAAGCGGATTTTGTGACCGCTGATATGGTAAAGCCCGGTGCGGTTGTGATTGACGTTGGCATGAACCGCCGCACGGACGGAAAATTGACGGGTGACGTGGATTTTGCATCGGTTGAGCCCGTGGCGTCTGCCATTACTCCGGTGCCAGGCGGTGTCGGTCCCATGACCATCACCATGCTGCTCAAAAACACGCTCACAGCCGCGCGTCAGGCTGCTGGGAAGTAATAAGCTTTTTAGATGAGCTTTTCAGATGAGTTTTTTAGATAGGTTTTTGTGGGGGAAACTTCTTAAAAGAAGTTTCCCCCACACCCCTTTCAAGAACTTTTACCGCCTTTTATAGCGTACCCTCAATAGGAATCACTTTCACAGTGGTTCCTTTTTTCATGCTCTGCGTTTTGGTAAAAGCCTTGATGCAGTACAGATTTTGCTGAATTTGTTTCTTTCGCATGCTGACGGAAGAATAGCTCCCGCTATCATTTTGGGACCCACGACCCAAAATGATCACATAAGGTAGTTTTGTGTAAAGGTTCTTGGGGAAACTTTTGAAAAAGTTTCCCCAAACCCTTTCAAGAACTTTTACCGCCTTTTATAGTGTACCCTCAATAGGAATCACTTTCACAGTGGTTCCTTTTTTCATGCTCTGCGCTCGGTAAAAGCGTTCGTACAATACAGACTCTACTTGATTTCTTACTCTCGCACGCTGACGGAAGATTTGCTCTCGCAAGCGTTTTGATACCCACTTCTCGCTACGGCTCGCTCTCGCTCACGAAAGTTAGTTTACCATGGTAAAACAACTTTTTTCTCCTGCTCAGGCGGTGGATCGGCTTGCCGCGACGGAGAGGGCAAGATGGTCATCATTTTTTCTCGCCCTTTCGGTGTATGCGATTTTCTCGCCAAATGGAGAGGCTCGGGAATTTTTCTCCTTGGCAAACTACCTTTCGTGAGCATTTTGGGTCGTGGGTCCCAAAATGCTTGCGGGAGCTATTGTTTTGGCTTTACACAAAAGTAACAACGTGCGGGAGTCTGTACCGCACGAGGACTTTCACCAAACGCAGAGCATCATAATAGGGAGTGCTATGAATGTGCTTTCTTTTGAGGGGGCTCTAAAAAAGCGGTGAAAGTTCTTGAGGGGGCGAGGGGGAACTTCTTTCAAGAAGTTCCCCCACAGAATTCCCATAGCCCTCCATAGAAGATCTCCATATAAAAAACTCATAAAAAAGATCGCGCCAAGCCCGCCTACCCCTTGACAGAACGGAAAAAAAGTGATACAATATAGAAGATAGTTTTTCAAAAACAGGAGAAAGAACATGAACAACTCTGAAAAAACAATGGACAAAATCGTTGCGCTTTGCAAAACGCGCGGCTTTATTTTCCCCGGCTCCGAAATTTACGGTGGCTTGGCAAACTCTTGGGACTACGGCCCCCTTGGCGTTGAGTTCAAGAATAACGTCAAGCGCGCGTGGTGGAAAAAGTTCGTTCAGGAGAGCAAATACAACGTTGGTCTGGACAGTGCCATCATTATGAATCCCGAGGCATGGGTTGCATCGGGTCACGTTGGCGGCTTTTCCGATCCTTTGATGGATTGCAAGCAGTGCAAGATGCGTCACCGTGCTGACAAGCTGATCGAGGATTACGCGTTCCAAAACGGGCTGAATGACAACCCCGCGGGTTGGAGCTTTGAGGAGATGGCTGCTTATATCAAGGAAAAGGGCATTGCTTGCCCTCAGTGCGGCGGTCATGAGTTCACTGATATCAAAAAGTTCAATTTGATGTTCAAGACCTTTATCGGTGTTACCGAGGATAACTCCAACACCGTCTATCTGCGTCCCGAAACCGCGCAGGGTATCTTTGTCAATTTCCCCGCGGCACAGCGCACTACCAGAAAAAAGCTGCCCTTCGGTATCGCACAGATCGGTAAATCCTTCCGTAACGAAATCACGCCCGGTAACTTCGTGTTCCGTACCCGTGAGTTTGAGCAGATGGAGCTGGAGTTCTTCTGCAAGCCCGGTACCGACCTTGAGTGGTTTGCATACTGGAAGGAGTACTGCCACAAGTTCTTGCTGAACCTTGGTATGCGCGAGGAGAATCTGCGTCTGCGTGACCATGATCCGGACGAGCTTTGCTTCTACTCCAAGGCAACCACCGATTTCGAGTTCCTTTTCCCGTTTGGCTGGGGCGAGCTTTGGGGTGTTGCCGACCGTACCGACTACGACCTTGGTCAGCACCAGACCCACAGCGGCAAGGACATGACCTATTTCGATCAGGAGACGGGTGAGCATTACATTCCTTACGTCATCGAGCCCTCCTTGGGCGCTGACCGCGTTGCGCTGGCATTTTTGGTTGACGCATACGACGAGGAAGTGATCGATGCGGAAAAGAATGACGTTCGCACCGTGCTTCATCTGCATCCCACGCTTGCTCCCTTCAAGGCGGCGGTTCTGCCCCTTTCCAAGAAGCTGGGCGATAAGGCGGGGGAGATCTATGACGAGCTTTCCAAGTACTTTATGATCGACTATGACGAAACCGGCTCGATCGGTAAGCGTTATCGCCGTCAGGACGAGATCGGTACGCCTCTTTGCATCACCGTTGACTTTGAAACCGTCGGTGACGCTGAAAAGGCTGCGGACAACTGCGTAACCGTGCGTGACAGAGACACCATGGAGCAGGTTCGTATTCCGATTTCCGAGCTGAAATCTTATATCGAAAAGAAGATCGAATTCTAATCGTTTCAAAGGAGCAGCCTGCCGTGCGGCAGGTTGCTCCTTGATGCATTTTTTACCATGCAGAGTGTGTGAACCGTGCCGTTTTTTTGTCAAAAAAGATTGCGTTGCCACGGTTGACAAATGCTTTAAAGTATGATATAATCTATAACTAATAATACCTACAAGGAGATTGTAAAATGGCAACCTTTATCAACGAACCGTCTCATACTTTTAACGAATATCTGCTGATTCCCGGATACTCCTCAAGCGAGTGTGTACCCGCAAACGTCAGCCTCAAGACTCCGCTGGTTAAGTATCGCCGTGGCGAGACTCCTTCGATTATGATGAACATTCCCATGGTGTCTGCAATCATGCAGTCGGTATCGGGCGATAAGCTTGCCATTGCGCTCGCAACCGAGGGCGGTGTTTCCTTTATTTACGGTTCGCAGTCCATCGAGGACGAGGCGGCAATGGTCAAGCGCGCAAAGGATCATAAGGCGGGCTTTGTCAAGAGCGATTCCAATCTCTCTCCCGACGCGCTCCTCTCCGACGTTCTGGAACTCAAAGAAAAGACCGGTCACTCCACCGTTGCCATTACGGACGACGGCACCGCGGACGGTAAGCTCCTCGGCATCGTTACGGGCAGAGACTATCGCGTCAGCCGTATGGATCCCGCAACAAAGGTTTCCGAGTTTATGACGCCTCTTTCCAAGCTCATCACCGCTCCCGAGGGAACGACCCTGAAGGTGGCAAACGATATTATCTGGGATAACAAGCTCAATTCTCTCCCCATCGTGGACAAAGAGGGAAGACTGTGTTATATGGTGTTCCGTAAGGACTACGATTCTCACAAGCAGAATCCCAACGAGCTTTTGGACGCTTCCAAGAGATACGTCATCGGCGCGGGCATCAACACCCGTGACTACGCAGAGCGTGTTCCCGCTTTGGTAGAGGCAGGCGTTGACGTGCTTTGTATCGATTCCTCCGAGGGCTTTTCCGAGTGGCAGAAGAGAACCATTGAGTGGATCCGCGCAAAATACGGCGACAGCGTTAAGGTTGGCGCGGGCAACGTCGTGGATGCGGCAGGCTTCCGCTTCCTGGCTGACTGCGGTGCAGACTTTATCAAGGTCGGTATCGGCGGCGGTTCGATCTGTATCACCCGTGAGACCAAGGGAATCGGCAGAGGTCAGGCAACCGCTCTGATCGACGTATGTGCCGAAAGAGACCGTTATTTTGAGGAGACCGGTGTTTATATTCCCGTGTGCTCCGACGGCGGTATCGTTTACGATCATCACATTACGCTTGCGCTTGCGATGGGTGCGGATTTCGTTATGCTCGGCAGATACTTTGCTCGTTTTGACGAAAGCCCCTCCAATAAGGTCAGCATTGGCGGTACTTACTACAAGGAGTACTGGGGCGAGGGCTCTGCACGTGCACGCAACTGGCAGAGATATGACCTTGGCGGTGACAAGAAGCTCTCCTTTGAGGAAGGCGTTGACTCTTACGTGCCTTACGCAGGCAGCTTAAAGGACAACGTTGCGCTCTCTTTGGCAAAGGTCAAGTCCACTATGTGCAACTGCGGCGCATTGACGATTCCCGAATTGCAGGAAAAGGCGGTTTTGACGCTGGTTTCCGCAACCAGTATCGTTGAGGGCGGTGCGCACGACGTTATCCAAAAGAACAAGGAACATAAATTCAACTGATTGATTTCATGGCGGGCTGTTGCAGTGTTGCGGCAGTCCGCTTTTTGTTATAACTGCCCATTTTGGCGTGCGGTATTTCGTATAGAGCGCTGAAAAAATGAAAAAGCTTCCAAAAGGCGGTAAAATATGGTATAATATGCTTGGTACAATTATTTCCCCGGTTTTTTCATAAAAAGGAGGATTTCATATGAATCAATTGCCCCGACTCATTGCCTTTTTGCTGATGCTGACCTGCTTGATGGGACTTTTTGGATCCTGCGCCCCCGAAGAGGCGGGGACGTCCAAGGGAACGGAAACAACCGGCAAGCAATCCAATCCAAACCCGGATAGCCCACCTCAAACAGATGACAAACCGCTTGCAAACAAAGGAGAATCCAACATGTACACGTTTGACGAGCAGGGCAGACAGGTCACGCTGGAGCTTTGTACGTCGCGCATGCTGCGCGTGCAGTATTCTGCCGACGGTGCGAACGGATACCGTCCCGACGATCCCGAATATTACATGGTACAGCGTGAGGTGTGGGACACCGTTGAACATACTTATGAAAAAAGCGATTACGGTATGACCATTCGCACCTCCGAGATCAAGATCGTCGTCCACACCAAACCGTTTCGATTGAGCGTGTACGATCTCTATGGCAATCTGCTTTCCAAGGATCTTTCCGGGATGTATCAAAACGGGAATACCGTTGGTGTCAAAAAGCAGGAGGGAAGCCTTGGGGCAGGCGGCATCTTCGGTTTTGGTTCGGGGGATCACGGCAGACGAGCGGAGCTGAACCGTTATGACGATGACTTTGACGAGTTTTCCATGTCTCACGGACGGGTGATCGCACCGTTTTTTATGAGCTCGGTCGGATACGGCATCTTTTTGAACACCATCAGCGAAAACACCAGATTTTTTAAACGCGGAGGCGGTTTTGAAACCGAGGGCTATCTTGATTACTTTTTGATGTACGGCCCCGATTTTAAAACCATTCTGAACGAGTATGCCGAATTGACAGGCAGAATGGAGCTGTACGGTAAGTGGGCACATGGCTTTATGCTCTCCAAATACGGCAACGATAACGCCACGCAGGCGGAGTTTTTAAAGTGGATCCACCGCTTGCGCGACGAGGGATTTCCCGCGGACTGCTACGTGTTCGACTACGGTTGGCGCGGAGACGTCAACGTTACAAAAGCGAACCACAGTGCGGGACAAAAGTGGGGAAACCAGATGTGGAGCAACGATACGAGTAAGTTCCCCGATATCGACGCAATGTTTGCGGAAGCGCGCGAGCTTGGCTTCCACGTAGGACTGCATAATAACGCAGGGACTCCCGAGGCATCGGGCGGCAATAAGCTCCACCTTGAGGAGTATCAACAAAAATGGGTCAAGTCCTATATGGACAGCGTGATCACCACCGGATACGGTGATTGGTTTTGGCCGGATGAATTCGACGTGTTGGGGTCAAATTCCGCCCCTGTCATGTCCGCCAAGGGCGCATACGAGGCATGGCAGGAGTACACCGTGGAGTCGCGCCCGATGTTTATGACGCGCGGTAGCTTTGCGGGGCAGCATTATGCAACCGCTTGGTCGGGAGATACCGATGCCAGCGAGAAGGATCTTGCATACCAGATCGGTTTTGCGTTGGATACGGGACTGATCGGATACTGGGCAACGTCCTGTGATCTCGGTGGATTTAAGACCCGCCCCACCGACGCACTCTATACCCGATGGGTATCCGAATTCGGAGCTTGGAGCGCGATCATGCGTACGCACGGGCACGACGGGCGTGAGCCGTGGACATTTGACGAGACCGCGCAAACGACGCTCAAAGAGAATCTGCACACACGCTACGCGCTGTATCCCTACATTTACACGTCCGCATGGCAGGGGTACAGCCAAGGCACGCCGATCATGCGTGCGATGATCCTCGAGGACGGAAGTCAGAGCAATCCCGATGCGTGGAATCTCAACAAGCAATATTATTTTGGCGATTGGTTTTTGGTCGCACCTGCCACCGAGGCGCGCGATACCACCGTTTCGGTATGGTTCCCGCCCAACACGACCTGGTATCATTACTACACGGGTGAACGTTACGAGGGGGGCAAGGATGGAAAAACCGTTGTTTTTGACGTGGCACTCGATGAAATTCCCGTATTCGTTAAGGCGGGCGCGATCATCCCGATGGGGCCTGACGTCAACTATGCGGATGAATTGCCGTTGGAGCTTTTGACCTTGGATCTTTACCCCAAGGGAACGTCCTCCTATACGTTTTATGAGGATGACGGTGAGAGCCGCAGATATATTACCGAAAACGCATATGCAACCACGGACTACACCATGATCCATCAGGATGGGCGCATCGTGTTTTCGATCGCCGAGCGTTACGAAGGCAATTCCGCCGTCTATACTCCTGTCGCGCGCTCTTATGAGCTGGTATTCCACCACGTAGGCGCGTTTGAACGCGTTTTGCTTGACGGTAAGGAGTTGGCGATCTGTTCCGACCTTTCCGCGTTGGAAGCGGCGGAATACGGTTGCTTTATGGAGGAAAGCACGCATACGCTGTACGTAAAATTTCCCGATACCGCACAGGCAATGACCGTTACGGTCGAATCTGTAAGCCTTGACGAGCCCGAGGAGGGGGAAGGAAAGAATGAGCCCGACGCTCCCAATGATACCGAAGGAGATCTGATGGAGATCGATTCCGATTGGTTCTTTGAGCTTGAAAACGCGACGCTCCTTTCTGCCAATGCGTCTGTTCCGCTCTACGTGAATACCGAATGGAAGGGATATACGGGAAGCGGATTTGTCAAGGCGTTCAAATCGGTTGGAGATGCGGTGGAATTTAAAGGAACGCTTTTGGAAGCGGGAGATTATCGGATCACCGTCCGCGTCGGATGCGGCAAAAAGAACGCCTCCAAATATGACGATACGCCACGCACCTACGGCTTGTACGTGGACGGCACATTGGTAGAGACGCTTTCCTTTGAGGTGACGGACACATGGGGAGACAGCGATAAAAACGGTGTCTGGCGCGAATACACCTATACGCTGTCGGACCTTTCTGCGGGAGCGCACACCTTCCGCATTGTGGCGGAGGGAACGAACGCGGGGAACTGCAACCTTGATTCCATTTGCTTCGTGCTGGATGACGGACGGGTAAACGGCTTTGAGCCGATTTTGGCACAGAGCGCGGACGTTGCAAACGGCTTTGTCCTTGACGGAGGAATTGCCGCCACCACGCAAAGCGGAGCGTTCCTCGGTTGGAAAAACGTAGATGCGGAAGGAAAAGGATCCGTTACCGTTCGTTACCGTTCCACCACGGGGGGAACGCTCACCGTTTACGAAACGGGGGTGGGGGACAAGATCCTTTGTACCGTGACGCTGGAATCGGATGGAGAATGGCATACGGTAACCGTAGAATGTCGGGATACCGACGCCAATCCCAGCCCCATCTACCTCTCTATTACCGCAGACGGCAGCGGAACGGGCAGGGTAGAGGCAGATATCGAGTGGTTCTGCTTTCAAAAAGAATAAACGAAAGAGGAAAGGACACCTACCATAAAGCAGGTTTTACCTCCCAAAAAAGAAAAAAGGAGTACGGACGATTTGTTCGTACTCCTTTTCACACGCCTTCCCCTGAAAGGTATAGTGTGTTACACTTATAAAAGCGTATTGTCGGGCGGTAAATATAAGTGAAATGTTTTGCCAAGCAAAACGTGAAATAATGTGCTAACGCACATTGTGAAATATCTCACTTCGTTCGATGTGAAATGAAATTTGCCCACGTTCGCGCATGCGAACATTTCACATTTGCGAAGCAAATATTTCACCGCGAAGCAATTTCACTTGCCCAAATGGGCAAATTTCGTTGGGCGACCTGCTTTAAGATAAGCTCCGATAACGAAGGTTTCAAAAAATAGTGGTAAAGACAATCGATACAGTATATCGCAAATATTTATTTGAATGGAGATACTGTAATGAAAACATTGTATGAAAACCTTGGTGGGACTTATCACGAAGAAAACGGACACCTTATTCCTAACGTAACCCTTCCCAAACCAACCGACTATCAGATCGGCAAATATGGACGGATGCACCTTGATTACATCAAGCAGCACCGTCGAGGAAGATACACCACGCTCTTAACCGAAGGCAGGTTGAACGCTCGCTTGCACGAAATCGACCTTGAAGCAAATGAAATGCTTGAAACCATCATTTCCCGCCTTGCAGCCGAAAGAGGTATTGACGAGGACTTGAAAGCTCGCGATATGCTCTGTTGGGTTGCCGAGATGAACAACATCAAGGCAAGTGCGGAAGAAATCGTTTTGTGGGAGGTGGTGTTGGTATGAAGTCAATCATCAATGAACTTTGGCACGGAAACGTCATACCGCAAGAGGACAGCAGAACTAACTCCAAGGAAATGAAAGAACTGCTTGGCTACATGGCAAGGCATCACGAGGATTTGGAGAAAAGCTTTTCCGACGAGCAGAAAGAAACCTTTGAAAAGTTCCACGATTGTTGGAGCGAGTATATGAGCTTGGCAGAAGCTGCTATCTTTGAGTATGCTTTCAAGTTCGGTATGCAGATTGTTATTGAAACACTAAAAGAATAACCTACGGCGGCGGGGATTTTTCTCGCCGCCTTCTCAATGCTGCGGCAGCATCTATGAGAGCTTAACATATGACGATATATTTTAGAATGTGCAAGATAAATAATCTCAAATCAAGACAAGAACATTGGGTGAAAACAGCAATTAAATAAGTTCTTTATATGAAACGCTTATCGATACAGATGGCGTTTTCTTTTTATGACTCTGTGTACCATAAATGTCTCATTTTGATTTGATATACTATGTGTGTAAAAATCACGCGCCTTAATCTCGTTATATTTTATGTAAATCTCCCCCAAATATTGCCAAAAAACACAAAAACAGCCGCCGAATATGAACCTGTTATGAACGCTCGGTTTTTTAGTTGGAAATTCAGAACTCGTGTGTTATAATACTATCCCACAAACCTAATAGCCACATCATTCACAGTAAAAGGAGAACAAGAAATGAAAATCAAACACTTCCAAATCACATCCGCATCCACTCTCAACATCGAATTTGAAACCACCGCACCCATTTGTGTACTTCGAGGTCGCTATTCCGACCTCGCCCTTGACCTTATGCGCGAGTTGATTGGCGACTACGGCGCGCAGAACGATCCCGACCGCGTTGATGACGGACGCTTCGTAATTCACGCGGACATTGAGATGGACAACAAGAATTACAATGTGTGCTATATTCGCAACGCCGATTTTATGGGCGACAATCGCCTTGCCGTAAACTTTGGAGCAAACAGTATTCGATTTTCCGAGGACGATACCCGTGAGTTTGTCGACAAGTGCAACGAGCGCGATGTGGATAATCACAACGTGCTGATTAAGGCCGCAGATATTTTCTCTTGTGAGGATGATCGCCCTATCTTCATTTACGACTACTTTGACCGTCTTGATGAAGCAATAGACATCACTCCTATTCTTAACAAGCTTTCTTCTCTCGGCAGACAGGTTTTTATTGCAGTCTGCCCGAATTACCCCGTTGAAAAACTGGAGCATGATGCAGTACAGATCGTGTACACGGAGGCTGACAATGTCAAAGATTGATCTGCCGCGCTATCATTGGCTCGTGAGCAAGCACGAAGGACGTTTCGTTACAAATAGCTACTCAGGTTCTATGGGAACACTTCCCGATCAGGGATGTGTGAGCGTGCGAACATTTAACTACCGCGTTTACGTGGATATATCAAGCGGCGAGGAAAGTACGTTTCGTTTGATTGCCGAAACCTACATCATTCAGCCGTGGAGCTACGGCGGACACAAAACCGATTTTGAACGAGCCGAATTTGAAAGCTCGGAAAACGGTGTCAAAGAAGCTGAAGAATGGCTGGCGCGGACTGCTGCCACATACGGATTTTAAGGAGAAGTCATGATATACAGTATTTTGCAAGCCCTTCGCGGAGAGTTTGGGGATGACAAGGTAGAAGCCCTTATGAATTCGGAGGAATATCAAAAGTATGGGTTCAGCATCGTGGACTGTCCAATCTGTGGTCGTAAAACTTTGGATACCTTTTGGATTTGTTCCGGTTGCGGATGGGAGTATGACATTTTTATCAATTATGATAAAGATGAGGAATCGCTTTGTAACGGGACAACACCGAAAGAATATCGTAAGCAGTACTTAAAGGCATTGAAAGAAAGGAAGACATAAGATGTATCAATACTATAATCCTCATCCCAAGGGCTTGTCAACTAACGATTGTGTAAAGCGCGCCATCGTCGTGGTGACAGGTATGGATTACTTAAAAGTTCAGAGTGAATTGAACGAACACAAGACGGTCACGGGTGCAAAATCCTTCAATAGCGTTAAAAATTTGTGTTTTGTTGAAGATGTGTTAAAAGCAAAAAGGATTACTTTTAAAAAGGAACTGACCGCCGAGGATTTTTGCAAAAAGTATCCGCGCGGCAGGTTCATTCTTGATATGGATGAGCATTGGTCTGCCTGCGTTGATGGTTGCATTTATGACACGTGGGATTGCGGTCAGAAAAAAGTGAATTTCGTCTATGAAATCGCCACCGAACCATATGCACTGCCAAATATCAAAAAACAGGTCTTCAAATACTGCTGCACCTCGGAAAGAATATCCGACACGGAAACGCGCATCCGTATTTATGATGGCAACGGCACGTTTACAGAGCGTATTATTTCTACCGAGCTTACAGCAGGTTATGTCCGTTGTTTACAGGATAGCAATTACAACTATATTGAACTTTAGGGAGGATATCAAAATGAAGATTGAAATCTATTCACGAGAAGCAATCAAAGAATTGATGCAGGGTGAATTTCCCAAAAACACCGCAGTTATCAGCTTTTGCAGTCCGCGCAAAACACGCAGAGCCGAGGAAGTACGGGTTTATTTCGGGAACGTATGTGACCGCGTATTTAATATTTTGATTCCCGACATTGATATTGAGATACTTGGCGATTATGGCTACACTTATGAAACCTATCTCGCAGAAGCAGACGAGCTTGCAAAATTTATTTATGAAGTAAGAGCCGAAGGGCGCGATATTATCTGCCAATGCGATTTCGGACAGAGCCGTTCTGCCGCCTGTGCCGCTGCAATATTGCAACACTTTGAGGGGCGCGGAATTGATATCTTCAAAGACTATCGTTATTACCCCAACCAACTCGTTTACAATAAAGTGTTTGATGCTTTAGAGAAAGTTGTGAAGAGAGAGAAATCATCCCAAATGTTCTTTATCACGTGTTTTGAAAAGTGCGAGAAGGACGAGCGCGGATGCTTTGATACAGGGAATACGCGCACATTCGGTTATTTTGATAACCTTGAAGCTTGCTCCCATGCTCTTAATGAAAATATTTGCGATATACATGAATATCTGTATGAATTTGCTGTCATTGAAAGTATAGGACAAGGTATTCATTCACACGCAGAAGAAGTGGCGTGGTTTCGGTGGAATGATGAAAAGCAAGGCTTTTGGGGGATAGAAAAGCCTGAATGTACTCGCAATTACAGCAATTACGCGCTTGGATAAATATAAGTGTAACAAGAAGACGGGAGAATAAGAAAACAGTATGCAAGACAAAGAAATACGAAGAATCTTAATTGAATACTTAAAAATCAAGCATAAAGAATATCGTATTTATCAGGAAAAAAGTATCGGTTCATCGATCTGCGATCTGATGCTTGTAACCAATAAATTAACGGGTTTTGAGATCAAGAGCGACAGAGACAATTACGAACGGTTGTCAAAGCAAGTATCGGCATACAATCAGTTTTTTGATGAAAATTATATTGTGGTAGGAGCAACTCACACCAATAGTATACAGAGTAAGATCCCGGCCGAATGGGGTATTCTCGCGATCAGTTCATATAATGTTGAGCTTATTCGTATCGCAAAACCCAACAAATCGGTAAATCGCCAAAAACAGCTCTCTATTCTTTGGAAAATCGAGCTTAAGAATCTGTTGCTCAAAAACCGATTGCCGTTGTACGCACAAAAGGAAAAGCCGTTTCTCTGCCAAAAGTTATCAGAAGAAGTCGAGAGAAAACTTCTCGGAACTCAAATCGCCGAAGAGCTTTTGAACCGAGATTATTCAGTGTTTGATGCGGATGATCACACCATTAAAAGTGGGAACTTAGATGAGATATCCGAAGAAACCACATCGGAATTGTTTTCTTCTACGGATGAATTGATTGATCGTCTTTCCGAAGAAGATTTATTGAAATGTTAGAGTGTGAAATCAAAGCACTATTTGAAAGAATTTCAGCGAAAACCGAGGAGCAAAATAATGATTTCTAAATCGAATTACAAAAAATATAAAACAAAAGGAGAATATTTACCATGGTATACGAAATGAGGTTTTTCAACAATAAAGCAAGATGGCATGATGAGGATGATTCCTTCGTTATGGTTTGGGAAACAAATGACAAAAAGCCAGTTCTTAATACGAGTGTTTGCGGAAAATTGCTCGCTTGTCTGGGCAATGTTGGCAAAATGTTTGAAATTCCCAATGGTATCGATACTATCGGCACAGGAGCATTTTACAAATCAGACTGGGATTACTTTGAGTGCCCTATTGAAAAATTGATCATTCCGGCATCGGTTACAAAGATTGAGGATGGCGTTTTTGAATTTATCAATATCAGTAAAGTAACAATACATCCGGACTCTCCCGCGGGAATAGTAAAGAACAAGGGACTTTATACAAAGGATGAAAGTACGTTGTTGTGGGCACTTGAAGCAACAAGAGATGGCGAATACATCGTTTCCGACGGAGTGAAGCGGATTGGACGGTGTGCAGTCGATGCAAACCGCGGATTTACTACCATTGTAATTCCTTCAAGCGTTGAAAATATCTATTACAACGACAACGAAGACTATCATTTTGACGGATTAACTATAAAGGCTCCTGCGGGCTCGTATGCCATCAAATTTGCCAAAAAACATGGAATCGAATATGAAGAAATCTAATTCTAACGAGGTTCCATTCTATGCATATTTATAATTTTATCAATTCAAAAGACATCCAAGCACATTGGGAAACCATCAACTACGTCCCTACTGCGCTTGAATCTGCTTGGCTCGTATGGCAGAGTAAAAACCATACGCTCGAGGAAAAGCATACGGCATGGCAAAATATTCTTGATAATTCTGAAGATTGCCTCATTCACAAGGGGCGTTTCAATCTTCCGCAACAGTGGCTTCATCTTTTTTGAGAAGATATATGAAAATTGAAAATTATTTGATTGCCGAATTTTATCGAGAAGAACCGAATGCGGTGTATTTTTACCGCGAGTGTTTTGAGGAAGACGGTCGCAAGGATTGGTTTGATGAAGCGATACTCTTTCGTACCTTCGGAGAAGCATGTGCTCACGCCAAAAGCGAGCGTGATCTTGCGCCCTCGAGCTTTGTAGAGTTTGTGAAAATCCACATTGGAGAAGAAGGCAAACAGCTTTTTGTTCGATTCAATGTGGAGGATGAGATCGTGCGCGTTGACGAGCGCAACTATTTTGTATTCGAAACGGATGTGGAAATTTTCCAAGAGGTGTTCCGAAATATGTGGTTTTCATTTCCGACACCGTTCAAAAAGGGGGCTATTGTAAAAACCGTACTTGGAAAATATGCGCACCCCACCACCTTTGCAGATCTTTTCGTGCTTACATCTGTCTGTACCGAGTTTGAACGTCCAATGACAGACGGTAACGATATGACTGCGCACGGATACTTTATTGATCGTGACGGAGTGGCATATCACGAGTGCATTCACAATTATATGGATCTTGAATACCTCCAAACGCCTCTGACCGATGAAAACAAACTGTTACTCCCCATCAGCAAATATCTGAAGGAAGAAATCGACCTTGGATTGCTCCTTGGCGCGTATCGAAATATTCTTTGTAAAAATGAAGCAAACGAGGTGTACCTCTCGTTAAACTACACGAAGGAAGGAAAAGAACTTTCAGAAATGGAAATATGACAAAAACAGAACTTTGGAACAAAGCATATAATAGAATTTTTGAACTCTACGGAAACACGCCCGATATTCTTATCATCAACCGTTTTTTGAGTGAAAAGCAAGCGTTTTCGCAATTTGATTGCATTACATATTTTGATATTATTGGAAAGCTTAGAGCCGAAATTGCCGAAAAGGGTGAGACACTCATTGGTAAAAGCGTTCTCGGTTCCTGCTTTACTGCTTATCTGTTGGGGGCAACCGACATAAATCCTTTGCCTTTACATAAATATTGTCCTGACTGCAAGCATACTGCATTTATTGCGAATGATCGCACACAGAACGTAAGTGATATACCCTACGACCTTGAAGGCGACACCTGCAAATATTGCGGAGAAGAAACTTATTATGAAGGCTTTGACATTCCTTTTGAAACCTATATTCCGTATATTAAGAAGGGCGTGGAGTTTAATCACACCAATTACAAGGAGCTGTATGACGAGATCACATCCCATATTACGCCATCCCTTTGTGAGCTGACCGAAAAATGCAAAGAAATGGAGCGCAGAACGGGTGTGGACATGTGCAGCATCTACCTTGGGGATAAAACCGTGCTCTCGCATTTCTGCACGGGAGATTTTTGCGGCTTCTCTCCAAAAGAGACAAAATTTTTGCATGAAATGGCAGCACTCACCAAGCCAAAGACCTATGGAGATATTCGCAAATTGCTTGGACTTGCCCACGGCACTTGCACTTGGCGGCACAACGCCGAGCATCTGATCGCAGATGGTGTTTGTTCGCTTGCCGATATTCCCGCAACGCGCGACGAGGTATTTATGACTATCCGTGACGCGATGCGTGATTGCGATTTTCAAGATACAGGCTTTGCTTATGACGTAGCAAATAAAGCTCGGCGCGGATATTATCTTGAACACGGAATGGACGATTACACCAATCAAACACTTTCGATGCTTGGGTTCGACGATTGGTTTGGCAGTTATATCCGAGCCACGCATTATATGTCAACCAAATCACTTGCCGTGTTGGAATTGAAATACCATATCATACTTGGGTGGTATCATATCCATTATCCCGAGAAATATCGGCAAATAATGGCAGAAAAATAAATCATGAAAGGAGGGTTACATATGGGACGCGGAACGACATACTACACCATTTATCACACGGGTGGTAAAACGCATATCCTCGCATACGGAGAATATGACGCTATCGAACAGTTCAGAAAGAACTACCCCAATTATGCGATCAAAGAAATTGTAGAAGGCGTACATTGATCAAAAGTACAAGCCCTCCACGAAATCACGGAGGGCTTGTCTATTCTGTTATTTCTTTGGAGCATCCAATGTTTTTACGATAACATTCTGATGCTTGTTTATCAAATAATTGATTTTTCTCATATAACAAGCACGCTCTTCTTCTGTTTGAACGACTCTTTTAATATAGAATTCGTAAAGTTGCTTGGTCACGACCTCGGGAGGAATCGTGATATCAATTCTATAAAAAGCATCCAACAATTCATCAAGAACATCCTCACGGACGGCATCGCGAACAATGTTATCATATTTTTGAGCGTCAAGATCCTCGTCATGACTTTCTATAATATTTTTCAGTTTGGGAGATACGGTCATTGCAAATCCTCCTTATTCTTTTCTGCTTTAATTGCCTCTCTATCCACCTTTGTCTGTACTCTCACCGTCAAGAGCAACTTATCTCCGTCAATCAACAGATTACCTTTCTTGACGATAGACGCCTTATCGTCACCAAACACACGATGATAGCAGCCCTTGATACCCGCTTTCTTTTCGCTGAAGAAGCAATATACGGAGGGGATAATGCCAGATTTCTCAATGAGCTTTGCGATCTCGTTGGTGGTATCATTTGTACCGTTTTTGTTAATAAGTAAGGATTGGTCGCGCATCACAGTCGACTCGGTACTCATGACGCAGAGATCTGCTTCGGTGATGATAGCATCGGGATTGAGAGTCCAAATATCTCCAAACAATTTGCGCTTTGTATGTATGCTTTCCGCACTTCCACGGTCAACTTCGAAGCACATGGCGAAACTTGTATCAAACGCTTCTTTGATTTCTTTTGGAGTATGTATTTCGTTTTTCTTTTCTCGGTAGAGTTTAAGATTCATAATAGTTTTCTCCTTTTTCAAACAGCTTCGGGAATTCCTTTTTCAACTCATCTTGCTTGTTCTTCTCTGTCTCTGTAAGCGGTTTTTTTATGTTCAGGAATATTGCGTCTGTCAGTCGGGAGGCAGGGCAAAATGTCGGCTCCTCCTTAATACACTTGGCAGGCTCAATTGTGTTTTCTTTTGCAAATACACCCATAAGATAGGATTTCACACAGTGAGAGATATAGTGCGATCCGTCCAGCTTGTTATCGTCTGATACACTTGAGGAGTCGGTCGTGTGCTCACCAAGGTCATTGGCGGTGTTTTTTGGGAAAAGGTCATTTAATTTTTCTATTACTTCTTTTTTGATGTCGGATGAAAGTTTTCTTACAACATCCGAGCAAAATCCGAATTCTTCGAGCCTATCATATACATCCTGCTCAAAGTATTTCTTGTCGGTCGGTGGAACCACGATATATCTTTGCTTGTCGGATATGTTTCCGCTGAGTAGCGCAGATGCGCCGTTATATGCAAAATTGTCAATGATAAATATTATATTCGGAAAGTAAAAATGCAGGAATTTACTTGCAAACGAGATGTGGCTGTTGCATTTGACGTCATATTCCGCACCGTAACGCTCATTTTTATACTTCTTGGTGTCCGGAACTTCATCAAATTTTTCAAGAGCCTCGCCAAGCACTTTGTTGAACGCTAAAACGGCTGTGATCGATTCAATGAGCAGCTTCTTGTCGTCCTCATCTATAGAGCAAGTATCTAAGGTCTTTGTTTTATTTTCTCTGCGTGTAATAGTAAGGTTTTTAAATTTATAACAGAGATTTTTTTCGTGATAATTTTCAATCAAGTCTCTGAATATAGCCAAGCTCTCCAAATTCAAATTTCCGGCTATATCGTCAAAAAAACCTTCTCGTCCGTCGTTTTGCGTTTTAACCGGCCATTTTGCTCTGGACTCTTGCTTTCCGTTTTCATCATATTTAAACGTACCATAAGAACGTCTTTGCGGAGACGCGGCGTAAGATCTGCCGATAAGCCATATCGCACCAGACAATTTTTCTTTATTCTTTAAGTCCGTGGGGTTTTCCCCCATTTTGTAAAGAATTTCGTTTCCGTATCCATAAGACGTTTTGCTGATGTTTTTGAGTTCATTATAAAAGTCCTCGGTGTTCATATAAAACCTCCTTATATCGCCCCGGTTGCTATAGGGATATCCTCTACATCGATACCTTTAATTTTGCAATAATACTCGAGCACCTTTTGCGCGTGTTCCTTTTCAGCAGGGTTGAGCTTGACATTTACAATGTCTGCAAGGATGCGAGCGCAGGCACCGTCCTTCAAATAACGGTACAAGCCTTGGCTCCAACGGATGCCTCCGTCGCTATTCTTGTAATAATGCCAAAACATCATTTGTTTTGCTTCATCGGGGGTCAATTCAATCGCGTATCCGGCCTTGGCAACAACGTAGCCCGCGTTATCTTCATCACCTTCGATTGCTTCTCCTGTTACAAACACGCCGAAAATTATGCGGTCTTCTTCCTCTGCTTCGGGATAGCGAGTAGTCAGTACGGCAAGGCTATTGCTTGCGGCGTCCTGAATACGTCTGCCTTGAGAGATACCGCTCTTTTCATCAAGATCTTCGCCCGCGGCCGCCGTCCAAGCGGTCAGCATACGGGACTCGTAGCATACGAATCCATCCACATTCATGGCGTCCAACTCATCGCGAGTGATCGCTCCATCAAGATACTGACGGCAGGGGGATTTGATGTTAGAGCACCAGCTATGACGGCGAACCTCGATATTATAGCGGATCTGATCGTCGGAGCATACGCCTTTATATCCAATGCAATTATTACCGCAACCGCCGTTGCAGAAATTACACTTAAACGCGAGATTGTTTTCATTGCTCTTGCGAGGCTGTGCAGTAGCACGCTTGACGGATGCCTTTGCTACCTCCTCTGCGCGTTTCTTCGCTTCTTCTGCCTCGCGAAGTGCTCGTTCACGTTCCTCGCGAACTTTCTGTGCCTTTGCTTCTTCCTTTGCTGCAAATGCAACTTCAAGCTCGGCTTGCAGATTTGCATCCTTACACTTCACGAAAGTGGTAAAGATATCGGGATAGATAAACTTCTTTTCCTCTTTTGCGAACTTTACAATAATATAGTCACCGTTGTGAGCGATAACGGTTCCTTCGCCAAATGTCTTATGTACTACAGTCTGGTTTACGAGATTCATATGAACATCCTCCAATTTTATGTTGGCACCGCAGTGAAATGCGTTTGGCGAACGCAAACAGGGTGGTGCGCTTATTATGAAAATATTATATCACATCAAAAAGCGACAAAAATGGTGCAAAATTACATTTCAAAAAGCTTATCGATCAGCTCCCGCTTTCTATCATCGTCAAGAGCATCGTTACAATTGATACTCTCCACGATAGTTTTAAAATCATTTTGCTCAAGCGCAGAGGTTTTCTTGGGAATATAATATCCCCTTCCATCGTGCCTAATGTCATAGCCAATTTCTTTTAGCAACGCTATATTGCGACCTACAGCCTTACGTTCAATAGCAGTTTTCGTCGCTATCTCCTGCTGATTGAGGTGCTCATTGCTGTTTTGCAGGGCTTTAAGGATCAAAACGGGATAAGCGGAGGTGCCCCAAGGTTGATTTAAGGTTAATTCTAATTCGATTGTAAGTTCTCGGAGCTTGTTCTTAGGCGCGCGTTCGGCGAAGAATTTAAATTCATAGAATTCTTCGTCATTGTCCATCACGACCATATTTGTTCGCAAGGACATCTCTTCTCCGTAGCATTCAAACACGAGATAATCTTCGCGTATCGTGATGTTAAAATCGTTGAGCTCATCCGTTTCCTCGTCTTCATCATACCAATCATCATCAACATACATATCAGAATCGTTTTTTATCTTCTCCGGCTCATAAGGATAATCGGCAATGTCATCCGATGGCAATGCATCTCCAACACGGAAAAAGTCCTCACGAGAGACATAACCTTCAATAAAGCTTGCCATCGCTTCGCGGTAGGGAATGTTGATTCCGTCGCGTATTTCATCAGTATAATGTTGAACTCCGACGTGTGAAATCATTTCACGTACAGTTCGTTTAACATCATCAAATGACTTAAACGTTTCTTTTTGCACTCTATTTCCTGGAATGCATTCATAAGTTAATGTCCACGTTTTTTTCATAAAGCCCTACCTTCCATATCATCGTAATTCATTATACCACACTTTTCGGCAATTGGCAATATAAAAGCGACATTTTTAGTACATGACACAAACAATCTTTTGTAGTTGACAAAATTCCCCTTGACAAGCTTACAACTATATGATATACTAAAGCCCCTAAGATGTAAGCCTCGCAGACTACTCCATTATGAGTATAGCCTGTTTGACTTAATCTTATACAAACAAAATATGATTATAAGTGCCGCGGGCAGTGAGTAAGTCCCGTCTTTCTATACGCTTAGCACGAGCGTTCACGAGGTTTTAGACTCGTACTTTTTCTACATAAAGGGCACGGAGATCACCTTTTTAAGCGAACAAGTGCCGTTCGCTTTTTGGTGTTTCTCTCCGTAACCTGTATGTGAAAGTACGGGTCTTTTTTGTTTTCTCCCGCGCTTCGTGCCATCTTGACACGAGGTTGGCGCGATTGAATTTCAAAAGCTCCACTAAAGAAAATATAAATATTTTGTAAATTCCGCAAAATCGGTTGCTATTTTTGCGAAAAAAGTAAGCAACGAATAGTGAGGGAGTCTTTACTCCGCGTGGACAAAATGACCACACGGGCAGTATCGTCGGATATATGAAAACTGCCCCCACAAATACATAACCGCCGACGAGAGAAAGGATGTCGCGGAGGCGGTAGCAACGAGAAATTCATTGCTCGTTGCATAGGGAAATATCCGAGCGAGTGAGGATATTGTCCACATAAAAAGCGTGTTGCGGGCACACGCAATACGCTGTGTTCGTGAAGATATGAGCGAACACCAACACGGGATTGGCGAGCAAATTCCGTGTTGTGCCCTCGGCAGAGCGCAATGGACTTTTGATACGGAGTGTCAAAAGTGCCTTTGCGTTACTTTTGACAAAAGTAACAAAAATTTACGGTATGCTCGTTTCACTCGCAATAAGAATTTACGCCGAAAAGGCAAAACACAGGAGGTGGATTTTATAGTAAGAAGTGTAAGCGCAACTTTAGGAGAAGGCTGTCTTACCCACAATGATCGAAGCTTCACGGCAGACAACGTGGACGGCAGCAGAACGCATCTGAACATTGCCTACGTCAACGAGCCGATAAAGGAGGTCTATCACAAGCTCTTTGATGAGGCACTTGAAAAGTACAACGCGAAGCAAACCCGCAATGACCGCAAGATAGCGGACTACTACGAAAAGATACGGACGTCGAAGCAAGAGAAACTATTTCACGAGATCATCATCCAAGTCGGCAACCGGGAGGATATGAGCGCCACGGGCGAGAACGCCGAGCTTGCCAAGAAAATCTTGGACGAATACTTCCACGGCTTTCGGGAGCGCAACCATACCTTGCACGTGTTCTCCGCGCACTTGCATATGGACGAGGCGACGCCGCATCTGCACATTGACTTTATTCCCCTTGCCAAGAACAGTAAGCGAGGATTGGAAACAAGAGTATCCCTCAAACAAGCGTTAAAGGCACTTGGCTTTGAGGGTGAGGGGCGCGAGAACACCGAGGGCAATCAATGGGCGAATGCCGAGAAGAAATATCTTGCCGAGGTGATGGAGCGTTACGGAATTACACGGAGCGAGGACAAGGAAGAAAAGCGGGAGCATCTGTCTGTCCTTGATTACAAGAAGCAAGAGCGCAGCCGAGAGGTCGAAGAACTTACCGAGCAGGCGGCGGCATTAGAGCAATCCAATGCAGAGGCGCAACGAGAGACTGCGGAGATACGGGAAAGTCTTGAAAAGATGAAAAGCGAACTTTCCGAGCTAACCGAGGACAAGAACGAGATTGACCTTGAGTATAGCAAATATTTTGGGGATGGATGGGAGTTGCCCGAGCCGAGCGCGTTAATGACCGCAAAGACCTTCCGTAACAAACACGCTGTTCCTCTAATCTCCAAGCTGAAGGAGGTTATCCGTAAGCTCATCGTCAACGTAGTGGAGATTACGAAGATGTGGAAACAAGCCATCACGGAAAAGGATGACTACAAGTATGAGTGTAGAAGTCTGAGGCGAGAGAACGGTGAGCTTCGCCGTGATGCAGAAGCTTTCCACATTGTACGGAGCGCTATCGGAACGCAGGAAACCGATAATATCCTACACAGAGCCGAGGAAGAACGAAAACGTGCCGAGGCGGAACGGATTGCCAAGGAGCGTGCCGAGCAGGAGGCGCGGGAACGTGAACGAGAGGAACGCCGCCTTGCCCGTCTGCAAGCAAGGGGCAAAAAGAAATCCCGCGACGAGCGCGGAGATCGGTAAAAACGGGGACACGGTCTTGACCGAGAAAAAACGCAAATTTCCGTTTCTGACAGCCAAAATCGTATCTCACATCAAAAAGGCGTTTTCTATTTAAAAATTGGCATTTTCTTACGCTCTTGACCGAGCTTTTTTAGAGAAAACCGCCTTACTTCAAAAAACTTATGAAAATAGGAGAAAAAACGATGATAACGAACAAAACCAAAAGCCAAAAAACAACAGAAATCTATTTTGATGAAACACCCGCGCCCGTAGTGATACGGACACACAACATCGCTTTGAAGAAACGGCTGCTTGCCTTTGCCGAGAAGTTTCCCGCGCTCTGTCGGTTGACCGACGATGACGAGCTTGGATACCTTTCCTTTGAGATAGATAAGAAAAGGTTTGCCTATCGCATCACCGAGCCCTACACTGAGGAACGCAAAGCGTTAGCAAGAGCCAAGATGATCGAGATTAACAATAAGGAGGACGTTGAATGAATAAAGAATTAGAAAAGTATATTGACGAGCGATATGCCGAATATGAAAAGTATTGGGCTGAAAATCCGCTACCGCCATATGTGCCGGTGGTTGACACCGAGAGAAAGAAAATTCCTGTGCGTTATGATGTTCCCGATTCCACCTATGATTTAGAAGTAAAATCGGGGCATACGACCTATGAAGTAGTTGGGCATTTCAATCCTGACGCAAGAGAAAATTTCTTGCAAAAAATATTGCGAATGGTAAAGGAGGAAAAAAGTTTACAATGAAACTGTCACTTTATCGTTGTAAAGCGTTGAAATGTTGTTCGACTTATGATATAATAGAGACAAGCGATAATACTGTATCGGTTGTCGGAAAGGAGCAAATTTGAATAGACAACTGAATGAAAACAGAATCACGGCTCTTTATTGCCGTCTGTCCCAAGACGATGGGAGAGAAGGTGAGAGCAACAGTATAGTCAACCAAAGAAGCTTGTTAAATGAGTTCGCTCGTAAAAATCATTTCAAAAACCTGCAATTTTTCGTAGATGACGGATATTCGGGTACGACCTTTGATAGACCTCAGTTCAGAAAGATGGAGCGACTCATCGAGAACGGCGAGGTCGGAACGGTCATTGTCAAGGATATGTCCCGTCTTGGCAGAAACTATATGCAAGTAGGAATGTATACCGACATCGTGTTTCCTGAAAACGACGTGAGGTTTATTGCCATAAACGATAATGTCGATTCCGATGTGCAAACCGAGTTCGATATGACACCGATCCGCAACTTCTGCAATGAGCTTTTCGCAAGAGATACCGCAAAGAAGATCAAAACCACCTTCAAGATGAAGGGTGAGCAAGGCGAACATCTTGCTACAAGACCGCCGTTGGGTTACAAGAAGGATGAAAAAGATCCAAACAAATGGGTCATTGATGAACCTGCCGCCGAAATCATACGAAAGATATTCAAACTTTGTATGGGCGGTATGGGTCCTCAACAGATAGCAAAGCAATTGGAGGCAGAAAAGGTTTTAACGCCTACCGCTTATCTCTACCCCCTGTTTGGTGAGCTTGGTGATAGAGATCCTTATCATTGGGATCACAACACCGTAGGCAAAATTCTTGAACGGCAGGAGTATGTGGGTAATACCGTCAACTTCAAAACAACCTCTAAGGATTACCGAACCAAAAAGCGAGTGATGAATGATGAGGAAATGCGAAAGACCTTTGATGACACGCATCCCGCTATCATCGATGCTAATACCTTTGAGGTGGTTCAAAAGATCAGACAGAACAAGCGAAGAAGAACGGCGACGGGGCGATTCCAACTATTTTCGGGCAAGCTGTTCTGCGCGGATTGCGGAGCAAAGCTTCATTTCGCGGGTAGCAATAAAAATCCCAAAGAGGATCATTACACTTGTGCCAATTACCGAAGCAATACGGGGACTTGTACAGCGCATTATATCCGAAACTCTGTGTTATACGATTTGGTTTTCAAGCATATCAAGAGTATGCTTGTGTATGTGCAGCAGTTTGAAGAAGCCTTTGTTTGCCGAGAAATCGAAAAGGCAGACCGAGAACGTCAAATGACGGTTGCAAGCGCAAAAAAAGACCTTGTAGTATTAAGGCGCAGAGATGAAGAGCTTGACAGGCTTTTTAAGCGAACCTATGAAGATATGGTATCGGGACGAATCTCCGAAGCGAGATTTGACACACTCTCCGCAGGGTACGAGCAGGAGCAAGCGGATGTAAAGCGCAAAATCGTTATGCTTGAAGATCTCATTGAGAACGGAGAGGAACAAGCGAAAGACTTAAAACAACTCCTTGCCAACGTTCGCAAGTACACCGATCCCGAGGAGCTTACTCCCGAAATGCTAAATGATTTGGTTGACAAAATAGTAGTCCACGCTCCCGATAAGAGCAGTGGGCACAGAACGCAAAAGATTGAAATTTACTACAACGCTGTCGGTATCATTGATTTGCCTACCAACACGGGACGCAAACAAGATTCCTCAGCTTCAAAATTAGCCGTATAAACGGAGAAAGTCCGTGTGGCTCGAAAGCCACACGGACTCATAAGAAAAACTTCGTCATCGCTACTTAACATACAGTAGGTCGCCCAAGGGGCTTTCGTAGCGGTTGCTTTGATGGTTGCAAAAGGTGGGTTTCATTCTGAAAAAACAATGAAAAAGAAGCTTTTATACCCCAAAAACAACAAAAAAGAGAAGGGAAAGAAAAGGAATTTTGCACAATTTGAAATCCCGTTTTTGAAAGGTGTATCTTGACAAAAAAAAGAAATTGTGATATAATTTTTTTATTCTAAATTTCGATTTTATGGGAGGCATCGTATGGAACTGAGCAACAAACGTCCCGACAATATGGCTCGCATCACCACGCGTGAATTGGCAGAGCAGTTTATAGAGGAGCAAATGAAGGAGCTCCGCGCGCAGATCGGAGACAAAAACGTACTCTTGGCACTTTCGGGCGGCGTGGATTCCTCTGTCGTCGCGGCACTGCTCATCAAGGCGGTTGGCAAGCAGCTGGTTTGCGTACACGTCAATCACGGTCTGATGCGCAAGGGCGAGAGCGAGCAGGTCATCGAGGTGTTTGGCAAGGAGCTGGATGCCAATCTGATCTACGTAGATGCTACCGATCGTTTTCTTGACCTTCTTGCCGGTGTTGCCGAACCCGAAAAGAAGAGAAAGATCATTGGCGGCGAGTTTATCAAGGTCTTTGACGAGGAAGCTTCCAAGCTGAAGGGAATTTCCTTCTTGGCACAGGGTACGATCTATCCCGACATTTTAGAGTCCGACGGTGTTAAGGCACACCACAACGTAGGCGGACTTCCCGAGGATATGCAGTTTGAATTGGTTGAGCCCGTCCGTCTGCTTTATAAGGACGAGGTTCGCGTTGTAGGGGAAGCACTGGGTCTTCCTCACGCAATGGTTTACCGTCAGCCGTTCCCCGGTCCCGGACTTGGTGTTCGTTGCTTGGGTGCTATCACGCGTGACCGTTTGCACGCTCTGCGCGAGGCAGATGCGATCCTTCGTGAGGAGTTTGACAAGAGCGGACTTGCAGAGCACGTATGGCAGTATTTTATTTCGATCCCCGATTTCAAGAGCGTTGGTGTCAGAGACAGCAAGCGTTACGAGGGCTGGCCTGCAATCATCCGCGCGGTCAATACCACCGATGCAATGAGTGCCACCATCGAGGAGATCCCATACTCCGTCCTGCACACCGTTACCGCACGTATTACCGCCGAGGTCGAGGGCATCAACCGCGTTCTTTACGACCTGACGCCCAAGCCTGTTGGTACGATTGAGTGGGAATAAAGGTCAAAATTTTCTCAGTTCTCTGAGGTCTCACAGAGCCTCATTTTTCTCAAAAAAGCTCGATTTATCTCGTGTTTTCTCCATATTCGAGGGGAATTGGAGTTTGAACTGAGGTCAATTTGATACCAAAAACAGAATAATTTCAAGTGGCTTTATAGTGATCCGCTCACCCTTATGCGAGTAAAGGTGAGCGGATTTCTTACATCTTGGGACTTTTCAGAGAAAATTGGGCGTTATCACGCTGCCGCTACCCATCCCGGAGAATTTATTTGGTACTGCGAAAAGTAGTGTCAACCGGCTTTGGAGTTCCCACTTTTGATGCCGTTGGTACACCGATTGGTACTAAATATATAATTTCAGGAGGGCATTTTATGGGTGCTTACAAAGACAAAGGCGGGCGTTGGTACGTGTCTGTCCGTTACAAGAACTGGCTGGGAGAACCGTCCCGCAAAACAAAGCGAGGATTCACCACAAAACGGGATGCGCTGGCATGGGAACGGGAGTTTTTGCAGAAATCCGCAGGTAGCTTGGATATGACGTTCAACTCGTTCTACGAGGTCTATCAGAACGATCTGCAAAACCGCATCCGGCAAAACACTTGGGTGACAAAGAGCAGCATTATTGAGAAAAAGATTCTGCCGTATTTCGGGGATAAGCGAGTGAGGGATGTGAAGCCGGTAGACGTACTCCATTGGCAAAATACCATTATGGAAACAACGGACGAAAACGGGATGTCCTATTCACCAGTATATCTCAAGACGATCCACAATCAGCTTAGCGCTATGTTCAATCATGCTGTGCGGTTCTATGGATTGCCCGAAAACCCTGCTGCAAAAGCCGGTAATATGGGAAAAGAAAAATGCGGCGAAGTTCTTGTCTGGACGAAAGATGAATACCTGCAGTTCATTGAGACGCTGAAGGACAAGCCTGCATCCTACTATGCGTTTGAAACGCTCTATTGGTGCGGTCTGCGACTCGGCGAAATGCTTGCGCTGACACCTGCGGATTTCGACTTCGAGCGAAAGATCATTCACGTTACAAAATCCTTTCAACGCATAAAAGGCGAGGACATTATCACACCACCCAAAACCGATAAAGGCATCCGTCGCGTCCTTATGCCGGACTTTTATGCTGACAAGATGCAAGCTTATATAGAATCGTTACAGCTCAACGAAACTGATCGCATATTCCCGTTCACGAAATCCTACCTCCACCACGAAATACGCCGTGGCTGTGCTGCCAGCGGAGTGAAACGAATACGGATCCACGGAATCCGACATAGCCATATCAGTTTGCTGATTGATATGGGGTTCTCTGCTGTAGCTATCGCAGATCGTGTGGGGCACGAGAGTATTGATATAACCTATCGGTATGCACATGTATTTCCGTCAACTCAACAAGAAGTTGCAGATAAACTTGGTAAATTATTCATGAATAATGCCCAATACATTGAAAAATAACGAATTTTGTGGTATAATTATTTAACGGTGGGCATTGGCCCAGCCAAGGCAACCGTGTGGAAGGGATTCCATGCGGTTTTTGTTTTGCCAGAATCCCCAAAAGGAGTATACATATGAGAATTAACAAACTTAAAATTATAAATTATAAACAGTTCCGGAATGTTATCATTGAAATGAACGACAATATGAATATTCTTGTCGGTGAAAATGACTCTGGAAAAACGACAATTCTTGAAGCGTTAGCGATGGTATTGACCGGAAAGATTAATGGCAGCAGTATTGCCAATCGGGTTAATCTTGATTGGTTTAATGCAAGAGTCCGAAAGGATTTTATAGAAGCTGTCGAATCAGGTAATACCCCTATTTTGCCTACGATTGAAATAGAAGCATACTTTTCTGCTCCCAAGGAAGATGAAGTTGCTATAAAAAAATTCAAAGGAACTAATAACTCGCTGCACGAAGATACCGAAGGTGTTAAGGTTGAAATTATATTTGATACACAATACGCCTCCGTATATAAGCAGCTCTTGGTAGAGGGGAAAGTTAAAGATATTCCGATAGAATACTATAAGGTCAATTATAGATCCTTTGCAAACCCGGAATATTATGCTCAGACAACTGCTAAAAAAGTTGCTTGTATAGATACAACAAAAAAGGATTATGGGCCTGTTTTAAATCGTTTTGTTTCTGGCAGTATTAATGAGTATCTTACAGAAGAAGATATGACCGAATTACGTCATGCTTACAGAGCAAATCGACACGAATTTACTGAGAACCAAGCTGTGAAGCGACTTAATGATAAGCTACAGCAAAGTCACAGTTTTGAAGGAAAAGCGATCAGCTTAAATCTAAGAGAAAGTGGAATAGACGAATGGAAAGGAGACATGACCATTTCGTTGGATGGTATTCCCCTTGAAAATTCTGGATTTGGAACCCAAAACATGTTTAAGTCGGAAATCTTTTTGCTTCAAAATTCAGATGTAGATATCTTGATAATTGAGGAACCGGAGAACAATCTCTCATATGCAAATATGTCTATTCTTATCTCAAAATTATCGGAAAGCACAGGAAAGCAATTATTTGTCTCTACTCATAGTAGTTTTGTTGCAAATAAACTTGGGTTACAATACCTTCATTTGGTCGCAAATGAGAGTACCGTTCCATTTAAAATGTTAAGCAAAGACACATACGATTATTTTCTTAAGCTTCCTGGCTATAACACTTTACGAATTTTGTTGGCTAATCACGTAATATTAGTCGAAGGTCCTGCAGATGAGTTGATTGTTCAAAGGGCATATATTGATAACTTCGGGAAGCAACCAATAGAAGCCGGCATAGATGTGGTCGCAGTTGATAGCTTGGCATTTCAGCGATATTGCGAACTTGCATCACTGATAAGAAAGCCGCTAACCGTGGTTACTGATAATGATGGCGATGTTGAAACAGTACGAGCACGATACAAAAAATACGGAGATTTAGTTACACTTTGCGTGGAATCTGATAATACTTTAAATACACTTGAGCCATCAGTACTTTCGGTAAATCTCGATGACTTTGAAACATTTAGATCCATCATCTATTTGGGCAAAGATATCAAAAGCCGAGACGCAGAAAGTATAAAAAGTTTTATGATAGGAAACAAAACTGATTGGAGTATGCGAGTTTTTACCAGTGATCAAAAAATTAAATATCCTCAATATATCTTAGAAGCCATTGGGGTAGGTGATGAAAGCAAGGTTGATTCAGATGAATAACCAAGTAATATTTGCAGCAGCAGGTAACGGGAAAACATATTCTTTGTGTTCTAAAGCAAAAGCGGCAGTAGAGAACGGTAATAAATATGTTCTGTTGCTATCATACACAAATGAAGGTATTCGTTCTTTAGAAAATGAATACAGAAAACAGAATGGTGGCATTTTGGATGAAAAGGTAATATTTAAGTCTTGGTATAGCTTTTTGCTTTCAGATTTCATTAAACCATATCAATGCTCGCTCAAGTTAAAAGAGAAGCGTTACAAGCAAGAATTGTCTGTTACCTTCCCGGAAAACTTCGTAAGCTCCATTGCATTCTATAATACAGATCCACCGCCCAGATGGTACAACCAAAATCATGTACAATATTTTGTAAATCAGCGTGGTGATGTCACGCCTGACAGGGTAAGCCATTTGGCATATCTATGCAATGATCATTCTAACGGAAAAGCACTTAGGCGTATGGAAGAAATCTATTCACACATATTTATAGATGAGCTTCAAGATTATGCTGGTTGGGATTTGGAAATTATCCGTCTCCTTTTTGATTCTCTAATTTTCATTACATGCGTAGGAGACTATAAACAAGCTACCTACAGAACAAACAATTCTCCCAAAAACAGTCAGTATAGAGATGAGAACATTCGAAACTACTTTAAGATGCTTGAGAAGAAGGAGATGTGCACTATCTCCTATGCAAATACCACAAGAAGGTTTAATTGCGAAATTTGCGACTTTGTTAATACAATACACGGGGACATAGATTCGATTGTAAGACCAGATAGCAATATTGAATGCCGCGATCCGGTTGACAATACAGGTGTTTATGTGATGGACATTAAGCACCTCAGTCAATACTGTGACCATTATCATCCTACAATACTGCGGTATGACAAAAAAGCCAACGTAGATTTTCACCATAGTTGCGACATTTTTAATTATGGTGGTGCCAAAGGAGCAACGTATGAACGGGTGGTAATTATCCCTGTCAGTACAACTATACCATTTATAGAAAAACAAACAAAAATCACATCAAATCAAACGAGAGCCAAGTTTTATGTTGCATGTACAAGAGCAAAACATAGTGTCGTCTTTGCGATAAATAACCCGAAAGAAAATGCTTTTTTCAAAGCTGTTGAGATTCGCCTCGCCAATAATTTGATACCTGCTTACAAATATGAGAAGCAAGCATCTACAGCAGAAGATTCGAAATAGTTATTTACGATAGCATCGAACAAAAAAAGAAACGACACTTTACACAATGTCATTTAGAAAGGCTGATAATATGCATATATCTTTTTCAATGGACGGCATAAAGAACATGGATCAGTTATACACCTATACTACAGAAAGTTATCTTGGGTTTGATGCTGCACGTATAGAGCATTACCATGGTGATGATTATTGCCAAAAGGTTATGGCTGATACATTAAAATATCTCGTACCAACAGATTACACAGAGCAGAAATATATTGGTGCTCATGATCGTATTGCAAATGAAACGTTTTTGCTCTTGTCAACATCTGGCGTTGAGTACAATATCTCTTTTGCGATCAATACATATGATGGCCAGGCTGCTCGTTTAGAGGTGAACATCCATGCACCTGGAATTGAAAATTATGATAATCAACTTGAGAAGTTAAAAATTGCACTAAAAAATCGGCTTCTCGCAGATTGGCATCAATGCACATGGCTTGCGGATGAACAAGCTGCGATGTTGTGTAAAACTGCGTATGAAAAGACTTTTGAGATCGAGAATAATTTGCGAGCTTTTGCAAGTAAAGTTCTGATTCACTTTCTTGGTATAGATTGGATTAAAAAAGCAGGATTAGAGAAAGAAGCTGAATCTGTAAACAGTCTAAAGGAGAAGTTTATACATCGAGTTGCGGACTTTAATAATATTAATACAGACTTTCTCTCCATGACGCTTGAGACTTTGGTGGGAGTGTTATTTGAAGGAGTCGTATACAAGGAAGAGGTTATCCTTAGTCGGCAAGACTACGCAACAATTCAACGGATAGGTGAAAAACAAAAGACCACAGGAAAAAGTGTAGCTGAATATATCCAAAAACGAAGAACTATTGATAAGCGTATTTGGGATGATCTTTTTGTTCCATATATTGATGATCCGAGTTCTTTTAAAACTGCAGTACATAATTTCATCGAAGATCGCAACCATGTAGCGCATAGTAAGATTCTATCGTGGAGTGCTTATAAAGTAATTCTTCAAGATTTTGAGAAAATGGAATTGTTGATTTTAGCCGCAGAAGCTAAGTTCGAACATGATGAAACAGCAGATGAAGTTATTCAAACATGGCAAACAGAACAGGAAAATGAAGAATACGAGGAAGAGTATTTTCGTGATAGGTTAGCAGGCGAAACGGGCATGGACATTCTTGATGAAGAAGACATTATCAACTGGTTTGATGAAGTTTTGCATGATCTTTTCAATATTGTTTACCAGCAATATCACTTAGATGTTTGCTATGAGATTTCTAATTTTGCCACACCTAAAGAAAGCAGTATCGTGTTCTCAATATTATGCCCTGCCGTAGAAGATGGAAGTGCAAAAATAGATATTGTTGCAGAATATTCTGTTGATGATGATCTTGGTGAAGATAGCACTTGCTATGTGACTGCCATAGCAGGAAGTGGTGAAGAAATCTGTAAAGCAGAAGTTCGTTTTCACAATGGTAATGGATACGAAGGAGAAGAAGGAATTATGGAGGCTTCTGATAGTTCTGAATATGACACTTCGGAAGTGGATTGTTTTCGAGATGATCTTCTTGACGCCATTGCAGTTCTAAATCCTTACCCGGAACAGTTGAACACTCTCTCCTATGAAAACAAAGGCGCGGTGCAATTTGTCGCAGATTTTCCGTGCGAGCAATGCGGGAATATTGGTATTTCAATTGATGAAAGTTTTCTCACTTTAGGCCGATGCTGCTATTGTGGTTATGAAAATGAAATAGCAGAATGTGCGCGATGCGGCGAAATGGTTAGTGTCAATGACCTTGAAAACGGAGTGTGTCCGTCCTGCGCAACCTATATTGATAAACAATAATGGATAGCAGCATAGACCATTAAATCCGGGAGAAATTAAATATGAAATGTATTTATTGCAACAACGATAACGATTTAACCGTATCAGATATCATTCCCGCCGCACTAACCGGCGCAAAACTAAGGAAAAGATTTGTTTGTCATACGCATAATTCATTCACTAATGATCACTACGAAAATGCAATGATACGACAGCTGGATATTTTTAGAAATCGGATCGGTCTAACAGAACGTGATGGAGATCCTGTTCGGTTTTCTGCGGATTTAACGATTGGCGAATATACTTCCGAAAAAAACATTAGTATATCTGATAATAAATCCATTATGGATACCGATAGGCTTTTTAGAATGAAAGATAAGCATGGACATACTGTGTTAGTAGGGCCTAAAGAAAAACTGCTAAAAATTCGTGGAGCAACAGAGGACAAGATAACCGATCTCCCGCTTGCAGATATTTCTGTCAGTTCAATAACGGATGTTCGAACGTTGTTTGTTTCCGAGACCGTATTACATGCGATAGCTAAAATCGCATATGAATGGCATTGCTATGTTAACGATATAGAGGAGTATCAAGAAGATACATATGGTTTGATTACATCTTACATTCTAAATCAGGAGCAATCAAATACCCTGGTTGATATAGTAAACGATGCCTATGTGACAATGCTCGCAGATCGTTTTTCGCGCACAGGCAGTAATATGCTTTTTGAGTATAATGATTCTGATGAGAATATCTTTGTCATTTTCTGTTTATGGAATGTTATAACATACAAAGTCAAGGTAGGCATGCACAGCGAAAAGCCTAGCATGGCTCACTGCCCCATAGCATATTTTTACCATGCCGATGGTTCCCAGAATGGTACAATGTTTGGTGTTTACGGAGACTTTCATGTTAACGCAACTCCGCCGAAGGTAGGGATTTCCGAACTATACTTAGAGATTAAATCTAGATTGTCTAAACTAGGCGAGCGAGATTTATCCAGAGAGTATCTACAGAACTGTATAGCGAAGATATCAAAAAAGCTACCTGCTTATCAAGATCATAAGATTTCTATTGCTGACTTGCTTGACTTTGAGCACGAAGATAGGGTTATACCTGTATATATTCTAGAGCAAATTTATACGCACAGAGATGAATATATGCCATCAGAAGATTTTTATCGAAACATGCAGCGAATTCTTCAGACGGATGATCGTTTTGTTTTAACAAAAGAAACCGCAAAAGAGATATTGGAACGATATAAAAGCATGGATAGCGAAGGATCTTTTGTGACTCTGCTAAACAAAGCAATTGAATTTTTTGAAACTACATGTGGAGACAGATTGGATAGCTAATAAATTAAAGCACAATTCGGAAGACCTTTTCTTTCCGATATTGCGATCATCCTTGAATTGTTCACATTTTTCTGCTATAATATAGCTGTTCCAAGAGGAGCACGACCTTTACATCCACCTTTGTATCCAAACATCAAAGCCAGTTGAACTGTAGGACAGAGCCAAGTATCACTTACCTAAGAAGAATAATCAATTTTTTCTCCGCCGTTTTTCAGAAAATTGATACCAGACTTTGATACCAAAACAGTACCAAACGGGCTGAGAACTCAGAGAATACAGAGAAAAACGAAGCAAAACGAGAGAAATCTCACGGAAATTAGCCCAAAATAAGGCGAAAAGTAACTGTGGGAAAGAACTCGTAAGCGAGTGGGAATAATAAACGTTGTCAAACCACAATCGATAACAGCTTAAAAAGCCAAAATCGAATATTCTTAAAACGGGGGTGAGTCAAATGCAAAATGCATTAGGGACTCACCCCGCGTTTTTTTTTGGCGGTTGAAGACCGCCTTTTTTGTCGATTGTTTCGTTTTTTGACGGAAATCTTCGTCGTAAAAGGTTGCAAAAACGGTTTTGATGTGTTATAATATTCGAGTAAGTTCATTTTTCACAAATGAAACCGCTGAATAATAGGAAATATTGTGAAAGTTAAAGGAGATCGATATGCAGAGCACGGCTGATTTGCAGGCGATTGCAAACCAATTTGCCATTCAAGGCGAGGTCACGAGCATTACGCAAATCAAAAAAGGGTATATCAATGCGACCTACAAAGTACGGACTCTTTCCAAAAGCAATCACGTACATCAATATATTCTTCAACGCATCAACACCAACGTTTTTCCAAACGTTGAGGCATTGATGAGTAATTTTCAACTGACGACCGAGCACTTGACGCATCATTTACAAATGCCCGGAACACATCGTCGTGGCACGGCACCCGCTCTTCGCGCCACCAAGGATGGCAAGCTGTATTTTGCGGATGCCTCGGGGGCGTGGCGCATGATGGTGTTTTTTGACGACGTGTATTCCTTGGATATCCCCGATAGTCCCGAGGTGTTCTACTATACGGGCGTTTCGTTTGGTCGATTTGTCAAGGCGATGAGCTCGGTGGATGCCTCAAGGATCTATGAGGTCATTCCCAATTTCCATAACACGGGTAGCCGCTATCGGGATTTGGAGGATGCGATTTCGCGCGATCCCGTAAAGAGAGTGGCGGAGGTTTCAAAGGAGATCGCTTTTGTCCGCGCTCGCGTCGATCTGTTTGGAAAGATTACCGAGGCGTTGGAAAGCGGAAGGATTCCGACGCGGATCTGCCACAACGATTGTAACCTGAACAACATTCTGTTTGATAACGCGACGCATCTTCCCGTTGCCATTATCGATCTGGATACGGTAATGCCGTCCTCGCCCTTGTACGATTTTGGCGACAGTATGCGCATCGGTACCAACACCGCAAAGGATGACGAAAAGGATCTGAGCCTTGTTTCCTGTGATCTTGGATTGTACGAGCAGTATGCGCGCGGCTATCTGGAGGCGTGCGGTGATATTTTGACACGTGAAGAATTGAAGCTGCTTCCGTACGCGGCATTGATCATTACGTCGGAGGACGGAATTCGCTTTTTGATGGACCATATCAACGGAGATACCTACTATCAGATCGACTATGAGGGACAGAATCTCGACCGTTCTCGCACACAGCTGAAGCTGCTTGAGGACATGGAGAAAAAGCTGCCCGAAATCACGGCTATTTTACAAAGGATTTACGACGAGCAGGGCCTTGGCGTCAATCTGTTTGAGTGAAAAATTGGAAAGCAGGAGAGATCAAATGAAGGCGATTCGTGCAATTGTCCCCGCGGCGGGCAAGGGAAGCCGCTTGCAAAAAATCAGCGGCGATATGCCAAAGGCAATGTTTGAGGTAAATGGCAGACCAATGCTGGAATTCGTTTTGGAGAACGTTTCCTTTATTGAGGAAAAGGAAATTTACATCGTTGTCGGCTACGGAAAAGAAAAGATCACAGAGCATTTCGGCTCTCGTTATCACTACGTAGAGCAAAGACAACTGTTGGGAACGGGGCACGCAGTGATGGAATGCGCCGAGCATTTTCGGCATTTTGAAGGAAGCGTGCTGATCGCGTTTGGAGATATGCCCTTGTTCCGATATGAGGAAATGGAAGAAATGTGCCGCCGTCATGCCGAAAGCGGTGCGGCTTGCACGCTGATGACTGCTGAAAATCCATCCTTAAAGCTTTGGGCGCGCGTAATCCGTGATGAAAACGGATGCTTTGAAAGAATCGTTGAGGGCAAGGATTGCACGCCCGAACAAGCTTGTATCAAGGAGCTGTTTTCCGGCGTTATGGTGTTCGACAGTAAAGCACTGTTCGATATCCTTCCCGAAATGGGATGCGCCAACGTGCAAAAGGAGTACTACGTTACCGAGGTTCCCGAGTTGATGGTGAAAAAGGGAATGAAGGTAGAAACCTACTTTACGAGCGACGGTGACGATCTTCGCGGCATCAATACTCCCGAGGATCTTGAAGCGTGCGAGCGCATTTTAAAGGAGCGCGAGACAAATCAAGCAAACGTTGCGCTTGTTCGTTAAAAAAAGAATATTTCAAAGCCTTGCAAATTGACGTTTGCAGGGCTTTTTCGTTTCAAAACAAAGCCGCAAGCGGACGCTTTTTTTTGAAAGGATCGGAGAAAACGACACAAAAAATATATAAAAACGCTATTAACAAAAGGAGAAGGCTCATGAAAAGAGGAGGGGAAGTACATTCCTGTTCCCGATATAAAAGCCTCTTGCAGTAGATGTTTTGTGCTGCTGCAAGAGGCTTTTGTTTCAAGATTCGTTTTTATGGGGGCGGTTCATTTTGCAATACGATTTCTGTTTTACATCGTACCGCTGCGGTAGGCAGTGGGTGTTGTTCCAACGAGCTCGGAGAAGGCGCGGAAGAAGGTGCGTTCGTTTGAAAAGCCACTATCAAAGGCGATATCGATCACGCGCAGATCGGTGGAGATAAGAAGATTTTTTGCATGATCGACACGAAGGGAGTTGAGGAGCTTACGGAAGCTCAATCCGGGGAGCGAGGAGATACAGCGCGAGAGGTGGGACGGCGTATAATGGAGGTCAAGGGCGACCGATTCCAGCGTGACGTCCTTTTTGTAGTTCTCGGCAAGGTAGCAAAAGCACTCGATCAAAGCACCGCTTTCCACGTGCGTTTCGATTTGCGGTACGGTGCGCGTGTATTCCTCAAAAACGGTGTAGGCGAGGGCTTTGATGCTGTGATAGAGACGGCGGTCGCCTTCGATGCTCGTTGTGTCCTCGTAAACGGCGGGCAGGTGCGCGAGGACGTATGCGTACAGGGGTTCACTCGGCGTGAAGACCGCGCGTGTGCCGCGGACGCGGAGTGTGTTTCCCGAAAGAAAATCGGGGGCAAAGTCATCGGAGATGACACCGATCCAAATGTCGCAGGATTCGGGGGTGTGAAAGCTGTGCGTGCGAAAGGATGTAATGACTGCCATATCTCCGCCTTTTGCGATTTCTGTCACTCCGTCAACGGTGATCTCTACCTCGCCTCCACGAACGAGAATGATCTCCGAAAATTGGTGAATGCGCTCAATTCTCTCATATTTCCCTTGGTGAAAGGTGCTTTTGATGGATCCGCCACTTCCAAAGTTTTGAAACTGAATGAACATATTTCTTCTCCAAACAGCAAATTTTGTCAGTATATTATAGCATTTTTGGCAGAGATTGTCAAGGCGGATTTGTTATAATTAATTTGGGCCCTTTTTTAGACTTTTTGAAAGGATGGAGAAAATCTATGAAAAACAGAATTGTCAGTGTCCTGCTTCTGCTTTGTATGCTGGCGAGTACGCTCGCGTCACTCGGTATCACGGTAGGCGCGGCAACGGTGGGAGAAGGCATGACCTTTACCGCCGCGGATCAATACAAGATCCCGTATCTTTTGAACGTGCAAAAGCCCGCACAGGGGGACGAGGCGATGACGATCGAGGCAGAGATCTGGATCGATCCCGCTACGGGGGATACTGCCCGTGCCGGCGCGGTTCTCGGCAACTACCGCGCCAAGTCAAGCTCCCAGGCAAGGAGTATGGGACTTGAGATCTACACGGGCGGGCGTGTTCGTCTGCATACCAACCATGCGGGGGACACCGTATTCGAGAGTGTCGATCTGCGCCAATACGTGGGTACGGCAAGTGCGCCCAAGTTTGTCAAGATCGCCGTGGTGATCAACGCAACACAGCAGGCGATGTCGCTTTACGTCAACGGCAACCACATGGAGACCAAAACCAATACGAATCTGACGTCGGGGAAACTGGTTCTCAATGATGCCTTTGTTCTCGGTGGCGACCTGCGTTCCGGCAACTTGCTGTACTTCAAGGGAAACATCAAGAACGTTGCGGTGTACGCAGATGCCAGAACCGCGTCTGAGATCACGGCGGATGCGTCTAAGACCGCCTTCTCGGTGGACAGCGCGGATGCAAATCTCCTGTTTGCTTACGACCTGACTCAAAGACCGCCGAAGTGCTTTGAGGATCTGTCCGCCAACGGATACGACATTCCCAACTCCTACGCATACGTTGAGGGAATGACCTTCTGCGCGGATACCACCTACGAGATCCAGCACAAGCTGAACATCCAAACGCCCGCAAGCGGTGACGAGGCGATGACGGTGGAGATGGAGCTGCATATCGATCCCATCTCTTCGGGGCGCGGCGGTACGGTTCTTGGATGTTACGATGAGAATACGCTCAAGAACGGGCTGAATATCGAGATGTACTCGAACGGCACGCTCCGCCTTTACACGAACCACGCGGGAGACACCAAGTTCTCCACCGATCTGCGCCCCTATATGGGCACGGTGAGTGCTCCCAAGCACGCAAAAATCGCGCTGGTTATCAACGTGACGCAAAAGCGTGCGTATCTGTACGTCAACGGCACGCAGGTGGAGAATAAGAAGATCACCTCCTTTGAGCCCGGCGACCTCGTGCTTCCCGACAATTTCATTCTCGGTGGTGACGCACGCGCGAACAATGCCAACTATTTCAAGGGAGATTTGAAGAACCTTGCGGTGTGGTCTGATGCCAGAACTGCCGCGGAGATCACGGCGGATGCGGCAAAGGAGACCTTCTCGGTAGCAAGCGATTCCGCACTCCTCTTTGCGTATGATCTGACAAAAGAGACGCAGACCGAGGCGTTTACCGACCTTTCGGGCAATGGCAGACACGTGATCTGGAAGCCGCAGGAGGGCAAATCCTTCGTGCTCGGCTCGCACGACAAGATCACGAAGCCGCTCCCCAATCCTCCCAAAACGGTGGAGGCAACGATCTATATGCCCGCCACGGTAACGACGCGCGGCGGTGTTATCATCGGTAACCTGACCGATACCAGCAAAGACAAGAGAGCAAACTTCAATTTTGAGATCAACGACAAGGGGCAGCCCCGCCTCTACTACGCAAGGAGTACCAATCTCGTCTTTACGGATATCGACGTGCGCACCTACGGCGGCTGGGTACATCTGGCACTCGTATTCGATGACAGTAACCCCGACATGAATACGATTACGTGTTACGTCAACGGTGAGGCAAAGCAGACGCTCACGCATACGGGCGATTATTTGTCCACTATGAATCATACCACTTATTGCATCGGTGCGGATTTCCGTACCGTCAATACGCCCGAGAACGCACGCTTTAAGGGATATATCAAGGACGTTACGCTCTATACCGATGTGAGAAATGCGACAGAGATCAAGTCGGACTACCAAAACGGTGCTTCCTTGACCGATGCAAGTGTCCTTGCGGCTTGGGATTTCACCAAGACCATCGGTTTCCGCGATCTGACGGGCAACGGCTACGACATCTTCAATCCCGATGCCGGTATGACCTTTACCCAAGAGGATCTTTACCGCACCAATTCCGATTTTTCTACAAGACCCTACACCTTTGAGACCTGGTTGCAGCTCCCCAAGAGCTACTCCGGCCGCGGTGGCGTCATCTTCGGAAACGTGACGCAGATGGGAGATCAGGACAACGCTCTCAGCTTTGAGATCAGCTCCAACGGAAATCCCCGTTTGTATTTCTACACCAACGGTAGCAAGAATCGTAGCTTTACCTTTACGAACGTGGACGTGCGCAGCGACGGCTGGACGCACCTTGCCATCGTGTACGACAAGACTCTCAAGCAGATCCATTGCTATCTCAACGGTGAGCTTGTACAAACGCTGACCAAGCACGATAAGGATACTACAACGGATGCTTCTATCAGCGTTCCCAGCGGATATAAGAACACGTCTCTGGGACAGATGGCACTCGGCGGTGATATGCGTGATCAAACTGCACCGACGAACCTTACCAAGAGAAACGAGCAGTATTTCAAGGGTGTGTTGCACGACCTGGCCCTCTTTGATGACGTGCGTACCGCCGACGAGATCAAGGCAGACTTTGAGAACGGTATTACCAATTCCGCCTCGGGGCTGATCTCCTATTACAACCTTGAGGATGCGGACGGCTACGAAAAGGTCAATGATAAAAAGAACGGGAATCACTTCACCACCGTATGGGAGCTCAACCCCCGCGAGGATGTGACCGACTACGATTACACCTTTGCGGTGCTTGGCGATACGCAGAAGCTGATCGAGCAGGATTTCCTCAAGGGCACGACCTATTTCAAATCGATCTACGATTGGATCGTGGAACACCGCGAGGAGAAGAACATTCAGCTCGTGATGGGACTCGGTGACATCACCGAAAACGGTCACGATGGCGGTGACACCGGCGTTGAAGGACCCGGTGAGTGGGAGATCGCAAAGGCGGTGATCCCCTCTACGTTGGGAGCGGCGGGCATTCCTTACTCGCTCGTTCCCGGCAACCACGAAAATCCCGAACAGCTGACGACCTACTTTGCCGACGAGCCCAGCTTGACGAATAACATTACGGGCTACTATACCAACGATGCGGCAACGTTGCTTGGCAACTACTATATGAATATCGACGTGGGTGAGCACAAGTACACGATCTTCGTGCTGGAGTACGGCGCAGTCGATGAGATCCTTGATTGGGTTGGAGAGGTCTGCGATGCCAACCCCGACAGACGTGTCATTATCACCACGCACGCGTATATGTTCCGCGATGGCACGACGCTGGATAAGGGTGACGTTGTTCCCCCCGACAGTACGGGGCAAAAGCCGCTCAACAACGGCGACGAGATGTGGGAGAAGCTTTGCTCCAAGCACAGAAACATTCTGATGGTGCTTTCGGGTCACGATCCGTGTGAGAACATCATCTACCGCCAGGACGAGGGCGAATACGGCAATATCGTCACGCAAATGCTGATCGACCCGCAGGGAATGGATAAGACCTACGGCTACCGCACGGGTATGGTGGCACTCTTCCACTTCTCCAACGACGGCAAGGATCTGTACGTCGAGTACGTTTCCGCAATCCGAGACGAGTACTTCCGTGAGGAAAACCAATTCAAGCTCTCCCTCTATTCCGAGGATAAGGGCGGTGTTCATTCCATCGTTGTGGGCGAGGCGGAAAACACCTATCGCGTCTATTTTGCAAACGGCACCTATGAGGAGTTCCCCGTAGGAAACGGCATGGACGGTGTTGCAACCGTCAACGGCTACCGTCTGCTTCTGGACGATAAGATCGGTGTTGCGTCCTATCTGGCACTTCCCAAATTCTTCACCCCCGCAAGTGTTTCTTTGAAATTTACGGTAAACGGTGAGGAGACGCTCCTCTCTCTTAGCGACGCGACCGAAAACGAATACGGCTTTGGCTTTGTGGGCTACGTCAGTGCCGCGCAAATGACAAAGACCGTTACTTTGGAACTGTATTACGATGAGGTTTTGCTGCTTCGGAGCACCTTTACGGTAGCGGAGTACGCAAAAAAGATTTTGGAAAATGCCGACACCAATCCCGAGTATGCGGCGGCGGTCGATCTCGTCAAGGCAATGCTCAACTACGGTGCACAGTCGCAGTTGTATTTTGATGAGGACGTGGATTCTCTCGCAAATGCGATCCTTTCCGAGGCGGAGCGCGTGATCGCGGACCGTACCGAGGAGATCCTGCTTTTGGCAAACGCTTCTACTGAAGGGGAACTCTACGGCGTTTCCTATCTGACCACGGCACTGGGATTGCAGTCCGAAACGGTCATTTACCATTACTTCAATCTGACCGATGACGCGCTTTACACCGTGCAGTGTGAGGGGGCAGAGGTGGAATACGAGGTTGTTGGCGGACGCTTGGTCGTTAAGCTCCACGGGATAGACGCGGCAAATCTTGCCACCGTTTATCGGTTAACGCTGGCAAACGGTGAGGAGACCTTGACCGTTTCCTGCAATGCCTTTGCGTATGCCAAGGCGGTTGTTTCGAGCGAGACGGCAGGCGATCATTTGAAGCTTTTGATGTATGCACTCTATGAATACTATGCGGCAACGGCTGCATACAGTGCGTAAGAAGGGAGAAACGGCAATGAAAAAGAACTATGAAAACGCGACGGTTGTCGTGATCCTTTTGGAGAATGAGGACGTGTTGACCGAAAGCTATCTGCTGCCCGAATTTACGCTTTTCCCCGAGGAAAAGTGACCTCTGATGTTTCCAAAACGTAAAGGAGACGCATTATGAGCAGTCAAAAAATAATCGCGTGTCTCTTGGCTTTCTTGCTTCTGCTCCTGCCGCTTTCCGTGTGCGGTTGTACCGATGGCGGCGAGGAGACGGGAACGGAATCCTCTGCTCCCGTCAAGGGAGATGAAACACCGCAAGAGCCTTCCCGAAATCCGGATGATGAGCCTCCCAAGGATCCACCCACCTCCGAATCGAATCCAGAAGGTTCGGGTGCGGATAACGGAAACCCCGAAGGAGAACCGCCTGAGGAGGATCAAGCGCCGGAAGGCGGCAAGCCCGAAGGTTCCGACAAGCCGGTGGTTGAGTTGCCCTTTGTTCCGTTTGAATAAAAAGGGAACGGAGAGATACGGCGCGAGACTTTTCAATAACGGTACGCCAAACGCGAGCCGCTGAACAAACAGCACGCCCTGCGAATGAAAATTCGCAGGGCGTGCTTTGTTTATTCCACCACTTCAACAATGCTATGGATGGCGATGCGGTCTATCGTAAAGCGGAGCTTGCCGTTTTCGAAGGCAAAGGGAAGCTCACGTCCCTCCGGTTGCAACATCAACTTTTGGGGCATTTTGTCGCACCGCATGGAAACGCAAACGTTTTCTACGGGGGGGATATAAGGATCGGTCACCATTCGGGGGTTACTGTGCTCTCCGCCCATATTGACAAGCTGGAGCATCAGGCGTCCGTCAAGTGCGAGACAGGTGATCTCGGCACGCCCGTTGGCACGTTCAATCTTGGCAAGCGGATCATACAGCGAGTCCAGCATCGTGCGGATGAGGTCGCGGTGCAATTGCTGCGTGCCGTTATAATATTGCGTTCCGAGGTTGGCTCCAATGATGCCGAGCTTGCCCTTTCCATAGGGCAGGGTAACGGCAAAGGGCGTTCCGGCGGAACGGAAAGAGGAATGCAGGGATGCAAGCGTTTGTGCAGCTTCGTTTTGCGGTAAAATCGACATAGCCCCCTCGGTAACGCCAAAGGAATTGCCGTCAAGCGAGAAATACGCGGGCATCTTTTTGGTAAATTCCTCTTTTTTATGACCAATGTCGCAGTTTGCAAAGTTGGGGTATTCGGGAAATTCGGTGTAGAATTGGCAGGAGAAGGGGAACCCTGCGTTTGCAAAGAGCGTTGCGGCAACCGTACCGACAAGGAGGAGACTTCCACCTTCCAATACGTATTTGCGAAGCTGCTCCACGGTATCCTTTCCAATACCGTTTGCCAATTCCGAGACGATGATCAAAGGATATTGATAACGATTTTCTTCAAGCGTGTGCTCCTCTACAATCTCAAGGGAGGTACCGCTGTCACAAAGAAGCGCGGTGAGGCCCATATGCTTTTCCATTCCGTCTCTGCCAAAGGGCGTTGCGATTTCGGAGTAGCGATCGGAGGTGGAAACGAGGAGTGCCGCATCGTGAATCTGCTTTCTGCCAAAGGTATAAAGCTGACGCGCCCGAATAAAGTCCGCAAGCGGCTTGAGCTTGCGCAAATGCAAAACGTCGGGAGAGGCATCGTGGAATTGCATGATATCCACCTGATACGCACCGCCCAAGGAGATGACCGCGGCGGCTTCCTGCATCAGTTGGGTCGCGGGTTTGCAGGGAGTCATGGGCGTGCCGTAGATCTGAAAACGGAACCCCCATGACATCAGATCCCACGCGCGTCCTTGAGAGGCAAGCATACGTCCCGCATAGCGTGCGGAATTGACGCAATCGCGCGGATTGAGGTCACCCGATAAAAAGTCCACGTCAGCACAAATCTTTTCGGGCATGTGATCCGAAAATGCCCAGTTGGAGCAGATTTCAAGACCGGGGTACTTTTGATGCAAAACGTCCACGTAGTGGCGCAGGTGCGCGCGGAACAGATCGCGTGTAAATTCGGTGTATTCCGCAAAATACGGGTCGCCCTGCTTTTTTGGGAATATGCCGCCAAGGGAAATGCCCGTCTGTTCCTCAAATCGCTTGACGGTTTCGGGATGGAAATCGTTGTGTGCCGACCAGCAGTCACCGTCGATCCAAATGCCGTCGATATCGTAGGTCTCAACCAATTCCGAAATTTGCGGAATCAAATACGTATCCGCGTATTTTCCACAAAGACGGACCGAATCGTCCGGAGTTCCGTCGGCATGGATGATGCGGTCATCGGGGTGTGCGTTGCAGTAGAGAGTGTCATACACACCCGAAAAATGCAGATACAGACGCACGCCGCACTCACGTGTGACCCGTCTCCAAATTGCGAGCGGATCGCAGGCAAATTGCGGCATGGCATTTCCAAGCGTAGAAGGGTAAGAGGTATATCCCGGGTGCCCTTTACAGTCGATCTGCCAAAAGTCGGGTTTCAATAATTCACAGACCTCTCGAATTTCCTCTTCACAAAGCGTTTCGCCGATCACAAGACCTTCGTACGGTTTTGCGTGAAAATCGCTGTGAATTCCAAAAAAACAATCGGAACGGTGTTGCTTGCCGGTTGGCATATTGATTTCCCCCAATCATGCGGATGTGATCTTGATTGTATTGTAGCAAAAAAAGAGAGGGCTGTCAAGAACAGACTTGCACTTTGTTGGACATTTCTTGACAAATTGGAAAATTCATTATATAATATAGGGCGGAACAAAAATGAGAAGGGGGGATCGGTGGTGTATTCTCGCGCATATGTAGAAATCACAAACCTTTGTAATATGAATTGCTCCTTTTGCCATGGGCATGGGAGAGAGACGCGTCGGATGACGAAAGAGGAGTTTTTGCGCGTGTTGGATCAGCTTTCGGGGGTGACGCGATATCTTTACTATCACCTGATGGGAGAGCCGTTGACGCATCCCGAGCTTCCCGCATTTTTAAAAATGGCAAAGGAACGCGGCTTTTATTCCGCAATCACCACCAACGGCACCTTGTTAAAGGCGAGGGGAGAAGAACTGCTTTCGGCGGGACTTTACAAGGTCAGCGTATCCTTGCACAGCTTTGAGGGCGAGAGCGCAGAGGCACACCTGTCCTATCTTTGCTCTGTTGCCGATTTTGCCGAACGTGCGGCCGGCGTGGGCGTGATCGTTGCGCTCCGCCTTTGGAATCGAGGCGTGGACGGCGGTAAAAACGATACCGTTCTTGCGTTTTTGAGAGAACGCCTGGCGGGGGAATGGAAGGAAAGCGCACGCGGCATTCGAATCCGCGACAAATTGCACTTGGAATGGGGCAACCGATTTGAGTGGCCCGACATGGCAGCTCCCGTGCAGGGTGAACAGGTGTTTTGCTATGGTCTGAGGGATCATTTTGGCGTTTTGTGTGACGGAACGGTTGTGCCTTGTTGCCTTGACAGTGAGGGAACGATCGCGCTCGGAAACCTGTTCGAAACTCCGCTTGAGGATATTTTAAAATCCGAACGTGCCGTGGCAATGCGAGATGGCTTTTCCCGTCGGTGTGCAACCGAGGAGCTTTGTCGCAGATGCGGATACGCACAACGCTTTTCGCTCAAATGATCGGACAATTTTGGGATGGGGCTTGACAAATCTCCTCCTATCGTGTAAAATATAGTAGAATATAAGAAAAAAGGAGAATATTATGAAACGCTTACAAAAGCAATCGGTGCTTTTTTTGTTGATTGCACTGCTGGTAACCTCGTTTTCGGCATGTCAGCGGCCGGAGACGATGACAGCAGAGCTTTGGATGAGTACTGCCGAGGCGTATTTGGAGGAAGCGGATTATACCGCAACCGTGACCACGGCATTTTCTTCCGCGCAGGAACAAATGGCGCAGAGCGTGGCTTCCATGCAGAGCTCCAACATGACCGTTCGGGTCAGCGGCGAGTCGTTTTCTGCGGATATGCAGGTCAAAACGGCTTCTGCCGAGGTCAATCGATCCTACGTGATGACAGGGGGATATCTCTATCATTCCAACACCCTTAAGGTGGGTGAGGATGCCGTTACCGTAAAGGAAAAGGCACCCGCTTCGGCATTGGACCTGTATTTGACGCTGGAGGCAGTGAGCGTTGGCGCGTCGATCGACTCCAACGATTTTTCCAACCTTTCCATGACCTCTGACGAAACCAAACACCGCGTCACCTGTACGGGTATTCGCAACAACGCCTTGGTAGAGCTGAATGAGATTCTCGGAGTTACGACCGACGCATCCAAGCTGATCGTCAATAGCGTGACCTACGAGGCAGTGATTGAGAATAGCAAATTTGTTGAAACGGCTTTGACGGTGGTATATACCGTGATGACGGGTACGGAGATCTATGAATTGACCGCTACCCGCACGACGAGCTACACCTACGAAACCGTTGTGATTGCGGCTCCTGCCGATGCCGCAGATTACACGGCGGTCTCCTATGAGGAACTGATCAAATAAGGAGTAATACATCATGAAAACACATTTTCAAAGGGCGATTTCCGTTTTGCTGCTGATCTTTATGCTCGTGTCGGTGTCGATCCCGGTCTGCGCCGTGCCGAGCCGCTATTCGGCTACGAGCAATTCGGGGACGAGAAACGAAATTTGCACCACGCTTGACGGCACGGGTGCCGAGGATTATTACACGGGAAACTACGAGTACGATAAGTTGGACGATCTTTCAAGCTCAGCGCTCCTTACCGCGTTGCGTCAGCTGATGACTGATACGCACGAGTACGAAACCTCTTACAACGATTGCAAAAACTATAGCGACCAAACCGACTGCGAAAACGGAAACGGCAAGGTTGTGTTGCTCTATACCTCTTATTCGGCAACGATGGGGGATTGGTTGGATTGGAACCGAGAGCACGTCTGGCCCAAGAGCTTGGGTGGCTTTGGGACGTCGCGCGCCGGATCGGATCTGCACCATATCCGTCCTGCCGATCAGCGTGTAAACTCGACGCGCAGCAACAATAAGTACGGAGAGGTATCGGGCGGTAAGAATGCGCCGGCGGGGGAATGGATCAATGAGATTTCCGGCGGTACGCACGGCGGCGGTTACTTTGAGCCTCACGATAACGTCAAGGGCGACGTTGCTCGCATTTGTCTTTACATATACGCAAGATGGGGTAGCACGTATAGCCAATGCAGTAAGATCACCAACGTATTCCAAAGCGTTGACGTGCTTTTGGACTGGTGTGAGCTTGACCCCGTAGATACTTGGGAAATGGGACGAAACGAGGTTGTTGAAGGCATTCAGGGCAACCGCAACGTCTTTATCGATTACCCCGAGCTTGCGTGGCTTTTGTTTGACCGAGAGATTCCCGACGATATGGTAACCCCCTCGGGAGAAGCCAAGAACGGTTCTTCCTCGGATAGCGGCAATACCGACGAGCCCGACACGCCCCCCACGGTTGATCCCCCCGTTGTCGATCCCGTCGATCCTCCCGTCATCCCCCCTGTGATGGAGCCGGATGAGGATGATGCATCTTTGGCGATCGTTTCCAACAACGCTCTGTTTGGCGAAAAGCTCAGCTTGATGTACGCAGTCAGAGCCGAGGGCTTGATGGAGGGGCAGACGCTGTCTGTGATCTTGTGTGATCAAAGCGGCAAGCAGATCGCAACCACGACCTCGCGGGGCGTGGCAAATGTTAACGGCGAACAGCTTCCTACCTTTGTGTCCGATAGAGGACTTCCCATGCACAACATCGATACCGTAATTTATGCCAAGGTGCAGGTTTTGGAAGGCGATACCGTTGTGATGGAAAGCGCGCCGTATGAATACAGCCTTTTGGAATACCTCTATGAGCGCTTGTATGTTTCCTCTAACGTCAGCGACGCGCAAAGAGCGCTCTATAACGCGCTAATCAAATACGCAAAGGCAGCAGATTTGGTTCTCAATAAAGACGATTCCATCGCGCAAACGGCGTACGTTCGTGTGAATGCGGACGGTGGAATTTACCGCGTGGGAGACGTGATTTATCCCGAAAGCAATTTGATTGTCGGTAATGGCGAACGCCTTGTATGGACGGTGGTAACGCCCACCTCCACCACAAAGGTAGATGCCGGCACGATGGAAAACGGCTACACCGTTACAGAGGGTTATAATTTTATCGTGTCCTCTGTGGAAACTGTTCCCACGCAGGTTTATTACTGCGATTACAGCGGTTTTAAGAACAATACCTCCTACACCACACAAACTTCCGACGGCTGGCAAGCGACCAACGCGGCGGTGATTGCGGTGGTTTCCAATTCCCCTGCCGTTGTAATCAACGGTAAAACGACCGCCAAAGGAAAATTGACCTCCCCCACGCTGGATACGGGGCTTTCTTACCTGACCTTCCAATACGGAAATCCTTACAGCGAAACCAACGGTGTGGATATTACGGTCAACGTCTATCAAAACGGGCAGATTGCTGCAAGCATGCGCTTGGATAACAATAGCGTAGATCAAAAAACAGCTTACACCTTTGAGTGGGAGCTTGACAGCGCGATTAAGGGAGAATTTACGATCGAGATCGTCAACAATTCGCCCACGAATTCCACGTCCAACAAGGATCGCGTCGGCATTTGGGATATTTCCTGGATCGGTGCGTAAAGAGAGGAGATTTGAATGATGAAAACCTGTTTGAAACGGATCACAGCGTGGATGCTGTTGATCATTACAGTTTGCTCCCTGTCTCTTCCCGTATATGCCGCACCGAGCAGCTATTCCAAAACGAGCAATTCGGGAACGAGAGACGAGATCTGCATCACGCTTGACGGCACGAGTGCCGACGCTTATTATACCGGAAGCTACGAGTACGATCGGTTGGATGATCTTTCAAGCTCGACGCTTCTTACCACGTTGCGTACGCTGATGACCTCTACGCATAAGCGTATTACGACCTATGACAACTGCCGAGACTACAGTTCCAAAACCGATTGCGAAAACAACGACGGCAGAGTTTCTTTGATTTACACCTCCTATTCGGCTACGATGTCACAGTATAACGGTTGGAACCGCGAGCACGTTTGGCCCAAGAGCCTTGGCGGCAACAATACAAGCGGTGGCGGCGCGGATCTCCATCACATCCGCCCCTCCGATGCCGTTGTAAACAGCACGCGCGGCAATAAGCTTTACGGCTATGCAAACGGTGGAAAAGAGGTAAAAGGAAGCAATCCCGCCACAGGATACGTTGGCGGTCATTACGGCACCTACTTCGAGCCGCTTGACAACGTCAAGGGAGACGTAGCACGCATCTGCCTCTACGTTTACGTGCGTTGGGGAAACGCTTGGGGAGCTGACCGCATTACCGAGGTGTTCCAGAGCGTTGACGTACTGTTGGAATGGTGCGCGTTGGATCCCGTAGATACTTGGGAAATGGGACGAAACGAGGTCGTTCAAAATATTCAGGGCAACCGCAACGTCTTTATCGACTATCCCGAGCTTGCATGGCTTTTGTTTGACCGAGAGATTCCGAACGATATGACCACTCCCTCCGGAGAAGCGAAGAACGCAACGCCCGGCGGCGGTTCTACCACGCCCCCCACCGATGATCCTGTGACTCCTCCAACGGACGATCCGATCACACCTCCTACCGATGATCCCGTGACGCCTCCCACGGATGATCCGATCACGCCTCCCACGGACGATCCGACGGATGATCCGATCACACCTCCCGCGGCAGATCTGCCCGATGAGATCGAGGTTTTGATTGCGTCCATCAACAGTGAAGCGGAAAGAATTTTGATCCTTGTCCATTACGGCATCCTTGAGAGTACGTATCTGGATCTGATCGCAAATTAAAAGGTGATACCCCTATCACGGGGGTGAGTCGAATGCAAAACGCATTGGGAACTCACCCCCGTTTTTTTATTTGAACATCGTAAAAGAGCAAGATTGTCCTAAAAATGAACAATTCAGAGCATTGCGCAAAGAATTCGTTTGTGGTATAATGATGCTATCAAACAATGGTTGAAAAGGAGTACGTTTATGGAACAGATCAAAAAGATTGATATTCACGCACATGCTACTGCCTTTCCGCAATATGCGGCACCTAACGTAGATGGTTACCGTATGCCCTGTGCCGAGGAGATCTTTACGTTTTACGATCGCCTCAATATCGAAAAGGGCGTTTTGTTGCCGATTTTGTCTCCTGAGGCAACCTCACTTCCGATGTCGAACGAAAATTGCAAGTGGATTGCGGATCAGCATCCCGACCGTTTCGTATGGTTTTGCAACGTGGATCCGAGAGCGATTCATAACAATCCCGAGAGTGATTTAAGCTTTCTTTTGGAGCATTATCAAAAGCTGGGAGCAAAGGGAATGGGGGAGTTGACCGCCAATCTGTACGCGGACGATCCTAAAATGGACAATCTGTTCGGACACCTCGAAAAGCAGAAGATGCCCGTAACGATCCATATCGCACCCGAGCCTCACGGCTTTTACGGAATTGTGGATGACCCGGGGCTTCCGCGATTGGAAAAAATGCTCAAAAAGCACCCCGATCTGGTCGTTCTCGGTCACTCTCAGCCCTTCTGGGCAGAGATCAGCGAGTGCCCCGCAGAATTGCGTAATACCTATCCCACGGGAAAGGTCAAGGAAGGTCGCCTTCCCAAATTGTTGCGCGAATACGGAAATCTTTGCTGTGATCTTTCTGCGGGCAGTGCCGCAAACGCCATGATGCGTGACCGCGAATACGCCGCGAAATTCATTGAGGAATTTGCCGACCGTATCTACTACGGTTGCGATATTTGCGCGACCAAAAATACCTTCCCCTATGAGTTTAACAGCTTTTTGGACAGTATGCGTGAGAGCGGAGAGATCAGCGAGGAAAATTACCGTAAGATCGTCCGCGACAACGCGGTACGCTTGCTGGGATTACAGGAGAATTTATGATCAGATTTGGAATTGTTGGCTTGGGGGTCATTGCCAATACGCATATTCAAGCGATTGGAGAGATCCCGGAAGCGGTGGTGGCGGGGGTATTCGACCGCTCGCGCGAGCGTACCGAAGCCATTGCGGCAGAGCTTGGCGCACGGGCGTATCGCTCCTACAGCGCGATGCTGGCAGACGAAAATATCGATGCGGTGTGTATCTGTACCCCCAGTGGCTTTCACGCCGACCAGGCAGTGCAGGCTTTGCGTGAGGGAAAGCACGTCGTTTTAGAAAAGCCGATGGCTTTGAATACCGCAGATGCGGAACGCGTATGCCGCGAGGCGGAGATCAATCATCGGTTGCTCACCGTAATTTTTCAAAGCAGATTTTCCGAGGACGTGATGCGGCTCAAGGAAATGATCCGCATGGGAAAACTCGGAAGATTGACGTTGTGCGACCTGTATATGAAGTTTTGGCGCGATCCCTCCTACTACAAATCCGGAGCATGGCGCGGAACGTGGCTGATGGACGGTGGCGGAGCACTGATGAATCAGGGAATCCACGGAGTGGACCTGATGCGCTATCTCTTGGGAGAGGTGACCTTGTTGCGAGGGTGCGCCCGCACGATGGTGCATGATATTGAGGTGGAGGATACTGCCGTTGCGTTAGTGGAATATTCAACGGGCGGTATGGGTGTGATCGAAGCCTCTACGGCAACCTACCCGGGGTATTCCAGAAGGATCGAGATCCACGGTTCTCTCGGATACGCCGTTCTGGTGAATTTTACGCTGGAAAAGCTATTCGTCAACGGTGAGATGCTGATTGACCGTGTGGTGGAAACGGACGTGGGGCTGGCTTCCGACCCGACTCGCATGAATCACGAAGGGCATCTGCGTCAGCTTTGCAACTTTGTAGCCGCGATCAACGAAAGAGAAGAACTGCGCGTCACCGCGCGAGACGGTTATGAGGCGGTACGCCTGATTGAGGAGATTTATGATTCCTCTAACAACGATAAATCAAATAAATGAACGTACATGAAGGAGAGTATGATGTCTGATCTTGCATATTTTGGCGGAGCTCCCGCGATCGATCCCAAACAGATTGATGAAAAGCACCTGTTTGGTTGGCCTATTATGACCGAGGAGGACGAGGCTGCGGCATTGGATGTTGTTCGCAATAACAGCTTCTCGGGAACCGATATTACCGAAAAATTTCAGGAGGAGTTTGCCGCATGGCAGGGCAGAAAATACGCCCTCGCCTTTTGCAATGGAACGGCGTCGCTTCTGAGCTCTATGTTTGCTTTGGGACTGGGAATGGGCGACGAGATCATTTGCCCGACCAAGACCTATTGGGGAAGTGCGTCCGTTGCGACCAATCTCGGTGTTTCCGTTGTGTTCTGCAATATTGACGACAATCTTTCGATGGATCCCGATGATATCGAGCGTTGTATCTCACCTCGCACCAAGGCGATCATGGTCGTTCACTATTTTGGCTATCCCGCGGATATGGATCGCATCATGGCAATTGCCAAAAAGCATCACCTGCTCGTGATTGAGGACGTTTCCCACGCGCAGGGCGGTCTTTACAAAGGCAAAAAACTGGGAACGTTTGGTGATATTGCCGCCATGTCGATGATGAGCTTCAAATCCTTTGCGGCGGGTGAGATGGGGATGATGGTGACCGATAACCGAAAATATTACGAGCGTGCCATCGCGTTTGCGCATTATGAGCGCAACAATCCGAACTATATTAAGGAGTGCACCGAGCTTTCTCCCTATGCGATGATTGCTTTGGGCGGCTTGAAGGGAAGAACCAATCAGATCTGCTCTGCACTCGGTCGCGTACAGCTCAAATATTACGATGCGCGTTGCGCGGAGATCCGCCGGGCGATGAACTATTTCTGGGATCGGATGGAAGAGATTCCGGGGCTTCATGCAATTCGTGTCGATGAGTCCACCGGCTCGAATATGGCGGGATGGTATTGCCCGCACGGAATTTACCGTCCCGAGGAATTGGGCGGTCTTTCGGTCAAGCGGTTTTGTGCCGCGGTTCGCGCAGAGGGGGTCGATTGCTGCTGGGAAGGCGGAAACTACTGTCTGCACACGCACGCTTTCTTTAAGGACTTTGACCTGTTTCGTGCGGGAAAGCCCACACGTATCGCGTTTAATGACCGTGACGTGCGCGCAGAGGACGAAAAATGCCGTCCCTCTGAGGAAAAGCTGTGTTTCCAGGTTCCGTGGTTCAAGCATTTTGATAAGGAAATGATCGACAAGTACGTTGACGTGTTCCGCAAGGTGGCATCTCACTATGAGGAGCTGCTTGTGGGAGATGACGATAAGTCGCAGGGCGGACGTTGGTTCGGTGTAGCGAACTGATGATATAACAATCTACGGGTCTGACTCAAAGGTTGAGTCAGACCCGTAGATTGGTTTTATGGAGATCACTTTGCGATGTGCTCTTTGATAAAGTTTCGGATCTCGTCCAGCTTGTGTTCCGCATCCGCCATGGAAGCTCCCTTGGCTTGCAGGTAGAGCTTCATTTTCGGTTCTGTCCCACTGGGGCGGATGATAAGGCGGTAATGCTCGCTTTGAAAGCGCAGAACGGGACTTTTGGGCAGCCCGTGCAAGCCCTTTTCAAAGTCGTCAAAGCGGAGCGATTCGGCTCCAAGCACCTCAAACGGAGTTTCGCGGAGCTCTTTGAGCAAGGCTTGCATTTTTTCGGCACCGTCTTTTCCGCGAAGCGTGATGGATTGCAGATCGGTGCGATAATAGCCGTAGCGCTGATAGATCTCTTGCAGGACGGCATAAAGCCCCTTTCCGCGCTCCTTGAAGTATGCGCAGGCTTCAACGATCAGCATCGCCGCAGAAACGGCATCCTTGTCTCTGACGTGCGTTCCGACAAGATATCCGTAGCTTTCCTCCAAGCCAAAGAGGTAGCGTTCGGTTTTGTCCAATTCCTCTCCGATGTACTTAAAGCCCGTCAACACCTCTTTGACCGCAACGTCAAATTCCTTTGCCATATCAAAGACGATGTCGGTGGTGACGATGGTCTTGATGACCGTTGAGCCCTTTACTGCTTCCTTGGCTTCAAGACTCTTGAAAAGCAGATAATAGAGCAGAATGCTTCCCGTTTCATTTCCGTTGAGAAGAACGTAATTGCCCTTTTCATCGGGAACGGCGATCCCGATTCGATCCGCGTCGGGGTCGGTTGCCATCACGATATCGGGGCGGTATTGCTCCGCGTCACGCAAAGCAAGCGTCAGAGCATCCTTCTCCTCGGGATTGGGGAAGGGGCAGGTGGTAAAGTTTTCGTCGGGCATTTCCTGTTCGGCAACGGTAACGAGCTTTTTGACACCGAGACGAGCCAAAATTTCCTGTACCCATATCCGTCCCGTTCCGCAAAGGGGAGAGTAAACCACGGAGGGGGCGTTTTTGGGGGTGATTTTTGTTTTGGATAATTGTAAAACGGTATTTAAAAATGCCTCTTTTACGCCGTCGTCCAAAAGGGTGATCAAATCCTCGTTGGCTTCAAACGGAGTAAAATAATCGTATCGCTCGATCGATTCCGTAATGGCGGTTGCCGCCTCGTCCGTGATCTGGCATCCGTGCGCGTTATAGACCTTGTAGCCGTTGTATTCTTTGGGGTTGTGGCTGGCGGTAATAACAATTCCCGCATCGGCACCAAGATGGCGCACGGCGAAGGAGAGAACGGGGGTAGGGGTCAATTCGGGAAACAGATACGCTTGAACCCCCATACAGGACATGATCTCTGCCGCAAGGCGTGCGAACTCCGCAGATTTTTTGCGGCTGTCGTAAGCGATCACGAGCTTACTTTGCGCGTTTTTTTGCATATAGTCCGCAAGCCCCATGGTCGCACGCCCTACCGTATAGCGGTTCATCCGATTGGTACCGACACCGATCAATCCGCGCAATCCGCCCGTTCCAAAGGCGAGAGAACGGTAAAAACGATCCTCGATCTCCTTTTCATTTCCAACGAGCGAGCGAAGCTCCTCTTGCAATTCGGGATCGGTGACTTGATTGCTCCATCTTTCAAATTCAAACATGGCAGTCCTCGATCAGATAGCGCAGAAGCGCGTCAAAATCAGCGGTGGCAAGACCGATATGCGTGTCTGCCGTTCCGTAATAAACGTAGAGCGTGCCATCCTTTACGACCGTTCCGGTGGGGAACACACAGCCCTCGTAAATGCCGCAGGTTTCGTAATCGTATTCCGGCTCCATCAAAAAGTCCTTGGTGCGTGCGATGATCTTGCGGGGATCGTTCAGATCCATCAAAATTGCGCCAACGCGGTAGATCCCCTTGTCATCCACTCCGTGATAGAGCATAAACCAACCGTATTCGGTCTTGATGGGAGGCGTTCCGCCGCCGATGCGCTGGGTCTCCCACCATTCTTCACCCGTCATCAAAAGCTCGGGTTTGCCGTAGTCCAAAAGATCGTTGCCAAAGGAGATCCAGATCGAGGGCATTTTCACGTCTGCATCCTTGAATTTGGGGCGGGAGATCATAACGTATTGACCGCCGACGCGCTCCGGGAAGAGATATACGTCACGATCGTCTATGCACGCCTCGGTAATGCGTCCGAATTTTTTGTAAACGTGGAAATCCTTGGTTGCGGCAAGGTAGCTGACGGTAATATTGTCCTGCGCGAACAGAGGCATCTCCTCACCGCTGACGTCGGTTTCATCCATATACGTGGGGGCTTTGGTCAGGTCGGTCATCAGCCAATACTGACCGGGAGCGTATGCGCGCGCGGCATAGGTCAGATAGAAAAGGTCACCGATCTTAACGAGGCGGGGATCCTCAACGCATCCGCCGTCCGCTTCCTCGTGCGTGCCCGCAAAGATGGGTTGATCGCTCTCGCGGCGAAAGTGGATGCCGTCCTCAGAGGTGGCAAGCCCCAGCGTAATCTGATGGCGCAGATCGTTGCCCGCGGCGCGGTAGAGCATGACAAAACGCTCGTTTGCATCGTCGTAGATGACTGCGGGGTTGAGAACGCAACGCTCTTCCCATACGTTTTTGGGGTTGGGGGAGAGAATCGGATTGTGTTCGTATTTGCAAAGCTTCATCGGTTTAAATTCTCCTTTTTTGATTTGGTAAAATGATTATACCACCGATTTTTATCATTTTCAATTCTTTTATATGTGGATTTTATGTCCGTTTTTCTCATGTTTGATGGAAAAGTGCTTGACAAACGGAGTTTTACGGAATATAATGAAGAAAAACGAAAGGAGAGGAAGAATGTTAGATATCCCGTTTTGCGACAGCGGATCCTTAAAATATTATAAGGACGACCGTGCATTTCATTATTCCTACGCCATCAACGGCTTTGAGTATCCAACCATGCACGGGCACGTTGATTATTGGGAATTCTGCATCGTTACCGAGGGGTGCATGAAGCACTGCATGGCAAGCGGGGAAGAGGTGATTTGCAAATCGCAAACGCTTTCCTTTATGACCACCGCGGATCGTCATTCCTTTTTAAAGATGGCGAAAAAGATCCGATACGTCAATATCTCGGTGCGGGAATCGCATCTGACTCGACTTTTGGAGCTGATTTCCACCGATTTTCGGGAGCGGCTTTTGAGGGGGGCGCGGTGCTTTCCGATTTCGGAGACCTTGATCGGGGAAGTGGAAAAGCTGTTACACCAGTGCAATTTGCTCCGCGAGGAGCAGGTCGAGCAAAAAAACGGGCTTTTATGCTCTGCGCTTTTGCTGATCTTACAGGAGTTGAATCGCATCCACCTCAACGTTGCCGAGCGACTTTCTCCCTTTGAGGAGACGCTCTTGGCGATGAGTCGGAATCGGGATTTCGTTCGTTATACTGTACGAGATCTGCAAAGGGAGTTGAACTATTCTTCGGCACATCTGAACCGCTTGTTTCGGGAGCATTTCGGGGTCTCTCCCAATGAATATTTGCAGGAATACAGGTTTTGCTATGCGCAAAATTTGTTGCGGAATACCGATATGAGCGTGTCGGAGATCGCTTACGCGATCGGATATTCCAATCTGTCACACTTTTTTGGGCAATTCAAGCGTCGATATGGGGTACCACCGAGAGAATGGCGCAACCGCCGAATCCACGAGGCACAGAGTCCTGTGGAACGCAAGTAATAGTCATGACCACCAGCCGTGCTGGTGGCTTGCACAAGCCCCCTTGGGGCATTTCACACGCTGAGCCTATAGGCTCGTCGAATTATCCGCCACTTGCGGGAGTTGCCCCACTGCCACAGATGTGGCTACTGTTTTCAGCC
>JBGVEW010000117.1:0-64680 GCA_045120465.1 Eubacteriales bacterium
AAACCTTGGCACCAAGGTCGGTACACTTGCTGACGTCATCCGCACGGGTATCCACGACGGCGCGCTCGCCGCAGAAACTGCTTACACCGCTACCATCGTTCTCAAAATGCAGGAGAGCGCAGGTAACAAGTATCAGGATAAGTCCATCGGCACCAGCTTCTCCATCCAGCTCATCGCAACCCAGATGGCAAGCGAAAACGACAGCTTTGGCCCCAACTACGATGAAAACGCGTGGGCTAAGGGCATGGTTGTTCATACCGAGGCTGATTTGAAGGCAGCTCTTGAAAATGGCAACAACGTTGCTCTCGCGGCAGACATCACCCTGACCGCTCCTCTTGAAATCGCCGCAGATTCCACCAAGGTGCTGAACCTGAACGGTAAGAAGCTCAGCGGTGCAACCACCAAGGATGAAGGCGCATTGCTGGTTAACAACGGTACGCTGACTCTCGTTGGCGGTACGATGACCAACACCACCCTCAACGGTGCTGCGGTTATTAACAACAACGGCACGCTGACCTTGAAGAACGTAACCGTTCAAGGTGCTCCCATCGATGCAACCGGTTATCCCGAATATGCGGTAACCACCTACGGTAAGCTGACCGTCGAGAATGGAACCACCGTTCTTTCCGATCGCGGCGCGCTCAGAACCTATGCAGGCGCAGAATTGGTTATCAACGGCGGTGAGTTTGTTGTTTCCAACGCAGCTGCCGGACGTAATATGACTCTGCACACCGTATATGCTACCGGCTCCGGTGCAACCGTAACCATCAATGGTGGTAAGTTCGTACAGAATCACGTTTCCACCAGCGGTGCCAGTGTTATCTGCCCCGCAGGTGCGACGATCAACATCTACGGCGGTGAATTCTCCGACCCGATGGATGAAAGCAGCTGGCAAAACACCGCTAACTTCCAAAACTACATGGGCTACTCTGCTCCCGTTAACGTATATGGCGGTACTTACACCGACAATTCCGTTATGAAGTGGGTTGCAGACGGCTATCAGGCTGTTAAGAATACGAACGGCACTTACACCGTTCTCAAGGGTGACGTAGCCGTTTCCAACAGCGACGCGCTGATTGACGCAATCAACGCAGGCAAGAAGAACATCGCTCTTGCAGCAGGTGACTACGCACTGCGCTTTACCAACAACACCGCCTTCAATCTTGACGGCGCAACGCTGGTCGGTTTGGACGGTACCAAGCTCTCCATCTCCTCTTCCGAGGCTTCCTACGGACGTATTCAGGCTGATAACGTCACGTTTGAAAACATCACCTTTACCAACGGTACCGTTGGTGCAACCGGCAAGGCAACCTACAACGATTGTACGTTTGAGGGCGTGCTGGAATGTGCAAGCAGCAACGCTGCGGAAACCTACGTAAACGACTGTGTGATCAAGGGGTACATTCACACCGCTACCGATATGAACGCAGGCGCGGCATTCGTCACGAATTCCAAGCTTGCGGGCGCAGAGTACAACGCTCCCAACGGCGTAACCTTTACCAACTGCGAGATCGGCGAGATCAACATCTGGGGCGGTGACACCGTTCTCAACGGATGCACCTACACCACGATCGTAAACATGGGTAGCGGTTCCGTTATCGTTGACGGTTACACGTTTATTTCCAACGGTCTGTACGAGGACAAAGCATCTAAGGAAAAAGATTATTTCATTTCCAACGCAGAAGGTCTTGCAACTATGAATGCAATGATGGCTAACAAGACCGCGGGCAGAGACGTTGTAGTGAACCTGCTTGCAGACATCGACTTTACCGGTAAGGTTTGGACCACCGTTGACAGCCACGCTGACACCGCTTTTGAAATTGCGGAGATCAACGGTAACGGTCACACCATTTCCAACTTTACCGTCAACGGTCAGGCAATGTTCACGAGATTCGCAGGTGCAGGCGACGTTGTTGTTAAGGACATCACCTTTGACAACGCAACCGTAACCAGCGGCTCGATCAACACCTCTATTCTTACCGTTCAATCCTATCAGAACGTGCTTTTGGACAACGTTGACGTTAAGAACTCTACCATCACCGGCGGCTACAAGGTTGCTGTTCTGATTGGTACCGTTTATAATGAAAGCGATTCCACCGTTACCGCAACCGTTAAGAATTGCGATATTGATAACTGTGTGGTTAAGAGCACCAGCTATGATTTCGGTACTTGCGGCTTCATCGGCTGGGTGGCAGAGGGCAACAACGATTACGTAGTATTTGAAAACTCTACGATTTCCAACACTACGCTCTGCACCACCTCCCCCTACTACACGCTGCACGCATTCCTCTACTATAACGGCGAGGATGAACCCGGCTGTATCAATGAGGCAGAGGGTGTTACCGTAACCAACTGTGTATTTGAAAAGCTTGCTTAATTCTTAAAGCATCCCCCCAACTCCCCTTTGCGGGAGTTGGGCGGCGATCAAAGCGCATCAAGTGTTCCCCACTTTGTGCGTTTTGATTGCCGTAATAAGCGCACGACCCGGCATGTTTCAATCATATCAGCAAGGAGAAAAACATGAAACAACCAAGAAGCTTGAAGCAACGCCTTACCGCGTCGGTTCTGGTTTTGGTCATGATGCTCTCCACGTTCCTCGGTACAACCTTTGCATGGTTTACCGACAGCGTAACGAGCACAGGCAACCAAATTCAAACCGGAAGTCTCAAAGCCGACCTTTTGCACAAGGTTGGAGACGATTGGGTTTCCCTCAAGGAACACACCAATCACAAGGTATTCGATTACGATAAGTGGGAGCCCGGATTTACCGCGGTGGAGACCTTAAAGGTCGCAAACTTCGGCACTCTCGCTCTGCAATGGAGACTGTCGCTCTCCCGCGAGGACGGTTCTGCGATCGTTGGCAAAAACGGTGAGGATCTTGCAGAGGTCATCGACGTTTACGTTGCGTATGGCGAGAACTCCGACAACTCTTACGAGGAGATCACCGCAAACGGCGCGTGGCTGAAAAAAGGCACACTTGCTGAGGCGATGAAAAATCCCGCAAGCTTTATCGGCGGTCAACTCGTGCCCACGGGCGAGGTTTTGGAGGACAACTCTGCCGTAAGCCTTGCAGTTGGCAATCAGGTCATCCAAATCGCACTGCATATGCAGGAAAACGCCGGAAACGCCTATCAGGAGCTCAGCGTCGGCAACCTCTTCGTCAACCTTGTAGCAACGCAGTGGAGCTATGAGAACGACAGCTTTGACAACGGCTATGACAAGGATGCGGTTTTCCCCGAACTCAATATCAGCGGCATCACCGTTGACGTAACGACGGAAAACAACGTTGTTACCAAGGATGCCACCGTAAACGGAATCGGCGTTATGGCTACCATTCCCGCAGGCGTTGCCGTTCGAAACGGTGTAAACAAGCTCGGGCTTTCGGTTACCGAAAAAACCGCGAGCGACGCCAATTTGACCTTGAACGACGGCGAAGCGCTCCGCTCTCTTGACGTACATATGGACGGCGTTGCAAGCACCAACACCGTTCCCATGCTCATTACCGTCGAAAAGGCAATGAAGGTCGGTCTTAACATTGGTAACTACACGCTCTATCACGTAGAGGGCGGTGTTTCCCATGCAATGACCGCGGTAGAGGCTCTTGCAGAGCTGGACGCTCACAACGAGTTCTACTATGACCCCGCAACCGGTGACGTAACGCTCGCGATGGCAACCTTCTCCGAGGTGGCTATGGTGGCGGAGACGGAAAATGCTTGGGAAGGCAAATTCGATTATACATGGTATGATGCTTCTAAAACCGAGCTTACCATCGCAAATGCCGACCAGCTTGCCGCTCTTGGCGCAATCGTTGGCGGTATGAACGGTCAGACGCAGGATAGCTTTGCAGGCAAAACGATCAAGCTCCTTGCCGATATCAACCTTGGTGGCGTTGAAGCACAGAACAACTCCAAAATTATTTTCTACCCGATTGGGTACTACAATAACACCGGAAGCTACGAAAAGACCAGCGGCGGCTCTGTTACCAGCTCCGTAAGCTCCTTTGAGGGCACCTTTGACGGAAATGGTAATACCATCGCAAACTTCTATCAGAATACGTGGGAAATGTTCGGCGATTACAACGACGGTTACAGCGGAACTCCCAACCACTACAAGGATGCTATGGGTCTGTTCGGCTACGTTTTGAACGGAACTGTAAAGAATCTCACCGTTAGCAATTTCTCGTCCGACGGCGAATTTACTCCCACGGGCGTGATCGCGGCATACGCGGACGGCAATTCTACTTTCGAAAATATTGCAATCACAGATTGTAACCCTCGTGTTTATAACACGGGCAACGGTGGTATCATCGGCGTTGCGGGTGATACGTCTGCTGCGAACGACGACCACATCACCTTAAAGAACATCACCGTTGACAAAACTAATCAGATCAGCGCGCTGTGGGGCTCTTGGGACGTTGCCTGCGGTGGTCTCGTTGGTATGTACCGCGGAAACGTTGACGGAAGCGGCAACGCAACGGGCGATACGATCGACTTTGTAAATTGCCACGTTTCCGCAATTATCGACGTATATAACGACGTTTGCGCAAACTATCAGTACTACGCATATCGTTATTCGGGAATGATCATCGGCTCGGTTCGTCATAACACCAAGAATGCCGAAGGCAAAACGATTCCCAATATGACGGGTATTTCCGCAACTGGTTGTACTGTAAACTACGGAGATTGGAACGACTATTATTACTGTGAGTTTGAGAAGAACTCGATGGCATCCTACTCCGAGGATTACCAGTTCAGCCGTGTTCCCCACTCCGAGCTTAACTTTACCGACTCTAACGGGAACGGCGTAGTTGATGCAGATGAGCGTGCGTCTGTAACGGGTTGTAAGCATACCCATACCGCAGAGGAAAACCATCAGGCAATCTATCTGCCTTTCCATCAGCTCTTTACCGGTTATAGCTGGGGAGTTTCCAGCATCGGACTTGAAAAGTATAGCGGAATTGTTACAAATCTCGATATTACAGAAGGCGATCAGGAAGAATCCGTTGAAAAGTTTGAAACCAAGTTTACCGGAGATTTCCTCTACCGTGTAGGTAACAAAAATACCGTTTCGATTGGTTCGCTCTTTGCTGCAAAGAATGGCAAAACGATTAGTAACGCGGGCGTTTGGGTAACAGTTCAAAAGCTTGACGAAAACATGAACGTCAGCGGCAAGTTTACTGCCAACACTACCGATTGGACTAAGGGAACCATCGAGTTCAGCGGTACGGGCGTTGTAAAGGTTACCATTCAGGACTATAATTTCTGCACGCCGACGGTGTTGTATCTTGAAGTTGTGGATGCGGTAAACGCAACCACAGCAACCAGCGCAACAAGTAACAACGTTGTTCTTCTTAATGATTGCGGATTTGGCTCTCTTGAAGTCAGCGGTGGTTATACCCTTTACGGTAACGGATTTACCTTAACTTGCGGTAGCGACTCGGCTTCACTTTCTTTTGGACAATTTGTAACGCTGGATAGCGGTACGCTTGACAATGTTCAAATTGTATGTCCTAACTATGATTATGCAGCTCTTTACAATAGCCAGTTAACAGGAGAAAACAATCGTTCACAGACGACAGATAAAACTCGTTACTATAATGCAAAGAGTGCCGTTTTGGCAACAGGAAATAGTCAGATTCTTAATTCTCGCATTTCCGGCGGTAGAGCTGCCATTTATACTTCAAATGGTAATATTGTAGTTGATAATTCCAGACTTGAGGGTGGTGCTGTTGCTACTGTAATTATAGGTGCGGCAAACAGCTTCGTATTTAGAGATACCACACTCGTTCAGAAACCTACCGTATCTACATACGATAGCACAAAGACACTGATGGGTATGAGTGTATTATATCTTTGCAATACAGATGGTGAGGCAACTCATACTACTCTCGAAGGTGACTTTGTTCAGTATGCGTGGGTAGATTCAAGCTGTACCGCTTATATGCCCGCTGGTACAAGTGGTATTGCTTCAACAGTTTTAGGCAAAACAAATTATGCACATGAAATCGATGGTAAAACATGCGTAAATCTTGGGTTTGCTTATATGCCCAATGAAGGAACAAAGGTCAATCAGCCTGCTAATATCGTTGACAGTCGATCAAATGCTTCTAAAGTGCCCTATGCTTATGAAGCTGTATCCGCCACTGTTCCTGTAAATAGCATGAATGTAAACATCAGCACTTATGTTTATTCCTACCAAAACACCAATGGAACAGAAGACTCCTTTAAAGCAGTATCTGAATATAAACCTAATAGGTATAGTGATATTGTCACTGTAACCTATGCTGATACAGCGTATGGTCTTACAACTGGCAAATCCTACGGAACAAATGGTTGGATTTATGAGCTTAATGTTGACCTCGACACCTTAAAAGGATACGAACTTGATTTCAACAAGCTGGCAATGTCAGTAAACGGTGTTATCGTAACCGATTTTAATGTAAACGGAGGCGATAAACCTGCTTCCCCCATAGTAGTTACACCTGGTGGCACGATCTATACTTTAACTGCCATTGTAAATGATAAAGAATACACAGCAACGCTTAAAATTACAGGTGTTGAAACGAGCAAAGAGGCACCCACACTCATTCAAACTACTTGGGGCGCAGGACAATGTGTAACACGTAAAGATAATGGCGGTTCTACGAACTATACTGGTGCTGCTCCTGTATTAGAAGGAATAATCGTTCGTTATTGGAGTGTAGCACAGAGCCAATATATTGACTTAGAGTTGCCCACAATCACTCCTACTAATTCTACGGCTTTGAATGGTACCAATAATTATTGGGAATACTCAGAACCAAATGGTGACTATACACTTAAAATTACTAATACAGCATATGTTCATGATGGTAATAAAGTGTATGCGATGCCAGTAGCTTACAACAATGTAATGTATTTTGTAGCAAGTTCAGAAAATGGATTTGTTTCGACAGGAAGTGGTGCTAGAAGTATTGCAATTAAATATGAATTTACTGATAATAACGGAAATTCCTTGACGTTTGACCACACATGGTCTGTTGCTTACTCTAATAGTAACCCTCTAAGCTATCAAGCAATGACCGGTATCAAAGACGGCTGTGTCACCCCCGACACGCTGGTTACGCTTGCAGACGGAACTCAGGTTCGCGTTGATTCGTTGACGGGCAATGAAGAACTCCTCGTTTGGAACATGGAGACCGGTAAGCTTGACAAAGCACCCATTATGTTCATTGACAGCGAGGAAGAAGCAGAGTTTGAAATCATTCACCTCTACTTCTCCGACGGAACCGACGTAAAGGTTATCTACGAGCACGGTTTCTGGGATTACGATCTGAATCAGTACGTATATCTCGATGCGAATGCGGCTGATTATATCGGTCACACCTTTGCAAAGCAGAACGGTGATTCACTCGAAAAGGTTCAGCTTGTTGACGTTGTGATCGAAACCGAGGTTACCACGGCTTGGTCTCCTGTAACAGCAGGACACCTTTGCTACTTCGTGAACGGTATGCTCTCGATGCCCGGTGGCGTTGGCGGTCTGTTCAACATCTTTGAGGTTGACGCAGAAACCATGACCTACGACTACGAGCAGATGCAAAAGGATATCGAAACCTACGGTCTGTACACCTACGAGGAATTGAACGCAATTTGTCCTCTTTCCGAAAAGATGTTCAATGAAGCCGGCGGTGCATACCTCAAAATCTCCATCGCCAAAGGAAACTTGACCGTGGATGAGCTGATTGCAATGATCCTTCGTTACAGCAAATTCTTTAACTAACCCCCTCTCACCCCCTCGAAAGGAGAAAACGCTTTGAAAACTCAACAAAACAACGCAAATAAGCTGACAGACAAGGCGTTTTCTCGCTTGATGATGACCTCGGTTTTGGGGATCTTGCTCTGCATCACCTGCCTCTGCTCCGCTACTTGGGCGTGGTTCAACGCGGACGTCTCCTCCGATCAAAACACCCTGCAAAGCGGTCGGTTCGGTCTTGAGGTCTCGATCCTTGATCCCTCGTCCGCGTCGGTTGCGGTCGTATCGCGCTCAAACGGCTCGTCCGTCTGCACGCTCGGGGATGCCGGGCTCTACACGGTCACCCTAACAATGACCGAGGATACCACGGTCTCAAAGGGCTTTTGCGCCATCGAAACCGACGGAGAACGCTACAGAACGGCGTCTATCCTCGTGGGAGAGACAAACCCGTTCACCTTTACGTTTGAAGCAAAAAAGGCGAATATGACCCTTATTTTCGCTCCTGCGTGGGGCATCCCTGCCGAATTTGACGTTGAAGCAGGGCAAACCCTCTCCCCTTCCCCCTCATCGGGAAAATAAAGTCAATCAAACAAACAGAACGGGAAGCTCCCTTGGGGCTTCCCGCTCTTTTTTGTCAAGGTGACAAGGTTCAAAAACCGAAACGCGCGGCAACATATCTGTTTTTCTTCTGACAAATGATATTTTTTTAGGTGCTTGCATCATTTGTAACACTTTTGTAACGCAACGCGTGTTATAATGGCGGCACAGTAGAAAAAACGGTCAATATTTCTTAATTTTTTATCACTTAAGGAGAAAAAGATGAAAACGTTTTATCAAAAAATCGATGCTTTCAACGCGAAGAACATGTATGAGATCAACAAGGATGATCTTTTCAGAACGGTTGAAAGCGCACTGAAGAGCACGGATATCAATCGAGACCGAGCATTGAGACAGATCGTACTCGATCGCTTCCCGAATCTCGGAAGAGAATACGAAACTCTCCGCAGACGGCGCAGCACGCACGCTTTGCATACCGGTGACGAAACCTACGCGGGCACCTCCAATGAGATCGATTTCCTCTTGGGATACATCGATATTATTTCCACCTGCGCCCACGCGATAAAGCCTGACTATCAGCCCGAGTTCAAGCTTGGACTCACTGCGGATCAAACCAAAGCACTGCTCACGGATATGTTCAACTGCTACACGCGCCGCGATGAAGCACGCGAGGAGCTGCTTCACGGCTCCGGTGTTGTGGAATGTATGCAGGATATTGAGTTTGCAAAACGCAACCCCAATACGGGCGAGATCCGAAACTATGCCACGGAAGAGCCAAGAATTCAGGGTAATATCAGAGAAACGTATATGCGTAAAGAGATCCTGAAGGCGGAAATGAAAAAACGAAACTTTTTGTGGCGTTGGTTCAGTAAAAGCGCAAGACAGATGCGTAAATTTATCAACGAAGCAGAACGAGCACTGAAGGATGTAAAAATCCCGCAAGAAGCAATCGAACAGGCAAAGCGCGATGCAGATGCTCCCGCGGTTCGCGCAGATGACCTGAAAATGACGAATAAGGCGATCGATTTCCTCTATAAGCAAAACGCAGAGAAGGAAATGCTGGAACTCAAAAACAGCATGATGACGCTCAACTACCGTCCCAATCCTGCAAAAATCAATGATCACATCAAGGCCGCCCGTGAAATGGGAGAGTTTCTCGCAGAGGAAAACAAAAAGCTTCCGCCCGATGTTAAGGAAGTGCTTGCGATGAACTGCGACCAGGTTCAGCTGATCGCAAAAGCAAGAAAAGGTAAAATCTCTGCCGCAGATGCGGATACAAAGTGCAGAATGATGCGAAAGGCGATGCTGGCAAAGCGCCCCGACTATGAGCCCATGACCCTTGCAGACGTTGAAGCACGAGAGAAGCAGCGCGCAGAAGAGACGCGCCGCGTCATCGCGGAGCTTCAAGGCGAAGCTCAAAAGCTCGTTGAAAGCAAGGCTGCGGCTCAGGCTAACGCTAACCCCGCCGTTGTCGATGCCCCCAAGGCAGAGGAACAGCCCAAGACCGAGGAACAGCCTAAGACCGAGGTTCCCCAGCCCGAGCAGACTCAGCCTGTGGAAACTGTCGTTGAAGAGCCTGTGGTCAACGAGCCCGTGGTTAACGAGTCTGTTGTTGAGGAGCCCGTCGTTGAGGAGCCCGTCATTGAGGAGCCCGTAGCCGAGGAGCCTGTTGTTGAGGAGCCTGTTGTTGAGGAGCCTGTTGTTGAGGAGCCCGTCGTTGAGGAGCCCGTCACCGAGGCGAAGTCCGAGACTCAGCCCGAGGCGATTGCGTATGAAGTAGAGCAAATCAAGGTGACCCAGGAAAATTTCGATCAGCTATTTGATGCTGCAAAGAATAATGAAGCCTTGACCGCAAAGGTTGAAGCTGAAATCAGAGACCTTCTTATTGCTTCCAATGCTTATACAGGTGATGACATTGAATACTACACTCAGTCAGCCGCTAATATCGCAACTCAAATTCCCGCGTTTTTCCCCAACGGTTTTAGTACCGAAACGCAGGATATGCAAGAGTTGGTTTACAAAGTATTCGACAAGGCTACCGATATTGTTGACATCGTTGGTTGGGAAACGGATCAAATACTGATTGAAGCACAAAAGATTACAGACGTTATTATCAGAAACTATCCTCCCGTGTCCCATGAGAGAGAAAGATTAGGTCAATTTGCTGATCGCTATATCGCAAACGGCAGAACGACGTATAGTAAAAATGCGCTTTATGACTTTTTGAAAACGTTTAAAGTACCCGAAAATGAAATTGATGCCTATGTGTCCAACATTGGCAAAACAGTTGCTAAGCCGGACGATCCCGAGCACCTCGAGGGCGAGTTCAAGGAAATCAATCATACGTTTAATCATAATCCCAGTTACATCTATCAAAAGAAAACAGAAGCTCCCGGGATCGCGCGCTTCGATGCAAGAAGAATTTTTGGTCAAAAAAGTGGAGAACAAACCAAACAAGGTAGAATAGAGGCAAGGGAGAGAGAGATTGAGCGCCTTCGTTCCTACGACCGAGCAGCCATGGAGAAAACCGAAGCAATCGTGGAGGATAAGCTTGAGTATCTGGAGGATATTGAAAAGGAAAACGTCCTCGATGAAGCTGCTATCGAAACAAATGAAAACGAGATCGTAGCAGAAAATTCTGCTGAGGAAGAGGCTCTGAGAAAGGCGGAGGAAGAGACGCTGAGAAAGGCGCAGGAAGAAGAGGCTCTGAGAAAGGCGCAGGAAGAGACTCTGAGAAAGGCTCAGGAAGAAGAGGCTCTGAGAAAAGCACAGGAAGAGACTCTGAGAAAGGCTCAGGAAGAAGAGGCTCTGAGAAAGGCACAGGAAGAAGAGGCTCTGAGAAAGGCACAGGAAGAAGAGGCTCTGAGAAAAGCACAGGAAGAGACTCTGAGAAAGGCACAGGAAGAAGAGGCTCTGAGAAAGGCGCAGGAAGAGACTCTGAGAAAGGCACAGGAAGAAGAGGCTCTGAGAAAAGCCGAAGAGGAAAAGGTTTCGAGAAAGGTTTCGGAAGACCCTTCTACCGAGGAAGCTCGTAAATTAAACGTTCAACAACGTGTTGCAGAGGCGATTGCGGCAGATAACACTCCTCATGTGAATTTACGGATGCACAAGCAGTGCGTGGATGCCGTTAACAACAATGAATTAGCTCAGTCTGTAAGACAGCAGTTGACAAACATAAAAAATGACGAAGAGCTTATTAAGGATGTTTGCAAGCTTCCGAAAGAAAAGATTCTCAATATCTATCGAAACGCCATCAACAACAATACGAATATGTGTTCCAGACTGGCTGCTACCGAAATGGTACGAGAATTATTCATCGATATCTATAGGCTTACAGTAAAACATGACTATACCAACATGGGAATGCGTGTATTCATGGCTCAGGAAATGACCGACATTTTGATGAGAAACTATTCTCCCGTTGCATTCGTCCCCAAGGTGTTTAATGATGCTGCCGACTACTATATCGTGGGACACAAAACAATTCTTAACGGTACCATGTCGAAGGCTCATCCAAGTGTCTATAATTACTATGAAGACAAAGACAAAGAGAAGATCGTTCATTATGGCAGAAGTAGCAAAGGTGGAACCGGACAGGTAGAGGCGTATATCAATAGAAGAGATCGCTATAAAACAGAGCTTTCGGAATATATTAACCAAAACAAAGCGATGGGCGCAAACGTATTGGACGCAGACTACATCAAAGAAGACGTTATTTCTGCTTACAGGGTTCAGTATTTGGATGCTTGCGGTGCAACCAAAGCGATCAAAGCCAACGTAAGTGATGTAACGAAAATCCTCAATAAGGCGGGTGTGAATGAGTCCGACAAGAATGCTCAAAAATTTGTTGATGGTATTATGTTTGAAATGCCGAGCATCTATGATAACGTATCGCATTTTGCTCGCCTGAACGGAACGTTTGGCGATATGATGACTTATATGTCGAAAGAGGTATTCTACCGCGCTTACGGCAAAATTCAGGACTATGTTGGTATTCATGAGGTAACCCGTCTTGCTTTGGCTCAGCAGCTTGCAGACGTAATACTCAAAGCTTATTCTCCCGCCAAATTCAATGATGCTTGCCAGCCTGAGTACACCAATGGCTTTGCAATTCGTGATGCAGCTAATATTAAGGTTGCTCTCGAAAAGAATGATATCAAACTTACCGATGAGCAGATAAGCCAACTCAAAGAAGACGTTGCATACGCTAACGAGCATTTGGGCGAGGCGCTCGGCGAGGGTAAGGTAGATATTATCGCAGAGTATAAGCACATTGAGGAGCGGAAGCGACTTGATGAGGAAGATCGCAGAAAGGCTGAAGAGGAGGCTAAGAGAAAAGCCGAGGAAGAGGCTCGCAGAAAAGCCGAAGAGGAAGAGGCTCGTAGAAAAGCTGAGGAGGAAGAAGCTCGCAGAAAAGCCGAGGAAGAGGCTAAGGTTAAAGAAAATAAGGCAGAGCCTGATGCTTCGGCAAGATATAAGCGCGAGTCAAAGAAGATTCCTTTGAAGTTGGGTAAGAATATAGACGTCGACTCTATATCGGATATCTACAAAGAATTTCTGCTTAGTCGTTCAGATGATAATTTGACCGCCTCCGTTAAAGCGCAGCTTGCCGAAATTCTTCTCAAAAACGGTGTTGAGAGATCAAAGGTTGGCAGTATGGTTAAGGACGGCTTTCCGATAATAATAAATGGAATGGATGATCTGTATAAGAAGCATGTAGCAGAAGCCATTTATAGAGATACTCCTGAAGTTGTGACCCTATATTTCTTTCAATGGTTAGCATCATCGTTTTATGATAGATTTGCAAGCTTTGAGAGCGCGGAAGAAAACGTAGTGTTGATTCAAAAGATTGCAGACGTATTCTTTAAAAACTATTCACCTGTAGCGTTTACCGACGGTATTCTTGATAAATATGCCGATAACTATCAAATCAATCATCCGAGAGAGCTTATCGAGGATTTTGCAGTGCTTCATACTAAATATGGCGGAGAAGTTACCCCGGAGCTAAAGGCGGCGATCGAGGAGGCTAAAAACAAGTTAAATGGCATAGAGCTTGAAAACAAGGACATCAAGGTAGAGGATTTTGAAAAAGAAATCCCCATTGTGAGGGTCGTTGCGGAAAAGAAGCCCAACGTAGAGCCCAAGGTAGCACCAAAGGTAGAGCCTAAGGTAGAGCCTAAGGTAGAGGAAAAGCCCAAGTACGAGCGCAAGGTAGTAGAAAAGTACGAGCGTAAAGTTGAGCGTAGAGAGATGGGCTCCGGTAAGAGCACGGAGCTGAAGAAAGACGCCCTTGACTTCCTTTATAATGAATGTAAAAAGAGTATTGAAGATCCTAAATTGACCGAGTACGTTAAATCTCAGATCGGCGAAATTCTTTTCGTTAGCGGTGTTGAGGAGTCAAAGATACAGACGACCGTTGACAAAATTGCTAATAAATGCATTGGTAGTCTTGGTATGTTGTCTTTCTATGATGATCGCTTTGATAGGTGCGTACGTAATATGACAGTGGAAAGCGCTTCGGATTTTATAGTAAATGCCACGGCAAGATTCCTCCAATCGGCTACGAATGGAGCTTATTCAAGCCATGAAGAAGAGCTTGTGGTAAATCAAAAGATTTTAGACGTGCTTCTTAAAAACTATTCTCACGTAGCTTTCCTCAAGAATGACCTTAGCGCATATGCTGATAATTATATTGTTAATAATGACATTAGGGTCTATACGTATTGCGAAAAGAATATCTATAGCGGGGATTATGATAAGAAACAAGCTTTTCTTGCCGGAGTGAAAGCAGCTCGAGAAAATATAGAAAGCAAGTTCAAGGCTGATGCTTCTAAGGTAGAGGCTAAGAACGACAAAGCTCCCATCAGAGAGCAGATTGTGATCGATATGTCCGCAGCTGATGCTCCTAAGGTGAACGCGTCTCAGGCCGATGAACCTAAGGTTACCGCCCCCAAGGTTGAAGTAAACGAGCCTACCAAAGAAAGAATTGTAGTCAATGAGGTTCTCGAAAACGTAGGCGCTACTCAGCTATCCGACAAGGTGAAAGAGCCTGACGCTCCTGTCAGCTCAAAGTCCAAGGAATAATTTTCTACTCAAAGAAATCATTTTTTCAAAGAAATGCCGAGCTTAACGCTCGGCATTTCGAATTTGTAACACTTTTGTAACGCTCCGCGTGTTATAATAGCGGTACAAAAGCAAAAACAGTTAAAATTGATCGAAAATATAAGGTTTGAAGGAGATTTTATCAATGACGCAGCAGGAATTTTTGGACAAATACGGCATTAAAGCGACCTTTGAGGACATGAGCCAAGCGACGGGTTATCTTAAGTTTGCGGGCGACATGCTTTCCACCAAAACCGGAAAGACCGCAGAGCTGATGATGTATAAGCAGGGCTTGGACTTTATGTTTACAAAATTTATTGATTCGCAGCTCGACCTGAATGGATTTGACCGTCGCAGAACGTTGTGGGATCTTGACCTCGCGCAATTTGCCAAGGATTTTGAGGACGTTATGGTAAACGATCCGCTCAAGAGAGATATTGGCAGACAGCGCAAGCCCTACGAGGGTGCGGAGCTCGAGGTCATCGATTCTCTCAAGGGGATTGCGGAAAAGTACAACGAAGGAATCAAAGACGTTTTGGCATCACGTATCAAGAGCGGTGCCGATCTCGGCACCTTCCGCAAGAGTACTCTGATCGATCTGAATCACGCAGATTCTGACGAAAAGCAGGAAAACAAAAAGAACGTCAGCACGATGTACCTGGCAATGAAAAAGGTCATCAGCGAAAGAACCTGGAAAGACAGAATCAATCCTCTGAACTGGTGGCGTATGATCAACGAGAACGTCTATATGTTGCAGATCAATAGCCGAATGAAGGACATCACCCGCGAGGAGCTGAGATCAGACATTCTTAAAATCGGAAGAAGAAACCTCGAAGAAGCAATGTACAAATACGCCGATCATGCCGCTTATGGGGGCTGCGTTCTTAACGACGATAAAATCACCGAGCTTGAGAATTACAGAAATACAAGAGCCGAGGAGATTCCGCATGAGGTGGAGTTGGAAACCACTGTTGCAGGGAGAATCAGCATCACCGTTCCGGATGCATCTCCCGATCTCGATAAGACCATTGAAATTCAGGAACGTCACGAGGACGTACCGACCAAGGTGCACGACATAAGCATTGACTCTATGTAACGCTTTTTGTGTTATAATCATTTTACAATAAAAAATTTATCCGAATTTTGAGGTGAAAATATGTACGTAAAAAAAGACAAGGCAGAAAATCTCTTTGCAGTAACAGGTGAAAACTTCCAAAAGAATCATGTTAAAGAATTTACAGACATGAACAATATTGAGGACTTCCAGCTGCTTTTGAATGAAATTGCAAAGGAAAGCAAATACGTTGAGGGTGAGCGCATGTTAACCAACGATCTCTTACGAATCAAGAATAACATCGCAATTATTCTTAACAAAACGAAAAAGAATATGGTTGATAATGAAAAAGAGAAACTTTTGGGCATACAGCGTATCCAATATGATCCTTTTTCCGCTTTGGTGACGCTGAACGACTATTTGTATGCGATGACAATGAAGACCCTCGGCTCTCCGGATATTCCCGAATCCTTTGGTAAGGATATGCAAAAGTTCATCAAGAACATTGCCCACGAAGCAGAATTCGAGATCAAGAAAAATGATTACAATAAGTGCTCGATTGATAAGAGTTATGAAAATCAGCGCGGAAGAAACGCTAACTCCTTGAGAAAAACAACCAAGGATCATGAAAAGCAGATTTTGAGTAAAGAGGCATCGCCGTACAGAGTAGCACAGTACGCAGGCGAATACTTTGCGCTGAAAAAAAGACAAGAGGGACACGGCAAGGTGTGGAAATTCTTCCATCAAAAGGAGAACGAGGCAAGAATGAAGCTCTTATCGACCATGGAAAAAACACTAAAGACCGTTCTCGAAGAGGGTGACGAGCTTGATCAGCTTAAGCCCGACGATATCGCAAAGATCTATAACATAAACAATCTGGCGCAAAGGGCAACTAAAACCTTTCAAAGCGACATCGCCAAGCGCAATGGAGTCCCCGCCACCTTTATTGAGCATAAGCCAACCACTACCGAGCGTACAGAGAAGGACAGAGAAAAGCAAAACCAAGAAGACATCGAGCTTGAAGATGAATTACGCATGCCCTTGACGTTCGATGAAAATGCTTTCAAGGAAAGTGAACCGGTCGAAGAGACATACGTAAGCAAAGTCGAGGGTAAGACAATCACCAGAACTGTGTTACACGATGACGGTGACCATGAAATCGATCTTTCTAATTTCGTGACAAAATTATAATGATCGCCTTCCGTAAAATCAAGCTTTTATTACGGTAAAAAACGAAAATGCCGAGCGCAAGCTCGGTGTTTTCGTTTCTCCCCACGCGTTCCGGCAAACGCCAGCGTTTGCGAAGCTCGAATCAATCGGCTTCAAGCAAAAAAGGAACGGGAATCGCCTTTGGCGATTCCCGTTCCTTTTTTTTGGTCGAGGTGACAAGATTCGAACTTGCGACTTCTACGTCCCGAACGTAGCGCTCTACCAAGCTGAGCCACACCTCGTTTTTTGTACCATGATATTATACCATATCTTTTTCCCTTTGTCAATCCTATTTCCAAAAATATTTTTCTTTTCACGCTCCTCTTTTTTTCTTCTCCTTTCGAGAATGAGATTTCAAAAAAATCGCGCTTCTTTTTTCGACATTTTTTCAATTTTCCACTTGTCCTTTTTACAAATCTGTGATATACTGTTATGGCTACTGACTTGAAAGGACGGCGTTACTATGGCAAAGCTCTATTTTAAATACGGAGCAATGGGCTCCTCCAAAACCGCAAACGCATTGATCACCAAATTCAACTACGAAGAACGCGGCATGAAGGTCTGGCTCATCAAGCCATCCATCGACAAGCGCGACGGTGTGGACACCGTTCGTTCCCGCATCGGACTTGCGGCAAATGCCGACGTGATCACGCCGGATGCGGATATCCTCGAGGAATTTTCTAAGCGCAGCGACCGCCACGTCATTATTGCGGACGAGTGCCAGTTCTTTACCTCCGCACAGATCGATCAGCTCCGACGGATCGTTGACCGTTTTGACGTTCCCGTTTTGTGCTTTGGTCTGCGCACCGACTTTTTAACGCACTTGTTTGAGGGAAGCCGTCGGCTTTTTGAGGTTGCGGATTCCATCACCGAAATCAAAACCATTTGTACCTGCGGCAAAAAAGCGATCGTCAACGCGCGAATCGACGAAAACGGCAAGGTCGTCACCGAAGGCGGACAGATCCTCTTGGGCGGAAACGACTCTTACGTGGCAATGTGCCACAGCTGTTGGAAAAAAGCCACGAAGGAATAAAAAAACGTCCTCTCTCCCCATTCGTTCGATCTCTTTTGAAATTTCGGCATTTTGCCAAATCCATGCGCGAAATTTCGAGGGAAGCGTTTGAGTCCTTGCAAAAAAGCGTAACGACCATGCAAAACCGCGTTTTTCTGCGGTGCTTACGTGCGAGCATCTTCCCCACCGTTCTCTTCAAAATGCTTGCTCAAAGCTCCAACAAGCGCCAATAACGCATCACGGATGAAAAAAACGCCGTTTGCAAAGTTTGGACGTTCGTCGCATTTGCAAAACTTTTTCCAAGCCTCAAATCATCAAAGCCGAGCGTCTCTCGCTTCCCCTTCCGCGCAGTCAAAAAGCAGAATTGGGGGTTCCATGACCCGCTTGGGTTTGTAAAAACGAAACAGACTATTTCGGGTCTGCGAAAAAAACAAAAAAATACTTGACAAACCAAGTCTTTTTCGCTCCGCCAATTGTTCATATCACCGAAATATCTGTCAAATTGTAAAAAAAGAAAGAAATTACTTGTATTTTAGATACCTTTAGTGTTATAATATATTAGTAATATATATATTTGATTTTTTGGGATGCCTGTGCATTCCCTTTTGCTGTGTACAAGGAGTTATTCGATTTATGATTTACGATCTGCAAAAAGCAAGTATTTGGAAACGGATTTCCGCATTTCTTTTTGACGTGATCCTCTGGGGGGTTCTCGTGGCAGGAGTTGCTTTGCTTTTGTCCACGGTTCTCGGATATGACGGCTACGCAGCACGTCAGGAGGAGCTTACTGCCTCCTACGAGGGGGAGTACGGCGTCTCTTTTGATATCACCGCCGCAGATTACGAAAAGCTGACTCCCGAGCAAGCCAAGCATTTGGACGACGCGTGGTATGCGCTCCACACCAACGAAGAAATGATCCACCTTCGCGGAATGCAGCTCAGTCTCACTCTGATCATCACGACCTTCAGCATTTTAATCTCGTGCCTCGTCATGGAGTTTTTGATCCCCTTGCTGTTTGGCAACGGACAAACCCTTGGCAAAAAGATCTTCGGTATTGCCGTTATGCGAATCGACGGAGTCAAGATCTCTCCCTTGATCCTGTTCGTGCGCACGGTACTCGGCAAATTTACTCTTGAAACCATGATCCCCGTCTTTTTGATCATCATGCTCTATTTCCAGTTGACGGGAATCGTTGGCATTGGTGCCATTGCGATCCTTTTTCTGGCTCAGATCGCTCTGGTCATCGCGTCTCGCACCAATTCGCTCCTTCACGACAAGCTCTCCTCTACCGTTGTCGTTGATTTTGTCAGCCAGATGATCTTCGATACTCCCGAGGATCTGATCGAATATAAAAAACGTTTGCACGAAGCAGACGTTGCGGCAAAGGAATAACCTCTTGCCCGCTCTTTCCATACGTTGATTTGCAAAATATTACATATAAAGAAAGGAAGATTTTATGAAAGTAGTTTTGCAAAATTTAACCAAAATCTTCCCCGGACGAAACAAAAAGGTCACGGAAGAGGTTGTGGCGGTAAACAACTTTACCTTCACCATTCCCGACGGTAAGCTCATCGGCTTGCTCGGCCCCTCGGGATGCGGTAAAAGTACCACCCTCTACATGATCAGCGGCTTGCAAAAGCCTTCGAGCGGGAAGATCTTCTTCGGTGAGGATGACGTAACTGCCCTCTCCGCAGAAAACCGTGGCGTTGGTCTGGTGTTCCAGAACTACGCGCTCTACCCCCACATGACTGTCAAGCAAAACATCATGTTCCCCCTGCAAAACCTTAAGGGCAAGGACAAGCTTGACAAAAAGACCATGCTGGAGCGTGCATATTATGCCGCAAAGCTGGTGCAGATCGACGATCTGATGGAAAGAAAGCCGAGTGAGCTTTCGGGCGGTCAGCAGCAACGTGTCGCAATTGCGCGCGCACTGGTCAAGATGCCCAGCGTTCTGCTCCTCGACGAGCCGCTCTCCAACCTGGATGCACGCTTGCGTTTGCAAACGCGTGAAGAAATTCGCCGCATCCAAAAGGAAACCGGCATCACCACCATCTTCGTTACCCACGACCAGGAAGAAGCAATGAGCATCTCCGATATGATCGTTGTAATGAAGCTCGGTATCGTTCAGCAGATCGGTAAGCCGCAGGAAGTCTATGACGATCCCGCAAATCTCTTTGTCGCAAAGTTCCTCGGCACGCCTCCTATCAACGTGTTTGAAGGCAAGGTCGTCGATGAAAAGCTTTATATCGGTGACGCCGCCGTAATGGATTGCCCCGGCATCAAGAGCCAGCCCGTTACCGTTGGCATCCGTCCCGAGGGATTCGTTCCCGACAAGAACGGTGCTCTCCGCTGCAAGCTGAGCAGCGTTGAGGTCATGGGCCGCGATGTAAGCGTCGTTTCCACCCACGCCGCGTCTCTCAACCCCGTGATCCGCTCCATCGTCGATGCCGATTATAAGATCAACGCAACCGACGAGGAGATCGCGTACACGCTCAAGCCTCACAAGGTCTTCCTCTTCAGCAAGACGGATGACACCAGACTCCGTGTTCCCAACACGTTGGACGGAGCATTGACCTCTGTGCTTCTTGCAAAGAAGAAAGCAGCGAACTGAGGTGACACCATGGTAGAAAGTAAACATCCGTGGAAAGCCTGGATCTATCTGGCTCCTGCCATCGTGCTGTTGCTCGTCTTTACCGTATGGCCCATTATCAACACCGTGAGAATGGCGTTTTGGGACGATTACAGCATTATGAAGGATATCGGCGGATCCCTTGAGTTTAAGTTTGGCGTAAAAAACTTTACCAAGGTCATCGGCTATCAGGGATTTAAGGACTGCCTGATCAACACGTTGTTCTTAACGGTGGTCACGGTTCCGATTTCCACTCTGTTAGCACTTTTGATCGCGGTATGTCTGAACGCAATCAAGCCTTTGCAAAGATTTCTTCAGACCATCTTCTTCCTGCCTTACGTAACCAACTCCATCGCAATCGGAATGGTATTCGAGGCAATGTTCAACATCGTCGGATACAGAACCGCGCACGAATCCATCGGTATTATCAATACCATACTGGGCGTGTTTGGAATGGATCCGATCAACTGGATCAACGCAGGCTCCACTTGGGGGGCTAACATGGCGGTTCTTGTAATCTATATCGTATGGAACGCGCTGCCCTTTAAGATTCTGATCCTGCTTGGCGGTCTCCAAAGTGTCAACAAGCAGTATTACGATGCCGCAAAGGTAGATGGAACCTCCCGTGTACGCGTATTCACGCGCATCACCGTTCCGCTTCTTTCCCCCATGCTGGCATACGTTATCATCACCGGCTTTATCGGCGGCTTTAAGGAATACTCCAGCATCGTCGGTATCTTTGGTGAGGATATGCAGGCCGTCGGCGGTGAATCGCTCAACACGATGGTCGGTTATATCTACGATGCCTTGGGTAACCAGGAAGGTCGTGCATCCGCTGCCGCAATCATTCTTTTTGCCATCATATTCGTTGTCACCATGATCAACCTGTATGTCAGCAAAAAGAAGACGCATTACTGATAGAGGAGGTGCCTTATGACAAATCAAGTCACGATGAGTGAAAAGAATATTCAAAAGGTCTCCGGTCAGCAACGCGTCATGAAGGTCGTCACGCAGATCCTGCTCTACACCTTCCTCGGTGTGATGGCACTGATCATCGTATTCCCTTTTTACTGGATGATCATCTCCTCCCTGAAAACAACGACCGAGTACCGTTTGCCCGTTCCCACCATGTTCCCCTCCCAAATCATGTGGAGCAACTACGTGGAAGCGTTTGAAGCGGCAAACCTGAGCCGTTTGTTCATCAACACCGTAATCGTCGGCGTGGTATCCACCCTGCTTTCGCTGGTCATCACCGTGCTCTCCGCTTTCGCGTTCGCGCGTTTAGAGTTCAAGGGTAAAAACGCACTGTTCGCAGCGCTCCTTGCAACCATGATGATCCCCGGTGAGCTCTTTACGATCACCAACTACGTTACGGTTACCAAGTTCGGTTGGATCGACCGTTTCGAGGTACTGATCATTCCCTTCCTCGTCAGCGTATTCTATATCTATCTGCTCCGTCAGAACTTCCTGCAGATCCCTAACGAGCTGTATCTTGCGGCAAAGGTTGACGGAACGAGCGATATCAAGTACCTGTGGAAGGTCATGATCCCGCTCTCTCTCCCCACCCTGATCTCCATCACGATTTTGAAGATGATGGGTGCGTGGAACTCCTACGTATGGCCTCGACTCGTTACCAAGTCCGAGGAAATGCGACTGATCACCAACGGTCTCCGTGACGCGTTTACGGATATGTCGGGTCAGGCAAACATCCCCGTACAGATGGCAGCCGTTGCCATCGTCTCCTTCCCGCTCTTCCTCGTATTCATCTTCTTGAGAAAGTATATTATGAAGGGCGTTTCCCGCAGCGGTATCAAGGGTTAAGCCGCTACTACTCGATCTGATCGGTCAAGCGGCTCTTCAAGTGCCGCCTTGACCGTTAGATAAATTTTTTTCAGAAAGGAAATCAACATGAAAACGAAGATCCTCTCTCTCGTCCTGGTCGTCACGCTCCTGTTTACGATGTTTTCCCTCGTAGGCTGTGGCGATCCCGAAGGCGGACTCGGTGCGGCAGCCGGCATGGAATCTTGGGACGTTCCCGAGGTTGGCTATGACGGAAGTGCAGTTACCGTCGTCTTCTACCACTCCATGGGTCAAAAGCTTCAGAAGATTCTCAATACTTATATTGAAGAGTTCAACAAGCTTTACCCCAACATTACCATCGAGCACTCCTCTATGGGTGACTACGATGGCGTGCGCGATCAGATCAAGACCCAGCTTACCGCAGGTCAGCAGCCTAACATCGCGTACTGCTACCCCGACCACGTAGCACTCTACAACGTGGCAAAAAAGGTTATCCCGCTGGACAACCTGATCGCTTCCACCATTGAGGTCACCGACGCTGAAGGCAATAAGTCCGTTCTCGGTCTTACCGATGCACAAAAGGCAGACTTTATTGAGGGTTACTACAAGGAAGGCGCAGCTTTTGACGAAAGAGGCACCATGTACACGCTCCCGATGTCCAAGTCCACCGAGGCACTCTATTACAACAAGACCTTCTTCGAACAGCACAACCTGACTCCTCCCAAGACCTGGGACGAAATGGAAGCACTCTGCAAGAAGATCCTTGAAATCGACCCCGAGTGCGTACCTCTCGGCTACGACTCCGAGGCGAACTGGTTTATCACCATGACCGAGCAGTACGGCTCCGGCTACACCAGCCTTGATGAAGATTCTCACTTCAACTTTGACAACGAAACCAACAGAGCCTTTGTTAAGAAGTTCCGCGACTGGAAGGTCAAGGGCTACGTAACCACCGAGGCAATTTACGGTTCCTACACCTCCGGTCTCTTCACCGCAACCGGTGACAACCAGAAGTGCTACATGGTTATCGGCTCCACCGGCGGCGCAAGCTATCAGACACCTCCTACCGAAAACGGTAAGGATGACGGTAAGTCGCTCTTCGAAACCGGCATGGTTACTCCTCCCCAGGTAAACCCCAATGCTCCCAAGGTCATTTCTCAGGGTCCTTCCCTCTGCCTCTTTGAGAGCGAGAATCCTCAGGAAGTAGTTGCTTCCTGGCTGTTCATGAAGTTCCTCACCACCAACGTTGCATTCCAGGCAGAGTTCTCCATGGCTTCCGGTTACGCTCCCGTAATCAAGTCCGTTCAGGAAAACGCCATCTACAAGGATTGGCTGGACACCGCCGTTGGTATGAACGTTCTGAATGCAGAAGGCAAGCTTGAAAAGGCAGCCAACATCCCCGCACTTTCCGTAAAGCTGGCTCTCTCTCAGAGCAATGCTTATTTCGTATCCCCCGCGTTCAACGGATCTTCCGTAGCGCGTGACCAGGTTGGAATCCTGATGCAGGATGCTCTGGTTAACGAGGAAGAGGACATTGATGCAGTGATCAAGAGACTCTTTGAAAAGGCAATCAGCGAGTGCGAATATCAGGCAGGCTGATAGACACTTGACGGTACAAGCTTATGAAGAAGTTTTTGAAATTGCTCCCTTTGTTGTTGGTATTCTCCATGCTGCTTACAAGCCTTTGCGCTTGTATGCAGCCGTCGGAGACCGGCACGACGGGAACCCCCGACAATAACAACGATCAGCCCGCTCCTTTTGTGGATTACGCTTCCACCGTGAAGTTTGATCCCGCCTCCGGCAGAGCGAGCGCAACCGTTACCGTAAGAAGCTACATCGACGGTGACACCACGCATTTCAACGTTCCCACAACGGTCAACGAGACCGGCGTTCTCAAGGCAAGATACCTCGGTGTCAACACCCCCGAATCCACGGGTAAAATCCAGCCTTGGGGCAAAAAAGCTTCCAATTATACAAAGAACGCTCTCAAAAACGCAACCTCGATTATGATCGAGTCGGATACCGCTAAGTGGAACCCCGACTCCACGGGTGAGCGCTTCCTCGTTTGGGTCTGGTATAAGACCGCGGAAACCGAGGACTACCGTTGCCTCAATCTGGAAATCCTCCAGGCGGGCTTGGCGGTTTCCTCCAAGGCATCCGATACCTGCTACGGTGAGATCTGTACCAAGATCCTCAATCAGGCAGTACAACACAAGCTCTACGTTCACTCCAAGGAAAAGGACCCCGATTTCTACTACGGCAAGGCTCTCCCCATGACGCTCAAGGAGCTCAAAACCAACATTGAGAAATACCGTGACAAGAGCGTCAGCTTTGAAGGCGTTGTCGTTCGTGCGGCAAACCAAACGGCTTACGTTGAGGAGTATGACGAGGAGACCGGTCTGTATTTCGGTATTCAGGTCTATTACGGCTTCGACCTCGGCTCGCACGGCACGCAAATCCTCTCCAGCGGTAACCGCGTACGCATCGTAGGCTCGGTTCAGTACTACGAAAACGGCGGCACTTACCAAATTTCCGACATCACCTACAGCGCAATGCGTCCCGACGCTCCCGAAAACATCAAAAAGATCAGTGAGGGGCACTCGGCATCTTACACCGAGGTCACCGCGAAGGATCTGTTGACGAAGAAGATCAGCCTCGAGATTACCGAAACGGATGATGAAGGAAACGAAAAACTGACCAACAAAACCTTTGATTACGGCTTTTTGACCATGCACGGAACGGCATCGATCAAAAATCTGGTGATCAAAGAAGTTTACACCACCATGACCGACGGCAGTGCCAACAAGGGCGCGCTCTCGATCACCTGTGAGGCAGAGGACGGCACGAAAATCGTTCTCCGCACCATCGTCCTCAGAGACGAAAACGGCAATCTGATCACCGAGCAAAGCTTTGAGGTCGGAAGCCGAATTGATGCCAAGGGAATCGTTGACGTTTACAACGGTGTTTACCAGTTGAAGATCTTCTCCCTTGACGACGTAACCTTCCACGAAGAAACCAACTAATTTATACTTTTGAAAGGATGCATCTCATGAAAAAGTTTTTAGTACTGATTCTTGCGCTCGTTATGTGCTTGGGTTGCTTTACCGCGTGCATGCCCGAGGAACAGAATCCCGAAAACCCCGGCAATGACGAGACTCCTACTCTTGCAACCGCTGCAGACCTGCTCTACTCCCTTTACAAGGATTCCGCTAAGGAAAACAAGGGCGACTACGAGCTGGTTGGCAACATCAAGATCGGTTCTACCGACTTCCCTGTAACCTGGGCAGTTGACACCGATCTCATCACCATCAAGGCAAGCACCAAGACCACCGGTTTCTGGACCGTTGTTCTCCCCGCAAAGAATGACACTAAAGTCAACTACAAGCTGACCGCTACCATTAAGGATGCGGCAGGCAACACCGCTACCAAGTCGTTTGACCGCACCATCGGCGTTTACGACAGCTCCGAGATCGTCTCCGAGCCCGTTGAAGGCGTTGCTTACAAGCTCTTCCTCGATCAGGTAAACAACAGAAAGACCCTGTACGCAACCGCTGCTACCCAGGATAACGCAAACAAGTTCATCATTGGTGACGTTGATCCTACCAAGGGTATCGACTTCTTCGCTGAAAAGGTTGAGGGCGGCTACAAGTTCTACACCACCATCAACGATGCAAAGATGTACCTCAACGCACGTGCTGAAACCGCAGATGACGGCAAGGTAAGCAAGTTCATCGGTTATGCGGCTGAATCCACTAACGTTTGGTACTACAAGAACGACGTTAAGGCATGGTTCGTTACGATCGACGGTTTGGAGTACGTACTCGGCACCTACAACGCGTTCAACACCTTCTGCATGTCCGACGCTTCCTTTATGAAACCCAATACCACCGGCGTTTCTCAGTTCCCCGGTAACTTTATTACCAAGGAGAACGCAGAGAACAAGGGAATCGTTGACAACAGCGGCAACTTTGACGACGGTCAGGTTGTAACCCTTGAAAAGTTCCTCGAAGCAGCAGACGCTTGCGAGGATAAGGGCACAGCTTCCAAAGAAAAGTACATCATCGAGGGTAAGATCGTTGAGGTCGAAAACGCCCAGTACGGTAACGTTTACATCGAAAACGAGGCAGGCACCAAGGTTTACGTTTACGGTATGAACGATACCCAAGGCAACAAATATGACAAGATGAGCTACAAGCCTCAGGTTGGCGATACCGTTAAGCTCTACGGTTCCGCAGGTAAGTACAACAAACCTCAGATGCCCAACGCAATCCTTATCTCCGTTACCAAGGGTGAAGGCGGCGATCAGGGCGGCACTACCCCCACTCCTCCCGCAACCGGCACGCTCAACGCAGTTTCCGCTCCTGTAGAAGGCACCGCTTACAAGCTCTTCCTCGTTCAGGTTGGTCTGAACAAGACGCTGTTCGCAACCAAGGAAATCAGCGGAGGCAAGTACTACGTTGGTACCGAGAATGCAGCAGAAGGTCTTGACTTCTACGCAGAAATCGTCACCGGCGGCTACAAGTTCTACACCACCATCGACGGTGCAAAGATGTACCTCAACGCATACACTGTAGCGAGCACCGACGGTTATCCTAGCAAGCGCCTCAGCTTTGAGGCATCCACCGAGAACGTATGGTACTACAAGGCAGATTGCAACGCTTGGTTCGTTATGATCGACGGCGCTGAATACGTACTCGGCACCTATGGTACCTACAACACCTTCTGCATCTCCGATGCTTCCTTCATGAAGCCCGACACTACCGGCGTTACCCAGTTCCCCGGTCTGTTCGTAACCAAGGAAGAGGCTGAGGCATTCGGCGGCAATCAGGGCGGCGACCAAGGTGGCACTACTCCCACTCCTCCCGCAAACGCAACCTCCATTGCTGACATCAAGGCAGCAGCAGACGGCGAGTTCACCGCAGCAGGCGTTGTTGTTGGTGTAAACGCACAGAGCTTCCTGCTCAAGGACGATACCGGTTTGATTCTGGTTTACTTTGGCTACAGCTGGACCCCCGACGTTGCAATTGGCGATAAACTGACTGTTACCGGTACCACCAGCGAATTTGCAGGTGTAAAGCAGTTCGGTAACAAGCCCGCTATTGCAACCTACACCAAGACCGGCACCGAAACCGTTACCCATCCTACTGCTACCGTTTTGACGGTTGCTGAAATGGATGCATACCTGACCATGGAAACCATTGCTCCTCTGTTCATCAAGATGACCGGTGTCCTGAGCGTTTCTCAGGACAAGTACTTCAACCTCACCGTTGCAGGTGCTGCCATCGCCGGTAGCATTACCTATCCCATCGACGTTGCGGCTGTTAAGGCTTTTGACGGTCAGACCATTGAGGTTGAAGGCTACATCACCGGTGTTGCCGGAAGTTCTACTAAGTACCTTAACCTGATGGTTACCTCCATCAACGGCACTGCTATCGGTGGTGTAAACCAGGGTGGAAATCAGGGCGGATCCGACGACAGCGGCAATCAGGGCAGTGATCAGGGCGGTTCTACTACTCCCGCAAACGGCTCTACGATGACCATCATTGCTGCCGAAGGCACCTTGGCAAGCGACAAGTCCAATATTTCTTGGAGCAACGACACCTTCACCTTCACCAACAACAAGGCAAGCTCCAGCAACGATATCAGAACGACCGATAGCAATCACTTCAGATGCTACGTTGGTTCCGAGGTTGTAATTTCCGCTAAAGACGGTAAGCAGATCACGCAGATCGTAATCGTTGCTACCGATGGCACCTACGCTAACAACTGGAAAGCCAACTTTGAAGCGGCAGGCTACACGGTTACTGTAGACGGCAACACCGTTACGGTTACCGTTGACAGCGAAGCAACTGTTACGATTGCAATCACCAGCGAAGGTAAACAGTCTCGTTTGAACTCTATCACCGTTGTTTGCGCATAATTTAAAGCGCACATAACATTGGAAATACAATTAAATGTAGTTCCAAATCTACAAACGAAACAAAACATCTATCCCCCGAAGCATTACGGTGCTTCGGGGGTGTTTTCTAAATGGATCAAAGCAACACTCAACGTTCGATAGTGCTACCCGTTTGCTACTACTCATCCGTCACGCTACGCGTGCCACCTTCCCTCTCAAGGGAAGGCAACGGAACTCCGACCTTTTACTAACAGATTTTCAAAATCTACAAACCGAAAGTTAAAAAACGGTCTATTAAATGATTGCTATTTTCACTTGATCGCGAAAAGCGTGGACTTTAGAAAGCCTTCTCTTGAGAGAGAAGGTGGCAGCCGCAGGCTGACGGATGAGTAGTAGCGAGCAGGCAGCACAATTAAGCGATAGGCGCACAAATGCTACCGATTAAGGTAGGGGTGTGCTTTGCACGTCCGTGAAGGAAATTTATACCGCATGAACGAACGAGCAATGGTCGACCCCTACGATAAAAACGCCCGGCACGAAGAAAGGAACCTCAATGAGAGATTCCTTTCGAGGGTGCATATAAAAATGCGGTAAAAGTTTTTGAAAAAAGTTTCTCCCCAAAAAGCCAACAAAAAACAATCCCCTCTTGACGCTTCCCCTTTTTTGCGATATAATATAGGTAGTCTCTTGAAAGGAGCATCACTTTTTTTATGTTCAAGAATCTTTCCCGCCGTGTGTCGGCGTTTTTATTGATCCTGACCCTGCTTTCGGTCTCCCTGTTCGGCTGTCAGTTACCCGAGCGAGAAGGAAGTACAACGCAAGCCTCTATCTCGGTTTCGGTTTTGGAAATCCTCAACGGCGGCAGATTGGAAATGGAGCGCGGCGACACGCTACAGCTTGCACTCAATCTCCCATCGGACGAGCTTGACGGCGTCGCGTGGTCGGTTTCGACCGATGCGGTAACCGTCAGCGATACGGGTCTTGTCACCGCACAAAAAATCGGAACGGCAACGGTCACCGCCAAGATCGGCTCGCTCAGCGCGCGCACCTTCATCACGGTCACCGAAAAAGGCACGTTCACCCTTGCGTTTTCCAATGGAAGCGTGCTCTACCTTCTCCCCGACGAAACCGTTCAGTTACAGTTGAATCTGGATGCCGCGGAACTGGCAGAGGTTGAGTGGACGCTCGACAACGACGCGATCACGGTATCGCAAACGGGACTTGTTAAGGCGCGCATGGAGGGCGAAATTACGGTTACCGCCACTTTTCGCGGACAAAGCGCAAGCCTGCGCGTCATCGTTGAAAACGGTGGCACACCGCCCTCTCCCCCGCCCGTTCTTGATTACACCGACAAGGAAGCATTTTATGCAAATTACGTCCCCGCCTACAGCCTTGAGGACGCGCAAAAGCGCACGCAATACGGGCTGATGTCGGGCACCCTTACCGTTCCCGACCAAGCCCCTTCCATCGCCTCTGAACGCCCAAAATCGGGCTCCTCCTTTATCCGCAACAATGAGACGCGCTTTGTGGGAGACTCGACCTATATTGTAGTCGATCAATATGGACAGGAGGTGTTCCGCGTTTATCGCGGTGGTGCTTACATCACGCTGGAAGAGGTTGCGGCATACGTCTATGCCTTTGGTGACGTGCCCGCAAACTACGTCAGCAAGAAGAACACCAAGCCCTCATCCAGCATTTGGGGCGAATATTTGCGACTCAATCACACCGAGTTCAGCGGTGACGTTGACCGCTTTCCTTCCGAACCGATCCTCCCCGACATCAGCGGCTGCGGCGGTGATCTTCAATACTACGAAATCGATATCGGTACACTGGGAACGGATTGCGATCCCTCCTACGATATCCGCATTTACAACGACGGCTACACCATCACGCGCGGCGCGGCTCGCATCGTGTACGCACGTTACGACAAAAACGGAGACACGATTATTGATCCTAACGAACGCTACCTCTTTTACACCTACAACCACTACAACGATTTTCAGGAATACCTGAACTACTACGGTGGTTGGGGCGAAATGTTTGGCAATATTACGGGCGGCGGCGTGCTCTCCAGCAAAAATCCCGCTCTGTGCAACCCGACGCCTTACGTTCCCGTTGTCATGGCAAGTCTGCGTGCACGCGGTACATCCATTGAGCTCTACTACCTCGACCCGCGTTTTGCGCTCTCCTGCGCACTTGTGAGAGACACAAATGAGGACTTCCCCATTGCGGCATAACCTCCCTGAGAAAGGAGACCGAATATGCTTCAAAAAAGCGATCCCTTTGGCATCATTGTTACAATTATGCTCTCCTTGGCAAACCTTTGTCACCTGCTGTGGACCTTTTGGCTCACGTTCGAGCAATTTCAAACGGGATGGGGATTTGGAACGAATATTGAACTCTTGGTTCTGCTTCCATGGATCACAGAAATCATCCTCTCCCCTCTCCTGCTCCTATCTTTGATATATCTCGTTTGTTTTTTGGTCAAGAGAGAGATTTCCGCAGCGTATATCAGCACGTTATCTCTTGCCGCGGCACTCCTCTTACAATTCGGATTGACGAATTTATTTATTTTTTATTGATATGCAAAATGGGGTGGCGACTCTATCAAGAGTTGCCACCCCACAAATATTATCTTTCTTTTAATTCTTTTAATTCCTCAAACACCTGCCACGCGGTGCGTTCGGTGACAAGAGGAGTGACGGATACGTACCCCTCGTAAATCGCGTTGATATCCGAGGTCGGATCATCGGGATATTGATGATCGGTAGGGTTGATCGCTCCGTCGATGCGGTAGAGCGTTCCCTCCATGGGATAAAACGCATCCTCAAAATAAACTCCGCCCTGATGCGTCAAGCGAATTCCCTTGGCATCCATTGGAATATTGACGTTGTAAAGCCCGTGACGCTCAAACAGCTTACGCTCCTCCAGATACGTCCATACGCGGTCGAGATACGCAAACGCACCGTCAAAGCATTCGGGATCGGTAGAGAGCGCCAGTGCGGGAATCTTATAATGTGCCGCCTCGCAAACGGCAGAAACCGTTCCCGAATACATGATATCCTTGCCCATATTAAATCCGCGGTTGATTCCCGAAATGACAAGATCAAACTTCTCACGAAGTCCCAAAAGCGCAACGCGCACGCAATCCGCCGGTGTTGAATCGACAGAGTAGGCACGCGCCCCCTCAACCAGCGCGACGGGTTCTACGTTCAAAGGGCGGGTAAAATCGATGGCATGGCTTTTGGCACTCTGCTCCACCTTGGGAGCAACCGCCACGACCTCACCGAGCTTTTTCGCCCATTCGATCAACCGCGGTAGCGCGGGAGATTCGATCCCGTCGTCGTTTGTGATCAAAATTCTCATAGCCAGCCCTCGTGCGTTGCCTTATACTCACCCAAGAGGGTGTCTGCGTCCTTAATTAAGCGGTTCATTTCCTTACGGCTATGAACGGTTGCTCCTGCCGCGCAAGCATGTCCGCCGCCCTCGTATTGCTCCGCCAATTCGCTGACCGTAACAAAGCGAGAACGCAAACGCACGCGGATGGTGCCGTCCTCTCCTTCGATAAACGCCAACCAAATAAGGCTGTTGCGGATCGAATCCATGTACGAAACCGACGCACTGGCTTCTTCAAAGCTAAGCCCGAACTTTTTTTGCATCGCGCGAGTAACGTAAAAATATACCACGCCGTTTTCGGTCATCTTCATACGGTTATAAACGTAAGCCTGGAATTTGAGCGTGTGGAAATCCTTCATATAAAGGTTTGCGTAGAGGTGGTCGAGATCGACACCGTGGTCCACCAGAAGTCCGGCGGAACGAAGCGTATCTCCCGATACCGAACGGAAGCGGAAGCGCCCCGAATCGGTTACCATACCGGCGTAAAGATAGGTCGCCGCCTCGGCATCCATCTTGAGCTCATCCGAAAACGCGGCATAAAACTCCGTAATCATCTCGCAGGACGAGGACTTTTCTTCCTCCACCCAGTGAAGATCACCGTAGTTTTCAATTTCGATATGATGGTCGATCTTAACAAGCTCACGGCACAATTCATACTGCGGGTTGGAAATCCGCTTAACGGTTGCGGTATCAATAACGATTCCCAACGCGTCGCGGTAAAATTCGTCGGGGCGCGGACCGTTCTCCTCACCGAGGAACGCCACGTAATCCGAGTAGTCGTTGTTGATGACCTTGATCTCCTTTTCGGGATAGGTCAGACGCAAAATGGACGCAAGTCCCATGGTCGATCCAACCGCGTCTCCGTCGGGACGCTTGTGGCGGAAAATAATGATGCGTTGATATTCCTTGATCTTGTTAAAGATCCGTGTCATACGTTCGAGATTCATTCGTTCACCTCCATGTTCAACGCCTTCAGATCTTCCAAAAGGCGCATTGCTTCTTCTCGGTCGGCAAGGGTTGCACCGCTTGCCTTTTTGTGTCCGCCACCGCCGTATTTGACCGCGATGGGATTGATATTATAACGATTGGAGCGGATCTCGCAAAGCACACCCGCATCGGTCTCGGTAAAATTGACCCATGAGTGGATGCCGCGAATCTCGGACATAACGTTGACCATGCCGCGCGAGATCGTAAAGGAATCCGCATGATAGCTCTTTGCTTCCTCCATGGGGGTATAGATGTATGCCACTCCCTCGGGGGTCGTATTGATCTTGAGCACAAAGCGCGCGCGCAGTTGAATAAAAGAGAGTTCGTCCGCATACAGATTGCGGTAAATATCCGAGGTATCAAACTTGCGCTCCATCAAAAACGCCGCAGTACGGAAGGTATTGGCAGAGGTGGAGTCATAGCGAAAGCGTCCCGAATCGGTGATCATACCCGTGTAGAGTGCCTTTGCCGCCTTTGGGGATACGGTAAGCCCCTGCTCCATCGCAAAGGCGGTAATGAGCCCACAGCAGCTTTCAAAGGAGCTGTCGGTCACTTCAACGTCCGCAATCTTTTCCACAAAGAGGTGATGGTCCATACGAACCGTCATTTTTGCCGTTTGATAACGGGTGTCGCTGATGAGCGATGCAGCAGAGGTATCGAGAATGATGGCAAGCGCATCGGCATATGCTTCATCTGCGACTTCATCCATATCGCTCCCTTCCATAAAAGCGTAGCGACCCGCACCGTCGCCAACCGCGAGAACCGTTTTTTCGGGATACGTATCTGCAAGAATATGCTTCAGTCCAATCTGACTTCCCAGCGCGTCTCCGTCCGGATTGGTATGGCGGTGGATGATAATGCGATCGTATTCACGGATCGCCTGTAAAATTTGTTCAAACATATTTTCAATTCCTTTTTGGTATCATTCGTCGAAATAGCCCTTGTATTCGACGTGCAATGGGCTGTTGGGATAGAGATACTTATGCAGATCGATAAAATAATTATCGGTCATGCTGGCAATATAATCTACAACGATTTGATTGGGCTCGCCCGATTCATACGGCTTTTCCCGCTTGTAATAGGTCGAATTGACGTAATCGATGTGATGACGGAAGATAGGCGAATTGCGATTTTCCGCCTTGAGATCGTCCAGCATTTGCCCATAGATCTCCTCCATCATCGGTTTGACCGTGGTGTCCAGCTTGGAGTATGCGGCGGCATTGTTATAGATCATTGCGTAATTATCGATTTTGGATTTGCGCAATGCCTTAAAATGCTTAGCGTCCAACTTGACGTAAGGCTTACCATAGCTGTTTTCAATGACGTTGACCACGAGATTGTTGATGATTTCGGCATTGATCGAACCGATATCCTCGTTGTAAAACATACTCTCCTCGGCAATTTTGGTGCGCATGGCATCCTGACGGTCCTTTCCGAGATACGCGATGATATCCGAAAGGCGCACAACCGCGCCCTCAAGAGTGCCCGGCATGATATTTTGCATATAATCGGCATCCTCGTAGCAACGCTCGATCATACGGTCAAATTCTTCAAAGCTACTGATAGGCTGAGGTTCGTAAACCTCACACTCCATCTCTCCGTTATGGCTCGCAATTCCGTTTAAGGTCTGGAGACTGATATTGTATGGAAAAATATGATCCAACACGCGCACCGAATGAATATTGTGCGCAAAACGCCGCCCTGTATGTCGGTGGTACAACGTATCCAGATAGTGCTCACCCGTGTGACCGAATGCGGAATGTCCGATATCATGACCCAGCGCAATCGCCTCAATCAGATCGATATTCAAGTGCAGAGCGGCACCAATGGTACGCGCAATGCGGGAAACCAACTGCACGTGAAGGCTCCGACGTGTGATATCGTCATTTTTAAAGAGCGAAAAAACCTGCGTTTTATCCTTATACCGACTGTAATACGGGCAATGCATGATCTTATCGATATCGTGCACAAAGGTAGGACGCCAAACGGTTGCAGTATCCTTTTTTAAATTTTGCCGACGAATCACACTGTCATCCGAGCAGGCAACCTTTACGTAGTTTCCCGTCCTTTTTTCTTCTGCCATCCTTTCGGAAAGTTCTTGTGACAGCACTTCATATTTGGGCATCAAACGTCCTCCTTTCGTGTGTAGTATATCGTTTCTCTCTTATTATTATAGCATACATTTTTGCCAAATGCAAACCTTTTTTTACGTTTAGCGCTTATTTCTTTTTCGCATATACACCGGGAGCGATACCAACCTCCGCGCGGAACATTTTGGAAAAATGGTACACGTTAGAATATCCCACGCTGGTTGCCACTCCCGCAAGCGTGCCGTAGTCGCTTTTGAGCATTTCCTTCGCTCGGTGAATACGCAATCTGCTAAGATAATGGATGGGGGAAATCCCATATGCCGCTACAAAAAGCTTACGGAAATAGACAGTACTTACACCGCACAGCTCCGCCAATTGCTCGTTGGAGATCGACTCGTTATAATGCGCTGTGATGTAGTCCACGGCAGGCTTGATTTTTTCGATTTTTTGAGTCGGAAGATAGGAGTTCCCCGTATCGTCTCCGCAAAACAGCGAGACCAGCATAGAGGACACCTCACCGACCGCACGCAATTGCCAAAAGGGTTGATTACGCATGCCCGCAAGCTCCAGCTCCCGCATCCTCACACGCAAGCGTTCTCCGTCGGAAATTGAAAAACCGACCACAGCGTCATAGGTCAGATCAGTATCAAATTCAACAATCGTATAATGCCCCGCCTGCGTACATTTCCACTCATAGGAAGATCCCTTTGGGAGAAAAACGGGATGTGTTGCATTGGAAAGAATCCTCATTCCGCAGCTCACATACTCGGTCTCCCCTTCCCATTTGAGCAATAATGCGGCACTTTCTCGTTGTTTCCGAACCGACGTGACCTGATTATCGGTAAAAATGGTGCTGACCGAAAGAACACGTAAAACCTTCAAATCCTCAAATTCCCGTATGCGCACGCTGATCCCTCCTTTTTTTCTTTATTATACATCCCGCGTCTTTGAAAGTCAATATATTGTATCAAAATTGACAAGAATAGCAAAAAAGATATTTACACGGCGGTAAAAATCTGTTATACTGAAGAAAAAACGGAAAGGAATCTGTATCATGAAGAGACTTTCCTTTGCACACGCCCCTTCACCGCTCTTGATTGGAGTCATCCGCCGAAGAACAGCGGACGATGCCATTGCCGACATCAGACAATGCGAAAAAGACGGTGCTACGGCAATCGACCTGCATCTCTCCTGCCTTGAGCCCGCCGCGCAGACCGCAGATGCTCTGCGCCAAATCATTAATGCCGCCACAACGCCCGTTTTGGCACTCAACTACAATCAAACGTATGACTGGCAAGACTTTGAAACCACCGAAGAGGAACGGGTGGACCTGTTGCTCCGCGCGATGGAAGCAGGTGCTTCTGCCATTGATTTGCAAGGCTATACGTATGATATTGCATCCAAGCATGCCTATACGGGAGATACGGGTGAATATTCCTTTGCAAAAAACGCGCCGCGTGAGGTCGTGACCGATCCCGCAGTGATCGCACGTCAGACCGAATTGATCAAGCGGATCCACGCATCGGGGGCTGAAGTGTTGATCTCAACACACACGGGAGTTGCGCTGACCGCGGAGCAAGCTGTCGATCTGGCACATTTTTTGGAGCGGCGAAATCCGGACATCATCAAAATCGTTGCCGCATGCAACACCGAGGAGGAGCTTTCCGAAGCCTTTCGCACTATGCTCATTCTCAAAAAAGAGATCAAAACCGTGGTACATTATCACGTTTCGGGCAAGCTCGGTAAAATCACACGAATCGTCAATCCGCTTCTGGGCGGTCACATGATCTTTTGCTCCGACACACAGCACCCCGGTGCCAATGCAGAGCAATTGGATCTAAAAAACGCCGTAACAGCGGTGGAAAGTATAAAAAAACTGATGCAGTGAGGTGACTGTTATGAACAGAAAATCAATTGTATTCACAAAAATTCGGGAAGCGGAGCTGTTGGAGCAGCCCATGCCCGTACTTGACGCCGACGACGTTCTTGTTCGTATGGAATACACCGTTGTCAGCGGCGGTACAGAGCGCGCATGTCTGATCGGAGCACCCAATACGTCTCAAAAATTCCCCATGTCGCTCGGATACTGCGGAGTCGGATACGTCGCGGGAGTTGGAGACAAGGTCACAAGCGTTGCCCCGGGTGACCGCGTGCTGGTCTATCACGGCATCCACTCCAATTACAACGTGCGCAAGGAAAACGAGATCACAAAGGTCACGCAGGACTCGGTGGACTCTTTGGACGCGGCGTTCGTCATCATTGCGTCAATGGGGCTGGGCGGCTTGCGCAAGCTGGAATTGGAGCTTGGTGAGAGTGCCATGATTATGGGACTGGGACTGCTTGGTATTTTTACTCTGCAATTCGCGCGACACAGCGGTGCATATCCTTTGATCGCGGCAGACCTGAACGAGGATCGCCGCCGTTTGGCACTGGAGCTTGGCGCAGATTATGCACTGGACCCCTCCGCTCCCGATTTTGTCGAAACCGTCAAAGCAATCACGGGAGGCAAAGGCGTTCGCGCAACCGTTGAGGTCACGGGGGTTTCCGCCGCGATGAAACAGGCGCTGGAGTGCGCCTCCTACATGGGCCGCATTTCGCTCCTTGGGTGCACACGCATCTCCGATTGCGCGGTTGATTACTATCGCGAGGTACACTGCCCCGGTGTGAAGCTGATCGGTGCGCATAATTTCGTGCGCCCCAAGGTGGAATCCTACCCACATCATTGGACGCATCACGACGATTGCAACGCGATCTTGAATCTCATCGCAGGCGGCAGAATCCAAGTTCGTCCCATTCTCTCTCGCGTGTGCGACCCCAAGGATGCTCCCACCATTTACGAGGAGCTTTGCAACAATCCAAAATTCCCAATGGGAACGGTATTTGATTGGAGGAACGTTGAATGAAAAAAATCAAAGTAGGGCAGATCGGCATCGGTCACAATCACGGTGAGCCGAAAATGGCGGCGGTCAGAAAATTCCCCGAGCTTTTTGAGGTCGTGGGATACGCCGAAGAAAACGAACGTTGGGTTGAAAAACGCGGCGATCACCCCACCTACGAGGGGCTTGCACGCTTGAGCGTTGAGGAGATCATCGAACAATCCGATGCGATCCTTTTGGAATGTGACGTCTGGGATCTGACCAAATACGCAAAGCGGTGCGTGGATGCAGGTAAGCATATCCATATGGACAAGCCCGCGAGCGGCACGCTGGAAGAATACAAATACGTTTTGGATACGGCAAAAGAAAAGGGGCTTGTGGTTCAGCTTGGATATATGTACCGCTACAATGCCGCCGTACAGGATTGCTTTGCAAAAATCAAAAACGGTGAATTGGGTGAGATCTATTCCATCAACGCTGAAATGAGCACTTATCACCCGGTGGACTACAAAAAATGGCTGACCAATTTTGGCGGTGGGATCATGTATATTCTCGGAAGCCACCTGGTCGATCTGATCGTATATCTTTTGGGAGAACCCAAGCGCATTACCTCGTTTATGAAGCACACGGGGCTTGACGGGGTGGATTTTGAGGACAACAATCTTGCCGTATTGGAATATGACAAGGCTTTGGCACGCGTCTTCGTTTCCTCGGTTGAGGTCAACGGATTTGGAAGACGCCAGCTCGTTGTGTCGGGCAGCCGCGGAACGGTAGATATCCGCCCCTTGGAAAATCCGACTTTGATGGACTATGCCGACACCTCGATGGGCGGTGGCACCTATGAGGATTGCAAAAAGACCATTCCCTTTGCCGCATCCCTTCAAGGGTGCCGTTACGATGAGATGATGAAGGATTTTTATTCCTACGTGATGGGCACGAAAGAAAATCCCTATACGTATGAGCATGATTATCTCGTACAAAAGGTACTGGCAGAAATCGTTGGAGGCATCCGCTTCAACGGCAACAACATCGATTAAAGAAGTTCATCACCGATCAAACCGATGGCAACGGTAAACGCTCGCTTGCAAAGAAAGGAACAGATAAAACCATGAAAGCTATGTTGGTCAACGAAAACAAGGATCTTGTATGGAGTGACGTACCCGATCCGATTTTAAAGCACGATGAAGTATTGGTCAAAATCCACGCGGCGGCTCTCAACCGCGCGGATCTGCTCCAACGTCAGGGCAAATATCCCTCTCCTGCGGGATGCCCCGAATGGATGGGACTGGAAATTGCGGGCGAGATCGTCGAAATTGCTCCCGAGGCGCGTGAAAAGAGCGATTGGAAGCTCGGTGACCGCGTTTGCGCCCTTTTGGGCGGTGGCGGATACGCAGAATACGTAGCGGTCAAATACGATATGCTCATGCCCATTCCCAAAGGGCTTTCGATGGAAGAAGCCTCCGCACTCCCCGAGGCATATGCAACGTCCTATCTCAATCTCTTTTTGGAAGGTCATCTCGAAGCGGGGCAAACCGCTTTTATCCCTGCGGGTGCCAGTGGGCTGGCATCGGTTGCCATTCCTATGGCAAAGGCGTTTGGGGCGCGCGTCATCACCTCGGTGCTCTCGGACGAGATTGCAGAAAAGATCAAGCCGCTCGGTGCAGATCTCATTATCAATTCTCAAAAAGAGAACGTAGCCGCGCTTTTGGCAAAGGAAGAAGAGAATGGGCATCCCGTCAACGTTTCGATGGACTGCCTGTCGGGCGAAACGCTTGGCAAGAGCCTTCCTTTCATGGCGCGCGGTGGATATTGGATCGTCATTTCCACACTTGCGGGCATTGAAACTACGGTACAGCTCCGCCCGCTTTTGACCAAGGGATTGCATTTGGTAGGAAGTATGCTCCGCAACCGCACCCCCGCGTTTAAGGCGTACATCCTCTCGGAACTGGTCAAAAACGTATGGCCCAAAATTGAGGACGGCAGCATCAAGCCCTCTATCTACAAGGTTCTCCCCATGCAACAAGCCTCCGAGGCGCACGCAATTTTGGAACGTGGCGAAAACGTTGGCAAGGTTGTTTTAAAGGTGCGTTGATATGAAGCGTTCCTCTTGGTCTGTCATTTTGAGCGCGACCTGTGTCATGCTTCTTTGGGGCTCGCTCTTCCCCGCCGTCAAGCTGGGATACCGTATGCTGGCAATCGACACCTCCAACGTCTCCAATCTCTTTTTGTTCGCAGGGGTACGTTTTTTGCTCTGCGGAATCCTTCTTACCGTTTTTTGTATTCTGAAAAAGGAGAACTTGGAGATTGAAGGCAAACGGGATATTCGCCGTTTGGTAATCGTTTCGCTGTTTGCGGTAGTCTTGCATTACGCATGTACCTATACGGGGCTTTCGATGGTAGAAAGCGGAAAAACCGCACTCCTCAAGCAACTCGGCGCGCTTTTATTTATCTGTTTTTCCTTCGTTTTTTTCAAAGAAGACAAGTTTTCGATCTATAAGCTCGCCGCCGCAGGTCTGGGTCTGATCGGAATCGTCATCCTCAACCTGGACGGCTCCTCATGGCAGCTTTCCTTTGGGATCGGTGAAATTCTGATCGTGGCAGCTTCTCTCTGCACGGTCATTTCCAACGTTTCGGGAAAAAAGCTGACCCGCACACTTTCCCCCGTTGTGATGACGGGATATACGCAGCTTGCGGGCGGTCTGTTTTTGACGGTGATCGGTCTTGCGGGTGGCGGTAGCTTTGGAACGCTTTCGTTGGAGGGGATCGGTGTATTCCTCTATATTCTGGTTGCGTCCTGCATCAGCTACGGAATGTGGTACAGTCTGATTCAAAAAAACAACCTCTCCCATCTCTTTATCATCAAATTTTTGGAGCCTGTATTTGCCGCTGTATTTGGAGTCTGGCTCTTGGGAGAAGCGTTTTCGATCACCTATCTCATAGCGCTCCTGTTTACCGTTACGGCAATTGCGGTATCCCATATGAAAAAGAAAAAAGCATGATCATAAAGAAGGGGCTGAGTCATTGACTCAGCCCCCGCGCGAAAAAGGCGACGGTAGGCTTTTTTGCGCCGGGGAATTTGTTGTTTTTGCCTCTTATGAGGCAAAAATGGCGGTGTTCAACCGCCAAGACAAAAACCACGGGGGTGAGTACCAAATGCGTTTTCGCATTTGACTCACCCCCTTCTTTGCTTACCGGATATCGATCTTAATATCTCCCGTTGAGGTATGGATTTCGCATTTTCCGCCGTTTCCGTGTTTGGGAACGTCAACCTCTCCCGTGTCGGCGGTTGCATAAAAGCTTTTCTCGGTCAACAGCGTCCCCGTTACGTCCCCTGTGGTCGCTTTGATAAAGATCTCCCCTGCATCGCATCCTTCAAGACGCACGTCACCGGTTGATCGTTCAATCGAGAAGCGTCCCGATGCAATCACGTTTTGCAGCTTCAAGTCTCCCGTGCTGCCGTTTGAGATCAGATTTTTACACGTCAGATCGTTGACGTGCGTGCGTCCCGTGGAAACCTTGATCGAAACGTCTCCCGCACATGACACGCGGTCAACCGTGATCCCTCCCGTCGAAACCGAAAGATCCATTTTACCGACCTGTACGTTCTCCACTCGGATGCCGCCCGTACTCGTGCTAATGCGAACGCTCCCCTCGGCAGATGCGTAATTCGCAACGAATCCCGTGCTTGCGCTCAAGTCAATGCTCTTAAATCGAAACTCCTTTTGAATCTCTATGACTCCCGTTTCTGATTTCACTGTAAGAGCACCGTACTCCCCCGCAGGAACGTACACCGTGATAGAGGGAGAGCCAAAACCGATGCCGATGTAATCATACCATTTTCTCGTATCCTTGACCTCAATCCGCAACATTCCTTTGGCAACCGTCACCTCGTGATTGATCTTTTCTTGCTCGTTACAAACAACGGTCGTTTTTTGTGTTTCGGAAGGCAGAATCCGAACGTTGGCAGTGTTGGTAACGATTTGGATCGTTTCATATCCTCCATCAAACGCATACTCGTGCGTTTCGTATTTTACCGTGGACAATTTTGTAAAATCCCATTTCAACACTGTCATTGCTCCTCCAAATACGATCAAGCCAACCGACAACAGCACCGTTGCAACAATCAGCCAAATTTTTCCCGTCTTACGCATGAGCGTTTCCTCCTCTCCGGAAGCATTTTTGAATTCCTCCGGCACTTATCTTCGTTAATTCTACCGTTCCTTTGGTTGCCACCAGACATCCAAAGAACAAAAAGATTCCAAGTCCCGCGCATACCAGACTTGCGGCAAGTGCCGCAATTCCTTGCGCGATCATTCCCTGACACAGAATCAGCACGCATACGCCAACACAGCCCACCGCACTACCGATGAGCGCGGCAAACACCGCCCAAACGGAAGCAACCAGTGACCACATCACCGCATACAGTGAGATGATTACGGCAGCCGCCGCAATCAGTAAGGAAAGCCAAATGGGGGACCCCAACACCAAAAGCAGAACCTCCCACCCCTTCATACGGTGTGTTGTGAAACCGGAAGCTTGTTCCTGCTTTCCCGAATACCGTTCTTTTAATACCGATGACGCGACCGAATCTGCAGAGCCAATCGCAAAAACGGCATCCCGCTCCGAAAGTCCTTCTTCCATACGGTCATCGATCATTTCTCCGTAAAAATTCAACCGCTCCTCAATCTCCGATCTTGGCAGCCCCGAAAGCTTTACTCTCAGGCTTGTAAGAAACTCTTGTTTCGTCATTTTTTCGCATCCTCCCGACTTACAAATTGATAAATGAGCATGACCTCGCGCCACTCATCCCGAAAATCCTCAATTCTTCCAAGACCCGCCTTGGTAATATGATAATACTTGCGCAATCTGCCGCCGTGCTCCACCGTTCGAACGGTTAGCATATTGGCACTTTCCAACCGTTTGAGAATCGTATATAAGGTTGACTCGGAAAGCGCAACGTAAGGCTTGAGATCCTTGATGATCTTATATCCGTAGGAATCCTCGTTTTTGATCGCCGCCAATACGCAAACGTCCAAGAGTCCACGCTTCAATTGAATATCCATACGATACCTCCTCTCGTGTAATACATCATATCACGAAGTATTGTGTTTGTCAATAGGTTTTGCAAAAAAAACAAAAAATCACTCCTCCGCCCTTGGCTTTGGAGTGATTTTTTAGTGATCGGGGATTTATTCCGCTACGAAAATATAAGGATAAATCGCTTGACCGCCGTCCACGAAATAGACCTCGGCATCAGGGCAACGCTCGGCAATTGCCGCCTGCAGTGCCTCCTGCTCCGCCTCGTCCGCAGCCTGACCGCGGAATGCGGTGAGCATGAATTTATTCCCTTGGAGCAAACGCTCTGCCAATACGACAGCCGCCTCCAATCGGTTGGGGTTGGAAACCACGATCTCCTTATCAATGATACCGATGGTGTCTCCCTTATTGATATGGATGCCGTTGAGATCCGCATCACGAATCGAGGGGGAAACGTAACCCGCCGACACGCGCTTCATGGTTTCGATCATGCCGTCCACAACCGTTTTGGGATCCTCTGCACCAAAATCCGCGGTGGAAAGTGCCACGTAGCCCGTTCCCACGTTCTTACTGGGAATCACGTGGACGTCCGCTTTTTTGTACAGCTCAGCCGCCTGCTGTGCCGCCATCAGGATATTACCGTTGTTGGGGAATACGAAAATATGCTCGGCGGGAACCTTTTCAAACGCCGCCAAAAAGTCGTTGGTGGAAGGATTTTGCGTCTGTCCACCCTGCACGATCTCATCCGCTCCCAATTCTCGATAGAGGTTTTCAATTCCCTCTCCGATACACACCGCTACAACACCGTACTTTTTGGTGGGAAGGTTTGCGGGAGCTTCGGGTGCGGGGGCTTCCTCAACAGTCGAGGAATGCTGCAGGGACATATTCTCAATTTTAACCGCCAAAAACTCACCGAACGTGCGGCAATGCGCGAGAACGTTTTCGGGAGTAAAGGTATGAACGTGGATCTTCACGACGCTTTCGGTTTGGAAGGCTACGACGCTATCTCCCTGACTGACCAAGAACTGCTTCAATCCATCCAGATCAAAATGCTCGATATCGGTCTTGCTGTTTTGCAAGCGGACGAGCAACTCGGTGCAATATCCGAAGGTCATTACACTGTCGGGACCGAAGGCGTCCAGATTGTCCGGGGTAACCGCAGGCTTGCTTTCCTTTTTGGCGGAAAGGCTACTCTCCTCCAATTCGGGAATCTCCTCACCGTTGAGCACGCGGTTAAAGCCGTCCATGATATAAAAGAGACCTGCTCCACCGCTATCTACAACGTCCGCTTCCTTGAGAACCGTAAGGATCTCGGGGGTACGCTCAACCGACTCGTGCATCTCCTTGACCAGATCGGCAAAGAAGGTACGAACCGTACTTTGCTCGGTAATGCGTGCGGATGCGTATTCCACCGCCTCGCGCGCAACTGTCAGAATCGTTCCCTCGGTAGGGGTCATAACCGACATATACGCCTGCTTAACACCCATTTCAAAGGCGTATGCCAACGCCTTGGGATCTGCCTGCTCTACCCCCTCAAAGCCCTTTGCCGTGCCCGCAAAGAACTGAGAAAGAATAACACCGGAGTTTCCGCGCGCGCCCAAAAGCATACCGTGAGACAAAACGCGCATGACCTCGGCAAGATCGTCCGAGCTGAGGTTTTCGAGTGCGGCAATGCCGCTCTCGATGGTCATACGCATATTATCACCCGTATCTCCGTCCGGAACGGGGAATACGTTGAGCTTGTTGACCTCCTCTGCATTACTGCGGAGCTCCATTGCTCCGCCTCGTGCCATTTTGGAGAACATCAAGCCGCCCAAAAACTTGATATTGGCGAGCTTGGAACCCTTTTTCTTGGGCTTTTGCTTTTTTTCGGCGGTTTTCTTGGGCTTTGCAGCATTCTCCGCCTTCTTTTTTGCCATGGAATCGCTAACCTTAATAATCGCCTCGGCGGTTTTGTGAACGCTGGTCTTTGCCGCTTTTTTCACGCCTGTTGCCGCTTTTTGAAGCACCTCTCCGGTCTTGGAAGGAGAATGCTTCTTTTCTTCCTTCTTCTCTTCCTTGATCTGTTCTTCTGCCATAACTGATTTTTTCTCCTTAGAAATATGGTAAATCGCTTTGGGCGATTGCTCTTATCGTTCGTTTGCCACAAAGAAGAGTGCCAGCGTACCGGGGCCGGAATGTGCACCGATAACGGGTCCTACGTCAGTGATAACGCTAACCTCTACCCCATGTCTCTCCTTAAGCATTGATGCGAGCAGTTCCGCATCCTTTAAGCACGCACCGTGTGAAATATAAACGGTGCCACTCTCCTTATTGACCGCGCGCTCGGTGTACTGATCCGCCAAAGCGGTAATTGCGGTGCGTCTGCCTCTCACCTTGGACACGGGGATCAAGTGTCCCTCGTTATCCATATAAAGCACAGGCTTGATTCCAAGGAGATTTCCAAAGAACGCCGCCGTGGGGCTGACACGTCCGCCTCTCTTAAGATATACCAGATCGTCAACGGTAAACCAGATACCCATGCGAGGGATCAGCCCCTTGACAAACTCTGCCGCTTCTTCAAGAGTCGCTCCCTTTTTCTTTTCTTCAACAGTTAAATAGACCATCAGACCCTCACCTGCACTTGCGGCAAGCGTATCTACAACGATGATCTTCCCCTCGGGATATTTATCCTTCAGCATTTCGGCAGCAATACGCGCAGAGTTGAACGTCGTGCTGAGCCCGGAGGAAAATCCGACGTACAAAACGTCCTTTCCCTCGGCCAAAATCTTTTCAAATTCACCTGCAAAGGAGTCGGCGTTGACCGCGGCGGTTTTTGCCACGCCCCCTGCCTTCATCTTTTCGTAAAACTCCTCAACCGACATATCCTCGTTGGAATACTCCTTCTCGCTATCGTTAAAACGGAAGGTCAGATTGCGGTACTGTACCCCCCACTCTGCCAAAAGCGCAGGGGAAAGGTCACACGCCGAATCGGTAAAAATCACGTAATCTCTCATATCTGTTCTCCTTCATTATATCTTACTGCTTTTTTTACAATTTTATACAGGGGACAACCCATCCCCCGTTCGAGCTCGTTTTTCACGTTTTATTATAATTCCGCAAAACACGTCATCGGCTTTTAAAAAACCGATGCTATTATACCAGTTTTGGGGGCAATTGTCAAGAGGCATCGGGAATATATTGACAGTATATTGACAAAATGTTGATTTTGCGTTATAATAGTTGACATGATCACACCCGAAATGAGGCAACGCCTGAAAGAAACCGTATCCGGCTTTCGTTTGCCGCGTTACGACGAGATTCCCGACATCGGGCTTTATCTCGAGCAAGTTACACAATACGTCAACGGTTTTCTGGTTCCCGTAGGCTGTGCGGAAATCACCCCTTCGATGATCAGCAATTACGTCAAAAAAGGCTTCATCGAGTCTCCGCAAAAAAAGCAGTACCACGCCGATCAGATCGCCTACCTGATGTTTATCGCAATCACCAAAAACGTGCTCTCCTTAGAGAACATCGTAGAGCTGTTCAAGATTCGAAAAAAACGCTATACCCTTCCCATGGCATACGACTATTTTTGCATCGAACTGGAAAACATGGTGGAATTCGTATTTGGAAAAAAAGAACGCCCCGAGGAAAATCTGGGGCTGACACACAGCGAAGAAAAGGACTTTTTGCGCAGTGTGCTGATCTCGGTCTCCCACAGTATGTATATTTCGGCATGTTTTACTCTGATCAAGAAGCAAAGCCTCGAATCAAACCAATCGCTTCATTCTCATTATACCATGTTATGAAGGAATTGTCAAGTACGACCAACAGATTCTAAAAAAGCCGCCTCAAATGGGCGGTACTCTTAAGGACAGTTTTTGAAATCCAATAGAATATATTACCTACCGACAGGAGGACAGAGGATGCTTTACGCTCTCTGTCCTCTTTGTTTATCTATCGGATAGCGAAAAGAGCCTCCCTTGTGTAAATGGGAGAAAATTTGCAAGCAAATTGGCACGGCTTGCCGTGACGGAGGGATTGTAAATGTTAGATTCGAGAAAAAGACAATCCCTCAGCCGCCTACGGCGTCAGCTCCCTTTACACAAGGGAGCCTTCTTTATGTTCACCTATGACTTGTCAATTTTCTTGACAAGCACTGCATTTGTGTCCACAAACGCAAAATACGGCATACCTCTGTCGAGATATACCGTATTCTTGCAAAACTGTCCTTTAGAGTAACGCTCTAATGCGTATCGCATTTGAGGCGGCTTTTTGATTGCGATGAGATAGGAAAAGAAGATTTACATAACGAACTGCATCGTGCAGAACGCGGCATAGATGCAAAGCAATACGATACCCTGTACACGGGAAAGCTTTTGACGGATCAGTGCAGGAACGACCATAATCAGCATGACCGCAAGCATGACGGGGATATCCATGACCAGCGATGCAGGCATTCCCGCAATCGTAGAGCCGGACGGTACCTTAAAGGGCGAGATCGTGGTAGCAACACCGCTGACCAATACGAGGTTGAACAAATTTGCACCGATGATATTTCCCAAGGAAAGCGCACCGTGTCCCTTGATCAAGGACGTAATCGCGGTCACCAGCTCGGGCAAGGAGGTTCCGAGTGCAACGAAGGTCAGGGCAATGACGGTTTGGGGAACGCCCAGTACCTCTGCGATGGCAATTCCGTTATCAACCAAGAAGTTTGCGCCAAACGCGATCAAAACCGCGCCAAGCACCAGGAATACGATCTCCTTTACCAATGCGCGCGCACCGTTTTCCGCATGTTCTTCGGTTTCCGATTCGAGCAAATGCTCCTCGGATGCGGGGGTGGGGTTGCGCTTCATCTGAACCAGGGTCAGGGTGATGTATGCCACAAACATTGCAAGCAGAACGAGACCGACCCAACGGCTGAACTCGCCAAACAGATATGCAGATACCATATAGAAGGCTGCTGCAATAAAGAAGAACACCACGGGAAGGATCAAGGATTTGCGCTCTGCCTTGCCGGGCTTGACCGTAATGGTAACCGCAGCAATCAGCGAGGTGTTACAAATAATGGAACCGATGGCGTTTCCGTACGCCATATCTCCCGATCCCGCCATAGCCCCTTGCGCCGAAACCATGACCTCGGGCAGCGTCGTACCGATGGAAACGACGGTTGCACCGATCAGCAGCTCGGGCAAATGAAATCTGCGAGCGATTCCGGAAGCACCGTCAACAAACCAATCGCCGCCCTTGATCAACATGACAAGACCAACGATAAACAACAAAATGTTTAACCAAAGCATACTACATTCCTCCGTTGTTTGTCTGCACGTCTCTTGAAACCGGTGCAAACGTCATTGTATAGCATTACCCCATCATTATACTGCAAAAAAACCGTAAAGTCTATAAACAAAGTGTTAAAAAAACGCCTAAAAAATGAATTGTTTGTTAAGAATTGCCGATTTTCGTCTGTAAAAATCCTCTCTGAAATCCAAAAAGCACTTGTTTTTTTGTCTCCGGTCTGTTATAATATAAAATAGGTAATTATGTTTGATTTTTCAGAAAGGAACACGTCGCATTGCTCACCCTTATCAAATCCAAGCTTTGGGAGTCCTTTGGATCCATTCTCCCGATCGCAATCATCGTGGCTTGCCTTGCGATCACCCTCACCCCCATGGAGCCGGGTGTTTTTCTGCTCTTTGTCTTTGGCGTTATCTGCTTGATCTTCGGTCTTTCCCTGTTTACCATGGGAGCCGAAATGTCCATGCAGACCATCGGTGCAAAGATCGGATCTTACCTTGCGAAATCGGGAAAAATATGGCTCATTGCACTCGTCAGCTTTGTGATCGGTATTTTCGTAACGATCTCCGAGCCCGATTTGCAGATCCTTGCCAAGCAGGTAGCGGATCTTTCGGGCAACGCCGACATGATGCAAATTTTGACCATGACCATTTCGGTGGGTGTGGGAATCTTTCTCGTCATCGGTATGCTGCGTATTCTCTTCCGCGTCAACCTCTCAATCCTGCTGATCGGCTTTTACATCGTTACCATTCTCCTTTGTATCTTCTTCGTCTCCCCCGATTTTTGGGCACTGGCGTTCGATTCGGGAGGAGTAACCACGGGGCCTATGACCGTTCCCTTTATCATGGCACTCGGCGCGGGCGTTTCTTCCATGCGATCGGGTGAGGAAGGACACGACGACGCCTTCGGTCTCGTTTCTCTTTGCAGTGTAGGTCCTATCTTGTCGGTTATGATTCTTGGAATCTGCTTCTCCATTGAGGGAGGCTCTTACACGGGAAACGTGATTGCTCCCATCCTTGACACGCAAGATCTGATGGGACGCTACCTCGTAGGCTTTGCGCATCACGCAAAGGATATTGCGGTGGCCCTGCTTCCCATCATCGTATTTGCGCTTCTCTTCCAGCTTTTGACGCGCGCATTTACCGCCAGAAAGCTATTGCGCGTAGGAATTGGTTTGATCTATACCTTCGTCGGTCTTGTCGTATTTCTGACGGGTGCCAACGAGGGCTTCCTTCCCGCAGGTCAGGAGCTCGGACGCGCGCTGGCATCCCTTGAAGGTGCGTGGATCTGGATCCTGATCCCCATCGGAATGTTGCTCGGTTACTTTATCGTCAACGCCGAGCCCGCGGTCTATGTTCTCAACAAGCAGGTCGAGCAGATCACCGCAGGTGCGATCTCTGCGGGCACGATGCGACTTTCCCTCTCCATCGGTGTATCCGCGGCACTGGGTCTTTCCATGCTCCGCGTCATCACGGGAATCAACGTTTTGTGGATTCTGATTCCGGGCTACGTCATTGCTCTGGCACTCACTTTCTTCGTTCCCAAATTCTTCGTCGGTATCGCATTCGACTCGGGTGGAGTTGCCAGCGGTGCGATGATGAGCGCGTTCGTGCTTCCACTGGCAACCGGTGCCTGCCTTGCACTCGGCTCCGGCGTAATGACGCAAGCCTTTGGCTGTGTTGCGTTTGTTGCCTTGACACCTATTATCTCCATTGAAGTCTGCGGATTGATCTATACGCTCAAATCCCGCCACGCAATCAATCGCTTTATTTCCGAGCAGGAATACTTTATCGACTTTACCGAGCAGAGCGCGGAAGGAGAACCGTAATGGCAAAAAAAACAATCACCGAAAAACGTGTCAAGCTGTTGGTATGCATCATCAAAAAAGGGGACGAAATTGCCTTGACCGAGGCGTGTGCGGAATGTTGCGTTGCACTCAACTTTTCTGCCATCGGCTTTGGTACGGCAAAATCCCACTACATGAGCTATTTGGGACTTGACGAGATTGAAAAACGGATCGTTTACTCCCTGATTCCCGGCTACTGTGAGACCCGCATCCTGCGCGCCGTCAACAAGCGTCTCAAGCTCTACTTGATGGGCAACGGAATCGCCTTTACGATCCCGCTCTCGGGTATCTCCAACCTTATCAGCAATGCGATCCTATCCACTCCCATGCGCGACGATGCGCAACTCGATTCCAAAAACACCAAAGAAAAGGAGACTCGCAAGATGCACGAACTCATCGTTGCAGTGGTTAATCAAAAATTCACCGATGCCGTTCTGGATGCCGCGCGCGCCGCGGGCGCGACGGGTGCTACGATCCTGCACACACGCAGTGTCAATAACAAACAGGCGGAGCAGTTGATCGGAACCTCCTTTAAGCAGGAGACCGACACCATTGCGTTCCTGACCTCCCACGAATACAAAAAGCAGATGATGGAAGCCATCCGCGAATGCGCGGGGCTGAAAACCGACGGCGGCGCGATCCTCTTCTCCCTTCCCGTTGATTCCCTGATCGGAATCGGACGTTTTGAAGAAGAGGGCGATGACGTGGAAGAAGAATAAACGAGCGAGGCTGCTGAGTTGTTACTCAGCCGCCTCGCTCGTTTTTACCAATCGGCACATTCCTTCATCATGTCGGGAATCTTGATCCCTTGCGGGCAGACCTCTGCGCACGCACCGCATCCGATGCAGGATGCAGGACGGGTATCATCGTTGAGCGCAGCGATTCCGCGCTTGGTGATAATCGTTCCGCCGCTGTAAACGATCTCGTTATAAAGCGAGATCAGATACGGGATATTGAGTCCCTGCGGACAATACTCCACACAGTAACGGCAAGAGGTGCAGGCAAGCGTCTTTCTGCCCCGCTTCTCCTCCGCAAAGCGCATCAGCGTGTTCCATTCCTCCTCATTCAAAGGCTTTTCCTCGGAGAAAATACGAATATTTTCTGCCAGTTGCTCCATATTCGACATTCCCGAAAGCGTTACGGTAACACCGGGAATGCTTTGCAAAAAGCGGAATGCCCACTCCACGTTGCTCGCATCGGGGCGCAACGCGCGGAGCTTCTTTTCCTGCTCCTCGGTCAATTTTGCGAGGCTTCCGCCACGAACCGGCTCCATGACCCAGATGGGAATATTTCGCTCTTGCAGCATTGCCACGTAAGTTTTGGCATCCTGGAAGCTCCAATCCAACCAGTTGAGTTGAAGCTGTCCAAACTCCATATAATCACCGTAAACCTCAAGGAAGCGGCGCATGACCTCCGCATTTCCGTGGAAGGAAAAGCCGAGATGGCGAATGCGCCCGTTCTTTTTCTGCTCCAGAACGTAAGCCAGCGTTCCGTATTTGGGATCGAGATAATAATCGATATTCGCTTCGGTAACGCTGTGAATGAGGTAGAAATCAAAATACTCGACTTGGCACTTTTCAAGCTGCTTTTCAAAAATCTCCGCAACCTTTCCGTGATTGGCAAGGTCATACCCGGGAAACTTAGAGGTCAGATAAAAGCTGCTGCGATCATAGTTTTTGAGGATCTTTCCCATCACGAGCTCGGAATTTCCGCCGTGATACCCCCATGCGGTATCGTAATAATTGATGCCGTTTTGCATCGCATACGCCACCATTTCGGCACTTTTTTCTTCATCGATGCGCGCACTGTCTCCGTCGATCACGGGAAGGCGCATACACCCCAGCCCCAGAGAGGAAAGCGAGAGGTCACCAAATTGATGATAGATCATATTCTTCTCCTTTGATGTAAATTATCTGTTCCCCTTTATTATAACGGAAAAAGCATGGATAAGTCAAGTATTTCACGCAAAAATACGAAAACTTTACCGCAAAAACCTTGATTTTTTTTCGTTTCTGTGGTAGTATAGTATGGAAGAACGGTTGCGGCAGTATTTCCGCTGCCTAAGGAGGATTTTATGCATATTCAGGAATCGGGCGAGATGTATCTGGAGACCATTCTCCTGCTTTCACGCACGTCAAGTCACGTCCGCGCGATCGACATCGGAGAGCATATGGGATATTCCAAGCCCTCGGTCAGCCGCGCTATGGGACTGCTCAAAAAAGGGGAATATATCAACGTAGATGCGGACGGATCGATCACTCTGACCGATAGCGGACGAGAGGTTGCAGAAAAGATCTACGAGCGTCACACGCTCCTGACCCGTTTTCTCGTCAAGCTGGGCGTCGATCCCACGATCGCATCCGAGGATGCCTGCAAGATCGAGCACAGCATCAGCGACGACTCCTTTGAGGCAATCAAGCGTTACGCGACAGAAAGCTTGTGAATCAAAAAAGGTGTTTCTCCCATCACAGAGAAACACCTTTTTGATTCAAATTTCTTCCTTGGTGCACGCGCGGTATTCCCGCGGGGTTTTGCCCGTAAACCGCTTAAACAGACGGCGAAAATAGATCGACGACTCAAATCCAAGCCGTTCGCTCAACTCCTCAATCGGGGTTTCCGGGTGATCGATCAAACTACGCCTCGCGTGCGCGATAAGGATCCGATTTTTGTATTCGATGGGAGACACGCCCATCTGCGATTTGAAGCACTCGTAAAAATAGGACGGGCTGATGTGACATGCGGATGCCAGCTCCGGCACGCGCAAGGGCGTATCGTAATGGCTCTCAATGTATCGCACAGCGTTGACGATGCGCTCGTCCACCGTTTGATAGGAATCAAACCGCATCCGCGGAAACAGCGTCGCCAAAATGTGTAAAAACCTTCCCATGGCATCCATCGCCGAACAGGCATCATCCCCACCTAACACCACGCTTTCAAAATCCCCCTGCAGGCACTCACAGTCCTCGATTTTTTGCAGACCGTAGATTCGGTTCCCTATTGGCTCTCCAAACGGCGTCAGATCAAAAAAGCAGGAAAGAAAGTCGGTTCCACTCTTTCCTTCCCAAATTGAATAGTATCGGCAACCCTTGGGGACAAAGATCACCTCGCCCTCGCCCACGCGGATCTCCTGATTGTTGTTAACAAAGCGTGCGCATCCTCTTTTGATGTACGCCACACTGTAAAGGGGACGGGGTTGGTGCAAAAAATCGTTGACAACGCCCGCCCTTTGGGAATAATTTTCCCCACGCAGGTAGGTCAAGGAAACCGAATAGTTGCTCATATCCCCCTCCGTAGAATTGTTTTGTTTTTTACTATTATACACTCTTTTCTTTTTTCTGTCAAGCGGTTATAATAAAGCTATCATCTTATTTTTTTGAGTGGAGGAGATTATCATGGCAAATAAAACCGTATTGATCACGGGCGGCGCCTCCGGCATGGGGCTTTTGCTCGGACAATGCTACGCCAAGGAAGGCGCAAACGTCGTTTTGACCGATATCAATCAAGAAGCACTCGACACAGCCGTTGCGGATATCCGCACCTACCACCAAAACGTGATCGGCGTTCGCTCCGACGTGCGTATTTACGAGGAAGTGCTCTCGGTTCGTGACCGTGCGGTGGAAGCATTCAGTTCCATCGATATTTTGATCAACTGCGCGGGCGGTGCCGAAACGCGTATCTGCAACGCACACAACGTCTTTTACGAAAATCCAATCGAGATCTATGATTTCGGAATCGACGTCAACCTCAAGGGCGCGATCTATTTCGACCACGCGGTCATGCAGCAAATGGCAAAGCAGAATGGCGGCGTGATCATCCATCTCGGTTCGATCTCGGGTGAAGAAGGAAGCAGTAGCGCCGTTGCATACTCCGCCTCTAAGAGTGCTTTGATGAACGGCGTAACCAAATCCATCGCGCAAGCGGGTGCCGAACACAACATCCGTTGCGTGTGCATCGCTCCCGGACCCGTAATGACGCGCCCCGCAATGGCAAACATGAAAACCATGCTTGGAAGAGCGGCTGAACCGCAGGAGATCGTGGATATGATCATGTACGCCGCATCCGAAAAGTGCGCATTCCTCAATGGTGTCAGCATTTTGATGGACGGCGGTCGAAGCATAATGTTTAACAAGTAATCAAGGAGATACCTATGAAAACTACACCTACTTTTTTACATCAAAACAAGCCCTTGATTACCTGTCAAGTGCAGGCGGCAACCCCCGATGACCTGATCCGCTTAATCCGTGGTGCCGCCTTTGACGGATGCGATGCCTATGGCTTTCAGATGGAATCAATGGAGCCCCAATACCGCAACGCAGAGGCTCTCCGCCCCGCGTTTGAGGCGGCGGGTCGCAAGCCCATTTACCTTACCAACTACCGCGGGCACGCCTCAAATGGCGGCAAGACCGACGAGGAGCTGGCAGAGGAATATCTGGAATTTATTTCGATGGGTGCAACCCTGATCGACGTACTGGGCGACCTCTATTGCCCTTCTCAATATGAGATCACCTATGACCAATCCGCCATTGAAAAGCAAAAGGCACTGATTGAGCGCATCCACAAAGCGGGCGGCGAAGTTTTGATGTCCTCGCACACCTTTACCTTTATGAGCGGCGAGGAGGTTCTGGCAATTGCGCGCGAGCATCAGGCACGCGGCGCGGATATTTCCAAGATCGTATCCGCCGCCAACAGCGAGGAAGAGGAACTGGAAAATCTGAAAACCACGGCACTCTTAAAGCGCGAATTGGACATTCCCTTTTTATTTCTCTCCACAGGCACACACAACAAACTCCACCGCACGGTGGGACCGATGCTTGGCTCTTGCATGTGGCTGACCGTTCACGAGTATGACAAGCTGGCAACGCTTGCACAACCCGCCTGCCACGCGATCCGCGCCATTGCCGATCACTTTGAATATTAAACAACGGGGGTGAGTACCAAATGCGTTTTCGCATTTGACTCACCCCTATGATTTACGTTAAAAGCCGATCAAGATATGTACGAAGCGCATCGGCATCTCCGTCGAAGCAATATCCCGTGATGCCAACCTCCTCGGCACCTTTGATATTGTTGAGATTGTCATCTACGAACAACGTTTCCTCAGGGACAATTTGCCCCTCTTTACAAAGATGCTCAAAAATTGCCCGATGCGGCTTAACGCATCCGCAAAGCGCAGAAAAGAAGCATTGATCCATTTTGGAAAGCACGGGCACTTCCTCCCTATGCTCCGCAAAATATCGGCTGATATTGGAAAGCAAATAAACGCGAACGCCGTATCGCTCCTTAATATGATCGATCAGCTCCGACATCCCTTCCATCTCCGGAATGTTGTAGATCCAATTGTAATAGATGGTTGGCACAAATCGATGCAAGCGCTCGGGCAAGCGTTCGATACAGGCGCGAACCACCTCCTCATCCGTGATCGTCCCCTCATCCAAGCGATCCCAATACAAGCGGTCAAAAATCACCTTGGAAAGCAACTCCGCGTCCTCGGAAGCCTCCACGTATCTTGTGACCATATAGTCCGGTTCAAAATGCACCAGAACCTGACCAAAATCAAACACTACGTTTTTTATCATACGGTTTTCCCCTTTGTTTTACGTCAAAATATGGATGCGGGACACTACCACCATACTTGGGATAGCAGTGCCCCGCGCCTCGTTATACCGTTTGTACCTGTTTCATTTCTTCCGAAGCCGCAGCGTCACGGTTGATCTCCTCCGCCTCACGGAAGGTAGGAACCGCGCGGTGCAAGGCATCGCGGATGCGCGTGGAAGCCAATTCGCCCTGCGACAGAGCCACCGCTTCCTTCAAATCGTTGATCTTGGTTTCTACCTCACCGCGAGAGAGCGGCGTATCGGTTTCGATAAAGATCATACTGTTCCCCGTTGTGGTCAGCGTCTCGGTTTTGATCAAAAGCTCCTCGTAAAGCTTTTCGCCGGGGCGCAGACCGATCTCCTCGATCTTGATATCCACGTCGGGGGTCAGACCGCACAAACGGATCATATTAACCGCAAGATCGTAGATACGCACGGGCTTGCCCATATCCAAAACGAAAAGTTCGCCCTTCTTTGCCATCGCGCCCGCCTGAATGACGAGTTGGCTTGCTTCGGGAATGGTCATAAAGTAACGGATGATACGCTTGTCCGTAATGGTAATAGGACCGCCTTCCGCAATCTGACGACGGAACAGGGGGATGACCGAACCGTTTGAGCCGAGCACGTTGCCAAAACGAACCGCCGCAAAGCTGGTGACGCTATCGGTACGGCATTGTACGATCATTTCACACATCCGCTTGGATGCGCCCATAATATTGGTGGGATTGACCGCCTTGTCGGTAGAGATCAGAATGAATTTTTTGACTCCGTATTTCTCAGCAGTATCCGCGGTGTTATACGTACCGAGGATATTATTCTTGATCGCCTCGCATCCGCTATGCTCCATGAGCGGAACGTGCTTGTGCGCGGCTGCGTGGAACACGATATCGGGGCGGTAGTAAGCAAAGATCTCATCCAAACGCGCGCGATCACGAACCGATGCGATCTCAACGGCAAGATTGAGTGACTTTCCGTAACGGCGCGTCAATTCCTGTTGGATATCGTATGCGTTATTTTCGTAAATATCGACAATGATCAGTTGCTCCGGACGGCATTTTGCGATCTGACGGCAAAGCTCACTTCCAATCGATCCGCCGCCACCCGTGATCAGCACCTTTTTGTTGGCATAATACTGGAACGCGGCACTGTCGTTGATGGAAAGCGACTTGCGGAACAGAAGGTCCTCGATGCGAAAATCGTGCAACACACCGCGCGAGGGCTTGGGGGAAGTATCCTCCTTTACGTCCTTCATATCGTGTAAAGGAAGGTCGTAAATCTTGATCTTGCAATTGGTCTTGCTGTAACGGGCATACAAAGCAGATGCCATATCGCTATCCAATCCGGAAAGCGCAATAAAGATCTCGCTGATCTCCTGCTCCTTGATAAAGCCGATAATATCCTCGTTTTCGGGATAAACCTTAAGTCCCGACACGCGACTCCCCACCTTGGTGGTATCGCGGTCGATAAAAAACATGGGGCGGTAGTTTGCTTTTTTGCTGAAGAGCAGCTCGTCCGCCAGATGCGCACCAAGCTGTCCCGCTCCTACGATGGCAACGGGAATTTTGTGGCTGTCATTGGAGCCTTGGCGACGGTTGCGCTTATAGATCTGACGGTACGTAAAACGCGACGTCAGCATCAACAGAGCACACAAAGAGGAGAGAATGACAAAATGCCATACGTCGTGCCATACTCCGAAAATGCTTCCCCAAATGCGGCTGATTGCAATCGCGGTAACACCGCCCGCAGCATCTGCCAAAATCATTTTGAGGTAAACCGCCGTGTTGGTATATCTCCAGATACTGAGATAGATGCGGGAAACGAATCTCCAAAAGAACATGGAGACCAACAGGATCGCGGAATTGATCAGATAATTGATAATTTCGTATTTGACGGAGTTTTCGAAAATAAAGGTTGCTCCGTAGTACAAGGCGGCAACCACAACAAAACAAAAAATATCGAACAAGACCAGAGTGATCTTTCTGGACCTGTTCATATGTAGATCTTTGGTGTACATATTATTCCATCCTTTTTGATATTGCGTTTTGGCAGCAAAGTCCCCCTGCCAATGCGAGAGACGGGATACTGGTATCATTATAACATACCCCACACCTTTTGTCAAGGACTTTATCCCTCTTTTCACGACAAGCACCGCGCTTTTTGCCCTTTTTGCGCTGATTCTCTTTTTTGATCAAAAGAAGAAAAAAACACTTGACAACTGCTGAAAATGCGAGTATAATAATTCCATTCTAACGTAGGAGAATGATGATGCTCAACAAAAACATTCAAAAATTGGTATTTGCCGCTCTGCTTGGAGCGTTAACCTTTTGCGCGACCTGGATTTCCGTTCCCACGGGAATTGGAAACGTCAATCTCGGGGACGGAATTCTCCTGCTCGGTGCGTGGACCTTGGGAGGGCCTTGGAGTGTCCTTGCCTGTGCTTTGGGCGCAACCCTGACCGACGTGGTCGGCGGTTACGCAATCTACGCCCCCGCCACGCTGATCATCAAGGCACTGATGGGCATCGTCGCCCTTCTCGTTTACAAGCTTTTTGCGCGTGTATCCTCCCTCCTTCGTTATCTGTTATCGGGGGTTGCCGCAGAGCTTGTGATGATTGCCGGATATTTCATTTATGAGGCGTTTGTTTTATCCTTTGGCTTTGCAGCACTTACGTCGATCCCCTTTAACGCCATTCAGGGAGCCATCGCAGTCATCGTTGCATTGATCATTCACAAGATACTGGAAAAGGCAAAATTGACCAAGCTCTTTTCGGAGTAAGAAAAGCAAGCACGGCGGAGTCGCTCGACTCCGCCGTGCTTTGGTTTATACCAACAAATAGGCTACTCCCTCCAAGGAATCGGCAGCATCTGCCGCGGGACTCCCCGATAAAGGGTTCATCTGTGCCACGTCACTTACCGCTCTGTGATAGCGTTTTGCCACACTCCAAAGCGTATCCTCGGGAGATGGATAGCAAACGGTATAGCAAGCACCGCAAGATCCGATCGCCTCCCCCATCGTTGCCTCCGTCAATACGGAATGAAGGTTTGCGCTTTGGGTAGCAAAAGCAACCGCCAGCTCCGAATCCACCGAAATACGCTCACCGTCCATCCTCGCGCGGCAAAAGAGTGGCGTTACCTTCAGGTCGTAGTCCTTAATTTCCCGTATCTCTCCTTCCACCTCATATCGGAACGGAAACTCAAATTCCTGCGCACCGTACTCCTCCCCGTTATGCAAAACCGCCAGCGCGCGCAAGCGTCCCGTTACCACGTATTTTCCATTCTCACATTCCGGATTCAAGCCAAGCGGTGTCAGGCTCATATCCACGATGCCGGCATCGCGTCGGATCCCTGCCTCCTCCAAGCTCAGAACCGTATTGATCGAAACGTTTCCGCTCGCGCAAACCACTGCCTGCGGGATTTGGATGCTTTCATATCGACACTCACTTTTGGCATTGGTGGCGTAAAGATCGCAAGTGTATTCGATCTCCTCGTTTCGTTGGGCACGCGCCTTGAGACGGATTGCGATCTCACAAAGAATTCTGCCGTCCTCCACCGTAATATTGAGATCGGTACAAACGCCGCTCGCAATACATTCGCAATTGACCTCCGCCCCCTCTACGGGAACGCTTGCCGAAAACGGGATCTTTCGGATCTGTGCCACGGGAAGTGCCTCCGCCCCCTCGGCAACGGTTAAGAGCTTGAGCATTGCCTCGCCGCGGCAATTGACACAACCACTCCCCGCCTCCGCTTCGTGAACGAATACGCACCCTTCCGCGCTGATCACGCGCAGATTCTGTTCCGACACGTCGCAAAGGATCTCGTCACCGAGCGTAACGGCTTCGCTCGTTCCCACAAACGTACGCGCACACGCTGCGCTCTTTTTCAGTCTCTGCCAACAAGCGCCTTCTGCTCCCGCCCCAATGCGTTCCTCAAGGGTGCGCGTTCCATACATCCGCACGCGTGAGCGCAATCGGCATTTGAGAGAGAGCCGTCTGGGGGCCACAACACGCCCCACGGGAGACTCTGCGATCGTTTCGCAATCGCAAAGGATTCCGTCACTCGGATCGAATCGCTCGTTCATTTCAATCGGGCAAGAGAATCGGTACTCCCCCGTTTGATTGGCGCAGTACAAAGCACCGTCATTCCCCGCGTATAAAATATGATAGTCCACCGTGCCGGAAAGCTCCGCGTTTCCCACCCCGATATACTGATCCGCAGGGGATACCGTTGCCGTGATCCTTAACAGCCGTTTGATCTCGGGTTGGTAGTCCGGGAGAGAAAAATCACTCGCCAATTCCGTCATCACGCTGCGGTCGCAGAACATTTCCTGCATCCGCGCGCCCATTGCCTCCGTTTTTTGATTGTATTCCATCGTTTCCGCTCCTTTTTGCAGTTTCGTTGATACAATCTATGCCGACGGAATGCTTTTTATGTCTTAGTTCAAAAAAGGGCTCCTTTTCAGAGCCTCTGATCACAAATTAAAAATCGGGTGAATCAACTGCAATCGATTCACCCGAATTCATATTACTTCAACTCGCCCAGATAGTACTTCTTTTTACCGCGGCGGATAACGATATACTTCTCTCCCACCGTAGAAGAAGCGTCGATCTGTACGTCGATATTTGCAATCGGCTCACCGTTGAGCGTCAGGGAGCGATTCGAGATAAACTCGCGCGCCTCGCGCTTGGAAGAACAGATGCCTGCATTAACCAATACGTCCATGATCGGACCGCCCTCGGTTTCGAAGTGAGGAACGTCCTTCAGCCCTGCCAACAGATCCTTTGTGGGGATCTCCTTGATGTTGCCCGCAAAGAGCTGCTCGCTGATCTTAACGGCGGACTCATACGCGCCCTCGCCATGCAGATCGTTAAGAATCTCCTCAGCCAGCTTCTTTTGTGCCAGACGCTTTTCGGGGGCGGCATTGTGCTCTGCCTCAATCGCCTCGATCTCCTCACGGGAAAGGAAGGTCAGTCTCTTGAGGTAGTTGATTACCATACTATCCTCAGAGTTGAGCAGGAACTGATACAGCTCGTAGGAGCTGGTCTTATTCTTATCCAGCCAGACCGCGTTGCCCTCGCTCTTACCAAACTTGTTGCCGTGGGAGTCGGTAACAAGAGGCATAGTCATCGCGTAAACCTCGTCGCCCGTGGTTTTACGGATCAGCTCGATACCCGTGGTGATGTTACCCCACTGGTCGGAACCCGCCACTTGCAGATCGACTCCGCGGTTTTCGTGCAGATACTTGAAATCCAAGCCCTGAATGAGCATATAGGAGAACTCGGCATAGGAGATACCGCTTTCCATCTGGCGGCGGATGAGATCCTTGCTGAGCATGTATCCGACGTTGATATACTTACCGTAATCGCGGAAGAAATCGATGATATTGAGATCCTTGACCCAATCGTAGTTGTTGACGACCTCGTAGGGGAAGATCTTTTGCAACTGAGTCTTGAGACATTCATAGTTGTGAATAACCTCGTCACGATTGGAAAGCTTACGCTCAACCGTACCGCGAGGGTCACCGATGAGAGCCGTTGCCATACCGACGAGCAACAGAGGCGTGTGTCCCGCCTGTGCCAAGCGTCGCGTGATCAAAAAGGACGAATAGTGTCCCAGGTGCAGGCTGTCCGCCGTGGGGTCGGTACCGATATAAAAGGTCATACCGCCCGCGTTGAGCTTATCGATCAATTCGGGGCTGGAAATGTCCTGAATCAGCCCACGCCATTTGAGATCTTCATAAAGTGTCATGGAAAACTTCCTCCGTGCATTGCATTTTTACATCTTTATTATTATAGCACACAACTTACGGTTCGTCAATAAGGCAATTGGATTTTTTGCAAAAATCACCGCAATCTCTTTACTTTTCTCGCGTTTTATGGTACAATAGATAGGAATCAAGAAAAAGGAGACGAAACCTATGGGATGCGAAGGATACGAGGCGATCGCCCACGTATATGACAAGCTCAATGCCGAGATCGACTACGGTGCATGGGCGGAGTTTGTTGAGACTTGCTTTGACCGTTTTCTCCCCTCGCGCCCCTCTTTGGTGTTAGATCTCGCCTGCGGAACGGGCAGTATGGCACTCCAATTGGCAGAGCGGGGATATGACACCATCGGTGTGGACGGAAGCGCGGATATGCTCAGCGAGGCGTTTGGCAGAGCCGCCGAGCGCGGACAGAACCTGCTGTGGCTTCATCAGGATATGCGCACGTTCGAGCTTTACGGCACGGTTGGTGCCGTTACCTGCTGCCTCGACAGCCTCAACTATCTCCTCACCCCCGCTGATCTCTCAGCGTGCTTTTCCACGGTGCACAACTACCTCGACCCGGGTGGGCTCTTTCTCTTTGACATGAACACGCCCTACAAATTCGAGCACGTCTATGCCAACAACGCCTATATTTTAGAGGATGAACTGATCTACCCCACGGAAGACGGCGAGGAGCGCGTTCCCGTATTTTGCGGCTGGCAAAACTGCTATTCCAAAGAAACGCGGCTCTGCGATTTTGACCTGACCCTCTTTGAGGAGCTTGAAAACGGCAATTACCGTCGCTCCGAAGAGCACCAGACCGAGCGTTGCTATACGCTTGAGGAAATTACCGACACACTCCGCCAAAACAGACTGGAATTGCTGGGCGTGTGGTCGGATTTCGACTTCTCTACCCCCACCGAAACCACCGAGCGCTGGTATTTTGCGGCGCGCGCCATGAAATAATATACAAACATAAAAAGGAACGATCAAACACTATGTCATCTACCATTTTACGTGCTATGACCTCGGACGGAAGCGCGCGGATCCACGTCATCCGCTCTACCGAAATCGTCAACGAAGCCATTCGCATTCACAACACCACTCCCACCGCATCCGCAACGCTCGGTCGCCTTTTGACCGCAACGTCGCTCATGGGCTGCCTTTTGGGCGAGAAAAACGATACCATTACGGTCAGCCTGAAGGGAGACGGTCCTGCCGGAACGGTACTTGCCGTTTCGGACTATATCGGAAACGTACGCGGTTACATTCAAAATCCCGACGTTGACCTGCCGCTCAAAGAAAACGGCAAGCTAAACGTTGGCGGTGCCGTGGGAAAAGGCTTTTTAAACATCATCCGCGATCTTGGCGCGGCGGAACCCTACAACGGCTCAATCGAGCTCGTCAGCGGTGAAATCGCCGAGGACGTTGCCGCATATTACGCGCAAAGCGAGCAGGTTCCCACCGTTTGCGCCTTGGGTGTGCTGGTGGACACCGATCTTTCTTGCCGCGCGGCAGGCGGAATCCTCATTCAACTTCTTCCCTTTGCAGACCCCGCCACGGTCGATCTCATCGAGCGCAATCTTCCCGCCATTTCCAACGTTTCGGCACTCTTTGACGCGGGGCTTCCCTTAGAAGAGATCGCGGCTTTGGCGTTCAAGGATATTCCCTTTGACGTTTTTGACGAACTGGACGTTGACTACCTCTGCAATTGCAGCCGCGAGCGCACGACCAAGGCTCTGATCACCTTGGGGCACGCCGATCTGCTCAAGCTCCTTGACGAGCAGGTGGCAGAGGGCAAGGGCGAGGTGCTGGAGGTTGCTTGCCGTTTTTGCGACAAAAAGCAATATTACACCCGCGCGGACGTTGAAAGTATGTTTTAAGGAGAGATCATCGAATGGGACGATTCATACTCAATCAGGATCTGCACCTGCACTCCCTTCTTTCCGCGTGCTCACGCGACCCTCGGCAAACTGCCGCCGATATTTTGAAAGCGGCAAAGGAGAACGGTCTTTCCACCATATGTCTGACCGATCATTATTGGGACTCTGCCGTAAGCGGTGCGTCGAATTGGTATGCTCCGCAAAATTTTGATCATATCAGCGCGTCGCGTCCCTTGCCGCAAGCGGACGGCATCCGCTTTTTGTTCGGATGCGAAACCGACCTTGACCAAAACATGACGCTGGGGCTCCCCTCGTCGCGCTACGACGATTTTGATTTTATCGTCATTCCCACCACGCATCTGCACATGAAGGGCTTTACGCTCTCCGAGCGTGATGCGGAATCCACCTCGGCACGCGCGCGGCTTTGGGTAGAGCGTCTTGATGCGGTATTGCAGATGGATCTCCCCTTTTACAAGGTGGGCTTGGCGCACCTGACCTGCAAGCTGATCGGGCGAACTCCCCAAGAACGCCTTGCGGTGCTTGACAGGATTCCCCAAAACGAAATGGAGCGTCTGTTTCAAAAAGCCGCGACTCTTGGCGTTGGGATCGAGCTGAACATGGATGACATGACGTTTTCCGACGAGGAGGCCGACTCGGTACTGCGCATCTTCCGCACAGCGCGGAACGCGGGATGCAAATTCTACACCGCCAGCGATTCGCACCACCCCGAGCATTTTGACGCCTACCGCCCGATCATGGAGCGCGCAATCGATTTGTTGGGACTTTGCGAAACCGATAAATTTTGCATTGGATCCCCAAAAAACACTTGACGAACCCTCAAAAAAGCATTATAATATAATTACTATCAATTAGATCACAAAGGAGATTTTTCCATGTACCGTATTGGCATTGACCTGGGTGGTACCAACATCGCCGCAGGTATCGTAAACGAAGAGTTCAAAATCATCGCAAAGGACAGCGTTCCCACAAACGCCAACCGCCCCGAGGAAGAAATCGTTGCGGATATGGCAATGCTTTGCAAAAAGCTGTGTGCCGACAACGGCATTTCCCTGAGCGAAATCGATTCGGTTGGTATTGCATCTCCCGGCATCGTTGACGACGAAACGGGTATGATCATTTACACCAACAATCTCCCCTTCCGTCACTTCCCCGTCATTCCCCGACTCAAAGAAGCACTGGGAGTAAAGGAAGCGCACATCGAAAACGACGCAAACGCCGCGGCATGGGGTGAAGCAATCGCAGGTGCGGCAAAAGGCTCCAAGTCCTCGGTTATGATTACGCTCGGCACGGGTGTCGGCGGCGGCATCATCGACGGCGGCAAGGTTTACAAGGGCTTTAACTCCGCGGCGGGCGAGCTTGGACACATTGTGATTCAGGTTGACGGACGTCCCTGCTCTTGCGGCAGAAAGGGTTGCTGGGAGGCATATTCCTCTGCAACGGGTCTGATCAACACCACCAAAGAAAAGATTGCGGAGTGCGAAAAGAATGGTCGTGAGACGCTTATGACCAAGCTGGTAGCCGACGCGGGCAAGGTAAACGGACGTATCGCCTTTGACGGCAAGCGCGCGGGTGACGCGGCGGCGTGCGAGGTGATTGACGAGTACATCAAGTATCTGGCAAGCGGTCTTGCAACCATTATCAACATCTTCCAGCCCGAAGTTCTTTCCATCGGCGGCGGTATTTCCAACGAAGGGCAATATTTGTTGGATCTGGTAACGCCCCGCGTATTGGAGCAGATTTACGGCACGGGCTTGGTTGAAACTCCCTCCATCCGCATTGCGACCCTGCGCAACGACGCGGGCATCATTGGTGCGGCAGTTTTGGGACTTTGATTTTTAATTAAAGTGTTTTACACGGGGATCTTTTTTGGGGGGGGGGGGGGGGGGGGGGGGGGGGGGGGGGGGGGGGGGGGGGGGGGGGGGGGGGGGGGGCGG
>JBGVEW010000118.1:0-5967 GCA_045120465.1 Eubacteriales bacterium
GACGGCGCCGCCTGCGATGACATAGAAAGGACGTGTTCAGGCATGACAGGGGCAGAAATCGAAGTCTATGCCGACGGCGCCGCCTGCGACGTTTGGCACGTTTGCCGCTTCAATCATTATCTATTGAAAAGCCTTGAAGCCGTCCGTGAAGTCTCTACGCGCTTCTATGTGTACACGCGCAGCGTATGGGAACGCCTGCGCGAACTCAAACACGCCCTTTTGAGCGCAGACCAGGGCGCCGACGATCACGCCGACGATCAGGCAGACCATGGCAGCGCCCCCGCTGACACTGAAACGCCTACACACATGGGAGTAAATGCGCATTATGGCAACACCAACAGAGTTTGTTTATGTGGGATTAGACACACTGAAATTGCCCATAGAGCGGCGCCCGCCCGTAACGCGTTACGCCGTACACCTTGCAGACACGGGCGAGCTATTATGGGAAATCTATTTGAGCGCCGACGGGAAACAAGCGTTTAAGCCCGCGCAAGTATCGGGGGGCGTCCTTTTCGCCTGCGAAAACCTGCGCAAGCCATACGCGCCGACCTATGACGCCATGCGATACCATCTACTTAAGCAGGGGAAAGCCGCGAAGGAAAAGCCCGCCATGACAGAAAAAACAACGATGACAGACGATCAGTTTTTGAAAGACCTTGAAAGGGCAAAGTACTTTGTGAAGTACGATGACGCACATACGGACTTTTGGAAAGGTTACGCGTTCGGACTTCATAGAGCGCATGACGGCGCCGACTTCGACGCCGACAAACACGCCGCCCGCTATGCCAACCAGGGCGAATTGGGGAAAGGATACCGCGCAGGCATAGGCGCCTTTAATACTGGCAAGCCGTGGACATGGGAGTTTTAATCATGCTTAACGATGACGAATTGCAAGCACTCGCCGAAAGAATACCCGCCCAAAAGCCTTATGCCGTGATTGCGTCATGGGCAGATCAGGCCGAAAGCGCCGACGATTGGGACGATTGGGAACATATCCACTTTTGCGACGATTGGGCGCAGGCCTGCGACACCAAACGCATGATAGAGGCCGACGGCCTCGCCGCCTATATCATTGAGCCCGAAGGCGTTTATGAGGACATAGAGGCATAAACAGAAATCAAAAAAAAAAGTGAAAAAAAACGAAAAAAAACTAATCCTTATCCCCTGCGAAGGGGCAGACAGGGGAAAGTTTTTTTATATTTGAGAGCAAAAAGCCTTACACTATCTATGTTTTGCAAAAAAAGTGTACGTTTAACCATATCTTTTCTATGCAATATGCTACAATCACCGAACACAAACCGCCTTTTCATAAGGCGTTTTAGGTGATACTCCAACAAGGAAAGCCCGCCATGAGCAAAAAAGCACACAAACAAACGTCGCTGATTGCCTACCTGAATGACGATCACGCCGGCGCCGCCGCCCCTGCCATCGATGACGATCACGCCGACGAAGGCAGACCAGGGCGAAAGCAAAACGTGATTATTGCGTTTTGGGCAAAACAAAAAGACGTGGACACACTCGACACGTTCGCCGACGAAAACGGCTTGACGCGCTCGCAGGCAGCGCGTTTCATCATGCACGCCTTTCAAAAGGCTTATGAAAACGGCTTTTTTGACAGGATTGTGCCCGAAACACTGGCAAGGGCGGCAACGCTCTAAGGAATAAAAAAAGGCTTTTTGAGCTACCACCCTCAAAAAGCCCTATACTTTTCCCGCCATACCCAAAAAAGACGGAAACCCAACGGATAACCCGAAACAGGATAACCCGAAAAAAAAGGATAAGAGTAGGGGAATTAACCCTTATTTTTACCCAAAAGGCTCCAATAACCCTTACCCCGAAAAGGTGAAGGCATTATGTTAAAAATGTTTGAAAAAATCAATGATTATGTGCCCCCTATGACGATCACGCCGACGGCGCCGACGATGACAGGGCAGAATATACCGGCATGGGCTTACGGCTTTACCGTCAATCGAAGCCATGCACAGGAATTTTCACGGCAAACACTCGCCGACTTTTTCCTTGCAGTCATGCGCGAAACAGTCGAAAAAGCGATTGATTGGACACTGGCACAGGACGCAGGCCAAAACAAAGACCAAAACAGCGTTTACCCTATGCGTTTTGATGAACTGGCAAACGGCGCCGACGCCCTAAAAGCCGAACTCGCCAAAACACCAGGCGTCCTTTTTGCCGCGAAAACAGCGAGCGGGCAAAGCGTGATTGCTTTGTTTGCCTGCGAAAAAGACCAGGGGGGCGCCGCCGTGGCTGACTGGATAAGCAAAGAAATCAAAGCAAAAGGCATAGATTGCAAAACCAGTCACGGGCAGGGCGTGAACACTGGATTGCATGAACTTAGCGACAAGGCGCCCTTTATTGCGCAAACGCTTGCAGTTTTGGGCAAAAATCACGGATTGCAGGCGCTTGAAAACAGCAACGCGCAAAAAGCAATCAGACTTTGGGCAAACTATTATGAGCCAACATTTGAGACGGCTTTAACTGCCATCTATGGCGCGTCATTATGCGCCTATGTTGCTTGCAGGTACTGTTTTCAAAAGCCGTTTATTGCGGCCTGCGACGTGCAAATCATGGGCAAATCAGGGCAGGGGAAAACCTTAGGACGTGTTAGACCTTTAGAAAGGTTTGCCGAACGCTATCATGTTCGCGAAATCGGAGGCCTACGCACAACGGACGCCGCTTGTTATGATGACTTTATTTACGCCGCCTTTAATGAGCAAGAAGACAAAAACGGCAAATTGATAGCACTTACACCGAAAACAACACCTGACAGACTTACAACGATCCTTGACGAATCAGGGGACACCGAAAAAAGCCGAACTGGAAACACCAACAAGGTGCAACAAAACATTATTAGGCGTTGCGCCATCTTTGACGGATGTATCAAATCAGGCAAAACCGCCGAACAAAACAAGCGATACAACGGAAAACTGCCCAATAGTATCCCAACACGTTATTCCATGTATAGAACTTGCACAGAAAACCAAATTGACGCCGCGCTTGATGACGCGGAAAGCGGCAACGCACGGCGTGTTTTGTATGCACGAACAAAGTATGTAGACACGTCCTATATGCTTTGGGACGAAGAACTTGAGGTGTTAAGACGTAACATTCTAAGCGATGAGAATGAAACCAAACTATGCGCCATTTATGACTACATAAACGAAAGATACAACGGCGAAACACCAGTAGTTTTCACGCTCGCCGACGATGACGAAACAAAAGCGGCAATCACAGCGGCAAAAATTGCCTTTAGCGCCTTAGAAATACCCGCTAATTGCTTCAGAACAACCCTTTTGAACACTGCGACATGGCTTGCAGTATTGCGCAACGGCGCCAACAATGATGATTCTTTAGAGATAGGCGCCAACGAAATAACAACGGCCTGCGCCATCTGCCTGAATAGTTTTGACATATTGAGAGATATTGAGAACAAAACCATTATAAGCGCGGGCGGACTTGCACGCACTGAAACACAAAAGCAAAACCAGTTACTGGCATACATTGGCAATCAAAAGAACAAATGCGCTGATAAGAGATACATAGAACGATACTTAGGCAAAGACTTTATCACGCTTGCCAAAAGCCTTGTAGAAAGGGGCGTTTTGATCGAAACAACCACAAATAAGCATAAGGCGTTTAGGATACCCACACAGGACGAACAGGAACGGCTTGCAGACGAACACGAAGCGCTCGAAGGCGCCAATGTGCAGGACACCAAAAAACAAAGCGTTTGGGACGGCAACAGCAACCAGGGCGCCCCAAAACAGAACACACAGCAAAGCAAGGACGCCCAAACGTGTGTCGATCCTGCCAAGTTAATACAATGCCTTGACGATGACGCCGAAAGTTTACAAAAAGAAGGCATGACAGGGGAACGCCTGATTAGTGCCATGCGTGACAGAATCAAAGATAATTCAGTTTATAAAAAATCCCCTGAAATTGTGAAAGCGTGGCTTGATGACTTCGCACAAAAGCACGGCAACCAGGGCGCCGACGTTTAGAAGGTACTTCTAAACGCACTCAAAACAATGGTAGTTCAGGGCAGGGCGCCCCCCCTTTCAAATTTTCGGGGGGAATACTAACCAAAACGCCCCCAAATTGGGGGCAAATTCAGTCCATTTTTGGGGGAATTCTGACTAATGCGCAAACTTAATCAAAAGCACAAAGCGTTAATTGATGCCATCATAGACGGCAAAACACTGGAACAGGCAAGCATTGAGGCTTACCCAAACCACTCAAAGTGGACAAAAGGCGCGAATCAGTCTTTTGCAAGTACAATCCTATGTTCAGAACTAGGCAAGGCATACAAGGCCGAACGCCTGAAAAGCATAGACGCGGCAAAGAAAGCCGCCGACGTTGAGAAGTACAGGGCGCCCCTGATTAGCTTTGAGGAAATAGTCGAAGTCTTAATCTTTACCATTCAGTGCTACAAAGAAGAGGCCGAACGCGCCGCCGAGCTTTTCGCCGCTGACAACACACAAACACGGATACTAAACGCAACGTCCGTTAATGCCATGCTGAACGCCGTGGACAGACTTTGCAAGCTCTATCGCTTCGACACACCAGACATAGACGCCATGACACGGCGCCGACAAACTGAACTTGATTTGATGATGTTACGCATTGAGCGCGAACGCCTCGAACTCGAAACACGCCTGATAAGACTGGATAAGGAAAAAGGCGCCATTTGTTACAATGATACAGCGATTGCCGAGTTTTCAGGCGCCCTTAAAAAGGTTTACGACATATTTTCGCAACTGCCCAAAGCACTGTATGCAGACACCAGTTTCACGCCCGAACAAAAAACCATGATATTCCATAGGTTTGAAGGGATACTTAATGAGCTATCAAAGATCACAGTAAACCTAAGTGCAGCCGTTGACGTGGACAAACGATTGCAGGAAATGAAGTCACACGAATCACAGGCGGCAAAGAAAGCCATGCTTTGAGCGCCTGCCCGCCTGCGCCTGAAATGGGCGCAAAACGGATCCATTTTGCCCGCAATCTTGCGGGCTTTTTTTGTGCCCGTGGCAACCCCCTGCCCCCCTGCCATCTTCGACGCTATCGACAACCAGGGCACCCCCTGCGCCTGACATTCAGAAACGAAACGAAAAAAAACGAAAAAAAACTAATCCTTCCCCCCTGCGCCTATGGATACCCCCTGCGCCTATAATTTGCGCCTATAACGCCCCTTGCGCCTATGATTGCGCCTATGAAAAGAATCAAAAAAAGCCTTTAATTTCAATAACTTAAACCACCTTAAAACCGTTTGCGCCTATGGCGCCTATGCGCCTATGCGTCTTTGTTTGCGCCTGCCCACCTTATTGGGGGGGTTTTTATATGTTATATTTTTTTTATAACATTCCCCTGATTTTACAGGGGGTAAAACTTCATAGGCGCATAGGCGCAATAGGCGCAAATTAACTTAAACTAATACAGCATAAGGCTTTTCTACATAGGCGCAACCATAGGCGCGAAGGCGCCTGCGCCTACTATCCCATATTTGCGCCTATGGATACCCCCTGACTTAACCCCAAAGCAGGGGCAAAAAAGGACAAGTTGACATAATGCGTCTTATCGGACGTAACAAAGTCCCCCTTTTTTCGCCATGAACACAAAAAAGATTGCCATAGTTTGCGATACATACTAAAAAGACTATCAAAACGAACGCTTTTTGAGGGCACTATGTACACGGCAACACTCCACTACATGACATTGACGGCGAATCACCATAAGACCTCGCACGCCATCACCTGCGCAGCGGATACCCTGCGCGGCCTGCGTGACAGTATCGAAACGGCCTTGAACGCCGACGGCGCCGCCTGCGATGACATAGAAAGGACGTGTTCAGGCATGACAGGGGCAGAAATCGAAGTCTATGCCGACGGCGCCGCCTGCGACGTTTGGCACGTTTGCCGCTTCAATCATTATCTATTGAAAAGCCTTGAAGCC
>JBGVEW010000119.1:0-5361 GCA_045120465.1 Eubacteriales bacterium
CAAAGAAAAATCGCATATAGTATATCATACCTTGCAAATTTCATCTTGTGTTGTCGCTTAGTATATAAGCACTATATCAAATATATTTGATAATAAGTACTACAAGTACTACATATACTAAGCGATTTTACAGTCGCCGTGTGGTGAATGGGGAATTCTTTTCGGCGTACTCTCTTGCAGCTTCCAGCTCCTCGAATTCGATTCTCGCTTTCCGAAGCGCCTCCGACTCGTAGGCGCTTGCGCGCTCCGCGCGACATTTAGCAATATCACTCAGCCCACGCCAATACTTTTCGAGAAAATCCACTACCGGTACAGGGTCATATAATCCAACATTCCTCACCGAAATATATCTTCCCTCGGTTATTCGGAGATTTGAATTCTTCGCTTGTGATATTCTTTCGATTGTTATCTTTAAGAACCGGGCGTCATCTCCTACAAGATAATTATTGAAGATGGTTTCCGCCTGTTTCGTGCTCAATTCGAGGACACAGCGCCAGCCGGTTCTATACTCATACACGCCAAAAGCATATCTTCCCTGTTTTCCGATGCCTTGATTACAAATTTGACAATCGGCGCCGGTACAGTGTATCATTTTCCCATGATGGAAATGCCCATCATAATACAGGGGCGCACTGTTGAGAATAAGGAACTCGTTCCGAGCTTTCGGAAGGATTTTCGCGAAATGGATTTTGTCCTGTTCCTTGGACTCTCGCAGAGCGTCCCACCCTTCTTTTATCATTTGTTTTCTCCGTTCCGATTCTGGTGATAGTTTTCCACCGAACGCATGGACACGTAAACCGTGCCATTTATATTTATCCCAGAGAGAATCCCCCGCCGAAGCATTACCGCGATATTCGGCGTACTTGTTCCCGTTGCCCTGGCTGCATCAGCCTGCCGAAGCCATGTAAATCCGTAATAATGGAATGCATCAAGATACGGATTTCCGCTCGGATATTTCATTTCAAATCACCTCCTTTCGCTTTCACAGTTTCCTCCGCTTCCGTTAATGCCTCTGTAATTTCTTTGTAAATTAATTCCATTTCGTCCTGCCATTTTCCGAAATTCATATCAATTCCCTTCTCGAAGTCAATTGCAAAGCCTTCCCAGATACAGAGAAGGTGATTGATGTTGGCAAGATCAAATTGATCTGCCTTGTCAGGAAGCAAAGCATCGAAACGTCGATGCAATCCAACGCCGATTTCGTCAATTCTTTTCTGGAAAACTCCCTTTATCGGCTCGGGTAGTGCCAGAATGTTCAAATCTCGTGAATCCATGTGTTTTACCTCTGATTTTTTTTGATGGTTTTGCGGATTTAACAAAACATCTCTATTTTTACTAATTATAACCCCGTCGACGTTTTTTGTCAACATCGCCGAAAATCCGTTGATGGTTTTCTTGCGTTTTTTCGGGAATGTCTCTATAATCGAGGTAACACGCGAAAATCTCTCAGAGAAGAAAGGAGCCGCCAAAATGGCGAAAATAAAACGACCTCTAAACTCTGAAAAAGCAAGGGGAGCCCTTGGCGGTCTCATCTTCTCCGAGTCCAACCAGGTGAACTATGTTCGTCGAAACACTGTCAAACCGTATGAACAGACGGCAAAACGGAAAGAAACCGCCGAACGACTTGCAACGTCCGCGGCGTTGTGGGCATCTCTAAGCGAGACGGACAAGCAAGCCTGGGAAGATTTTGCCGAAAGTCACGAAGTCGAAAACGCACTTGGACAGAAATTCAAACGCCCTGCGTTTTCGTGGTTTGTGAGTTGTCGGGAAAATCTTCACAGCGTGAATATTAGCAACCGCCCCAACATCATTGGGGCAGAGATCCCGAGACCGACAAGACAACTCATAACGCAAAAAGCGAGTACTTCGAGAATTCAATACCGAATTTCTGAAAGTCCGATAAACACCGACACTGATCTACGCTACAGAATCTACAGATCGAAGGAGAAATCCGCGAGCCGTTTATTCAATATTTCGGAGTGTGAATTCTGGAAGCCCACTACTTTGAACCGTCAAGGGAACGCTTATGCTTACTATCCCGAAGAATACGAGTTTCAAAAGGGCGTTTATACTATCTTTATTCAGCTTGTGAACATCAGAAGCGGTCTTGCAGGTCCGTTGCAAAAAACGAGAATCACAATGGAGTGATCTCGAACATGGAAAGGAGTCCGAATTATGCCGAAAGTATTTCGTCCCCTGTTTTCTGATCAGGCACGTGGTGGCTTCCAGGGCGTTGTATTTAATACCTGGCGTGGCATTAACACCGTAAAGAAGAACACCAGCCCCAGCAATCAGCAGACAACCGCCAGAATTCTGGCGAGAACCCGACTTATTGACGCTTCCAAAGCGTGGAAAGATCTCACCGACGTACAGAGAGACGGATGGAGAACATTCGCGAATGAACACACCGAACTTGACTGGACGGGCGCAATGCTCAAGAAAACCGGCTTTGACTGGTTTGTCAGTTGCTATGTTAACTCTGTTCGCTGCGGCGGTTCTGGTGTTACCACCGCGCCGACTTCTGGCGCGCCGTCTGCGCCGGCTGATCTCACTCTCACGAGTAACAACGGTGTAATTACTGCGGCGTACACGCTGACAAGCAATGCGAACTACGCTCTCCAGATTTGGAGCACCGCTCCCATGTCCAAAGGCATTAACGCCGTAAAGGAGATGGCAAAGTGGGACAAGAACGCCACTTACGCCACCGCCAGCACCCAGAGCGTCAAGACCGTAACAGCCGCCGGCAGAGTCACCGTCTTTGCCAAGGCTACCGACAAAGTCACCGGCATGACTTCCGGTTTCGTGAAGGCTTATGTCGATGTAACCATCAGTTGAGAGAACTGCGATGAGCTTCTCATAATACCTCACATTTCCTCCTCGGGAATCATCGTCACCACCAAAACCGCCGCCCCACGGGGTGGCGGTTTTGGTATAATGGTGGTATAACTTAATTCAGGAGGTGCTATTCGTGAAAACCAAGAATTTCAGAAACATCGAAGACGAAGATCCAGATGAGCCCTGGTATCCGCCGAATTATGATTACGTGTATTCTTACAATCCGGTAGTTAGTCGGAAAATGTGGAACGATCTGGACAACAAGTACAAGGTCGGAATCCGTAATTTTCGAATAAACAATATCAACGTTCTGGGGCGGTTCGGAATATGGCCGGACTGGAACAGAATCCCGAAAGAGACAAGGGAAGCCTACAGCCTTAAACAGGTTGGCACAGCGTACAAAAATGACTTCATGATTTACAGGCAATACGTCAGAATCGCGAATTCAAGAGCAATTTTGTGGGAAACCGGTTCGGATATTATAGACCCGTCAGAGCGCAACAAGATTTACGGCATTGTAGATTCGCGACAATGGTATTGGAAACCGGGAGAGGGGCAGGAGTTAGCCAAAGTGGACATGCTCCCGAACGGCAACCCGATGGCATACGGAGTAACCTCGGTAAGACCGCCTTGGATGGTTCGGGATGACTCATGGTTTGAGGACGGCAGACGACTCACTATAGACCCCGAAGGCTATGAGGAATATGTTTATGCAGAAGTATCACCCGTATGTCGAACAATTCGATCTAAACGAGTTTAGGAGTGAATCACATGCTGGAGATCCTCAAAAATACAGCCCTGCGAGTCCTGGACTTCTTTGTTCTGCTTTATCTGTGGGCAAGAACAGGTCCGAAGAAGTCAAGGACTCGCAGCTGGTCTTTCCGTCAGCTTGCAAAAATCTGGAAGCGGATTCGGGACAAGTGAGAATTTGAATCGTGAAAAAGTTGCCCGTCTATCGTCCTACGGTCTCAGCGCAACCCCGACCAGCGCCCCGACCTTCCCACGAACAGGGCAACTTTTATTCACGATTTCGGTTGTAAAACATTCGTAAAATTGTTTTAGATGTGTAGTATATATCGTCTGTATTTGCAAGGTTTTCGGACAGTTTCAGGCGCCGCGTGGACCGATGAGGGGGGGGGATTCGTTCGAAAATCGTCACGATTTTACTTTGTTTTATATGTCGTTTCGTCGTAGGGTGGTGCGTCGCTGGTTGGTCTGCGCTCTTTTGGTGGCGTCGATGGTCGTTAATCCCCTTGCCTTCGGCGCCAATTTATATTTATACCCCAAAGCCGACCCGGTGCCGAGGTACGCGCCGAAGGCAAGGGGGGTGACAACGTTCCCGAAAAGGATTTACCGCAAATGCCGACATCTCGTCCTTCCGCCTTCGGGCGTCAATTTGTCCGCCCTTGGCGGACCCCGCCCACCCGCCGGCTACGCCGGCTCCCAATGAGGGCAATCGCCGAATATTGTGGGGGGGTAGACATCTACCCCCCCACAATCATCTACTGAATGGAAGAACTGTCATTGATTAGCACTTCCCGAAATGCGGTGTCGGCTACGCCGACGAATGAGAGCAAGCCCTACCGTCTCGCTCCCGTCCAGGTCGCTCGCCGCCCTTATCCGCCATACCAGCGCGCTCCGGTGTCGGCACTTCGTGCCGACATCGAATCAAATGGACGGAACGGGCGGGCTTGCCCTCATTCTTTTTAATCCTTTTCGGGAACGTTGTCCCGAAAAGGAACAAATAAGAAAGAGAGTACGAAAAAGAATGAGACGGAGGCAGCGGCGGCGACCTACGTCCGCCGCCGCATGCCTCCGTCTTGTCTTTGATGCTCTTTTTTTCTATCTGTGTTTAACTGGAAAGGAAACGGCACAGACCACTTGTTGTTGCCATTATTTTTAACGTTTTAAGCGGCACAATTACGGCACAAACTACCATCGCCGAACCTGCCGCCCAGCTGCGGCGGCTCCCCCGCTCGCTGGTGCTCCTCGGGGCTTCGTGGTGGTCGCCGGCGCTCCGCCCCGCGCCCCCCGCAAACGCGCCGGCTTCGCCGGCTTGAACGAGTGCGGTGGGCGGCGGCTCCGCCCCCGTCTCCGTGTTTGAACCTCTCGCCCCTGCGGTGCAATGCTTCTCGGGGGGCCGCCGCTTGCTGGTCGGTGGTGCGCTTGCATTGCTGTTTTCTCGCATCTAACTTGCTGGCAACTTGCCGGCAACTTGCGCACATAGCGTCGACGGCAAGCCAAGATCTGCCGTCCTGCCTTGAAATTTTATGCGTTTTTCTCGCATCTAACTTGCTGGCAACTTGCAGATAACTTGCAAACGTGGCGGCGGCGGAGAGCAAGGGACTTTCGCCCAAAGATCTCCACCGCCGCCGTCCAAGAAAACAAAGAAAAATCGCATATAGTATATCATACCTTGCAAATTTCATCTTGTGTTGTCGCTTAGTATATAAGCACTATATCAAATATATTTGATAATAAGTACTACAAGTACTACATATACTAAGCGATTTTACAGTCGCCGTG
>JBGVEW010000120.1:0-4986 GCA_045120465.1 Eubacteriales bacterium
TGCCGATATCGGTGGAAAGATTTGCTTTGAAGAATCCGTCGATCTCTCCGCCTACTGTGTGCGAGGCTTTGAAGAAGTTGCCGTTCATCAGCACGACCCCTCGGAGCTGAAAAACGAGGATGAGATTCCCCGTCGAACCGAGCCGTTTTTCCCAACGGCGGCAGTCATCGCCGCGGCGGTCTCTCTCGCAGTCCTTGGCGGCGTAACCCTTGCCGCATGGATTTATAAAAAGAGAATCGAGAAGCAGTGATTTCAAGCTTTTCAGGAGGTACTCAATGAAAAAACTGATATTCATTGTATGGCTAACGCTCATACTGCAAGCTTTTTTACCCACCGCTTACGCACAGGATAACGGTACGGTGTATGATTCGTTGCATATTCCCGCCGAGGAATTGGAGAATGCTACCAGAATAACCGAAGATGATGTGATTATAAAGCTCTATCATGTACATCTCTTTTCATATATATGCCAAGACTCGGCAACACCTGTGAATGAGCGGCTTCAAAATGATCCAACGATCTCGCATCATTTGACGTTTGGGAACCCGGATGATTTAGAAAAAGACGAGTGGACACAATATACCCAGAGAGATCACCCTTTGTTGCAGGTGATTCTTTATCCCGAACGGGTATTTGAAGCGGCAAATTTGTCTGAAGATTTAGAAATTTACGAGACATATGCATGCACGACAGATTATGAGGGATGGTGCGTTTATTACGTTACCAATAAGGGAAACTACGTTTGTTATGCCCCTTATTATGCAAAAGAGGGTCAGGAAGTTCTGTACTTGCTGACGGAAGCGTTAATTAGAGAATTATATCCGAAGCATTTGGAGCATATTCGAGCTTACCACGCAAATGAAAATGGAACTCCGACGCTCGATCAATCTTTTGATCTTTCCGATTATCGGGTGCGTGGTTATCCGGTGACTACTGTATGCCGGCACGACCCCTCGGAGCTGAAAAACGAGGATGAGATTCCCCATCGAACCGAGCCGTTTTTCCCAACGGCGGCGGTCATTGCCGCGGCGGTTTCTCTCGCAGTCCTCGGCGGTGTAACCCTTGCCGCATGGCTCTATCGAAAAAAGACACACCGGTAAAGTGCATAGCAAAGGGGCTGAGTCACCGACTCAGCCCCGATTTTATGCTTCCGTCTTTTTCTTTGAACGCCGTCTCCGCCGTCTCTTTTTCGTCTTTTCCGCGCTCTCCTTTGCAGGTTGCGGCGTGGGTACCGTTACCTCGCCCGCGCACTCGGGGTAGGCTTCAAACAGCATGTCCGCCGTAACGTGCAAATGGCGGCAGATGGCTTTGAGCAACAGCATCGTCGCGTATGCGTCGCCGTCACTGCGGTGGCGGTTTTCCACGTCCTCACCGCACCACGCCTCAAAATAGCCGCCAAGCCCATGCGCGTTCTTGTGCTCGGGTTGCATCCGCGCCAGCCGTTCCACGTCAAAGCGGCGGTAGGGAATATGGGGCAGGGCGTATCGCTCGCACGCGCGCCGCAACGCCTTGACGTCATTGGAGACCGCAAAGCCGACCGCAATATCACAATCCGCAAACAGTGCTTTGATCTCGTCATAGCGTTCCGCAAAGGATGGAGACGCTTCCACGTTTTCCTTGGGGTATGCCAAAATGTTTTGCTCCACGTATTCGTTCCACTCGCACTCGGGGCGGATACAGAGGTCGGTTGGCGGTGTCAGGATTCGAAACTCCTCGTCCGTTACCACGTATCCAATGGAATAAATCGAGCCGGGGACTTGTCCGTTCGCAAATTCCATATCAAAATAAAGGATCTTCATCAAATCTCACTCCTTGCATATTCTATTTTTATTGTAACATAAAACACCGCGCTTTTCTACAAAATAATGTAAATAAATCAAAATTTTGCGAATATACTTTACAAATCATGGAGTTTGTAGTATAATAAACACGCACAAAGGTGCAAAAACACGCAAAAAACGCAATAAAACTGCGCGGAGGTGTCAAAAAATGTATAAATGCGAGCGCGAAGATGAGATTATGGCTCTCCTTTCCGAAACCGAGTACGCCACGGTAGAATATCTGGTGAAAAAGATCAATATCAGTGCGTCCAGTATCCGCAGAGATCTGAAAAATTTAGAGGATCGCGGTCTCGTGATCCGCAGCTACGGCGGCGTTAAGCTGGCAAACTCTACGGGAAAGCTGATTCCGTTCTCTTTGCGAAGCCATGAGAACAGTACGCAAAAAAAGCAGATCGCCAAGGCGGCAATCGGATTGTTACAGCCCGGGGATACCGTTTTTTTGGATGCGTCCAGCAGTGCGTATTTTGTGGCGGAGCTGTTGCCCGGGGTGGGCGGCATCACGGTGATTACCAACAGCATCGACGTAATGAGCTGTCTTTCGAACTATGATATCAAAGCGTATTGCACGGGAGGGGAGATCTCCTCTGACAACCGCGCGGTGTTGGTGGGCGGATATACGCACGAGTTTTTGAATAAGATCCATGCCGACGTCGTATTTTTCTCGGTGCAGGCGGTCAATGCCGACGGGGAATTTTCGGATTGCTATGCCGAGGAGGTTGCCGTTCGGAATATCATGATCAAAAACGCCAAAAAGCGCGTTCTTTTGTGCGATAGCAGCAAATGGGGAAAGACCTCCACCTTTTATCAGACCTCTATGGACGAGATTGACTATTTGGTAACCGATAAAAACCCCAACCGCTTTTTCAATACCCCCAAGCCCGAAAAGTGTATCATTGCGTAAGCGAAAAAAGGACATTTTTCAGCAAGGCTTTTTCTTAGGCGACTGATGAGGTGTCAAAAGAATTCCGCCCGCGTTTTCCGTTTGGCAAACGCGGGCGGGGTTTTATCAATTGTCTTTTTCAAAGCTGCGCATATATTGCGAGAGCTGGGCTTCTTCCTTGGATTTGAGACGGTCGATGACAGCCATGTTTTCAATCATCAGCTTAACGATCTTTTCCAAGGTGGAGTTGGGGGAGTAGTCCGCAACGCAAACGTAGTTGATACGTTCATCCTCTACCAAGGGCTTGACGTGCTCACTTTTCCCAGAGGGGTAGAGCGCGATGGACTTTCCGCCTTTTTGCTTAACCATCTTCATGCAGGGAATGTCGGTCATTCCGTCACCGATATAGATCATGTTGTTGTAGGCAATGCGGCGTTGACTTTCGTCCTGTAAACGGTTGAGGTTGTAGTCGTCGGTTACGTCCAAAATGCCCTTGGAAATGCGGTAGATATACTGCGTTTTGAGGGTATAGTTGATTGCGAGGGCAGGCCAAAGTGCCTCTCCCTTTTCGTCGTACATGTAACGGCAAGCATAAATACGGGTAAAGTATTTTGCAATTGGCGTGCCTTGAATAATCTCATACGTGCCCGAGGAAATGATATAGTGCTCGATATGCACGCCCATCGATTCGCCAAAGGCGTTGATGCGGTCGAACCATGTTTGTACGCCCTTGTAAAGCACGACGTTTTCACCGCACTTTTTGAGGTATTCCTCGGTGAGAGGAATGCCTTTTTCTTTGCATTTTTTAATCATGACGAACATATACGCCAAAATTTTTTCCACTTGACACTCTTTGGTGATTTTTGCAGCCTCGCCCCAAAAATCATCCGAATTCATGCCGAGATTTTTAATAAAATCATACTCCTGCATGTCGGTGGTGCACAGTGTTTTATCAAAATCGTATAAAATTCCAATCGTTGTTTTCGGCATTGCGATTCCTCACTTTCTTCGCTTTTGCTACGAGCAATTCTTTCAATATCATTGTAGCATAAATAAAAGGGAAAATCAAGAGGGGGATTGAAAAAATAAGAAAAAAGAGGGATGCCTCAAATTGCGAAAAGCATTTGAGACATCCCAAAAAATTATTGAATCGTTACCTTAGTCAGGTCGAGCTTCGGGAACAGGGTTGCAATGTTTGCGTCAGTAACCGCAACACCGTCAACGGTGCATCCGTTGAGTGTGATCGTGCTCCATACCTGGAAATCGGTGCCTGCTGCAAACTCGCAGTTTTCAAACGTGTAAGCTCTCTTACCGCCAAGATGAACCTTACCGCCCTCAAAGGTGCAGCCGTTCAAGGTGACGTTGCCACCATCGGATGCAGAGTCGGTCTGGAAGTGGAGAGCATAGCCCTCGGAGTTAGAACCAAAGGTGCACTCGTTGAACGTAACGTTCTTGCCGTAGCCCTGACGGAAGCCTGCTGCAAAGTAAACCTTATCAAAGGTTGCATTGCCACCGTTTTCCATCGTGTAAACGGTATTGGTAATCGTCATGTTTTGAAGCGTAACGGACTTGGTAATTGCGCCCACAGCCTTACCACCTGCATATTTGGTAGTGTTAGCCATGTTGACGTTTTCGCCAACACCAATCAAAGTGAGGCCGTTTTTCTGGTTGCCGTTCAGGTCATAATCGCCGTCAGCGAGAAGAACCTTGGTAGCACCGCTTGCAATTACGGCGGTGAGCTGGGCATTGTTGGTAACGAGATTTACTCCATCAACGAGTACGGAACCGCTACCCATGTTTGCGATCGTGGTGTAGGTGCATCCGTTGAGAACAGTGTCACCGCCCCAGATGTTGATCTCACCGATCTCGCAGTTGGTAAAGGTTACGCCGTTGGGAGCGTTGTACTCTGCGCCTGCAAGCTTGGAATTCGTGACGAATGCCGCGCCTGCGTTCATATCGGGAGAGGTGTGAATGTAACCCTTGATCACACAGTCGTTTACGTAGGTTTCCGCAGCGTTGCTGCTTGCACATTCCAGCACGCCCTCAAACGTACAATCGTTGTAGGTTGCCTTGCCGGTTGCGCCTACGGTACTTGTGAAGTGAACGTTTTCAAACGTTACGTCGCTCGCCTGAACACGACCGTACCAAGCCTCGGAAGAGGAGATGGAGAGCTTGGTACCGTCCAAACCGACCAGCGTTGCGCCGTCAAGATTGAAGGCGGTGTTGTTGGTAAAGCGCAGTGCGTAGTCACCTGCTGCAAGAGCG
>JBGVEW010000121.1:0-32864 GCA_045120465.1 Eubacteriales bacterium
AAAAAGGCGAAGCCGGACACCAACGTTGCCTACGTTTCCTTTATAATGGATGCCAGCGTTGTGTTTATCGCATTCTTTGTCTACGGTATGAAGATTACCCCTGTGATGTGTACTCTGCTCAACCTGTTTATTGCGAATATAATCGTTGACAACGGACTCAGCGGAATCAAGAACGGATATAAGTTCGAGATCGTTACATCACATCCCGATGAATTGGCCTCCGAGCTGATGACACGCCTTAAGCACGGCGTCACCGAGTTGCGTGTACACGGTATGTATTCGGACACGGATAAATATATGCTGGTATGTATTATCAACAAGCGTCAGATCGGCGAGATGATGAAGATCCTTAAAAGCTACCCTGACACATTTGCTTGCTTTGAAAAGGTGAATGAAGTCTTCGGAAACTTCAAAAGAAAGGTCTGACCGAGCTTATCCGATAGTCCTTATTCTTTATGGGCGTTGCGTGGCGGACGTACCGATCTGTGTACCCTCACCACTGCAAGGTTAAAAATATACCTTTTGTAGTTTCCACCCCCCGTTTTTGACCGTTTTTTATACCTTTTGGAGTCTTGACCCACGTCGAGTCCGTCGTTTGTCTCAAACGACGACTCGACAATGAATTGCGCGAGCGCATGAATTGAGTGCGTTGCACTCATGAATTGGCTTCGCCATGAATTGCGCCTGCGGGCGCATCAGGAAGGATGCGTGATTTATTAATGACGCACAGCGTCAAATCATCAATAAAGGCACGAAGCGTCAAATCATTCTACAAGTGCGATTTTCAATTCGCAAGGAGGTTTTTATGAAATTTTGTAAATGGAACGAGGTGTCCGCCCCGCAATCGTGGCGCGCATATTTCAGTAACAGCAATCGCGCGTTGGTGCCGAAAGCTGACGGGAACCCCTTTCTGGGAGAGCCTTTGACCTATGCGTGGGAAACGGTACGTGACGGCGAGGTGGCGGTTGCGGTGACGCTTCCCGAGGATTCTTTTTTGGATAGCGTCGTGATTCGCACGAGTGAGGCGACCGCGTTGCGTTTTGTGCGTCTTTTGTCAGACGGGATCCTGCTTTCGGAGCACGTTGCCGAAACGGGGAAGACCGTAACCGAGCACGTTATTGAATTAAAGGCGGGTGTTTGTGCCAACGAGATGACGTTGCTCTTTTCCTGCGATTTTTCGGAGCTTTCCATCCTGTCCGTAGAGCTTTACGGTACTCAAAGAGAGCGTGTCGATCTCTTTCCTTGCCCCGAGAGCGTTTGCTTTGGCGAGGGAAGTCTTTCCGTTCAACGTCTGACCTCCTTTACTGCGTGCACCGAGGCGGCTCCCGCAGGAAGGGTGCTGGCAGAAAAGCTTTTGGACATAGCAGGAATTTCGATTGTCGAATCCTCCGCGGGCGTTGTGAATTTTACATTGGATCCGTTGCTTCCTGCGGACGGTTACCGATTAGAGGTAACCGAAACGGGAATCGTGATCAAGGCTTCGGGGACGCGTGGATTTGTTATGGGCACGGAGTCTGTGATCAAGCTGATCGAAGATGGAAAAATCCCCACCGTTACCGTAGAGGACGCGCCCTTTATGCCGTTCCGAGGTGTTCATTTAATGGTACCCTCGCGTGAGCAAATGCCCTTTGCCAAGCGATTGATCAAGCACGTCATTTCTCCGCTGGGCTACAATGCCGTTATTTTGGAACTCGCGGGGCTTGGAATGCGCTTTAACTCCCACCCCAAAATTACCGAAACGGTGGAGAATGCCATCGAAAAGAGCCGACGCGGCGAACTGCCGCCGTTTCCGCACGGAGAGTGCGTGGGCGGCGGTAAGGTGGTGGAAAAGGAAACGCTGAAGGAATTTGTTGATTACATCCGTTCCTTTGGAATCGAGGTCATTCCCGAGGTGCAGAGCTTGGGGCACGTGCAGTTTATGACCTATACCTATCCCGAGATCGCGGAGCTTGATCCCAATCGGAAGGAGGATGTGGACGTTCGGTTGGCGGATGCGTTGCCGGCTCAGGTCTATCCTCATTGCTACTGCACCTCCAATCCGCGCTCGTATGAGATCCTGTTCGATATTCTCGACGAGGTAATCGAGCTGCTTGCTCCCTTAAAATACGTTCACATCGGGCACGACGAGGTTTATCAAATCGGTGTTTGCCCCAAGTGTCGCGGCAAGGATCCCGCAGAGCTTTTCTATAGTGACGTTATGCGTATTTACGATTATCTTGCGGCGCGCGGGATCAAAACCATGATGTGGGCGGATATGCTTCAGCCGGTGACCGCGTACAAAACGTGGGGGGCTGCTTCCAAGCTGCCGCGTGATATTGTCATGCTGGATTTTATCTGGTATTTTCATTTAGATAAGGACATTGAGGACAATCTTCTCACCCACGGTTACCGTGTGGCGGTGGGGAATCTTTATGCCAGTCATTTTCCTCGATACGAGACCCGCATCCGAAAGAGCGGGATGATCGGAGGAGAGATCTCGATGTGGGTCGCTACAGATGAGGAGGCGATTCAAAAGGAAGGAAAGTTCTACGACTTTTACATGGTGGCAGAGATGCTGTGGGATCGCAACTATTCCCGTTTGTACTGCCCGAGCTATGACCGCATGATTGCAAAGCAAATGCCTCGCACGCGGGGAGGTCTGAAAGGGATTTTCTATCCTTCTTTGAGACAGTCGATCCGAAAAGAGTCTTTGCTTTCGCTTGACGGGGTTCGTTTTGTTCCCCAAAAAGCGGAAAAAGACTGCCAAAGCTTGATTTTTACACATACGTTGCGCTCCCGATACTCACGTTTGCCGTGGAAAGCGCAGGAGTGCGTTGGCACGTATCGCTTGACCTATTCCGACGGTACGGAGCAGAGCGTTGCGATTCGGAGCGGACGCGAAGTCGGATATTGCGGTATGCGCTCGTGGGAAGCCTTGGAGCATCCGTTGTACCGTCATAACGGGTACACGGCTTGCTACGAATGTGACCGCGAACTCGATGTGGATGAAACGGGTAAGGTATTGACACGTTACCGTTACGAACATCTGCTTTTGCAAGGCAAAGAACTCGTTTCGGTTGAATGGGTGCAAAATACGGATGCCGCCGACTTGGAAGTTACGGAGATAGAAGGCGTTTGGAACGCGTCCATATAGAAACAGAAAGGCTTTTGATATGACCGAAAAAGAAAAAAGAGATTTGGGGCTTTTATATAATCCCAATTATGACCCGGAGCTGCAAGCTGAGGTTGCGGCGTGCAACGATCTGTGCCACGAATTCAATCAGATCAAGCCCTCTGCGAGAGAGGAACAGAAGGAGCTTTTGAAAAAGATGTTTGCCAAAATGGGAAAAAATCCCGTGGTCAACACTCCGTTCTGGATCGATTACGGCTACAATACCACGGTTGGCGACTTCTTTTTTGCCAATCATAACTGTCAGATCTTAGACGGAGGAAAGGTTACCTTTGGCGATTACGTGTTTATCGCTCCAAACTGCACCTTTACCACGGCGGAGCACGCGCTTGACGTGGAGCAGAGAAACGAGGGGCTGGAGGCTGCACTTCCCATCACGGTGGGAAATAACGTTTGGATCGGTGCGGGCACGGTGGTGCTCGGCGGTGTTACGATCGGAGATAATACGGTGATCGGTGCGGGAAGCGTGGTCACCAAGGATATTCCGTCGGGAGTCATTGCGGTGGGCGTACCTTGCCGCGTGATGCGTAAGATCACCGAAGCGGATAAAGAAAAATACCCCAAAGCGAGGTAACGCGCGTAACGTGCGGCGGCTTTTTGACCTGCGTGCTGTTACGAATGAATCGAAAAAGGAACGGTTGAATATGAAAGCAGTGATTGCGATCGACTCCTTTAAGGGAAGTCTTTCCTCTCGTGAGGCGGGGCTGGCGGTAGCCAACGCCATCAAAACGGTCTATGAGGATGCGGTGTGTGTGGTGCGCGAGCTTGCGGATGGCGGAGAGGGAACGGTTTCGGCTATGGTTTCTGCTCTGCAAGGCAGGCTTTGCCGCGTGGCGGTTACGGGACCTTTAGGGGATACCGTAGAAGCGGAGTACGGTGTGATTGACGAAACGCGTACGGCGATTATCGAAATGTCCGCGGCAGCGGGTATTACGTTGATCGATCCCTTACAAAGAGACCCGATGTACACGACCACCTATGGGGTGGGAGAATTACTTCTTCATGCGATTCGCCAAAACGGTTGCCGTCAATTCATCATCGGGATTGGCGGCAGCGCAACCAACGACGGAGGTGTCGGAATGTTGCAGGCACTCGGCTTTTCCTTCTTGGACGAGGACGGGTGTGAGATTTCGCGCGGTGCTCTTGGACTTTCCAAGCTCTGCAAAATCGATTGCAGCGGTGCTGTCTCAGAGCTTTTTGAATGTGAATTCCATATCGCCTGCGACGTAACCAATCCCTTGTGCGGTGAGTGGGGATGCAGTGCGGTGTACGGTCCTCAAAAGGGCGCAACTTCCGAATCGGTTGTGCAGATGGACGGTTGGCTTTCGCATTATGCGGATCTGACCGCCAAAGCCACGGGACGTGCATTTGCAACCGTCCCCGGAACGGGTGCGGCGGGTGGCATGGGCTTTGCCTTCCTTTCCTATCTGAAGGGGTCTTTAGAGTCCGGGATCGAACTGATCATGCGTGAAACGCACTTGGAAGAAACCCTTGCAAAGGCGGATATCGTCATTACGGGTGAGGGGCGGCTGGATGGGCAGACCTGTATGGGAAAAGCCCCTGTTGGTGTTGCGCGCCTTGCCAAAAAATACGGCAAGCCCGTGATTGCCTTTTCGGGATGCGTCACCGATGACGCGTGCCGTTGCAACGAGCAAGGAATCGACGCCTTTTTCCCGATTTTACGCACCGTATGCACGTTAGAGGAAGCAATGAAGAAGGAAAACGCCGTTCAAAATCTGCGCGAGACCGCTGAGCAGGCGTTTCGGTTGATTCGGTGCTTCACAAGCCACGAAAACGCAACGCTGTAAAACCGATATAAAATGGGGAGAAGAATATGGAAAAACATATGATCGTTGTCAGCGTGGATGCGTTGGTGTTTGAAGATTTGGAATATGCCCGTACGCTCCCTCATTTTGCGCGGCTTTTGGACGGTTGCGCGATGATCGAGCGTGTCAGAACGATCTATCCTTCGGTGACGCATCCTGTCCACGCGACGATTTTAACGGGCGCGCCTGCGGGGGTGACGGGAATCGTCAACAACAGCATCTTCAAGCCCAACGCTCCCGATCGTGATAACAAGCAATGGTATAACTGCTTAGGAGAAATTAAGTGCGATACCATTCTGCATGCCGCCAAGCGTGCGGGGCTTGTTACAGCGGTCTCCACGTGGCCCGTAACTGCCGATGGCGGAGACGTGGTGGATTATCTTGTTCCAAGTGCCCTCAATTACTATTTTGAGGGGCGTGACGCGGACTATTTGAACGTTTACCGCGAACACGGTGCGAAAGAGGAATTGATGCCGATCATCGAACGTGCGGTGGAGCGGTACGGCTATCGTGACAGACACCCCGAGTACGACGCTTTTCAAGTGTTTTGCGCGGCGGAGATCTTGAAACGTTACCGCCCCAATCTCTTGATGGTGCATCCCTCCGACGTGGACAGCAAGCGTCATCGCGGCGGAGTGTTTGGAGAATCGGTTCGGGAGGCATTAGAGCACACCGATGAGTGGCTTGGTACGCTTCTTGACGCGGTAGAGGAAGCGGGGCTGACGGATACGACCGATTTCGTGGTGTTGAGTGACCACGGACAGATCAACATTTCCCGTTCGATTTCTCTCAACGTCTATCTCGTTGACCGCGGATATATTACCTTAAAACCCGACGGAAGCATTGAGAGCTGGCGTGCGTACGTCAAAAGTACGGGTGCGTCGGCACAAATCTATCTGCGCGACAAAACCGATGCCGCTTTGAAGAAGGAGATCTATGAGATGTTCTCCCAAATGGCAACCGAGGGGATCTACGGCTTTGAGCACATCCTGACCGAGGAGGAAGCCCGGGAGGAGTACGGATTATACGGTGACTTTTCCTTCGTGCTGGAGACCGACGGATATACGAGTTTTGCCGAACGGCTTGTACGTCCCGTTGTGTCGGGATTCGATTTTGACGATTACCGCTTTGGCAAGGGAACGCACGGGCACGCCCCACATAAAGGGCCGCAACCCACCTTTTTTGCAAAGGGACCGTCTTTTGTGGCGGGAGCGGTACTCAAGGAGGGAGATATTCTCAATCATGCGCCCACCTTGGCGGCGGCTTTGGGATTGGAACTGCACGACGCAGTTGGACGCCCCGTAAAAGAGATTCTGGTTTGAATCATGAAAATAGAAAACGATAAGGAGATATGTACAATGGATCACGCAAGAACTTATGCCTGCCCCGTGCTTTACCGTCCTGAGGATGCAAAATACGAGGAACGTATTCGTCAATTTCAAGGATGCCCCACGTTGGCAACGACCAAGGGGGGAAGGATCTATCTCGGTTGGTATTCGGGCGGAACGACCGAGCCGCATATCGAGAACTACAATTTGCTCCACTACAGCGACGATAACGGCAAAAGCTGGTCAAAGCCTTTGTTGGTGATTCCGAGCAACAAAGAGCTGGGGATCCATGCGCTGGATATTCAGCTTTGGACCGCTCCCGATGGCACGCTACACGTATTTTGGGTGCAAAACAATGCTTGCCCCGTGCCTGCCCCCGAATTGATCCCCGAGCGGACGCCGTTCCGTCCCGTTACGATCAACGATGGGTATTTGTTTGCCGATTTTACGCACGCGTGCTGGGAAACGGTCTGTGCCGATCCCGATGCCGCCGATCCGCAATTTTCCGAGCCTCGTTATCTCGGTACGGGATTTTTGCGTTGCAAGCCCGTTGTGCTCAAAAACGGAGCGCAGTTGAATTTTAACTACGAGCAGGTCGATCCTCGCTACGCCTACAGCGTTTCGCGCGATGGCGGCAAGACCTACGAGCGTTGCTACGGTGCCGAAAAGCTTTCCACTCCCTTTGATGAGAGCATGGCGTACGAAAAAGAGGACGGAAGCGTCCGTATGTTCGCCCGCACGCGCCTGGGAGAGCTCGCGGAGAGTATTTCCTGCGATGGCGGAAAGACCTGGAGCGAGGCACAGCTTTCGGGAATCGATGCGCCCAACACGCGCTTTTTCGTTTCCCGCACGCCTTCGGGCAGAGTGCTTTTGATCCATAACGATGACCGTGAGGATCGCAAAAACATGACGCTGTCTCTTTCCGAGGACGATGGCAAGACGTGGAAGTATCATCTTTGCATCGACACGCGCAATCATATCTCCTATCCCGATGCGGATTTTTATAACGGACGGATCTATCTGACTTATGACCGTGAACGTACGGGTGCAAAGGAGATTTTGTTTGCGAGTGTTACCGAGGAGGATATCATCGAGGGACGCGTTCCCGAGCTTTCGATCGTCAGCAAGCCTTGATGCGCAAAAAAAGCGGATTCTGCACGAAAAATATCGGATCGAATACTTGAAAAAGCAGGAGCGAAGTGGTAGAATAAGAACTACACAGATCATTTACCTTTCCTGAAAGGGGTTTTATATGGATCGAAAAGTGATTTTAATGTCGATTGACGGAATGCGTCCCGACGGACTGAAGCAATGCGGAAGCGATGCTGTGGAATGGCTGAAGGCGCGCGCCTCCTATACCTTTGATGCATCAACCGTAATGCCGTCCGTAACGCTTCCGTGCCATATGTCTTTGTTTTACGGCGTATCTCCCATGCGTCACGGAATTCTTTCCAACACCTTCGTGCCGCAGGTACATACCGTTACGGGGCTTTTTGAAAAGATTGCCGCAATGGGCGGGGAGAGCGCGTCTTTTATCGGCTGGGAGCCGATGCGTGACGTTTGCCCACCCGGCAAAAGTAAATATTCCACCTATATCAATGCCTATACGGAGGAGAGTTGCGATACGGTTCTGACCGATGCGGCACTCGATCTCATTGCGCACAAGCATCCCGATTTCGTTTATCTTTATCAGGTGGAGACCGACGAAAAGGGAGGGCACGATCACGGATGGATGAGCGAGGAATATTTGCGTCGGGTAAGGATTGCCATCGAAAACGCGCGTCGCGTGGTTGATGCGTGCGGTGATGAATACACCGTTATCATTACGGCGGATCACGGCGGCCACGATCGTATGCACGGAACGGCGCTTCCCGAGGACACGGTCATTCCGATGCTTTTTATCGGCAAGGGCTTCAAATCGGGAAAAGAGCTGTGCGACGTGTCGATTTTAGACATCGCTCCCACGATTGCGGACGTGATGGGACTCTCTCACGAAAAGGAATGGGAAGGAACGTCACGCTATACGCCGCAGACGTGAACGAAGGGTGGAAAAACGGATGAAGCGAACTCCGACTGTATTGAACCCCAATGATTTTCCGCCTGAGTTTGAAGCACTGTTGAGCCGTTCAAAAATCTTTGACAGCTCCTGTTCTTCCGAGGCGCGCGTATGGTTTTTGGACGTGGACGGTGGGTACTATCTGAAACGCGCGCAAAAGGGAAGCTTGACAAGAGAAGCGGAAATGACCCGATATTTTCACGCCAAGGGGCTTGGTGCCGGGGTGGTTTCCTATCTCAGCACCGATTGTGACTATCTTCTTACCACGCGTGTGTCGGGAGAGGACTGTACGCACGCAATGTATCTGGAGAACCCAAAACGCTTGTGCGATCTTTTGGCGGAGCGACTCCGGATGCTTCACGAGCTACCGTATGACGGTTGCCCCGTGATGAATCGAATGGACGTTTATCTGCAAACGGTGCGCGAAAACCGCAAAAAAGGCGTGTTTGATCCTTCCTTTTTTGAAAGAGAAGGAAGCGCGACCGATGCGGAAGAGGTTTATCGGATTGCGCAAAAAGGAAGCGCACGTTTTCAAAACGATACCTTGCTCCATGGGGACTACTGCCTTCCCAACGTCATGCTGAACGATTGGCAATTCAGCGGTTTTATTGATTTGGGGCAGGGGGGTGTCGGTGACCGACACGTCGATTTGTTCTGGGGAGCGTGGACGTTGAATTTTAATTTAAAGACCGACTGCTACCGCGATCGTTTTTTTGATGCGTATGGGAGAGATCGGATCGATTTCGAACGGTTGCAAATCGTTGCGGCGTGCGAGGCGTTCGGATAACTGACAAGAGGAAATAAGAGGATGAATATCAGAAAAGCAGAGGAGCGGGATATTTCGCGCTTGAACGATCTTTTGTATCAGGTGCACGCGCTCCATTCTAAGGGCAGACCCGATATTTTTCGGTCGGGAAACAAGAAATATACCGATGAGGAATTGCGCGGGATCCTGTCCGATGAAAGCACCCCTGTGTACGTTGCGACGGACGAGACCGACCGCGTGATCGGTTATGCGTTCTGCGTTTTGCAGAGTGTGAGCGGCTCGCGCTCCCTCATGGATCGAAAAACGCTTTACATTGACGATCTTTGCGTAGATGAGGCTCTGCGCGGGCGACACGTTGGAAAAGCGCTTTATCAATTTGTTTTGCAAGAGGCAAAGCGAATGCAATGTGATGCGATCACACTCAACGTATGGCAGTTGAACGAGGGCGCGATGCGCTTTTATGAGGCGTGCGGAATGACGCCTTTGAAAACCGTAATGGAACAACGAATGGACAGTATAGGAGGTCAATGATGAATCGGATTCGTATGATTTTAAAATCGAAAATCGTGCAATACATCCTGCTGTGCGTGATTGCGATTCTATCGGCAATCAGCTATGAAATTTTTGTCAGCCCCAACGGATTCGCTCCCGCAGGGGTGAACGGTATTGCGACGATGGTGCAGTATAAGCTCAATTTCAGTCTGGGTTATATGTCGTTGCTTATCAACGTTCCCATGCTTGCCGTGGCGGCGTTTATTTTGGATCGCTCCTACGCGTTCCGCACGCTCACCTTCGTCGTTGTGTTTTCCGTTTCGGTGGTCGTGCTTCAAGAGATGGGGATCGAAGCGATCGTATTCCATGGAGCGGACGGCGGCAGCCGCTTGATGGCGGCAATTGCGGCGGGCTTTTTTACGGGACTTTTCTACAGCCTTTCCATCCGCTTGGGCGGTTCTACGGGAGGCACCGATATCGTGGGCGCGTTTATTCATCATAAGTATCCCGAATACGATACGGTGGGTATTATTTTTTCCTTGAACGCATCCGTGGCGGCGATTTCCTTCTTCGTTTACGGCTTTCAGTATCAGCCCGTGATTCTTTGTATCGTTTACAGCTTTGTATGCAGCCGTGTCAGCGACGGAATTCTCAAGGGTACTCGCTCGGCGGCAAGATTCGAGGTGGTAACGCTTTACGGTGAGGAGCTTTCGAAGGAGCTGATGGAAAAATTACATCACGGTGTAACGATGCTTCCCGCCAAGGGAATGTATTCGCACGCCGACTATTCGGTTTTGATCTGTATCGTCAACCGCCGACAGGTGGTGGAATTTGAAAAGATCTTGTTGCAGTATGACAATACCTTTGCATCCCTTTCCACCGCAAACGGTATTATCGGAAGATTCAAGCACGTCAAATAAAACAAGCGGCGCAAATGAGAAGAGCATTTGCGCCGCTTGTTTTATTTTTGATATTCGTAAATGCGGATCGCTCCGCGCGAGGAGGATCGATCAACGTCTGCATCGGATACGGTAACGATCTCTTTGTCCGATAATTCTTTGAGGAGTGTTTCGGTCGCGTGCTTGATTTGTGCCTTTCCGCCGATCACCACGCGGGGAGTGGGGGATTGGAGGATCGATTGGATCTCGGATGCCAGTACCGCGCCTAAAAAGAAACTGTAGATCTCTTTGGGAGAGCGGGAAAAGAGATTTTTTAAGATCCGCACCTTAAATAACGCCTCGTTGATCCCACGTTCCATCGCATAGCGGCAACCGTCAAGCAGATATGTGTGATCCTGATCCTTGCAGGAAAGATCAATCGCATCCTTGAGGATCGTGCCTTCGGAAAGTGCTGCGATCATCTCGCCCGTGAGCATCGTGGAAAAGCGAAAAATGCGTCCGCACTCGTCGGTTTCGATCAGCTTGGAGTGCGATCCGGGCAATACGTAGAGCGTGTTTTGCGTGGGAGCGGAGGGGAGAAGCCCCATCAGCTCGGTCTCCTCGCCGCGCATCATATCGGTTTCGGCAACCGTGTCACCTACGCTTTTGATCCCGCGGATAAAGACGAGGGGGATGGCAGAGATCTCCGTCAGCGTTATTTCGTGCATCGAATCCTGTAATTCGCGGATCCCGGCAGGGGCTTGCACGTGAGGAAGCGAGCAAAGACCGAATTCGGAGGTGATCATTCCGGATGCTAAAATACGGGTCACGTCGGATTCCGTCAGGCAAAATTCTTGTAACAGCGCAGCGATCGTGTTGCGAAGCGCGGTGGGAAGGGCGTGCGGATCGTTAATGCTTGCACGCGCGCCAAGGGGAATGCGAACGGTTTTGAGCGCATCCTCGTTCTTTACGAGCGTTACGCGCGTGTTGGTCGTTCCGCCATCAACGGTAATGTAATATTTCATGCTTGCACTTCCTTTTCGGCAGAGGCGAGCGCATCGCAAAATGCCTTTGCAAGCGATTCCACACCTTCAAAATCACCGCGCTCAATCTTTTTGCGGTCAACGATATTCGAGCCGATGCCAAAACCGCAGATGCCTGCGCGCAAATATTCCGCCATATTGTGTTCGTTTACTCCGCCAACCGCCAAAAAACGGATGTGCGAGAGCGGTGCACGAATTGCCTTAACGTAGGGCGAACCGAGCGACGTAATGGGAAAGAGCTTGACGAAATCCGCTCCTGCGCGGTGTGCCGTTTGCACCTCGGTTGGAGTGAGAGCTCCCGGAATGGAGATCATTCCAAGCAAGACCGTTTTTTGAATGACCGTGGGATTGGTATCGGGAGAGATGATGAATTCACCGCCGGCAAGATGCGTCAATTCTACCTGACGCTCGGTTAAAACCGTGCCTGCACCAATGCGCATACGGTCTCCGAAATGCGCTTTGAGCGAGCGGATGCCTTCTGCCGTTTCCTCATCGGAAACCGCTCCGTTTGCGCTGTACGTGATCTCCAAAACGCGAACGCCGCCACGGTACATTGCTTCTGCCGTAGGGATCAGATCGGCGGTTTTGACACCCCGCACGATCGCAATCAGCTTTTCGGATAAAATCGAGTGGATAACAGCTTCTCTGTTCATAACGGTCACCTCGTCTGATGTTTTCTGTTCCATATTATACCATACCCTACCGATAAAGTCAAGAAAGGGTAATAGAAAACGCAAAAAAATACAAACCGATCAAAAAAAGCGGAAAATGCTATTTACAATCGCTTTTTGGTATGCTATAATGAAGCGAAGCGATAAAAAGGAGGGGAAGGACATGAACTATCCCGAATATCACGGCTTTCGCCGTTTTGATTTTACGTTTGAAGGCCGCGACGCGGTAATCGTATTTCCCGAGGAGGGAAAGAAGAATGGAAAGTGGATGCTTAAAACCGAGTATTTTGATGCGTTTCCGGAATTGGAGCTTGCAATGCTGGAGCGCGGCTACCATTTGGCGTATTTAAAAAACAACAACCGCTGGGGAACCGACGACGATGCCGCCGCAAAGCGTGATTTTGCCGAATATCTTTCAAAAGAGTACGGGCTTTCGCGTCGTTGCGTCTGTATCGGTATGAGCTGCGGAGGCTGGGAAGCGGTCGCATTTGCGTCGCTTTATCCCTCCTACGTGTCTCTTTTGTACCTTGATGCGCCCCTGCTCAGCTTTTTTGGATTGTGCGAGCCCTACTTTACCGATTGGATCGACGAGCATAAGCGCGCACGCGGCTACAAAACCGCCGGGGAACGACTGGTGGACAACACGCTGCCGATCCACCGCTTAGGCGTTTTGACCGATAATCGCCTGCCCGTAGCGTTGGTTTACGGAGGTGCGGACAAGGTGGTCGATCCCAAATTGAATGCGGAAGCGGTGATCGATTGGTACACCTTACACAACGCTCCCATCAAGGTTTGGTGCAAGCCCGATTGCGACCACCATCCTCACGTAGCGGTCAACCTCAATGAGGTCATGGACTATATCAAAGAGAACGAGCTTTAATCCTTTTCGCCACTTGAAAACATTCAAAACTGTAATAAAATAAAAAAGAGAGTGGGGAAACCTTTTTGAAGGTTTCCCCACGATAAAATTCCGATTAACAAAACAATTCATCCCAAACACCGCCCGTGGGCACTTGCTCAAAGGTCATGTGTTCTCCCGTTTTGGGATGCGAAAACGCAAGACGTGTTGAAAATAGCGCGATGGGAGCGCGATCACGGGCACCGTATTTGCCGTCTCCTACCAAGGGATGCTTCCGACTTGCGAATTGTACGCGGATCTGGTGCGTGCGTCCCGTATGCAGTTTTACGCGCACGAGGCTGAGCGTTCCAAACTCGCTTTCCGCGCTGTTGAGAAGCGTGTAGTCCAAAATCGCTTCCTTCACCCCCGCGCGCTCGCGTGTCACCGCAAAGCTCTTGTTCAGACGTCGGTCGTGGAACAAGAGGTCTCGCAGGATTGCCGAAGGAGCATCGGGAATCCCATGGATGACGGCGAGGTATTCTTTTTCAAACCGATGCTCCTGCACGTCACGCGAAAGCCGTGCGGCGGCTTCTTTGGTTTTTGCATAGACCATTACGCCACCCACACCGAGATCGAGCCGATGTACCACACCGATATAGCCGCCGTTTTGCGAAGCGAGAAGATCGGCAAAGCCCTTTTGGTCGGGCGTGGATTCGGAGGAAAGACTTGCGGGCTTGATGCAAACGACGATGTGTGCATCTTCAAATAAAATTTCCATAGTGATATCCTTATCGTTGAATTTCAGAAAGGGGATCTTTGCAATGTCCCAATCAAACGAACGGCGTTTCACTTTGCAATCCTTGAGGGAAGCATTGTGCGATGCGAGCGGAGCACCAACCTTATTCGTCTATGAAGAGATTGATTCGACCAACACCGAGGCAAAGCGTATGTGCGCAGAGGGCTTTGCAGGGCGTGCGATCATTGCTGCCGAGCACCAGACTGCGGGGCGTGGACGCATGGGGCGAAGCTTTTATTCCCCTGCGTCAACGGGAGCATATTTCAGCATTCTTTATACACCCGATGCCCCTCTTTTTGACGCGGTTTGCATCACCTCTGCGGCATCGGTGGCGGTCATGCGCGCGATCCGCAACTTGACGGGAAAGCAAGCGTTGATCAAATGGGTCAACGACCTGTATCTGGATGGCAAAAAGATCGCGGGCATTTTGACCGAAGCCGTTACCGTCAATTCCACCTCCCACGTGATCGTGGGGATCGGGATCAATCTTTCTACCGAACGTTTTCCCGAGGAACTTCTCTCGATTGCGGGATCGGTCGGTAGCACCGAGGTTTCCGTAGCGACCCTGATTGCCGAGGTTTGGAGGGAGCTGAAGCCGTTTTTGGAGAATCACGGAGATCGTTCGTGGCTTGCGGATTACCGTACCTATTCAGCGGTCTTGGGACGCGAGATCTCGTGGATCCGCGATGGAAAAGAGCGACGCGGAGTTGCGCGCGATATTGACACCGACGGGGCTTTGCTCGTGCTTGACGAGGACGGAAAAGAGGATCGCCTCTCCACGGGAGAGATATCCGTTCGCTTGACAAAATAAGAACAAGAATTATTCTCATTATAAAAATAACCCTTAAATGCCGTAAAAAACGGCATTTTTTGTATCATTATAGCACAAAAAGGTGAACTCGTGCGTTTGTTCATAGAAAGTTAACATCAAATTGCGGCAGAATCCTTGCAATTTCGTCAAAAAAAAGATACAATATTATAGTTAAGTATTTTTTTAACATATCTTTGGCTCGAAAGGAGAATACGATGCTTTATTTCAACGAAACGCGCCGGTTGACCTCAAAAAATACCGAGGTGGAAATGAAGGCGGTCAACGTATTTCCGCAAATCGAAAAGCAGACCATTCTGGGCTTTGGCGGAGCGTTCACCGAAGCGGCGGCATATAACTATCATCATCTCTCTCCCTCTGCAAAGAAGGAGTTTTTGCGCAAGTATTTCGATTCCAAAAACGGTGCCGGCTACAACGTCGGGCGTGTGCATATCGGTTCTTGCGATTTTGCATTGGATCTGTACAGCGAGGCTTACAAGCCCGATCTTTCGGACTTTAACGTCGAGCAGGATAAAAAATACATCATTCCCATGCTTCGTGACGCGTTGGAGCTGCTGGGAGACCGCCTCTTTCTCTTTGCTTCTCCTTGGAGTCCTCCTGCGTTTATGAAGGATAACGGTGCTCTGATCGGTGGTGGAAAGCTCAAGCCCGAATTTTACGGAACCTACGCCGCGTATTTTGTCAAGTTTATCAAGGCGTATGCCGAGGAAGGAATTCGTATCGATGCCGTTACCGTACAGAACGAGGCACACGCGATCCAAACGTGGGAAAGCTGTCTTTACAGTGCGGAGGAGGAAGCAAATTTTGCCGTCAATTTCCTGCGCCCCGCTTTGGACGCAAACGGACTTTCCGACGTTAAGATCATCATTTGGGATCACAACCGCGAGAGAGTTGTCGAGCGCGCGAGAGATTCTTTCTCCGTAAAAGGAGCTGACGAGGCGATTTGGGGAATGGGCTTCCACTGGTATTCGGGAGATCATTATGAGGTGCTGGATCTATTTCGTGCCGCATATCCCGAAAAGCCCATTTTTGAGACCGAGCTTTGCCATGAAAGCTCCGAGAGCTTTGACGACGATTTCAGAAATATGCAGTATGCGAGAGAGTACGTTTCCTGCCTGCGTCACGGTGCCTCCGGGATTTGCGATTGGAATTTGATGCTGGATGCCGAAAACGGCGGTCCTTTCCATTGTCGCACCACGGGGGGATGCGCGGCTCCCATGTACTGTGATTTGAAAACGGGTGAACTGATTGTTGACGGAATCTACGGTGCGATCAGCACGGTGACCCGTGAAATTGAGAGAGGTGACCGCGTGGTTGCTACCACGAGCGCGTCTCCCAATGTTACCGAGGCGGCCGTTAAAAAGGCGGACGGAAGCCTTGTGCTCTTCCTGCTCAATTCCTCGGACGAGGAAGAGGAGATCAATCTGCGCGTGGAAGGAAAGACGGCAAGTTTTGTTCTGCCGCCGAAGTCGCTTTCCGCAAACCGCCTGCTCTGATTGCTGTAAAAAAAACGAGTACGTGAGTGCTTTTTTGCAGATACGTACGTAAAAAACAGCCCATGGGTGCGCTTTTGCATTCTGATGAGGCAAAAATGAAAACAAAGGAAAAATAATGTTAGAATTCAGAAACGTTTCTTATGAAACTCCCGAGGGCAAGCAGATCTTGCGCAACGTCAGCTTGCAGATCAATGATCGATTCGTGGCGGTCACAGGCCCCAACGGGAGCGGAAAATCCACGATGGCAAAGCTGATTGCGGGCATTTACACGCCTACGTCCGGTCAAATTTTGCTCGACGGTATGGATATTACCAATATGTCGATCTCCGAGCGTGCCAAAAACGGCGTCAGCTTTGCGTTTCAGCAACCCGTGCGCTTTAAAGGGATCACCGTTAAAGAGCTGATCTCCATTGCGTCGGGAAAAAATACGTCGATTGCCGAGGCGTGCCAATATCTTTCCGAGGTGGGACTCTGTGCAAAGGATTATATCAACCGCGAGGTGGACGGGGCTCTTTCGGGCGGTGAGCTCAAGCGTATTGAGATCGCCATGATTAACGCGCGCGGTACCAAGCTCTCTATTTTCGACGAGCCCGAGGCGGGAATTGACCTGTGGAGCTTTAACAATCTCATTCAGGTGTTCCGCAGTATGTACGAGCGCACTAAGGGAACCATTCTGATTATTTCTCACCAGGAGCGTATCCTGGATATCGCGGATAAGATCATCGTAATTGCAAACGGTGAGGTTTCCGCATACGGTGCGAAAAATGAGATCCTTCCCGAGCTGTTGGGTGCGCAGATCGGATGTCGCTTTTTGGGGGAGGTGCGTCAATAATGGATCAGATCCAAAAGAATCTTTTAGAGCAGATCGCCGATCTTCACGACGTTCCGCAGGGAGCGTATTCCTTGCGGATCAACGGTCAGCTTCACGGTAAAAACGATTCCGAAAATATCAGCATCGTCAAAAAAGAGGGCTTGCCGGGAATCGATATTTACGTCAAACCGGGTACCAAGAACGAAAGTTTGCATATTCCCGTACTGCTTTCGCAATCGGGACTCAAGGAGGTCGTTTACAACGATTTTCATATCGGTGAGGATTGCGACGTGACCATCGTTGCGGGATGCGGAATCCACAACAGTGGAAGCGATGCCAGCGAGCATAGCGGTATTCACAGCTTTTTTGTGGGGCGCGGTGCGCGTGTAAAATACGTGGAAAAGCATTACGGCGAGGGCGACGGCAAGGGACAGAACGTCATGAATCCCACTACTGTGGTCGAAATGGAGCCGGATAGCTATATGGAAATGGAGACCGCGCAGATCAAGGGCGTGGATTCCACCAGACGCGATACCAAAGCAACGCTTGCGGACGGTGCAACGCTGATCGTGCGTGAAAAGATTATGACCCACGGAGATCAGTTTGCCGAAACCAACTTTACGGTGGATCTCAACGGTGAAAACTGCGGCACGCACGTTATTTCACGCTCGGTTGCTAAGGATCGCAGCCGCCAGAGCTTTTTGTCACACGTAAACGGAAACAACAAGTGCTCGGGGCATACCGAGTGTGACGCGATCATTATGGGTGACGCTTGCGTTACGGCGCTTCCGCAGATCGAGGCGAACCACGTGGATGCATCCCTGATCCACGAGGCGGCAATCGGTAAGATTGCGGGAGAACAGCTGATCAAGCTGATGACCTTGGGACTTTCCGAGGCGGAAGCCGAGGAGCATATCGTCAACGGCTTCCTGAAATAATATCAAACGAATTTGTTTGGGGGCTCCGCGAACTGCTTGCGGAGCCTTTTTTTGCTTTGAAATTGTGAAAACTCTTCAAAAACGCTTCGGAAATGCTCCGATATGCCCCTTTTAAAAGCAGATTTTGCATAGTTTGTTGAAAAAAGCGGGATTTTTGAGCGAGCGGATGTGTAGAAAATGAGATTCGAAAATTGTGCAATGTGCACACAAAACGGCGGAATTTGCTTTTGGGACGCGATGTCGTTGAATCCTGAAAATGAGTAAATAAAATTTACTTTTTTGAAAGAGAAGAAAAACTTGTGAAAAAACAATGGTAATTTTGAACAAAAAATAATGTGTTTTGATGATATTTAGCTTCAAAATGGGTAAATTTCATTTACTTTCACAAAAAACGGGCGTTTTGGACAAAAAAGGCAAAAACGTATTTGTAAACTTTTTGACACAATGTTTTGACCGATTGGTGAATTTTTGTGCCCGAAAAGCCTTTTTGGGAGCGAGGAGAGCAAAAACGAAGTCTTGACAGATTTTTGGTTTTGTGGTAAGATATTATATATATTTGGGGGAACTCTGCCCAAAATCCGACCGTGGGAGAGTTTTTTCCAAGGGTGCATCGCGCATACGCGCCTGCTCGCAGGGGGTGTGCTCGTGCATTTTGGAATCGGACGGCAACTTTGCCGAACGGTTTTTACAACAGACGGACGGAAAAGTATGAATGATTTGCAGGAGGAAACGCAAATGAGAAACAAACCATTCACAAGATTTCTTTGTTTGGTTCTGGCGGTGATGTGTCTTGCAGGTGGAGGATCGATCGCTGTTGGCGCGGAAAGCGTTCAGCAGAGCACCCTTACCGACAAGTCGATTGCCGACTACAAGGAAACGTTGAACACGATTTCCTACCGGGAGTACCAGACATTGAATTTTGCCGGCGCGGCAGATCTGCCGAATGAGGTCGAGATCGCACTGACCGACAACTGGACCTTCGAGAACGACGACATCGTCATCACGATGAAGGGTTCTTGGACCATGTACGTTCTCGGTAAGACCTACGCCAACAAGCAGGCGGCGATTGATGCCGGCTGCACCAAGGAGCTCTACTCCGTTGGCAAGGCTGTGCGCGAGATCGATCAGACCTATACGTCTTTGGACGATGTCAAGGCGGCAAAGGACGGCAAGGGCAATCCGCTCTTCGACATCAGCAGTCTGGCATACGTTGAGACGGACCGTGAGGGCAGACCCGCGGTTTACACGCCCAGCCGCGGCACGATGACCTGGGATATCCCTCTGGAGAGTCTCGGTATTGATGCGGCAACGCTTGTCAGCATCGCTCTGGATTATTTCCCCATCGTGGCAAAGTCCTCCGCGATCGAGCGTGAGTTCTACATCAACGGCATTGCTCCTTACAGCGAGTCCCGTTCGCTTCGCTTTGCTAAGATTTGGTCCTCTTATCAGCAGGGAAGCTCCAACGACGGAAACAAGACCGCGCTGGTTGCTACCTATACGCTCAAAAAGAAGGATTCCTTGAGCGATATCGTAAAGGCTGCCGAGGATGCGGGCTTTGAGTTGAACAAGACGTACACGGTGGCAGCGGACGAATCCTCCGTTACCTTCGTTCAGCCCGAGGTCATTACCGCAAAGGTCAGCGCACTGATTGAGAACTATCAGCTCCGCTTCTTTACGAACGATATCAACCGTAACGAAATTCGTCCTACGCAGCTGCAGAATCCCGCGTGGACGCGCTACGTGCTCAGCGATAGCGACGGATTTTCTCACAGCTTTACGGTAGATGGCAGAACCTATGACAGTAACTATTTCGGCTTCGTGATCAAGCCTGATGATAATGGCAACATGAAGCTGACGCTGGATAGCGTCAACGAGCCGATGGCACTCTCTACGCTCTGCTTTATGCCTTACAAGGCTCCCGCTTCTTACAACCAGTATCATAAAGATGCGGTTGGTAAGGTTGGTGATAAAGAGGGAAGTGACGTGATCAAGATTGAGGCGGAGAACACGCTTCATACCTCTACCAACGTTATCTATCCGATCGAGGACCGCACCTCTGCGCTCTGCTCTCCCGTCGATACCACCAGAATGGTGCTCAATACCATCGGTACCGAAAAGTGGTCCACCGCAGGTCAGTGGGTCGAGTATTCCTTCTCGGTTGAAGACAGTGGTTGGTACGATATTTACGCTCGCTTCAAGCAGAGCTACCTCGACGGTATGTACGTTAGCCGTTCTCTCGAGGTGTTTACCAATTATGAAAGTGCCGAGGCATATCAAAAGGCACTCAACTTAAAGCATTCCGTGGGTTATTACAACGGTCTGCCCTTTGCAGAAGCGGCAAATCTGCGCTATGACTACGGAACCGACTGGCAAGTTACCAAGCTTTCCTCCAAGGGCAATGTTTCGGATGAAACCTATCAGCTTTATTTCCATAAGGGCGTAACCTACACCATCCGTCTTCAGGTTACTCTCGGTTCGATGAGTGATCAGGTCCGCGAGATCGAGCGTATTCTGAACACTCTGAACACCTGCTATCTGGATATCATCAAGCTCACGGGTACCACTCCCGATGACTATCGTTCTTACAACTTCTACAGCGTTCTTCCCGATACGCTCCGCGATATGGTGGCGGAAAAGAAGGCGTTGGAGAATATTTCCAAGTCCTTGCGTGACAACGCGGGTGTTGCATCCACTTACACGGGTATCTGTGATAAGCTGGTTGACCTGTTGGAAAGAATGGTACAGGAGGGCGGTGCTCCCATCGCAAAGAATCTGGATACCTTTAAGAGCTACGTCGGATCTCTCGGTACCTTCCTGACCGACGCAAAGACGCAGCCGATGCAGCTGGACTACATGATGATCCAGCCCTCTACCGCAGAGGTGCCCAAGGCTGCTCCTAACTTCTTCCAAGCGTTCTGGCACGAACTTCTCAGCTTTATTCAAAGTTTCTTCCGCGATTATAACAGCATGGGTGCTACCGAAGTGATCACCGACGCTTCCAAAACGGTCAGCGTTTGGGTTCCTTACGGACGTGACCAGGCAAACGTAATCCGTAACCTGTCCACCAATAGCTTCACCCAGCAGACCGACATCTCCGTTGACCTCAAGCTTGTTGCGGGCGGTACGCTTCTGCCTTCGATTCTTGCGGGCATCGGCCCTGACGTTTATCACGGCTTGGATGATTCCTTGGTAATCAACTACGCGATCCGCGGAGCTCTGGAGCCTTTGGAACATATGGAAGGATTTGAGCAGACGCTCGAAAGCTTTAACGATGCGGCAATCACCGTTCTAGGTATTGCCGACGCGGACAACGAGATGCATTACTACGGACTGCCCGAGACGCAGAACTTCTCAATGATGTTTGTACGTCTTGACGTTTTGGCGGACATCGGTGTTGAGATTCCCCGCACGTGGGACGATCTGTTTGAAGCACAAACGGTTTTGCAGTCCAACAACATGGAAATCGGTGTCAGCACCGACTATAAATTCTTCCTTTATCAAACGGGCGGTGACCTCTGGGCAGACGGCGGTATGAGAATCAACCTCGATTCTCCCACGGGACTTGCTGCGTTTGAAAAGATGTGTAACATGTTTACGCAAAACTCTTTCCCTTATACCTACGACGGTGCAAACCGTTTCAGAACCGGTGAAATGCCGATTATTCTCGCAGGTTACACGGGTCTTTACAATCAATTGAAGGTTTTTGCAACCGAGCTTGATGGTTGCTGGACGTTCGTTCCCGTTCCCGGAACGAAGGATGAGAACGGTGTGATTCACAACGAGTCGATTTCCGGTGTGTCTTCCATCGTTATGATCGGCGGTGCTCCTCACAAGGAAGAGGCATGGTCTTACATGCGTTGGTACACGGGAGCAGAGGCTCAGGAGAGCTATGCAAACGAGATGATCGCAATTCTCGGTGACTCCGCAAAGCATCCTACCGCAAACCGCAATGCGCTGGTCAGCATGCCTTGGACCTACGACGAGTACGTAGAGGTCGATAAGCAGTTCCAGAGCCTTGCATCCGTAAAGAACTATCCCGGATATTACTACATTGGTCGTTACACCGATTTCGCATTCCTCTCCGCATACAACGAGGGCGCAGACCCGAGTACCGAGATCCTCAGTTACATCAACACGATCAACACTGAGATCACCCGTAAGCGCCAGGAATTCAAGCTGGAAACGCTGGAGCTCGGTCAGACTCTTGCAGACAAGAGAATGGCACAGGCCACCGCAGCGCTTTCCGTTTTGATCGACAAGTATGACGAAGCTCCTTACAAGGATTACGAAGGAACCGATCTGCTTGAGGCAGCAAGATACGCAATTGCAAACGCAAGCTCCGATCCCGACGACTACGCACTTCTCGAAAATGCCGCAAAGGGCTATATGGAAGTGATGAAGGCTGCTTGGGAAAAGGCCGGAAAGGCAACCAAGGAAATTACGCTTGCCAGCGGTGCTACCAAGCTCGTTGAGTCCTACTATATTAATATCAGTAAGCAAACGATGGAACCCGATGATGGCGGATACGCGATCGATAGCCTGAGTGAGCTGGAATTGGTATTCTTCTTGGCGGAAGCTTTGCAAGGTGCTGCTAATGCATTTAAGTCTTATTAAGTACGATCAAAATCTATAGAGGAGAAAGAGCTATGTCAAAACAAACAGCACAAGCTAAGGCTGTTGCGAGAAAAGACATGACCTACCGCGAATGGATTTGGAAGGAAATGAAGCGCAACTGGGTCGCATATCTTCTGATTGCACCTTACGTTATCATTTTCACGCTGTTTACCATCGTGCCCGTCATTCTTTCCATGGTTATCAGCTTTACTGACTTTAACATGCTTCAGTGGCCGAATTTCGTTGGCTTGGAGAACTTTATCAATCTGTTTTTTGCAGATGATATCTTCCTGCTTGCATGTAAAAACACTTTGATCTTTGCTGCAATCGTAGGACCTGCGTCCTATTTGATGTCCTTCCTGGTAGCTTGGTTTATCAACGAGCTTCCTCCCCGTATCCGTTCGATCATCACCCTGATCTTCTACGCACCTTCTATTTCCGGTCAGGTATATATGATTTGGGGTACCCTGTTTTCGGCAGACTCCTACGGTTGGGTCAACGCGACTCTGATCGAGATGGGATTCATTACGGAGCCGATTACCTGGTTTAAGGATGCCAACTACGTTATGCCTTTGTGTATCGTAGTTGCGCTGTGGACCTCCTTGGGTCACGCATTCCTGTCCTTTATCGCAGGTTTGCAGGGCGTTGACCGCTCGCTGTACGAAGCAGGTGCGGTTGACGGTGTTAAGAACCGTTGGCAGGAGCTTTGGTACATCACGCTTCCCAGTATGAGACCGCAGTTGATGTTCGGTGCGGTCATGGCGATTACAAACTCCTTCGGTTTCGGAGGAGTCGTAACCGCGCTTTGCGGATTCCCGTCTGTTGACTATGCGGCGCATACCATTATGCACCACTTGGAGGACTACGGTGGATCCCGTTACGAGATCGGTTATTCTTCCGCGATCGCAGTCGTTCTCTTTGCGGTGATGATCGGTGCAAACATGGTCGTCAAGAAAGCACTCTCAAAGGTAGGTTCGTAATATGGCAAAGTTAAGAACAAGAAAGCATAGAGTCGTATTGTCCCGTTCCGCGGGAGGAGACGCGGGTATTACCGTGTTGCTGACCATCCTTGGTATTTTCATGTTTCTTCCGATGGTCTATGTTGTTGCACAGTCCCTCAAGCCCTTGGATGAGTTGTGGATGTATCCGCCTCGATTCCTCGTGCAAAACCCTACGTTTAATAACTTCCGCGATCTGTTCACCTTGATGAACGACTCGTGGGTACCGTTCTCCCGTTACATCTTCAATACGGTGTTCACCTCCGTTATGGGTACGTTCGGGCATCTGTTCATCGCTTCGATGTGTGCGTACGCACTGGCAAAGATCAAATTCCCCGGTGGCAAAGCGATCTTCTCCACGATTCGTACGTCCCTGATGTTCCACTCTACCGTCACGGGTATCACCAGCTTCATGCTGATGAGTGCGTTCCGTATGGTCGATACGTATTGGGCAATCATCATTCCCGCATGGGGATATACGCTGGGTCTGTATTTGATGAAGCAGTTTATGGATACCAACGTTCCCGACACGGTTCTTGAAAGTGCACGTCTTGACGGTGCAAGCGAGATCCGTACCTATTGGACCATTGCAATGCCGATGGTCAAGCCCGCATGGCTGACGCTGATCATCTATTCCTTCCAGTCTCTCTGGAACGCGGGCGCTTCGATTTACATTTACTCCGAGCAGCTCAAATCGTTCAACTATGCAATCGGTCAGATCACCGCGGGCGGTATCAAGCGTGCGGGTGCATCTGCTGCTGCGACCGTGTTGATGATGGCAGTACCGATTTTGGTCTTCGTCATTACGCAGTCGAACATTATTGAGACGATGGGCTCGAGCGGTATGAAGGATTAAGGAGGGCAGTATGAAAAAATTAATATCCGTATTATTGATCGTTCTCGCCCTTTCGATGATCGTTCCCGCCGCAATGATCGGAGCTTCCGCATCCTCCGCATATCAGACCTACACCTACTCCATCGAGGGTACTGCACTGTATTCTCCCGATGCGTATTCGGCTGAGATTTCCTTGACCTCCAAGGCAATGAAGCTGGATCTTGCGCTGAACAAGCCCAACGATATCGTATCGGACGTGGACGGTAAGATCTATATCGCGGATAGCGGAAACAACCGTATCGTCATTCTCAATCGCCACTACGAGGCGGACGGAGAAATGACCGGATTCATCTTTGAGGGAAACGACAATACCTTTTCCGAGCCGCAGGGCGTATTCGTAACCGAGTCTTCTATCTGGGTCTGCGATACGGGAAATGCGCGCTTGGTTGAGTTTGACCGTAAGACCCGTGAGTTTAAGCAGAAGCTGGACGCACCTCAAAGCCAGCTTTTCGGTTCCAACTCTTCCTACCACCCGATCGCAATGGCGGTGGATCAGTACGGCAGAATTTACGTCGTTTCGGATACCACCAGCGAGGGTATCATCGTTATGAACTCCGACGGTGCTTTCGTTGGATTCATCGGTGCGCAGGCGGTTACGCGTTCCGCATGGGAGATCATCTGGAGAAATTTCCAGACTGCCGAGCAGAGAGCGCAGATCGTTGATACCGATACCACCGTTTACAACAGTATTGCCATCACTCCCGACGGCTTTGTATATGCAACCACCAACAGTATCGAGGAGGGCTCGGTATCCGGTGCAATCAAGTCGAAGGCCAAGGAAGGCAAGTATATGCCGGTTAAGCTTTTGAATCCTGCCGGAGACGAGATTATGAGACGTAACGGCTTCTGGCCGCCTGCGGGTGAGATCGATATCTTTGGTCTTACCACTAAGCAGACCGATCCCAAGAAGAGCGGTGTTTCCAGCATCGTTGACGTTGCGGTAGGTCCTCAAAAGACCTGGTCGATCATTGATACCAAGCGTCAAAAGGTTTACACTTACGATTACAACGGTAACCTCCTCTTTGCCTTTGGTGACGAGGGTACGCTGTTGGGTAGTATCAAGAATCTTCGTTCGATTACCTATCAGGACGAAAAAATGCTGCTGCTTGACGCGCAGGCAAACTGCGTCGTCGTATATGACCGTACCGAGTACGGTGATCTCTTGATCGAGGCGATCGCGGCAGAAAACTCTTTGGACTTTAACTATGCAATCGAATGTTGGGAAAAGGTCCTGCAGAGAAACTCTAACTTCGACGCCGCATACGTCGGTATCGGTAACGCATTTTACCGTAGTGCCGATTACGAGGAAGCGTTGAAGTATTACGAAAACGCATACGATACCGAAAACTGGTCCGAATCCTATAAGATGGTTCGTAAGGAATGGATGTCCACTTGGCTGATTCCGATCGTGATCATCATCGTTGCGCTGCTCGTTCTGCTCATCAAGTTCCTGGGCTGGGCGGCAAAAGTCAACAAGCGCGTTTCGACGGACGGTAAGGCAAGAAAGACCTTTGGTCAGGAGCTGCTCTTCGGCTTCCACCTCATCTTCCATCCGTTCGACGGCTTCTACGACTTGAAGCATGAGCACCGCGGATCGGTACGCGCATCCATCCTGTTCGTGGGTCTTGCGGTTGTGGCAATGTTCTATTCGAGCATCGGCCGCGGCTACGTCATGAATCCTACGGGTGAGATGACAACCATCTGGTCCACCGCGATTTCGGTTTTGATCCCGTTGCTCCTGTTTGTAGTCGCAAACTGGTGCTTGACCACTTTGTTCGAGGGCGAGGGAAGCTTTAAGGATATCTTTATTGCAACTTCTTACTCGCTTCTCCCCTTGATCCTTCTCCAGATTCCCGCAACCATTGCTTCCAACTGGGTAACTCTTACCGAGGCGGCAATCGTTTCGATGGTGGGTGTTATTGCCTACATCTGGGTTGGATTCCTGCTGTTCTTCGGAACCATGGTCACACACGACTATTCTCTCGGAAAGAACCTGATCACCATCGTCGGTACCATTATCGCTATGGCGTTTATCGTGTTCCTGGTGCTTCTGTTCAGTATGTTGCTTACCAAGCTCGTAGGACTTGTAACCAACATTATCACAGAGATCCAATACCGTATTTAACGACAGATAGGAGGATATGAAATGAAAATTACAAAGCGCATACTTTCGACACTCTTAGCTGTCACCCTTCTCCTCAGTACCTTTGCAATGCTTTTGACGATTCCTACGGGAGCAGAAGCAGTAGGAGATACTGATACAAACGTCAGTGATATCGAAAAGCACTATCTCAATTACGCTTACAAGACCCCCGAAGAAAAGCTTGGCTCCATGACGCTGATGTACACGGATGAATCCGGAAAATATCAGTTGTATGCAGATAAGCAGACGGGTGAAGTTGCGTGCTACGACGTATTTTCAAAGAACGTTTTGTTCACCAATCCCTACGACGTAGCAACGATTTCCAGCCCCGAGGTCAAGGCGCAGGCACTGTCTCAGATCATTATCGAGTATAAAGATGTCGGATCTACCAATCCCAAGTACCTTTACAGCTTCAAGGACGCAGCCGTCAATGAGCAGATCAAGGTACAGCAGATCAAAAAGGGTATCCGCGTTGAGTACACCATTGGTCGTGAGGACAGCAAAAAGCTGGTTCCCAAGCTGATCCTGGAGCAGGATTTCACCGAGCATATTCTCACTCCTTTGCAGGAGGCGGTAGAGCTGGGTGAATTGACACAGGTACAGTATCAGATGTTCCTCAACCGTTATAACGCGATCGACGTTAACGTGATGAAGGACTATTTGGCTGTTGAGTGGTTTACGAAGTATCCTTGCCTTAAGGATCCCGCATACGTCAGAGTGGATGAGAACGGCAAAACGGTTTATCCCTTGCTGTATCAGTTCCGCGAAAACGTTAACGCAGCCGATATTCAGAAGTCGGAGGACTTGATCAAAAAGTTTACCGACTATACGTACGAGCTGCAGGAAGAGCATCACGAGCGTACCCAGTTTGTAGCCGAGGATGAACTTTATCCCGCATTCAAGCTGGCACTCGAGTATTACGCAGATGCAAACGGTATGTCCGTTCGCCTGCCTTGCAACGGCTTGCGTTACGACATGACCAGCTTCATTCTGGAAAAGATCAGCGTTCTGCCTTTCCTCGGTGCGGGTAACTACACCATGGACGGTACGGCGTTCTTCCCGGACGGTTCCGGCGCGATCTTTGACTACGATTACATGGCAAACGCCGATAACAAGGTTACGGTTTCCGGTAAGCTCTACGGTGAGGACTACGTATATCAGTCACTCAAGGGCATGAAATACGAAAAGGTCATCCGTTACCCCGTATATGGAGCAATCTCCACCGAAAAGATCTATGAGTACCGTTATGCGGTAGATGGTGTGGAAAGCGAACTGCAAAGAGTTTCCGCTACCGTTAAGAGCGTGGATAAGATTTTGGCAGAGCTTAAAGAAATGGATGCGGTTCTGACCTTCTCCAATTTCGATGCTCCCGATGAGTATCAGCGCGGATTCCTCGCCGTTATCGAATCGGGCGACTCCTTGAGCTCTCTCGAATTGCTCAGCGGTGGTGTCGAGCACAAGTACTGCACGATGCAGAATTCCTTTGAGCCTAAGCCCAACGATACCTACGATCTTGCCACCTCCGGCGGCGGTCAGATGACCGACGTTCCGCTGGACAGAAAGTACACCGGCAGTATTTTGATCCGCTACATGATGCTGAGCGACGATGACAGAGGTGCTGCTGCAAAGGCAAAACAGCCCGATTACGATTGGTACACCACCTCTTCTTGGATCGGTATGGCAATGGCATACCGTGATTATTTGGAAGTAACGGGTGTATTGAAGCGCCTCAAGGACAGCGACGTTCAAAAGGATATTCCGCTGTATCTGGAGAACTTTGGTGCTCTGGAAACGTTGGAGTCCGTAGCAACCATGCCGATGTATTTGATGACCCCCCTGACGACCTTTGATAACGTATTGAGCATGTATCAAGAGCTCGCAGCCGATGGCGTTAAAAACATCAACTTTAAGCTGACGGGCTTTGCAAACGGCGGTATGTATTATGAGGTTCCTTCTGCTCTGAAGTGGGAAAATGCCGTTGGCGGTAAGAACGGATTCAAGAATTTGGTCGCTCAAGCGAAGGAGATCAATTCCAAGAACGACGGTTCGCACATGGGGCTTTATCCCGACTTTGACTTTGCGTATATCCATGAAAATTCTTGGTTTGACGCCGTCATTCTCAACGATGATGCGGTAAAGTCGATCGATAACCGCTATACTTCCTACAGACAGTACAGCCCGACTCAGCAGACGTTTATGACCTTCTACCAGTTGGCACTGTCGCCTTCCCGTTACAACAAATTCTATACGGAATTGCTCTCCAAGTATGAAGAGTACGACCTCAAGTCGATTTCCGTTGGTTCTTTGGGAACCACTCTGAATTCCGATTTCGATGAAGAAGATCCTTATCTCCGCGAGGATAGCAAGGAATTTACCATCCAGGCGCTCGCTTATATCAAGGATAAGGGTTATGACGTAATGGTGGACGGTGGAAACCGTTACACTTGGGATTACGTCAGCCATATCCTGAATATGGATCTGGACTCCAGCCGCTATCTGGAATCCAGTGCATCGGTTCCGTTTATCGGAGCAGTGCTGCACGGCTACGTGCAGTTTGCGGGCACTCCTTTGAACGAAGAGGGTGACGTTGACTATGCAATGCTCCGTGCGATCGAGAACGGTTCGAGCATCTACTTTATCCTTTCCTATCAAAACACGACCAAGCTCAAGAGCGATAGCATCTTAAGCCAGTATTATTCGATTCGTTATGACATTTGGAAGAAGGACGTTGTTAAGTATTATAACGAGCTGAACAACGTGCTCAAGGACGTTCAGACCAAGCAGATCATCGACCACCGCTTCCTTACGGGCGAGCGTGTGCTTGACCTTGACGAGCTGCAGGCAGAAATTGCCGAGAAGCTTGAGGCTGCAGAACGTGCCGAGAGCGAAAATGCGTATAACGAGAACGTCAGCAACCTGATCTCCGCAGCAGACGCATGGGCACTTCTGTATAACGCAGAGGGCAACATGAAGTCCATTCTGAACGCGATCTCCGATCTCAACGATAAGACCTTGCAGGCACTTCAGCTCGCGGGCGAAAACGCTGATTTTGAAACGGCAATCGCAACCCTGAAGGCTGCTGCAGCAGCACTTGCTCAGGCAAAGGCTGATGCCGAGGCTGCACCCGAGGCTCCCGAAGCAACTCCCGCACAGGATGACGCACAGGGCGGCGAGGGCAATGAAGGAAGCAACGAGGAGCAGACTCCCGTTGATCCCGTTGCAGTTGCACAGGAAGCGTACGATGCGGCATATAAGGCTGTCGTCGATCAGCTTTCCGTATTCTACGCACAGATTTTTGCAATGCTGGAATATTCCGTTGAGCTGCACGCGCTCAAGGCAGAGGCAGACGCTCTGGTGGCTGCAATGCCCAAGGCACTTGAGATCATGGAAACCACCGAGGTGTACGAGGATGATGAAGAGACTCGTGCTGAGTTGCTTGCACAGATGCAAGGATTCTTCGCAAATGCAGATCAATATACTGAACAAATCACCAATGCTTACAACGTATATGAAGAGGCGCTGAGCCTTGATGAGGGTGCAAGATCCGTATTTGCGGAAGCGATTGCGCTGATCAATCAGGCGTTTGTTCAGGATGCGTTTGGTGCAGGTGAAATTGAAGGCTTGTTGAATGATTGCAAGAACTACATCTTCGATATGGAAACCTTGAATACTCTCTACGATAGTTTGGTAGAGAAGCCCGAGGCTTCCAAGCCCGATAACGAGGGCAATGACGACCGCTCCTTCGTAGTGGATAATAACCGCATTGTTGCTGTAACCTACGGTGAAGGAAACGAGGCATACAAGACCTTTATCCTGAACTACAACAGCTACTCTGTACGTGTCAACTACAACGGTGAGGTCTATACCATCGAAAGCGGTGAATATATCGTCGTTTTCGAAAATCAAAACGCTTGAGAAAGGGAGGTAACAGAATATGACTAATGAAGTAAAGCTCGAAAACTCTGTTGCGGTGCCTGCACCGAAAAAGAGAAAGAGAAAAAAGATCGCCTCCCTCGATCGCCGCAAGGCGAGAGCCGGCTGGATCTTCGTCCTTCCGTTTTTGATCGGTTTTGTGCTGATCTATCTGCCCATGGTATTCCAGTCGGTGCAGCTCAGCTTCAGCCAGATTGAGGTTGTAAACGGTGAGTCGGTCATGGAGTTCGTTGGATTCCAAAACTACTCGGATGCGCTTTTGACGTATATGCATCCCAAGACCAACACCACCTTTGTTGAGGTTTTGATCTCCGGTTTGGGAACGTTGGCATTCGATTTGCCTGCAATCCTTCTGTTCTCCCTGTTTATGGCGGTTATGCTTAACCAGCAAATGGTTGGACGTGCAGCATTCCGTTCCATTTTCTTCGTCCCCGTCATCATTTCCACGGGTATCATGGAATCGATTCAGGCGTTGGACGTCAACTATCAAAACATGCAATCCGGCGGTATTGACGATGGCTCGGGAGAGCTTGGAGGTGCCCCGGGAGCCGGCGAAATGGTCTCCACCATGGATCTGCAAGCACTGTTTGCAAACATGGCGGTCGGTCAGGAATTGGTCGAGTACATTGCGGTGGTAATTAACAACATCTTCAACATTGTTAACCGCGCGGGTGTACAGATGCTGATCTTCCTGGCGGCTCTTCAGTCCATTTCTCCCGCGATTTACGAGTCTTGTAAGATCGACGGCGCAACCGGATGGGAAACCTTCTGGAAGATTACCTTCCCGATGATCAGCCCGATGATTCTGGTAAACGCGGTTTATACGGTGATCGACTCCTTTACGATTGACAGTAACCCTGCAATGTCGTTTATTTCTTCGGTGTTCAGCACGGGTCAGGACGGTCGTACGATGAGTACTGCAATGTCCTGGATCTACTTCCTTATCGTAATCCTGGTCGTTGCAATTATTGCAGCGGTGATGTCGGCATTCGTATTCTACCAGCGTAAGAACGATTGAGAAGGGAGGAGAAAACATGAACGCGCAAAACACTGAAAGTAAGCCTGTTGTAACAAAGGAAACCAAAAACAAGATCCGTGTCGAGTTTGATCGTACTCCGTTCAAACAGAGATTCAAGGAAAAGTTCCTGTCTTTCTACTTCGTTCAAAAGTTTGTAGTCAAGCTTTTCTGGTACATTCTGATGATCGGTATCTCCTACATCGTTCTGGAGCCGTTTATCACCAAGATCCTGGGATCGATCATGGCACCCGAGGATTTCGTGGACGTCACCGTCCACATGATTCCCCGAAACATCTCCTTCGATATCTACCGCGGTCTCTTTACCGAAATTGGATTTTTCAACGCACTGGGTAACACCTTCCTGTTGTCCTTTATCACCGCAATCGTGCAGACCTTTATCTGCTGTTTGATCGGTTACGGCTTTGCAAAGTTCAAGTTCCGCGGCAGAAACCTGATCTTTATGCTGGTTATGCTCACGATGATCATCCCTCATCAAACGCTGCGTTATTCCATGTACTTGGGATTCCGTAACTTTGATATTTTGGGAATCGTTCGCTTGCTCAAGGGCGGCGGAATTGAGCTCTTTGGCTGGAACATCAAGGATCTTGGCGAAGGCGTTGCGGCATTCTTTGAAGCCATCAACGTACTGCCCGACTCTATTACGCTGGGAACGGATGATATCGGTGAGCCGATTCTGATGCAAATTCAGCAAACCGGTTTGAACCTGGAAAACACCTATGCACCGCTCGTGATTCTTTCGCTTTGCGGTCTGGCGTTTAAGAACGGTTTGTATATCTTCCTGCTCCGTCAGTTCTTCCGCGGTATTCCCGATGAGTTGGAGGAATCGGCGTACATGGACGGTTGCGGAACCTTCCACACTTTCTTCCGTATCATTCTGCCGTTGTCGATTCCGATGATGGTAACCGTATTCCTGTTCGCGTTCTGCTGGCAGTGGATGGACGATTTCTACATTTCTCTCATCAACGTAGGAAACAACACGTCCAGTCAGTTGCTTGTCAACTTGGTTGGCGACATTCCTCTGTCCTTGCAGACCTCTTACGCAGGAACACAGCTTTACGAAACCGCGATCCGAAACACCTGCGGCTTGCTGATCATCGCACCGCTGGTTGTTCTGTACGCATTCTGCCAGAACTTCCTGGTACAGGGTATCGAGCACTCCGGTATCGCAAACTAAAGCAAAAACCAATCCGCCCAAGGCGGAAAAAAGGGGTGAGCACCAAATGCGAAAACGCATTTGGTACTCACCCCCGTGGTTTTTGTTTTTGCGGTTGAACACCTCCATTTTTTATCATAAGAGGCAAAAAA